>DASZBR010000011.1:0-28410 GCA_035943935.1 Gammaproteobacteria bacterium
CTGTTTGATAATATCCCTAACAACTCGCTGAACTGAGGCATTAAACACTCCTTGTGTTTGGTGGTCGAAACCTCAGTTTACAGCGAGTTTTGTGCTTTTTTGATCCCCCTCATCCGCCCTTCGGGCACCTTCTTCCTCCGGGAGAAGCGAAAACATATGAAAAAATTCACTTTTTGTCCTGTACCTTAAGAAAACCTTAAGGTTTCACAGGTAAAATACCCCATCTGTTTGACCCACTGAGGGGTGGGCAAATAATTTTTAGTTCAACTTAATGTTAGAGCTCATTTATGCAAGAAGTAACCCCACGCTTAGACGCGGCTCATCAACAAGAAATTTTTGATTACGCACAAGCAATGTGCCATCTTCATAAGGTTGAAGTTCCTCCAACATTTAAAACACTCGGCACAATTCAGTGTGCTTGGGCTCATTGGGAACACTTGTGGCGAACTGCGCCTACTGCAAAATCAGTTGTTAAAGCGACGAGCGTTGGACAAGAGGCACAACTCATAGAAGGTTCAACTACTTTTTCAACAACATATTTTCTTGCAAAATTACAATTTGAAGAGGAATTAAGTCATAGAATTATTGAGCAAGCGGCAAGTCGTTATCGAACAGATAAATTAACTCTGGATGAAATTGATGAGTTCTGGAAAACAACTGTCCTTAACCATACCCCCGCACCTAGCGAAGAATTTATTTTTCGTGTGTTACGCAAAATTGCAATAGAACTGAGTCCCCTTTGTAAGGATTCGTTTATTACGATTTCCTCTGATGCGGATATTGAATCGGCGCGATGGTTGAGCACACAAGGTTATCCCTTAACGGTCGCAGGTATTGCTACATCAAAAGATTTTCTGAGAATTACCCAAGGCAGAAAGAATGGAAAGGATTTAAATTTTGAAGAACTTTCAATCCCCACGGCAACATTATTAGATTATTTAAATGCCCAGAAATGTAAGACCTCGGTTTCATATAATTGTAGTAGCAAAAAATATGAGGTTCGTTGTTCTCCCTATCAAGTGCGCCAATTAAATTTTATTTGGCCAAAAGCTACGGAAATTTCTTCAGAA
Source organism: Gammaproteobacteria bacterium (assembly GCA_035943935.1). Lineage (GTDB taxonomy): Bacteria > Pseudomonadota > Gammaproteobacteria > DASZBR01 > DASZBR01 > DASZBR01. The sequence continues at coordinate 1,071 of DASZBR010000011.1, forward strand.
GCTTATCACGATATGCAAACACTCATGGACGGATTTTCACCGGAAGTAAACTTTAGTGTTTATTTTAACGATCGAACATTTAATTCCTCTATTCAATGGCGCAATCCACGATTGATGTATGTTGAAGTGAGCGGTTCAGTTCTCTCATTTAAAGATGTGAAATGCTTACACCAAGCGCTTGCTCAAAAAAGCAGGCATGTAGTGCTGAAGCATTGTGGAGTAAGACATACTGGTGAAATAGAAACAAAACACATGCTTTGGGTAACTGACAAAAGACTTTTGTTTGTAGGGGAGATATTTACGAAAACAGAACAAGCAGAATACACGGCGCTTTCCGAAAAACTTCATCGCGTGCTTGTTCCGCGTCTCGAAAAAGGCACTCTTTCGTATGATGAACTTAATGATAAAAAAATGTGCAGTTTAATTTCAGCCTTGGCTGCAACAAAGGGTTCGTATAACGCTGAAGCACTCGGAAAATTAGCCGCCATTGTTGCTGTATTGAAAGATCCTTCGCGTGTTGTCGTGAATAATCAAGATGATGTAGATGCCGTGAAATGGGTTTTAGACAATACAAGACAGGTAGTAACGGTGGGATTTAATCCTAACTATTATTCGCAGTATTCAGACGTTAACCATGTCAGCTTTGATACGCAATCATTTACTGAAGCAAATCTCGATAGTCTTATGCGACTCCCTCCGAATCAGTTACGTACGCTACGTTTAGAAGGTTGCGAGATTGAAACTATTGGAGAAGCGATGCGTGATCGTTTCTTTGAATTTGTTCACTCCCGTGAAATTACGTTGGAAGCCGGTGCGCGTATTAAATTTTTGTATGAAGAATATTTAGATGGCCAACGTATTAAACAACTCATTCAAAAATATCAAACAGGTACGTTGCGGTATGAGGATTTATATGCGGATAAATTCGAAGAAATTATTCGGGCCTGGATAGAATTTCCTAAAAACATTCCTTACGGTGTTGATCGAACAGTGTTGAATATTTTGCATTGGATTTTTAAATTATTGCCGAATATTAAACTTTATAATAACTTCGGCTTTCATCTGCCGGGCCATTTGACCAGTTCGATATCATATGATGATGAATGGATGGGTATTTCGACCTGGTTGTGTCAGGCGCTCGAAACGGTTCCGGTCATTTGTGTGTGCGGAGATTTAACAAAACCTGAGAATCTTACCGTGTTAAATAAATTCTTAGGTTCAATAACAAGACCGTTTAGTCTGGGGTTTAGCAGGCTAGGTCTATGCCACGACACATTTGTGCCAGGCGTGGATTTATCCAATCCCAATCTTCACGATCTGCGTTTTGAAGCATTAAATTTTTCTGCAGAAGCTGTTGCGACATTACGTCAAACCAAACACTTGCGAAAATTCTCCATGGACCGTTGTAAATTTGGAGCAACGTCTGCTGAGACAGATTGTGTTGAAGCGGTATTAGAAAGCTCACCCTCAGTGGAAATTACCCTTACCGATGACAAAGGGGTGAAAAAACATTGGGATGTCATGCTGGAATTAGTTGAGACACTTTATAAACAAGATAGAAAACAGGGTGATGCACTGCTTATTAAAATATTTGCGCGTATGGTATCGAGTAAATTTCAATTTAATTCTGAATGTTTAGCGTTTATTCGAAAAATGCTTTATCAATGTATTGATATAAATAGTTCAGATAGTTCAGAAAAATTATTTTTAATAATGCATCACGTATTTCTAAATTTAGCTAAATCTTACATGGCGAAGCCTGCGGGGGATGAGAAAACTGAGCGTGAGATTTTAAGTTATCTGAACAGTATTTCTGCATCTGAGGGTGAAATATATTGCTCAGCGCAGGAATATATTAAACAACTCTTTTTAATGAAAGTCCTTCGCATTGTACCGAATGATGCGTTTTTCTTGGATGAATTAAAAGCAGTGGCGGCGAAAGAATCAATGAAAGAAGTGGTTCGCTATGTGGATGCACTATGTGAACAAAGTGCAACTCGTTTACGTGAAAAAGACTGGGAAAAAGAATTGGGTCTGTTGTGTGCGGACATGCATCTCTATATTTATGATCCCATGGCGAATGCGAGTGCGCCAAGTTTAGAAGAAACAAAACGCAGCGAAGTTGATGAGTTGTATGATCAAGTCGGACGTAAGATTCGCGCGAGTGCACCTTCTCTTGAGGAATCAAAACAAGGTGAAGCAGAACAGTTGGACGCTCAAATTGGAAATAATACTCGTGCTGTGCCTAATGCGCCGTCGCTCATTCAATTAAAAGAAGATGAAGTGGCTCAGTTAGAAGCGCGAATTGGCGAACGTGATCGACACGTTGCTCCTCAGTTTCAATTACCACCCGAAGGTTATGTTGCTGTTCCTTCGGCGTATGAAATTGCTGTAGCTCCTGTTCCTTACGGAACAGAAACTTCTTCTGCGAATACTGCTGCAGCAGTACGTCGACGTGATGCGCAACCTGTATTGCGAGGCGACGATTTAGTTGCGCAATTACCTGATGTACCGGAAGGAAGGCCAGTGGCTCGAGCACCTGCGGTAGAAGCGAAAAGAAATACGGGACGACAATTAGAAAGGGCATATAAATAGTGAGGTTGCTGCACCGCCTGTTAAATGTGTGGCGAAAAAAACAGCAGTACCCGTACTTCAATAAAAATATAGGTATTTGACACGTAAGGGCGACATTGTTGTCGTCCCGAAAAAGAAATAGGAAATGATAATTTTAGAGATTATGTTTAACGAAGATGAGCGAGGACTGTAATGCAAGCTGAATACAACGAACAAGCTGAACAATTAGCGTTAGTAGAAGATATCAAACGCTATGCGCAGATGAGTGGTCTTATACTTTTAACCGAAGATGTTCAACGCAAAATTCAGGGAAGAGGAATGTATCGTCCAGCTTGGGATGATTGCAATTGGGATGCATGGAAAGCGGTTATTCAGTCAGTAGAAGGCTCAGCTGCTGAAAGAGAAAAACGAATTAGATATAACGCGAATCAGTTTAAACTTGCAGATGAAGAATACAATCATTATGGAACAGATGCGGAATGTCGGCGCTTAGCAGAAAATATTGAAGCCGCAAAACAAAAAAAATATGACGCTGCCGTAGATCGTAAACTTTTGGCAAGAAAGCAAGGCGTTTCTCTTATTTATTGGTATGGTCGCGCTGAGCTTTGTGCCTGGGTCGATAATGAGGTGAAACAACAAAAAGAACTAAAAGAAAGAAACGCACAGCAAGAAAAAAATCGACAAGCGATACGAGAACAAGACGCAAAAAGCCATGCAGAAAGAACTCAACAAGAATCCGAAAGAGCCTCTCAAGTCGCATTATCCGCATTAGATCGCTATAAAAAAGGTGAACTCAAACTTTCTGACATTTCACGGGATTGGAAAAGCTGTATTTCACATTATACGCGAGACATGCACGACAAAGCTCCTGACTTTTTGATTTTAATTTCTATTGCCACAGTAATGAAGAAAGATCAATTTGAGGGTTGTCTTGACATTAAGAGCACGGATGTAAAAGTCGCACAATGGTTTAGTGCACAAAGAACACCTTTAAAAGTTATTGGGGTCACGACTGCAGATGATTTTCAATCGATTGTCGCGAGCAGAGGCAACTACTTAGACAGTTTAAGTTTTGAACGATTAGAACTACCGTGTGAAACATTATTAACCTCTTTATCTGCCAATACATGTGGTGCGACGGTTAAATATAATTGTACGACGAATAAATATGATGTTTATTTCAGACCTCATTCAGCACCTGTCTTAAATATTGACGCGTCAGAAATTACGCATATTCGTGCAGAAGCCCCTAAATCTATCCAAACTTTAATTGATCGATTTTCTCCGAATGCAGATTTCGAGGTGGTATTTACCACGCGTACCTTTAATCCGCCGATTGCATGGAATAATCCGCGTTTAAAACGCGTTGTGATTGAATCGTCAAAACTTACCCATGAACATGTGGAATGTTTAAAACAAGCGGCGGCAGCGGGTGTTGCTGTGACGTTACGTGATTGCAGTGTATGGGTAGATACAAAAGCAAAAGAAATGGAAATAATATTCATGATTTGTGCACTGGCAGAAACTTATCCTCAGAAATTCGATATTCAAAGTCGATTGTTTAATAATGCTCGTGGAGATTTTAGTACACCGTCGACACAGCTTCCCACGCTGGTATCGCGTATGGAATCAAACGACTTGCGTTTTGATGATCTTAAAGATGAAAAATTATGGGCGATGATTTTAGCGACAGCAAAATTGGGAATTTCTCCGCTGTGTAAACGCGAAGCGTTTCAGTATATGTCTGCTATTGCTGCGGTATTAACGAATCCTTCACAAGTGACAATAGTAACTCCATTTGATTTATATGCCGTGCAATGGGTTTTAGCGCAAACGGATCGTCAAGTTACCGTTAATGGTCTTGCTGATCCGAATCATTTTACCGCCATTCAATCTATTTTGGTTCAAGCGCCAGCCAAACGTAAAAATATTACCTTTAAAAATATTGCCTGCGCACCTGAAGTATTTGTGCCGTTTGTGCAGGGCGATAATGTTGACGTTGAATATAATGCAAAAGCGGGTGAGAGTGGTTTAAGTATTGCTCCGCGTGCAATTCTACCAAATGAAAAGGGTGCGACATTTTCAATCTTCAAGATGCGTGGTGTATGTGATGTCGCACAGTGGAATTTCATGCTGACATTAATGCGTGCAAATCCTTCGGCTGTTCGGGTGTATTTTGACTATAACAATTTAAGACCTGAATTTGATTTGACATGCCCAGCTGTTAGTCATATCAGTTTCAGAGGACAGGTTTTCATCGATGCACATCTTGATGCGTTGGAAAAAATTCCTGAAGGTCAATTGCGAACAATGAGTTTAGATGAGAATTGTTTTTATTTTACTCATGAAATAGGTACTCGTTTTTTTAAATTTATACATTCCCGTAAGATTGAGATGGAATCTTTGCCACAACGATTAAGGGATGGATATCGCGCCTACTGTGAAGAGCAAGAACGTATTTGCTTAAAACAGCAAGAAGATCTTAAGCGTAATAATCTTGTCAGAGAATTAATTGAAAAATATAAAGCAGATACGCTGACTTATACTGAGTTGCTCAAGCTAGAGTCACATTTTGCAGTGAAGGAAGTCATGTCTGATTCCAACGCTGAATCCGCAGATATCGATAGGGAAACATTAGCTGAGTTGAATGCAATTGTGAGTGCTTATGAGAACGGAAGAGTTAACAAGTGTCATGATGATTTTTTTGTGGATAATCGAATACCCGTTCAGGCTGTCTCATGGTTATATCGAAAACAACCAGGTCTCACACGTATTATTGTGCACGGTGATTTAAGCCGTCCAGAAAATCTTGCTCGATTGAATCAATTAACGAGTTCATTAACAGGACCGTTTACCTTGGTGTTTGATAAAAAGAACTGTGCGTTTGTTTCTGGCGTAAATTTATCCAGTATCAATCTTGTGGGTCTTGAATTAAAAGGCCAAACATTATCTGCAGAATCCGTTATCACGTTAGGAAAAACCACAGAATTACGTTCAGTCGTCATGAGCGGCTGTGAGTTTGGAACGACAATTGCTGAGGCTGATGCTAATCGAACCGGATGTGTTCAGGCTGTTTTAGGAAACAATTTCTTAACAAACCTCACGATGGATGGCTGTGGTTTAGTGAAAAAGCATTTAGATTTTGTTTCAGCTTATTTAACAACACATCGTGGATTAAGAGTTGTTTCTTTAGAAAACAATGCCTTCCGTCAGTATGAAGATGCGGAATATAAGAGTTGGTTAGATTTTTATAAAACATTAGAAGTGCTAGCAAAACTACCTCTACAAGAAGCATTTGAAAAATTATGCAACATGGTTAATGTGATGCACGACAGTGGACGTGAACAGCCCAATCCTATGCGGACTAATATTGATACCTATTTGACGCCGTTTTATGTGTGTGCAAATCGAATTGCCTTTAGTGATGTTACACAATGCAGAAAGCAGATCAATGCGTTAGTCGAAGCACTTGAGCTGAGAGATAGATTACAACCTGAAGATGTTCGCGCTGTGTTGCAACGTGTTGTTGACAGTGCAGCGCAGTCGAATGAGTGTAATGTTGGGGTATTACTTTATCTTCCCAATATTGTGCGTAGACATGGATTAAAGGATGAAGGAATTTGTAGCGCATTGTTTAAACAAGTTGAGTCAGTTTTGCTCACACATGAGCGAGAACTAGAATCTCAAGAAATGTTACCGCTTTGTGATGAAACTTCTATTAAGGATATATTGAAGAACCTGTTTGAAACGGAAGTCGCTTTGACTCAATTACGATTACTGAATCGCCAAACAGAAAAGGAAGAGTCGAGATTTTGTGAGTTCGCAAAAATTTTGACGCGTTTTTATGTTAAAAATGATAAAAAATTAGGGTGTGAAGATGATCTGTTATTAATGTTGTTTAACATGCTTGAACGAAACAAAGATAAAGTACTTGCAAGAGAGGTTGAGCAGTTAGTCCTAAAAATGCAGCAGCAACATGTTATGCGAGAAATGAAAGCCAATGGCAATAAACTTTCAAAACCACAACAAACGTTATTAGCTGACGTCGAAAAACAAACGACACTTGAAGGATTAATGTCATTGCTGAATACAAACCTTAAAGTATTTCCTGGGAAAGTATCGAAAGAAATTGAGAAGATGATTAAACTGCCTTTAATGAGACAATTAATTGCCCGGTTTGCTGCAGTGAAAAATTCTCCCGATAGACAGCGTAGAAATTCGATGGAATTACAACGTTCAGCTGCCGTTGAACCACGTAAAGGTGCGGGATTTTATCCAGAGGTCACTGAGTCAGGCGCAATTATTCCTACGGCAGTAAATGTTGCTCCGTCACTTCAAGACTTAAAACAAGATGATCTCGACAACAAATATGCATTATTTGGAACAGCAAAACAGCCAGTTACAGAAGAAGCTGTAGCGAATCCGAATGATCAAATTGAAGCAGTTCCGGCACCTTCTGCACCACCTGCTCCTGTATCCAATGAAAATGCCGTTAATGCTGCTCCGCAATACCAACCACAACCTGCAGGATTTGTTGCACTTCCTGATGCCTATCATGCTGCCCCTGTTCTGGCTGTATATGGCGCTCAGCCAGTCATGCAATATCCTCCGCAAGTTGGAGAAGGACGCCTTGCTGCAAATGTTCGTGGATATGGTGCGTCGGTATTACATGCAGCAGTACCGCGTGGAGTAGCACCTGCGCCAGCGCCGGCAGAACCACAAGAAGAGATAGTATTACCTGATGTTCCCAATCGTCCGGTTAGACAAGGTGAAGTTGTAAAAAATGCGGCGACGAAAAAAGTTGCGGTGATGGAAAGAAAGTAAGCATTTAAATTATTCTAATTATATAAAGAGCACCATACTAATATGCAGCAAAAACAAGAACATGTTATTACGCTTATAAATAATTTTTTTGGCGAAGAGAGTTCTTCTGCGAAAGAAATGATTTTATTGTTTGAATATTACAATGCTGCTTTTTGTGATGTTGATTCAGCAGCGTTTTTAGCGGCATATCAATCAGAAGACTTTAGTTTGGCCCATTATTTTGTAAACAAGGGTTTAAACTTGTATGGGTTATTGGATGATTCGGTTTATGCGATTACACGATTCAGAGAGAAGTTGTCTGTTGAATCAACAGCAGATCTTTGTAAAGTAGTATTGGAACTGTATCGACGAGAACCGGATAGTGCAAAGGGAATTGCAGAGCGCTTAATAAAAAGTTTACGCGCGAAAACATGGTCGATGCAACCCACCGATTATATTTATTTAGGTGCGATAAGAATGTTTTCGCCAGAGTCACCGTTAAATAAAGTCTATGAATTGGCTCAGTCGTGTGTTGAAGCAAAAATTAAATTGTAGGGGTAGGGACGAGATTGTAATCAAAAGGCGTAATGAATTTCGCTGTAATTAACGGCCGTAATGAATTACGCCCTTACTATTTTTAATTACTGAAGAGGTGTCCAGTGGAAGAAAGTTTTTATGAAGCAGTGAAACGTGGTGACATAGATACCGCTCGTACTATAAAAAATAGACGTGCTCCTCGTCCTGATGAATTAAAACGGACCTTGTTTATGGTTGCGAGTGAATTAGACGGTGCTATTCAAATTGATGCCATACATTTTCTTCGTAGTGAAACGACTGTGGATATGAATGCTCGTTACAATGATAATCAAGATACAGTGCTTCATCTTGTAGCAAGACAAAACAACATTTCTGCATTTGCAGCGTTAACTTTTTCAGGTACTTCTCCCTCATTGTGTGATAAGCGAGGAAAGCAAGCATATGACTATTTAAATCGGCTTGAACAAGATGCTCTGATTGCACTAACTAAAATCTTTAATAAAAAGCTGCGTGAAATGCTTCAGCGCGGAGAGAAAAAATTATCCAATATGAAAGAAGACGTTTCCGAAGTGCTATTGGCCTCCGCTAAAAAGTTTATTGATGAAGACACCCTTCGTACTATTCCAAAGGAAGAAATACAGGACTTTTTAAGAAAAGTTGAAGCAACTTTTACACAGACTCAGATAGTGAAATTGTTACGTTACTCAAATCATAAAGCATATCAATTTCTTTTAGCGATTGGATTTAATACAACAAATTTTCCCCGAATCCAAACCGCCATCGATAATATGAATGTAAAACAGACATCCTCACAAAAAATGGTGCAAGAATTTTCTGTGCAACCCACTGTTGAACCGATGCCAGCAGCAAGTTTACTACGCCCGGTCGATCATCAAGCGCTTTATGATTTTCTTACAAAAGGCGATGGCAAAAGTGCAGAAGAATGTTTTGTCGGTGCAGCATTGGATCCTAAAATTGCAACTCAGCTTTTATTTAAATGTATCGATAAATTTGAAGATGACACAACACTTGCTGCTGCAACAGAGCTTTTAGTGAAAAAGGGTGCGGCGGTAAATATAAGACGCGCAAATGATTTCAAAACGCCACTGCGACTTGCGTTATTGAGAAATAAAATGAAAACTGCTGAATTTTTGGTAAGCCAAATACCTGCGGAATCAAAACAAGATAAATTAAGCCGTCTTTTATTAAAACTCATGGAAGAAGTTAAAGACGATGCAAAACTTGCTGAAGCCGTTGTTTTTCTGCTTAACAATGGCGCAGAGGTGAATGTTGCGCGCCCAACAGATCTCATGACGCCAATGCATATCATCATGAAGCGAGATAATGGGACAAACACATTTACTAAAACAGTTAAAGTTTTATTCGAAAATGATGCTGATATGAGTGCTCAAAACTGTGCAGGAGAAGATCCTCAAGATTGTGCAACTGCGGCTATGTTGGGTTCATTTGGATCTCAGGTGAACATGGTAGGGAGTTTACATACTAATCCCCCCAAAAAATCTCCCTTAAAGAAAATGATCGATGCATTGCCTGCTAACGCAGCGCAATTCATTGCAGAGTTAGATGATTGTGAAGTGAATGATATCGTTGAGCAATTAAAATACAGTGACTATAAAGCCTATAAATTGTTTGTACAGAAAGTATTGGATTGTTCTAACTCAGGTCCGATTAAAGCTGCGGTAAAGAAACTTACAGACGAACTTCATGCTGCGTGGCAAAGATGTTGTTATTCAATAACGCACGGTAAATTGAATACTTTACAAGGTGTTGAGTTTTTACTTCAATCTGGCGCCAATATTAATTGGCAAGAACCCGAATCAAAAAAAACCATGTTGCATTACGCCATTGAATATAATCATGTCGCATTAATTGCCTTATTAAAAGCAAACAATGCGCGTATGGATATTCCTGCGCTGTACGGTGTAACGGCGCAACAGTTAGAAGCAGAGAAAAGCCAGGCTCCGGGTCCTTTTGATTCAGCTCCGGTTCAGTATGGACATAAAAAGTAGGAGGCGTTGTGGAAGCCGCAAATGAAAATGTTGTCAGTGTAGTTGATGAGCGAACATCAAAATTAGAATCGTATCAAACTGCACGCGCGTATACTGCGATTGCTGGTGTGATGGGACTCGCTGCGTTGGGATTTTCTGCAAAGATAATACATCCTGCAGCGGGAACAGCGGGATATAAACTTTTAATAGGATTACTCAGTGCTGATGTTGTTGCTACTTCTGCAGCAGTTGCGGTGCAAAGCTATCAAATACATAAATTACGTCAAAATGTTTTACCTGCAGTTGATGTCGCAGTACAACCTGAAGCCGCAAATGATTCTGTTTTTTATCGTTTTTATAAATATGCACGGAGATTATTTTTTCGTTCACCAGAAGAAATCCCCTTGTTAGCAAACGTCAATGCAGCATATAAAATGGAGCGTGGTGAATTACCGAGTCGTGCTACACCGTAGGGGAGTAATAAGCTAGGCTATTACTTTGTTAGATACTATTTTTAAATATTGAAGAGGTGACTGATGAACGAAGGAAATCAACAAGAAGCGGTGAGTTGGAGAAGCATTTTAGCTCAGCTATCACTCGCACCTGTCTCAGCATTGGATGGTGGTGTGAAAGGATTTGTATCTGGGATGACACTTGCTACGGTAGCGGATTACAGTGGACTTGCAAATATTTCTCATACTGACTTTCTACATTTCTGTGTAGGCATGGGTTTTATTGGCGCAAGTATTGGAATAAAGAATGAACCGAATATTCCTGATCGCGATCCGCCGCAGGCTTCTCTTCTGGATAAAATGGGCTTGCTTGCTCGGCGTGCCGTTGCCACAAGAATTCCACATACTCCCTTAGAAGGGACTATTAAGGGAATTGTATTTGGGCAGCTGTTATATTCTATGCTTAATCTGGTTGATGCCGTACCGTGCAAAATCATGAAATTTTTATTCGTCTGTGCGGTGGTGGGTAACGTGATGGGGCGGGCAAATGAAATGGTTCGTCGGCAACCGTAGTTTGATTGGTGAATTATTTTTTAATTATTGAATAGGAGCAAACAGTGGAAGATAGAGCGCAGGAAGAACAGCCAAGATTAAGGGATCATTTAGAACCTTTTGCATTTTTTACGCAAAATTCAGGTCTGAAAGATCTTTTCACAGGACGCACAGCAGGAATAGTCCTCTCCAGACTATTAGATCAGTGGGGAATTCTAAAATATACGCCACAGAATTATCAGCAATTGTGTCTCGCAGCGAGTGTGGTAGGAGGAGCTCATGGCTTCATGAATGAATTGCACGTTTCAGAGGTAAATCCACCCAATGCGAGTGTGTTCACAAAGCTGAGTTTATTTCATCAGCGCGCTTTTGCGACGAGAATGCCTCATTCGCCTGGGGAAGGAATTGTAAAAGGAATTATGTGCGCAGTGCTATTATGTGTTTCATTGGATCTTTTTCGTTTAGCTCCATTTAAAGGTATTGAGTTTTTATTGGCGTTTGCATTAATCGGTAGCGCGACAGGTTGGATGAATGAAATAAATCGACCACAACGACCGCAGACATAAAATGCCGTTGTTGAGAAAGTAAAAGTAACCCGGGCCACTGTTTCAATGATAAATTTCTCGGCGATGGCCAACAGAAACAACAAGAACGGTCATTACGGAATCTTGAATATCACAAATAATGCGGTAATCACCCACGCGATATTTCCATAATCCTGTGAATTTTCCGGTTAGGGCGCGGCCAACGCTACGTGGATTTTCACGACCCGCAACACGTTCTTTGAGGAACGAAATAATGCGGCGTTATACTTGATGGTCGAGACGTTCAATCTCGTTTTCTGCGTCTTTGCTTACTCTTATTTGCCAACCCAAGTTTCTTCTCCAACGATTTTAATGATAGTGATGAAGTCTTTTTTTCTAGGCGTGACACAGCTAAAAGATAATCTTCCTGATCTTCCAAGAATTGTTCGATCGCTAAACGTACATAATATGTCTTTGTTCTTGATGTGCGTTCAGCTAACTTTTCAAGTCGATTTTCAATAGACTGTGGCAATCTTATGGCTAACATAGTTGTTTTGGCCCTTCGTTATACGTGTCATACAAATATAGCATGGGATAATTTGGATGGGAATAGTGTGGTGTGAGGTTGTTACAACAACAAAGAAACAATCTTCTCAACAACCCTCTCTTTCCTCAATTCCCGCGAATTTTTCGCCATCGCGACTCTTTTTCCCGGAACCAACATAATATCTTTAAGCGTATCGGCTAATCGACGAGGGGTTAATTCTGATTGCGGTAATAAGTCAGCCGCATGATTTTTAACTAAATAATCTGCGTTTTTGGTTTGATGATCATCAACGGCATGAGGGTAGGGGATTAATATGGCGGGTATTCCAACAGAGGTAATTTCAGCTAAAGTTAAAGCGCCTGCACGACAAATAATAATATCTGCCCAGCTATATTGTTCAGCGATATTATGGATAAACGGTACGACGGTCGCTGGAATGTTGCCATAGTCAGCCATTCCGCCTTCGCCCGTTTGATGAAAAATATTGGGTTTAATATTCTCGGGTAATAATTTTATGGCTTCAGGAACGATATCATTTAAGGCTTTTGCACCACGACTGCCGCCAATAATTAAGACATTTAATTTATGCTGAGAATCATCGGATGTTTTAATAATATTTTCTATTTCTGCTCTGACGGGATTTCCTGTAAAAATACCTTTCGGCAAAACGTTAGGAAAACCGGTAAATATTTTCGTCGCAATTTTGGCTAAATATTTATTCGTCATGCCCGCAATGCTATTGGATTCATGAATCATTAAGGGAATGCCACAGAGTTTCGCGGCGATTCCACCCGGACCTGCGACATATCCGCCCATGCTGATAATAATGTCAGGTTTGATTTCTTGAATAATTTTACGCGCTTCTAAAACAGCGTGTAATAAATTAACAGGAAATTTTAATTTTTGAATTAAACCCTTGCCTCTCAATGGCTGAATAGCAATGCTATAAAAAGTAATATTATGGGATGGGACTAATTTAGCTTCCATGCTGTTTTGATTGCCCAGCCACACAACTTCAATATTTTTTTCTTTAAAGCCATTCGCAAGCGCAATACCGGGAAAAATATGACCGCCTGTACCACCTGCCATAATCAAAACTTTTTTGATACTCATGAATTCCATACCTCGCGATGAATGCCCATGCGATACACACGCGTTTCATAATCAATTCTGAATAACAGCATAATGGCGATGCAATCTATCATCATGCTGCTGCCGCCATAACTCATGAGCGGAAGCGTTAAGCCTTTTGTTGGTAATAACCCTGTATTCACGCCGATATTTACAATAGCTTGGATTAATAACCATAAGCTGATGCCATACGCGGTATAAGATGAAAAATATAATTTCTGGCGGTAGGCACACAATCCAATCCATAAACTTCTCGCGACAAATAGGCAATATAAACCGACTATAAATAAGCTGCCCAGTAATCCTAATTCTTCGGCGAGTACAGCAAATAAGAAATCAGTATGGGCTTCAGGAAGATAAAATAATTTCTGCGTACTCTTACCTAAGCCAACACCGAACCATCCGCCGTGGCCAAAGGCGATAAGAGATTGAGTCAATTGGTAGCCACTGGCATATTCATTCGCCCATGGATTCATGAACGTCGTTAAACGCTGAACGCGATAAGGTGATGAAATAGCTAATAGCGCTAATATTAACATCGCAATTAATAATAAAAATATGAATTGCCAAATTTTAACGCCCGCTAAAAATAACATGCCCAATGAGGTGGTAACGATCACGGCCATCGCACCAAAATCGGGTTCTTTTAAAAGTAATACGGCCATCACACCAATGACTAATAAGGGTTTTACAAATCCTCGAATGCGGTTCTTTACTTCTTCATGACGACGAACTAAGTAGCTGGCGAGATAAATAATCATCGCTAATTTTGCAAATTCAGAGACTTGTATGCCGAGCGGCCCAATGCCAATCCATCGCATACTGCCATTCACTTCATGACCTAAGCCCGGAATTAATACTAAAGAGAGTAGCAGTAGACTTAACAGTAATAATTGTGCGCTGATCTTTTGCCATTGTTCCATGCTGAATCGAAATAAGAACCAGGAAAATAAAACACCTGCGATAAGAAACACAGTTTGATGTAATAAGAAATAAAAGGGCTCGCCGAAGGTTCTATCGGAGATCACCATGGAGGCTGAAGCGACCATGAGTAATCCCATGCAGACTAACGCGGTGACAGAGGCTACCAAATATCGATCATATAACTTCATGTGCTATACATTCCTTTACTAAGTCTTTAAATTGACGACCCCGATCTTCGAAGTCTTTAAACATATCCCAGCTTGCGCATGCGGGGGACAATAAAACAATATCGCCTGGTTGGGCTAATTTTTGGGCCATGACTACAGCAGATTTAAGAGAATCTGTGATGGTAGTTTTATTCAGTGCTTTTGAAATTAATTGGGCATCTTGACCATATAAAATAACTTCTCGCGTATATTTGTCTACGCTGGGTTTTAATAAATTGAAATCAGCGCCTTTGCCTTGGCCGCCGGCGATTAAGATAATATTATTTTTTGTGCCTAAGCCTTCGAGTGCAGCAATCGTTGCGCCTATATTTGTCCCTTTGGAATCATTAATCCAGGTAATATTATGTTGTGTAGCCACCCATTCACAGCGATGTTCTAAGCCCGGAAATTGTTTGAGTGCGTCAATCATTTTATCCCACTGTAATCCAATGGCTTTGCCGATGGTTAGGGCGGCGAGGGCGTTGCTGTAATTATGCAGGCCTTTTATTTTTAGTTCAGAGATGGGTAATAAGTTAATATCTTTCAACCCAAAGCCAATTATATTTCCCCGGATTTCGCTGCGCTCTATCCGGGCTACAGGCGATATTTTTGAAGGTAATAGTAGCCCGGATAGAGCCGAAGGCGAAATCCGGGGGAAGGTTGCTGAATCATCAAGATTATAAATACAATTTTGTGAATTCAAATAAATTCTTTGTTTTGCCGCAATATAATTATCCATGGTTTTATGACGATCTAAATGGTCTGGAGAAATATTTAAAATAACACTGGCGATACACGG
This sequence comes from Gammaproteobacteria bacterium, assembly GCA_035943935.1. GTDB lineage: Bacteria > Pseudomonadota > Gammaproteobacteria > DASZBR01 > DASZBR01 > DASZBR01. The sequence continues at coordinate 16,129 of DASZBR010000011.1, forward strand.
TAGATGCTCCGTAATCTCTAATTGAAAACTGGATATTTCTAACACATAAAAATCCGGTATTTCATGCTCCAATAAATCAAGAGCTGGGATTCCAATATTTCCACCCATCAACGCTGTTTTATTACACGCATTAATCATATTGGTGAGGAGGGTTGTTACGGTTCCCTTTGCATTCGTTCCCGTAATGCCAATGATGGGGGCTTTAGCTTCGCGTGCAAATAATTCTATATCGCTAATAATTTTATGATTAGGGAATAAAGCCGGATCTATGCCCGGGCTTAATATAATTTCTTTAGTATTAGCCAATAATATTTTGTCTTGATCAGAAAGCGTGCGGGTGTCTAATAATTTATAGGCAATATTTTTGCGAGCGAAATAGTTTGCGCATGATTGGCCTGTTTTACCTGTTCCAATGATCAGCTTCATATACACTATTCTCGATGATACGGATGATTTTTCAATAAACTAAAAGCTCGATATAACTGTTCTATTAATATAACTCTGACTAACATATGCGGAAATGTCAGGGGTGACAAAGACCATAAAATATCTGCTTTTTCTTTACAGGCTGGATCTAAACCATCTGCTGCGCCAATTAAAAAAGTTACATCACGGCCTATGGATTCTAATTTGTGTGCAAAAGATTGGGTATTATGAGAAAGACCTTTTTCATCTAGGCCAATAATATAATTTTTTGATGGTATTTTCTTAAGCATATCTTGAGCTTTAGACAGTTCTATAAGATTAATTTTGTGATCATGAGATAATCGCTTCGCATATTCTTCATAACCCGCTTGAATCCAACTCGGCATTTTATTGCCAATGCTTAATATGGTTATATTCATAAAAATAAACCTATGAGCATTAAAATTAAAATAGGCCAATTACCGAAGGTAATCCACGGTGTTGTTCCACCCATGGCTTGAACGCTGGATGTAATAAACGCCGGTTGATTTTCGGGGGCAGATGCTACGATATTTCCAAATGGATCAATCACGGCAGTTTTGCCGCTGTTGGTTGCGACTAACATATAACGCTGTGTCATTTCTGCACTGAGTTGTGCAATCTGACGATGTTGCGCAAGGGCTTCGGATTGATCAAACCAGGAATCATTACTCATCGTAACTAATATTTCTGCTCGCGGAAGATCTGTTCGTAATAAATGCGAATACGCTATTTCATAGCATATAAATGGCGCAACACTCATGCCTTGTACGCTCAATAAATGTTGTACTTGCGGACCGGGTGTAAAGCTCGACATCGGCAAATTAAAAAAACCAATTAATCCGCGTAAATATTTTTCCAGCGGAACGTATTCGCCGAACGGCACAAGATGGCGTTTGAGATATTCACCATGACCATCGCCGACCACAATTGCGCCATTGTAATATTTATTGTTTTTATAAATAGGAATTCCCGTAATAATGGCTGTTTTATGTTGCTCGGCTGTTTTGTTGAGGTCTTCTAAAAATGGCTTTGCATCCACATTTAACATTGTTATGGCCGCTTCAGGCCAGATAATCATTTTGCTGTCTAAATGTTGGGCGGAAAGCGCTTCGTAGGTTTTCAATGATTTATAGGCTTGATGCGGATCCCATTTTGTCATCTCGGGAATATTGCCCTGTATTAATGTTATCGGAAAGGGTTCAGAAATAGGGTGAGTCCATTGAATATAATTTAAGCAGTATCCAGCAGACCAGATTAAAACAAATAAAATACCGCTTAATATTTTTTTGTTATTTTTGCATAAATTATAAAATAAGCTGGCCGTAAAAACAGTTAAGAAAGATAAGCCATATACGCCAACAATCGGCGCATAGCCCTTTAGAAATAGATTATTAGTCTGGGATTGACCGAGTAATAGCCAGGGAAAGCCGGTGAAAAACCAGCTGCGGATCCATTCGAAAATTACCCATAAACATGCAAAACCAAAAAAAGCATTTATATATTTTTTGTAGACATAACACATGACGGCTGGAAACATTGCCAAAATACCAATAAATCCTGCGGTAATTATTCCTGCAATAATAAAATTGGTATTTCCATAGGTATCAATGCTGATATAAATCCAATACGCACCAAATCCAAAAAATCCCAGGCCATAGACTAATCCACGTAATAAAGCTTGTTTGGGAGAAATATTGTCCAATAAAAATAATAATACTACGGGAGAAAGTATCGCTAGACCTTCAAATCCAACGGGCGCAAATGCCATTGGTAATATGGCACCGGCAATAAAGGCTATTAAAAATGGAATGAATTGGGATGAGATCACTCGACTCACAAAACATTTCTCCTGACACGCAACAATCGAATTCGACGATTGTCTGCATGCAAGACTTTAAAACGAAAACCTTCAAAGGTAATATTTTCACCACGCTTGGGTAAATGTCCAAGCGTTTTCAATAATATACCGCCAATGGTATCAGCCTCTTCATCATCAAAATTGGCGTTAAAGTAGGTATTAAATTCTTCTATGGGTGTCACCGCTTTGACGATGTACGTCGTTTCGCTGTGTTTTTTAATAAAATTTTCATCATCGAAATCATGCTCATCTTCAATATCACCGACGATCTGTTCTAATACATCTTCAATGGTGACTAATCCTGACGTACTGCCGTATTCGTCGACCACAATAGCCATGTGTTGATGATTCACGCGAAATTCTTGTAACAAGGTATCTAAGCGTTTACTTTCTGGAATAAAAGACACCGGGCGTAAAATATCCCGCAATTTAAAATTTTTCTGATTTTTATACAAAGTCGCAATTAAATCTTTGACGATTAAGATGCCAATAATTTCATTGGGTTCATCACCAACTACGGGTAATCGTGAATGGCCTGCTTGAATGACAATGGGAATGGCTTGTTCGAGAGTATAATCCGCATCAACGGTGACCATTTGCGCACGCGGAATCATGATGTCGCGTGTTTGCATATCGGAAACTTGTAATACCGCTTCGAGCATCGCGAGCGTTGATTCATCAAACAAGGCTCTTTTTTGCGCGTCTTGTAACAGACGTAGAAATTGTTCTTGATTTTTTGCTTTCAAAAATAATTTTTCGCGTATCCGCTGTAGCCATACCATAGCCGTTATTCCTTGTAGGGGTTTCCAAAACCTAACTGATGCAACAATTTAATTTCAAGAGATTCCATTTTTTTAGCGTCTTTATCTGTTTCGTGATCGTAGCCCATCAGATGCAATAAGCCATGAACAATTAAATGCGCCCATTTTTCTTTAGTGGGAATCAACTGCGCACATAACACAATGTCGCCCATAATTATGGGATTAGTTTCATACACGAAAGACAATACATTGGTGGGATAATTTTTATCTCGATAAGAATGATTGAGTTCAGCACTTTCTTTTTTATTAATGATTCTGATAGTAATTTCAGCTTTTTTGTTTTTTAGAACCTGTGTAGCGATTTTTTTGATGAGAGGTGTGCTGGGAATGTTTTTGTTTTTGCTGATTTTTTGAATATGAATAGCCTGGGTCATGAAATCATTTCGCCTTGTAAAGAGACGCGTTTAATATCCGTGATTTTTACAGGAATGATTTGGCCAATTAAATCAGGTGTGCCCTTGAAATTAACTATACGATTACTTTCGGTTCGGCCGGTCATATCTAATTCACTTTTTTTCGAGGCGCTCTCGACTAATATATGTTGCGTTGTGCCTAACATGGCTAAACTGTGTTGGTCCATTTGATTAACCAATTTTGCTTGTAATAGTTGTAATCGTGCTTTTTTAATGTCATCCGAAATGTTGTCGGGCATGATGGCTGCCGGAGTTCCGGGACGTTTGCTGTAAATAAAGCTATACGAATTATCAAAATTAATATCTTCGACTAATTTCATTGTACCTTCAAAATCTTCGTCTGTTTCATTCGGAAAGCCGACGATAAAGTCAGAGGTAATACTGATATCCGGTCGAATTAATTTTAATTTTTGAATTTTGGATTTAAATTCTGAGACAGTATAGCCGCGTTTCATGGCAGCTAATATTTTGTCCGAGCCAGACTGAACAGGTAAATGTAATTGATTCGCTAATTTAGGTTCTGTTGCAAAAGCTTGTATTAATCTATCTGAAAATGCGAGAGGATGAGAAGTCGAAAATCTAATTCTTAATATATTGTCTATAGCGCCAATATAATTAATTAATAGTGCGAGATCCGCTATTTCGCCATTGTGCATTTTACCGCGATAATCATTAACATTTTGACCCAAAAGAGTCACTTCTTTTACGCCTTGTTCTGATAATGCATAAACTTCTGCAATCACATCATCAAACGGCCGGCTAATTTCTTGGCCACGAGTGAAGGGCACAACGCAATAACTGCAATATTTACTGCAGCCTTCCATAATAGAGACATAGGCTTTTACGCCTTCTGCGCGTGGGGCAGGTAAATGATCAAATTTTTCAATTTCAGGAAAGCTAATATCAATCACAGGTCGTCTTTTTGAAATAACTTCATCTAACATTGCGGGAAGACGGTGAAGAGTTTGCGGGCCAAAAACAATATCAACATAGGGTGCGCGACTGCGAATAGTATTACCTTCTTGACTCGCGACACATCCGCCGACGCCAATAATAAGGTCTGGTTTATTTTCTTTATGTTCACGCCATACGCCCAATTCAGAGAAAAACTTTTGTTCGGCTTTATGTCGAATAGCGCACGTATTAACGAGAAGGATGTCTGCTTCGGCAGGATCTTTCGTCATTTCGACGTTGTGAGATTTTCTTAAAACGTTGGCCATAGCAGATGAGTCGTACTCATTCATTTGGCAGCCATAGGTTTGGATGAACAGCTTCATATATATAAGGTATCTCGTGCGAATGGGAGCTGGATTATACACGGGATGGAGGGGGGTGGGCCATGCCCAGCTTTTGTCGACTTTTTTCTGGTCCCGTTAACAAATCCTTAAGGTTTTAGTGGTAGAATAGCCTCTAAACCAGAACCCTTAGAGGTTAAGTATGGATGAACTGTTAAGACCCTTGTTCCCTTTAGTGATGCGTCACTTGGAGCTAGGCGACCAAAAAAAGGTTTCTGAACTGTCCAAAAAATTTAACGACTGGTCGTATGGCTCCCCACAATGGACAGCTGATCAGTCTATAAATATAGAAGCAATACGCAGTGAACTTACTCAACTGTATACCGATTATTCTCGAAGAACCCGTAAAGACAAAGATATGGTCGCAAACGCAGCGGCTCTTCAACGTCAAATTCCAAGTGGGATAGATGAACTTCTCGATACACATTCCACGCTTTTTGGCAGATCCTTTGTTGCGAAAGTAAAACAAGATCCTGCAAGCTTTGTTAAATCGGGAAATCTTACGCCAAGAGTCGTTGCTGTTTTGGAACAAATTCCTGAAGCGGCAATTGCTGCAATTGATCTGGAGCTCTCCACATGCCAGTGTCCGATGGATGTGATCAAGTTGCATGAAGAAGGAAAATTAGAAGACTTTATTAATGAAAATAGAACCAAAATAACCAAAGAATATAAATTAGAACAGGAATTGTTCGGTGAAGGGGATTCCGGCGAACCAGACGATAAAATGTTGCTGGAATTTGCGTCAACTTCGGTCAAAGATTATTACGCAGCTCAGATCACTGTGAAACAAAAACAGCTTCTTGCCTTGAAGCAGGACCTTGCCAAAAATCTTCCTTTAAAAGAACCTATTATTCATTCTGATCCCGCCTCACCAAGGAAAGCCTAGGACTTCTCGGAGCTAATGCTTCTCTTAAAAGCTCCTGTGCGATTTCTTGAGGTGATTTATCTTTTTCTCTTAATTTAAATGTCAGCAATAAACTTCTGTTGACGTGATCTCCAATAAGTTCTGTTGGATTATTACGAATTATCTCGAAATAAAAACTTTGCAGAAGCTTAATATGTTTGAGTTGCAAACGGGTGCAGCCAGTTTTGTTGAATACAGAAGGAATCAAATCCGGTGTATAGAGATTATTTTCATTTTCGAAAATAATTTTGTACATTTTTTCCAAAATTTCGCGTTGTTCTAGCGGTGTAAAATGTGCAAGTACTCTACCTAATGTTTCAGCATCCAAACGATTGTTTTCACCTAATAATCTATTGCCCACAAAAAATAACTTTTCGTATGCATCACCAAGTGCGAGCAGTGCTCGTCCTGTGATAGGCGCTTGTGTGATAACGCGGGTAGTTTCCTGTTCGGGGCCGGATTCTGGATCTGATATAGAAAGGGCGTAATAGTCTTTTGCTAATACCTCATAGAAAGTTCTCTCTGGATGTGAAATTTTCTTGCCATATTCGGCGTAATATCTCAAAACGGATGCCTTATCATGCTGTAAAATTTCAGCCAATATAGCGTGAATTTCGGCTGTAAACGTAAAAGGAGTGGAGGCGAGGTGGTCAACTTCTTGGACGAGTTTAATGTATTGCGCTTCTTCAGCGACTAATCTCGCATTGAGATCAGGGCTTAATCTTCCAGCGTTACATAAAGCTGTACGCAAACCGATATAGCGTTCACGAAATTCATCGACACGAAGTTCTATAGCACTGGCTTTAGGAAGCAGTGGATAAATATGTGAATTTGGAAATTGGAGACTGTGGCAATGTACATACAGTGCGATAGCATTTCCGGTACGTTTGAGTGTAGCGAGTCTCTCTTGTTCTTTTTTGCGATAATCTTCGCAATATTCTCTCGCTGCAACGGTATTTTTTTCATCTGATTGAGGTGCTACATAAGAAGGTATTGCGCAAGCGATAGTATCGGGAATCCACTCACATAAACGCTCAAAATACTCACCATCTTCGTCGTTGCTAAGAGAATGAAAAAATCCTAGTGTTCCTGAAATAAAGGCATGTAATTGTCTAAAAAAAGCGGCTTTTTCTTTTTCTTCCAAATCTACCGTATCAAACTTTACGTTTTCACTCAGTTGAGTGAGTAGGGCGCGTCTTTCTTCTGGCGTATAAGATTTTTTTAATAAGTAACATACGTGTATAAATTCGGCGGCAGCATCCATGACGTTTAAAAAACGGAGAAGATTGTACTCTTTAGCATGTTCTGAGAGGAAGCTTTTGAAGAGTTCTTGTACAAAATTAGTCCAGCAAACTTTTACGTCATCGTAATTTGCTTGTTTGTCTTCTTCCCGTAGTTCAGCTGACGTACGTTCTAAAGGTCTGTCTTTATCTGGATCTTCCACGTCACACGCCCCCTCTCTAATTAATCTTAAGCCTAAGTATAACCGATAAAACGGTGTTGTGGGGGCTTTGTCCCTAGGTTGAGTAGGGGCGAGGCCATGCCTCGCCCGTCCTAACGCCTCTCCCACAATCCAAAATATGGTCTATACCTTATATATAGGGAATTGGCCCTAGGGTTAGAAAGGAGAGTGTCATGAAGCACGATAAATTAGCTGCTCCAAAAGGGGTGGCGGAAAAAGTTGAAGGAAAAGCACCAGTCAGTGACAAAGAAATGAACGACTTACTTTCCATGTTGCGTTCAGTGGACCATGACCACGGGCATGGGCATCACGATGCTAGTCACCATAATTCCAAAGTATCACATGGTCGTCGAAGATAAGGAGAAGTGCCATGAGTAGCGAAAGCAAGGATAAGGATGATATCAGTGGGTTGGGTAAGTATGGAGTTATACAATTAGCTCGATTGCTACTGTATTTACCCGCACGACCAGTATCATTTAATAAGCCTGAGGTTACACCGACACCATCTGCTACACCGCGTACAGTAGAGGTCACGCCGACTCCGTATCAATCTCCACGTACGCCACGGAAGTAGTATCCGTAGGGGCGAGATAAATCTCGCCCCCGCGTCGTTTGTTAAGAAAACCTTAAGGTTTGGTCGTTACAATAGCCCGATACGATTGAAGCCCAAAACACGAGACTAATTATATGAAAGATAATATATCCTTGATTCAACAAGCAAAGACACGTAAGGCATTTCAGAAGGTCATGACGCAATTAAATGCTTTAGATGATAGAAAAATTTTGGATGAATTGCTTAAAACTAAAACAGAAAAAACAGGTAAATTTGAACACGAGTATTCATTGCTGTTTTATATTAATGAACAGATTAGTCCACGGTATCTTGAGAAAAGGTATCCGAAGATTTATGCCGCTGCCACGCTTATTAATACTCCACAAAAAATAGATCTGTGTAACACGATTATTGCTGCAATGGCTGAAGGCGATGAGAAAAAAACGGATAGGCATTGCCTTACATTAGGGCGTTTTGTTCGCGAAGGATTACATCCCGATTTAGTGTCTTGTGACAGTTTGATTACATCAGCGAAAGCATGTGATCGGCATGCATTAATCCTTTTTAAAATGGGTTTCGCCGCAAGTCAAGAAACGTGTATGTTGTTAGCCAAAAAAATGATTTGTCTTACTGCAGATGAAGATGCCACTAAAGTAATTGATATGCTAAGTCGTATCGACAAACGTTATCCCGATGTAATTCAACGTGATGAATTATTCGTCGAAGCGTTTGATCAACGTAATGTTGCGGCGATTAATTGGTTGCATGATAAAAGAGAGGAATACAAGACTGCAAAAGCGCAAGAAAAAGAGTTACAAGATTTTTCTTTTGGTAAAAAAAAGAAGAAGAACAAAAGCAGGGAAGAAAACTGTGAAACAAATGCTGCAGTAGAAAAAAAAGAAGTGGGGATTGGATATCAATTAGCTGCACGGAAAGACAGTCCGCGAAATGCGATTGCTGAGCCAGGCCATGCGTTAGTCAATATTGCTAAAGAAGTATTAAACGAATGTAGTATGTAAGGAGCTGAAAAATTATGCATGAATTCTTCACTGATCCACGCGAGAGAAATTATTTTCAACGCATGGCAACGTTAGCTGCGCCGCAGAGTTTTCTAGAAGGTTTCATGAAAGGATTAATCTATGCTGGAATGCCGGTATTATTATTAAAAGTAGTTGCGGATCTCAGTCCGAGTAAATGCCTTCTTTTTGCTTTGGGCAGTGCGTGTTTTGGAGCAGCGTGGGGCGTACGTAATCAACCGGCTCGGCAGCATATTAGTGTTGCTGAGAGTGTTCTAACACCTCTTGCACCACAAACGGCCATTGAGGGTGCTGGAAAAGGATTACTGTTGGGGCTAGTACTTTTCTGGAGTGTAGTATTAAATATGAAAAAATTTTCGCCAGACATTCGCCCTGAAATATTGTTGGGTACAGTGACAGCGGTGGGGGTATTAGCCGCACTGGGTGGTGCGTGGGGACATCGTAATAATCGGCGATAAATCTCGCGTAATAGTAGCCCGAATGTAGGGTCGAGGCATGCCTCGACCTAGAGAAATCCGGGATCATTTAATCAGGAGAACACAGTGGAAGAAAACGCCGTTGAATTACAAGGTAGTGTCACTCCCATCGATGACGATACCCTTCCTCCTTATGACTCGAAATATGATCCATCATCATTTTCCAGCGATGAAGAATCTCCTCCTGTGGATCTTTATGCTGAATTAACCGATGCGTTAAAAAAAGTAGATGTTGATACTTTTCGCAAAAAACTAAAACACGCGACAGATGTTAATCAATTATTTGAGTTATGCAAATACGCTCGATCTACTATGCCAGTGTTCAGTGACAAAAAACAAAAAGAAATATTGCATCGCTGTTTTGCGAAAATCGTGTCACTCAGTACTCCAGAAGATATCGCACGCTTTATTGCAACGCTAAAATTTAACGATAAAAATATTATTGCGGTGTTGTGGTTGCTTGATTTGGGCGAGCGGCGCAAACTGATGAATTATAATGCGTGGAACGATTTTGGACAGCAACAGTTGACAGCACTTGTCGACGTATGTGGAGAATATATTTATATAAGCGCACCTTATCATTGGGCGGCAATTTTGGGGAATGTCCCACGTCTTGCTTCCGATGCTGAATCAGTGAATAAAAGGGTAGGTGCTAATAATGTTTCACCACTGCATTGTGCTGCCGTGGGTGGAAGCGTTTCTGCAGTAGAATGGCTGCTTGAACATAATGCCGATGTTTTTGCTAAAGATAAACTTTTACGGTCACCCCTTCAGGTCGCGACAGATCCTGAGGTTCGCGAAATATTGATCGCTGCACAACATAAACGTATGGAAATTTATTCAGCGCTGGAACGTGCAACGATGATGGCTATACTTGAAAACAATAAAGATGTTTTTGAAAAGTGTTTGCTGCAAGCCTTAAATTCAGCCAAAGATTTTGATGATTTTCCGATATGTGGAGAGATTCTTCAGCGTGGTGTGCCATTATTAAATGATTTTTTCTTCTTGAGTTTTTTAAAAAAGAAAAATCGACCCGGCTATTCATTATTCTTTTATCTCAAAGATCTCGTGTTAGACGGGAAACTGAAAAAATTTGCGGACACTGAAATTAATTCAAAAGAAGAAGGTGATAAGTTTGTGAGTGCTGTAGTGGATTGTAAGATTAGAGGTTATCAATCAAGTGGTTTCTCTACTGCAATTGCGCTCTTTAAAAATGGGCTACGATTCACCCAGAGTAATGTTTGTCACTATTTTATTCAGTTGGCAATGCAGCAGCCCTTAGATGGAAAAGACACGAGATTTATTGAGTCTTTAATTATGTCGTCTGATCTCAATGCTGTTTTTAGTGAGCGGGGTATGTTTAAAGCGCTTCACTCAGGGAATAAAATTGCGCAAGCTGGTTTTACACACTGGTTTCAACAGAAAGGTACTACGCCAGTTGAATTTGCGCGGAGTAAAGGTTGGGATGAAGTGGTTAAATCCTTGGTCGAGGAAAAACCTAAATCGTTGGATGAACGGTTGGATGCGCAAGACATTAGGCTCCGCAAAACTCAGCTACAGCTTAAACAACTGTGTGAAACGACGCTTATACTTATCGCAAGTCGTGGTGATCTCGAAGCATGTAAAGAAATTCTAGAGTCTAAGGAGTTTCGTGATACGGATATTAATGCAGCACATTGCTTTGATAATTATTCTGAAAAGGGAATGACAGAAATTACTGCACTTCATATGGCTGCGGTGCATGGTCGCATAGCCGTATGCGAATACCTTGTAGATAAGGGTGCGCGTCTTGATGTGAAAACAAAAGAGGAAGAAACCGCGCGTGATTTGGCTGTTCGATATGGTAGAACAGAAATCGTTACTTTTTTAGATAGCGTGGCTAAAGCACGAGAAAATAGCCCTGAAAAATTAGTCGGTACATTAACGGGTAGTCCTCGAAGTAGAAGTCCGGAAAAAATTGGTATGATGGGCGAGGCTCTGCGACCAGAATTGCCTAATGACAACAATGCTCTCGTTAAGAGGACAGCGCCGGCGGTGTGAAGAGTAAATAAAAATATTTTATTCGTGATGATTCCTCTAAAAAGTAGCGTATTCAGTTAGGATTTATCTTCTATCCAATTTTCTAACCGAATTCTATGGAGTCGTTTAAATTCTTTGAGATTATTGGTGATCAGGGTACAGTCCAAGCTGATTGCATGCGCGCCAATCATTAAATCTTCAGCACCAATGATTTCGCCGCGTGACTCTAAATCAGCACGTATTTCACCATAGACATCAGCAGCAGAACTATCGAAGTCTTCTACGCTTAGATGGCTGACAAAATGATCAATCACCAATTCATTAATATTAGGTTCACCCTGATTTTTTGAGCGTTTATGCAACAATTTGTTTCTAGCGACCCAGTAGCGCAATTCTGCCAACGTTATCGAGGATATAACGCAATCTTCCATAGCGAGTGTTTTAAATTTTTTAAAAACTTCTTGAGGTCTATTTTTAATGATATAGCTGCAAATGTTTGTGTCGAGCATGTATTTCATTTGAATATATCATCCCGATTTGAAGGTTTTTGTTGCTTGCGTGTCATATCGAACTCTTTTGTGATTGAGGGTGTTTTCTTGAAGAAATCTTCCCATGAGGTGGGTTTTTCTTGAATGAGAAGACCGTTGTGAACGCGTACAATCCATACTTCTTTGGTATGAAGTCGAAACTCTCTTGGGATGCGGACGGCCTGTGTACTGGGGCCGTTCTTGAAAACAGTCGTAACGTGCATGTTCTAACCCTCCTATTTATATATACTAATTATATATATGTTTTTGAGATCCCGCAAGGAGAGAATGCGACCCATCCGGACGCCGTCCTGGGTCTATTCCTTAATAAAACCTTAAGGTACAGGACAAAAAGTGAATTTTTTCATATGTTTTCGCTTCTCCCGGAGGGAGAAGGTGCCCGAAGGGCGGATGAGGGGGGGATTTAAATAGCTGTTGAAGTTGATTTCCAAAACGCTTTAATGGATGTG
>DASZBR010000012.1:0-24178 GCA_035943935.1 Gammaproteobacteria bacterium
TCAATGCTGCTGTTTCCATCAGATGCTCCTCTCTTCATTCAATAATTAATGCGTTTCGTGCGCCATGGTTAAATATACTATCGTTAACATCATAAAAATAAAGGCTTGAATAGCGATGATCAAAATATGGAAAATCGCCCACACTCCGCCGACTGTCCATTGTATCCACCACGGTAATAAAGCCACCAAAATAAAAATCAATTCACCCGCAAAGAGATTACCAAATAATCGCAATGCCAATGAAACAGGTCTAACGGTTTCTTCAATAACTTTAAAAGTAACATTTATAGGAAAAAGCCATTTTCCGAAAGGCGCCGTGAGTATTTCTTTACCAAATCCGCCCACACCTTTAATCTTGAAGTTATAGTAGATGATCAAGAAAAAGACCGCAATTGACATACCAAACGTGGCATTCGGATCCGCTGTGGGAACTGAACGAAAATGCTCAATGCCAAATAAGCTCGCGAGCGTGGGCAGCAAATCCACTGGCAGTAAATCCGCGGCGTTCATCAAAAAAACCCAGACAAAAATCGTCAACGCCAAAGGCGCGATCAATTCATTTTTGCCATGAAAAGACTCTTTCACCGTCTTATTTACAAATTCAACGATGATTTCGATAAAGTTCTGAAGCTTAGTGGGAGTGCCATCATGCGGTATGGTTTTTGCCACCCACCAAAAAATTCCCAAAAACAGCAACCCCAATGTAATCGACATAAACATCGTATCGAGATTAATCGTCCAGAAGCCTCCATTCCCCAACTTAAAGGTGTGGAGATTCAACATCAAGTGATTCAAATGATGTTGAACATATTCTGCTGGAGTGGCTGGTGTTTGCCCCATCAATAGACGCCCTTCACAAAAAACAATATTTGCGCAGTAAAGTAACCTGCAATTAACCCAATGAAATTCACGGGAACTTCTTTTACCACCAGGATAAACAACAATGCGACGAGCAACAACTTCACAATTTCGCTCTGATAAAACGTCATCACAGCGCGTCGCGGCTCCATTTCGATGCGGTGGAAAAGCCTGTATACCACATAGCACTCAGGAAGAAACCAGAGTACCCCACCCAGCAAAATTGAATATCCGATTTGTTGTTGAAAAAAAAACGCCAAAAAGCTGATTACCGCTATTGTTCCGAGGGAAAAACTCACACCCCGATAGATTCTTTTTCGTGTAGCGGGGAGAACCACTTTACCCATAATTTTCTCACGACTGCTGATCGCGCGAAGTATAGTCAACTCGGGCGGGAGAATCAATTCCTAATTATCTATTTTTCACTAAAATTTTATTTTTTCCAGGTAATTGGCTGGGGTAATGATCTCACCTTGAATTCCCAGCTCTTTTTCTGCAGCAACGAGTGCACGCTTTTCTCGGGCCATCGTTTCTTCATCTTTCATATCCCAAACTACTTGATAGAGCTTCTGGGTCCCATCTAAGAATCGCGCAACAAAGTCGACTTCATAACGCTCAGCGGTCAGATAGTAATAGATCTCAGCGCCTTGCCTTCTTAAATCTAAATACACTAGATTCTCAAAAAGATGCCCCATATTCCCATCAAAATTTAAGGTAAAAGCCCTGATCAAACCTGGATCAACGGCATAATACTTTTTAGGATTGGTATATACCTTGCGCTGTGACTTCGCATAAAGCGGCACACCAAATACCAAATAAGCATCTTCAATATAGGTTAAATATTCGTAGAGAGTACCTTTGGCAACAGAAATACCCTGACTTTTTACGTCATTGAAAAATTTATTGACTGAAAACGGACTTGCGACATTATGCAAAATGGTTTTAATCAGATAATTCACGAGCACATGATGCGTAATATGATAACGCTCGATAATATCGCGAAAGATAACGACATTAATATAATCTTGCAGAATACGAATGCGATCCGTAGTATCCATCGCGATTACTTCAGGAAATCCACCGTCTCTTAGATAAATACGCAATTGTTCCAATAAAACATCCTGTTGATGTTTCCCCTGAAAAGCACCTGATTTTAATTTTATATCATGTGCAGTCAAAAACTCATGAAAACTATAGGGAAAAACCTCTGTCGCCAATGACCGCCCTCTCAGTGAAGAGGCGATTTCTTTACTTAATAATTTTGCAGAAGATCCCGTCAAATAAATCTGTACTTTCTTGGTATCAAAAAAACGACGAATAACTAATGGCCAATCCGTGACATTCTGGATCTCATCCAAAAATAAATAAGTCACTCGATCATGATTTTGAGGATATTCTTCGTAAAACGACTCGAGCATATCTGCCAATTTCTTTTGATCACAGGGCATTAATCTATCATCTTCAAAATTGATGTATAAAATGCTTTCTCGAGGAACTTTTTGATCTAACAATTTTTGGATAACCTGAAATAATAAAAAAGTCTTGCCTGAACGACGCATGCCAATCGCAACTTTGATCTTGTTTTTTACGTCGGGCAGCTCAACATGACGGGCAACCCCGCTCTCCGCTTTAAGCAGCTTTTCATCAAATTCAGCCTGTAATGAAGCAACGATGCCTGGCATACCCCTCCAAATCTTTCCTTCCCGAGGAGTACACTATAGCACAAATCTTTCCTTCTGAGGAAGGAAAGATTTTTTGCCTTAACAAACCTTCCCGTCCTAACGCCATCCCAGTCCCTCAAAAATGCACTATACTTGCTGTGTGAAGCATAATTTAATCAAATAAGAGGTGACCTTATGATCGAGATGAATGAACCTGATGCACCATTGCTTGCTGCTGCACGCGAGGGGGATCTCGCTAAATGCACTGAGTTACTGCAAAAAGAAGGCGCGGATGTTAATCAAAAAAACGCAAAAAATGAAACAGCCCTTGTGATCGTCTCGAATATAATAGTAAACGCAGAGAAAAAAAGAGAAACCGTTAAAAACGATTACTTTAATATCCTCAGTCTTTTGATCGCTAAAAAGGCTCATATAGCTTCACCCGCTAAAATACCATTCGAGAATCATCTGATGAGCAATGTACTTTTGGCAACAGCAGCTTTTGGACGCATTGATATTTTTGAACAACTTCTTTACAGACTAGGGCGGTTGGGATTTTTTGAAGAAAAGCCACAAAACACATTTACGCATCTGTACCAGATTATGGAATTTAAAAGTCTTGAGCCTGCACTTCTCGATAAGTTAGCAAACAAGTTTCAACACTATCTCGAACGTCTTGCACGAGAGAAAAAAGCACAACCTGCTGACAGTCCTATGCGTGCTGCTCAACATGAACAAGCAACGCAACCTTCTGAAGAAGCTGAGAAAAAATCTGAAAGCCCCAATGCTAAAAAAAAGAGGTAATGCTTTAGAAGAAAAAATTAATCTATCCTAATAAAAACCTTCTTCTCTCGAATCTCCACCGGAAACGTCGGAACTGGTTCATATGCTGGAGCACACATCGCTTCGCCGGTTTTTATATCAAATCTCGCACCGTGTCGTGGACACACTAATTCGTTATTAATCATCGGGCCATCTGAAAGAATTCCGCCATCATGTGTACAAATATCTTGCAGCGCGTAGAAAGCTCCGTCGAGATTTACAATAATAATTAATCCCGCGGGTGTTTGGACAACATGACGTTCACCGGGAGGAACATCTCTTACTTCACATGCTTCAAACCATTCTGCCATTCGGATAACTCCATCTTAAAAGTCTTTATAAATAAATCGCAATTCAGTACAGAATTCTGGGGTCGTTTTGCAGGGGTGGGATAATCGGTTGTTTTGATGGGAATAATTTTTATGGGATTATCTTTTAAGATAACTTTCGCAAATTCAAACCAATTAGTCACTGGCTTACCACAATAATGATAGGTGCCTATTTTTGGATGCTTCGCAATATGCAATAAAACATCCGCAATATCACCTGCATACGTCGGACAGCCTATTTGATCATCAACTATTTTTAATTCATCGCGTTCTTTGGAAAGTCTTAGCATGGTTTTTACAAAATTATGACCGTATTCACCAAATACCCAACTGACTCGTAAAATTAAATGATTTTTGCAATGATTTCGAACAGCCTCTTCGCCCTGCCATTTACTTAAACCATAAACGCTTTGTGAATTAGCCCGATCAGTTTCTATATAAGGCGATTTTTTAGTGCCGTCAAAAACATAATCAGTCGATATATGAATTAAAAATATTTTATTCTCTTCGCAAATTTTAGCTAAATTTTCAGGCCCTGCTTTATTGATTAAAAAAACTTTATCAGGTTCAGATTCGGCTTTATCAACAGCCGTATATGCTGCGCAATTAATAATAATACCAGGCTTATGTTGTTCGACTTTTTGGCGAATGGCATGAATATCAGAAACATCTAATTCATCTTTATGATAAGCAATAATATTAGGCAGGCGTTTAACAATCTCACTGCCAATTTGTCCGCGAGCACCTGTTAATAAAATCTTCATGATTTTAATCGGGGATAGACTTTATCTTTGTCAGATAAAATCGCTTTTGAAAGTTCAATAGGCCATTGAATATTCACATCCGGATCATCAAATCGAATGCCTCGCTCACCTTGAGGATAGTAGTAGTCAGTGCATTTATACATAAAATCTGCCGTATCGGATAACACACAAAAACCATGTGCAAACCCTTCAGGAATATATAACTGGCAATGATTTTTATCGCTTAAAATTTGCCCCACCCATTTGCCAAACGTCGGCGAACCTTTGCGAATGTCTACGACCACATCAAATACTTCGCCAGAAGTCACACTGACCAGTTTTGCCTGGGGTTTATCGATTTGATAATGCATTCCCCTCAGGGTATTTTTAATAGATCGTGAAATATTATCTTGGACAAAATTTTTCGTAATACCCCCTGCTTTATACTGTTCTTGATTAAAGCTCTCATAGAAAAATCCACGAGAATCTTCAAATAATCTGGGCTTAATCAGCAGTACTTCAGGAAATAGCGTTGGTTTGATTTGCATGGAATTATCCTGGTGGCCAAGTCATCTGTCGGCCACCCAACAAATGACAGTGAATGTGATAAACGGCTTGTCCGCCGTCAGCGTTACAATTCATGACGACTCTATAACCCGGTTCATCAAGCTTTGCCTCTTTGGCGAGCCGTGTCGCTGCCCATATCATATGTCCCACCAATGCAGAATTGGCCTGATTTACCTCATTTATCGTGCTAATATGCTCGCGCGGTACAACAAGAAGATGGGTAGGAGCTTGCGGATGAAGATCAGCAAACGCTACAACGTAGTCATCTTGATAAAGCAGTTTCGCGGGTATTTCACCGCGCACAATTTTACAAAAAAGGCAATCCATATGACATTCCTAAATATCGCTGCGTATAAATTCGTAAGCTTAGACAATTTAGCTAGTCTACAGCAAGACTTAAAAGCAGCGGCACAAAATTTATTCGGGACCATTCTGATCAGTCCTGAGGGTATTAATATTATGTTGGCGGGTGAACATGCGCCGATTCGAGCATTTCAGGCTTATCTTCAACAAAATCCATTATTTTCTGATTTACATTATAAAGAATCAGCATCTGACACAAAGCCCTTCAGAAGATTTTGGGTAAAAATCAAAAAAGAAATTATTGCGTTCGGCATACCTGTCGATCCTGTTAATCAAAAAGCCCCGTATATAAAACCTTCGGAGCTAAAAACGCGCTTAGATAATCATGAAGAGATTTATATTTTAGATACGCGCAATGATTATGAAATTATAGAAGGCGCATTTGAAAATACACACCAATTGAATATTCAGCATTTTAGGGATTTTCCCAAGGCAGCAGAAAGTTTAGATCCCGCATTAAAAAATAAAACTATAGTAACCGTTTGTACGGGTGGCATTCGCTGTGAAAAAGCGGCGATATTATTACAGCAATATGGTTTTGAGAAAGTTTATCAATTAGAAAACGGCATTTTAGAATATATGAAAGAATGCGGAACGGCGCATTACGAGGGTAAATGTTTTGTATTTGATGAACGTGTGGCTATTTAAATAATTCGGAGAGAAAAGATGAATGAGTTCGGCGTTTTTGGACCTAATAATGCTAGCCACTGGCTCATACTGAGTGGTCAATCGAAATGCGGAAAAAGTGCCGTTACGAAATACTTTGAACAACAGGGGTTTTGTACTATTCCAGAAGCTGCTACTCCCCTCTTCGAAAAGCATCAACTGGAAAAAGGATGTAATCTATGGGATCAACGTTATGCAGACCAAGTTGTATTTGAACAACAACACAAAGATCTTAAACAAGCTCAACAAAATCCTGGCATCACGGTTTTAGATCGCACCTTCATCGATACTCAAGCTTTCGAAACGGTGTACCCAGATGCATATGACCCTATCGTATTGCCTGAAGAAGAACTTCATATCTTGCGCACAAAAGGTGTAAAAACAATATTTTTCCTAATGCCTCCTCCCGGAGGTTTTGTAGGACCGCAAGACGATTCTGGTGTACGGAACTATGACAAGGGAAAAGAAGAGAAAATTGCCAAAACAATCCAAGAGTACTACAAAAAACATGGTTTCTATGTAGAAAAGATCGATTGGGTCAACGCAGCGACATCCGAAGAAGCGATTGCTCTAAAAGCTCAAGAGATTCATAAACGTTTTCAGAGAAGAATTGATTCTGAGAGAGATATAGCTGTCATTCAGCAAACAAGCCAGCAACTCAAAAAAAACACGGGGCATACTGACATCACTGTTCTTGAAGAAAGTGAACAAGGTTCAAAATATTTTCTCTGGTGTGTTGAAAAAAACCATCAAACCGATGTAGTCGACAAACTCAGACAACAACTATTAGCACAGACAAACACTCGAAGAGTCGTGCAATTTGTCGGTGACTGTGAACTCTTTAGTGAAGCGGGCACACAATTTGCGATGGAAAAAGTTGAACCTTATGTTTCTGATGCCCACAATTTACTCACCTTTGGGCACAGTGGTTTGTTTAATTATGGTGCAAAAGATGTTAATGGAATCGTCATTGCATCAGTTGAACATAATTTTAAACATAGTGGTAATGCGCATACGCGTCTCGTCAGTAATGTTGTTGATCAGTGCGTATCCGGAATTGAAAACTGGGGTTACCGAATCTGCAAATCGCCTGTTAATCAAATGGTCGTGGTTTACAACCAGGATGGTAAAGAAACTAAATTTGGTGACGATTGTGATATCTCAGATAAAATTATGCAGAAAAGTGATGTATTGCTTGTACTTGAAGGAGGTCCCCAATCTTTATTGCAGATACTGAATGCATTAAATCAAAACGCGACGGTTGAAATTTTTGAAGGTCTTCGAGAAATAGGTTCGAATAAATTTTCCGCAGCGAATTTTCTCCGAATGGTAAGACAGCAACCTAATATAAGCATTGAAGAACATTTTGAAAATGAGAAAAAGAAAGAATGGAAAGAAAGCAAACGCGAGATTCTAGATAAAGTACAAGAAATGTTACAAAATCCTGAACTTCAGCAAAAAATACGATCAACACAAGTCAGCATTGAGGTGGCGAGAGAACATCGACCTGTATTGTCGCATTAATAATAAATAGAAGGGATTGAGTGAAAGTTCAGTCTGTTCCATTTTGGAACTCACTCTAATACAATTCATTTTTTGGAGAAAATTATGGCCGCATCTAAATCTGTAAAAACTAACACGAAAACTGCCATTCAGAAATCTCGAACGTCAAAAAGTGATGTGAAAAAAGCAACAAAAAAAGCAATGGCGCAATACGGGAATGCCCTTAGAAACTTAGCCAATCGTTAAAAGTTTATTATGAACACCATCTTTTTATCCCTTGAAGACGTAATTGATATCCACGAAGATATTTTAGAATCTTATGGTGGACTAAAAGGTCTTAGAGAAATCGGAATGCTCGAGTCAGCCCTAAAGCGAATAGATTTTCATAAAAACTATACGGGCCTTGCTGGTTTATTTGAAACAGCTGCTTTACTTGCTCAGGCTTTGGCACAAGGACATGTATTTGTAGATGGAAACAAACGTACTGCACTTGTCTCAACTTACAACTTCTTGGTGTTAAATGGTTATCAACTCACCGCATCTGAAACTGAAGCAGAAGATATTATAGTAGACGTGGCTCAAAAGAAAATTTCTTCTGAAAAACTTACAGAATGGTTAAAAAAACACTGTAAGAAGGTATAATCCCCGAAATCTTCCCACAAGGACCCCAACAACATGAGCTTTGCTAAAATCGAACCCGGTAACGATATCCCTAACGAAATCAACGTTATTATTGAAATTCCTGCACACAGCGGCCCCGTCAAATATGAAGTGGATAAAAAATCGGGCGCGTTATTTGTCGATCGTTTTCTGACAACCGCTATGTTTTATCCGTGTAATTACGGCTATGTGCCTCAAACACTTTCAGAAGATGGCGATCCCATTGATGTATTAGTCATCACACCTATTCCGCTCATCAGTGGCTCTGTGATTCGTGCGCGCCCGATTGGGATGTTAGCGATGACCGATGAATCCGGCGTGGATACCAAATTACTTGCCGTGCCCGTGGATAAACTTTCAACGCTGTATCAGAAAGTAAAATCCTATGAAGATGTGTCTAAACATACGCTTGATACAATCGCTCACTTCTTTGAACATTATAAAGATCTTGAAGCCAACAAATGGGTAAAGATTGATGGCTGGAAAGGTCTGGATTTTGCGAAAAAAGAAATCTTAGGAAGTATTAAGCGATACCAGGAGAAATAATTTGGGGCGGTGTTGTAATAACCGCCTGTCTCTTTCTCCACACCCACCACACTAATAACACGCCCAACGCTTTTGACGACGTCATCACCAAAAAACCCGCAAAATTTAACGGTCCATAAATGGCGAGAAAAACCAGCGTATCTGCTGGCGCACTCAACGTCGAAGATAATATTAATCGCTGAGATAATGGCTTGCCGGTATAGGTAAAAATTAACCAGTCTATCGTTTCTGCCACCGTAAATGCACACACACTCGCAATCGCCATGGTTTTATCAGCAAAACAATAACTGATGGTCACACCAATCAACATTGCAATAATAACGTAGTGCTTAATTTCACGTTGCGCAAAATCACGGAAAATATAAATTGCACCGACCATCACATCGCCCGTTGAAAACGGCGCATGCGCAATCGTCATAAACGGAAAATACGGATACATCGAGTTCACCAAAACGATGAACGCGAGATAACACAGCGTTGCTTTTATTGAACAAATCTTATTCCACATTTAACTTTTCCACTCGTTGAAAACCTCTGGGTAATTTTCCACCCCGTTGCGCTCTATCGCCTTTATAGTTTTTCCAATCTGATGGTTTTAATGTCAGATGGCGAGAACCACTGTAAATCATCAACGATTGCGATGATGAAAGTACCGCAACATCAATAACCTTTTCATCTTTTTTAACCGACATTAATTTATTGCCTTTACCTTTCGGTAATTGCGGTAAATCTTTAATGGGGAAAATTAAGAGTTGTCCCGAATCCGTTGCGACCGCTAATAAATCCGAATTTTCATCTGTAATCAATACGGGCATGACTACACCCGAATTTTCTGGCACCTTCAGCACCGCTTTTCCTGCTTTGTTTTTGCAATACAGACTCTCTAAGTCTACCACAAAGCCATACCCCGCCGTGGACGCTAACACGACTTTTTGTTGCGGTTCACCCAATAAAACGCCTGAGAAAACAGCACCCGGCGGTGGATTCAACTTGCCGGTTAAGGGTTCTCCCTGCCCACGAGCCGAAGGCAAACTGTGCGCAACTTGCGAATACGTTCTGCCCGTAGAATCAATAAAAATAGCCTGCTGCGTATTTTTACCCTTCATGGCCATTTTGAATGCATCGCCTGATTTATAACTCAAATTCGGCGCATCAATTTCATGACCCTTCGCGGCACGCACCCATCCCATTTGAGATAGCACTACTGTAACCGGTTCTGTTACCACTAAATCAGATTCATCAATCGCAACCGCCGCTTCACGATGAACGAGTGGCGAACGTCGTTTATCGCCATATTTCTCTGCGTCAGCTTTTAATTCATCTCTGACTAAATTTTTTAATAGCTTTTCAGAACCCAATATTTTCTGTAAATAATCTCTTTCTTCAGCCAGCTTTTCTTGTTCGCCTTTAATCTGCATTTCTTCTAATTTAGCTAAGTGTCTTAACTTTAATTCTAATATAGCCTCGGCTTGTTCATCGCTTAATTTAAATTTCGCGATTAATTTTGCTTTGGGATCTTCTTCATAGCGAATAATCCGAATCACTTCGTCAATATTTAAATAGGCTATTAATAAACCATCTAAAATATGTAATCTTGCGAGAACTTTATCTAATCTAAAATTTAAGCGCTTTTTGACAGTATCAACGCGAAAGATTAACCATTCGGATAATATCTTAACCAGACTTTTAACTTGTGGACGACCATCTAAGCCAATGACATTTAAGTTAACACGGTAACTTTTTTCTAAATCAGTCGTTGCAAATAAATGCGCCATCATAGCGTCTATATCTACTCTGTTTGATCTAGGCACAATGACTAAGCGAGTTGGGCTTTCATGATCCGACTCATCGCGCAAATCGTCAACCATGGGTAATTTTTTATCACGCATTTGACCCGCGATTTGTTCTAACACTTTTGCGCCTGATACTTGAAAAGGTAATGCGGTAATCACCACTTCACCGTCTTCTTCTTGATAAATAGCGCGTTGTCTCAGCGATCCATTACCTGTTTTATACATCGACATAATTTCTTCACGCGGAGTAATAATTTCTGCTTCGGTGGCAAAATCCGGCGCTTGAATAAATTCACACACATCTTCAAGCGTTGCTTTGGGATGTTCTAATAAGTGAATACACGCTTTTGCCACTTCTCGGACATTATGAGATGGAATATCCGTTGCCATACCGACAGCAATACCCGTCGTGCCATTTAATAAAATATGGGGCAATCTTGCAGGTAATAAAGAAGGTTCATTTAATGTCCCGTCAAAATTGGGCACCCAATTCACCGTCCCCTGTTCTAGTTCTGATAATAACGCCTCTGCAAATAACGATAATCTTGATTCGGTATATCGCATCGCTGCAAATGATTTGGGATCATCGGGCGATCCCCAATTCCCTTGTCCATCCACTAAAGGGTAACGATAGGAAAAGGGCTGCGCCATTAAAACCATGGCTTCGTAACACGCCGAGTCACCGTGCGGGTGGAATTTACCGAGTACGTCACCGACCGTTCGCGCGGATTTCTTATATTTCGCGGAATTCTTTAAACCTAATTCAGACATGGCATAGACAATGCGACGTTGTACGGGTTTTAAGCCGTCGGCAATATGCGGCAATGCTCTATCCAAAATGACATACATGGAATAATTTAAATAAGCATGTTCTGTAAATTCTTTGAGGGGTTTGTTTTCAATCATAAATAAGATGTGTCCTCTTCCCTTAAATTAAATAACGGTAAATCGCTCTCTAAAAGCCTGACTTAACATATTCGCCATGCTCGCTTGGTCTTCACGAAACAATACATGAACATTGGGTCCCGCATCCATCGTCACCAACGGACCATCATGATGGGTTTCCCAATAATCTCTCAACGCATCTAATACAAAATACGAACTTAATTTTAAATACGAAAAGGGTTTTTCAGCGGTTTCAAATAGCGCCAGCATATCTTGGAATTCTTGCCAGATAATTTCATAACTTTTTTGCCAGTCTTGCTGTCTAAAGCTATTCAATAATTCGGTTAATCTTTTTTCAGCTCTGATTTTGCGATCTGAATATAATAAGCTAGTTTTGACTTGAGCGTGAGCCTGACTGGAAGAAATTAATTTTTTATCACTGGATACCACTATCACATGATGAATAAATTTTTTGTAGGGCAACTCAACGTTTTCTACTTTTTCACCACTCCATAATGCAAACGGCTTATAAAAAGATCGACAGGATGATCCCGATCCCTGACGACTCAACGCCGCTTTTTCGGCAGTACTCACCGTACTATGCATTGTATTGATGAAACATTCCGTAAGTGCTGCAAAACTTGAGGCTGAACTGGCCAATCCACATCCCGACGGAAAGTTGTTGGATGATTGAATAGCAAAATATTGTTTTTGATTAAACTTATTTCTCAAAAAATCCAAATGCTTAATAAATCTGGTTTTATCTTCAGCGCTATCCCAGTGGTCTCTAGCATCATCAATAGGTGTTAATTTTACCGTGGTTCTTAAATTGTCTAGAGTATATGAAAAAGAACTATTATCGGGAATATTTAATACACTGTCTTTTTTACCCATATATTTTATGAGGGCAATATTTGTCGGCATAGAGGCTTCAGTCATATTGTCTTACCCCTTCGGCAAATTGATTATCACAATACGTTAAATTTAAATTCTCGGTCTTACAAAAAGCTTCAAGTGTATCTTTATTTTTCTTTTCAATCATAACCAAAACAACATCGGCCCCCATGGCCCCACAGCCTTTTGAGGCTAATATTATATTAGGGGTATTTGTTTTTAATTTATTCAGTAAGACTTTTGTTGTGTCAGCCACCAAGCCTAATTTATCTAATTCTAGATAATAATTATTTATGGCTTCTAGAAATAAACGTTGATCTTTACGCTGCACACTTCCCAAACAGTCCAACACTATTTTTTCGAGACCACTAAAATTATTCTGGCTTAATTTTTCCAAATGCTCATGGGTTTTAATTTTATAACCCGTATGAATCAAGCCAATAACTAAATTCTCAAACGGCCAGTTTATTCTCTCAATGATTTTTTCGCGTGCATAAAAATATGTCATGCCACCGGTCCATTGACAGACCACATCTGCCCCACTGCCTGCTAACGATTTTTTTTTATAGCTGTCGAGTAGTTTCCAGGCATCGACCACCCCCTGACGCTTGGCGGCAATCACAAACTCAGCGCCCGAGGCGCCAAACCCGCCTAACCCGTCATAGGGATCGTAAAAGCCTTCATTATCCCAGGAAAAATAGGGGGGTGTCGCGAGCAAAATGGCTGGGCCGCCTGATAAAACAGCATACTCGCCGATTAAAAAGGTTTTACTTGGACAGAGAATTTTCATAGAATCGGAATATACTACAGCACAAAGCCAATAACACTTGCTTTCATGATATCTGGAATTTCCCCCGCAATGGTTTGCTAAGCACTGGCTTTTATAGAATCCAGTAAAGAATTTATTTTTTTAGAAAAAGATAGGAGAACAAAAATGCAAAGTGATGACGAAGTAGTGGTTCCAGCCGAAAAAGTAGTAGATCCAACCAAAAAAGAAAAAGGTGGCGTCGAGAATCAAGCAGGACAACAACCAGGCTCAGCGGAGGGTTCTCCAAAGGGTATGTCAAGGACAGAAAAAGAAAAAACGGGTATAAAAAAAGGTGATCGAAAAATGGTAGTTACAAAAGCTGGTGATAATAACAACAACGCCTTTTCCGTGGTGAACCTGGCTGATCCTAATACAGATAAAAAAGGTACTTCCGAGCCCGAAGAAGAGGACACGATTTTTTCTGTTGATACGGAAAGTCACCCGTTGCTTGAACCCGTTCCGGTAGATCCATATCCCTACCTCCAACATCTTCCCGACCATCTCCTCAGATATTGTATGGAACAAATCAGACTTTCTGAAACACCGATCAGCGAACGCAGTACTGCAGAGCAAGTTTCATTTTATTTCTTTATTGCCTTAAAAGCAGTCGCTTCAATTCCTGTTTCTTTGGCAACACTTTTTTACTACAACCTTACCGCACTCAAAGCGTCCATTTATCTCCGACAAGAGCTGGATACCCCAATACCCTCTTGGCTGCAACATTGGCTCTTTTTGGTTGGCGGTGCGAAACAAAACATTGAAGTCAATATTATAGGTACTAACTACACCATCGACGCAGCACGAACAGTCGTCAATCGATCAGTTGATGCCATCGGCGACCCCGATGAAAACGCACTGATGACAGATTACACCGTCAGTACTCCAAAACGTATTGCAGCACGTCTAGGAAAATACGCCGTAAATACTTATTTTGCTACCGCTGCGGCTTTAGTGGCAGGCGTTTTATCTTACAGTGAACACGTCGGCACAAAAGCTTTTGCCTGGTGGGAAAAGATGTTCTTATGGATGAACGTTATAGGAAGCGGAATGCAATTGGTCGTTGGTTTAAGCCAAGGTTTTTGGGAAAAATTGTTCCCACATCCCGCCCATCGCCAAGTCATCTTAGATTATTTAAGAACTCAGCAAAAAGTCTGGTTTAATCTCTGCAAAGATAACCCTGCTCTAGCTGAAGAACGCATTGCTCCGGTGTTCGCGCTTTATGAACGATATCAACAAGAAAAAGAAGCTGGAGGAAATATCACAGTTACAGCAGCAGATTTATTCAGAGCCATTATGACGATGCACACGGGTGATATTGAACTCGATGCGAAAGGTCGTGCGGTCGTCAAACTCATGCAACAAGAAGGTCCGTCCAGCGCACGTCAATGCTTTATTGCAGGCTCTGTTCTTTTAGGTATTGGCGGTGTGATGGGCTATCCTTTTGCAACAGCAGCAGGTGGACTTCAACTTATCGCCGCAAGCCCAAACAACACGACGAATACAACATCCTTTATTCCCCTCAACAGCACACAGCCAGAGGCTTCTGCAGGTCAAGTAGCAGAAGAAGTCTCTATGTGGTCACTGGGTTTTGTCAGCGCACTCGTTCCTTTTTGGTTATTAAGTTTAGGAAGTGCTAAAAAATTCGGGCAATATGTACGCAATCCACAAGAAACCATTGATAGCGTCATCAGTTTAGCTCCGTGGGCCCTGCTAGGATTTGGCGCACTTGTATATTCTGAAATGGCTTTCGCCGCACTTTCCATTGCAACCAATGAAATGGTTAATACGCAAGAAGCGTATCGCATCATGAGCTTCTTAGCACAACAAACCGTCGATGAACTTTCTAGCCTTCCTGGAAGAATTGTTGCCAATGCGTATGGTGCAACGGGTGCTATCAGTGCATTTACGACCAATTGGATTTTTCCGTATTTTGCGATGCTCAGCTTGCAAACCTTTTTTGCGGAATACGTCAATTGCGCAACTAATGATAACGGCAGATCTCAACGATTTATCAAACAGAGCAATGCGCTGGATAAAATCATTGGCATTCTGGATGAATTACCTCCGGCTCATGCTAATGCCATTCTCAAAAAATGGTTTACACCGAGAGGCGATGGTTCACTTGATCCCCTTGCCACGCAAATTGCTGGATTATGGATGGAACATCTGACCACCGAACAAAAATTACAACCCGGTAAAGAAGGAATCATTTCGGAAGATATTTTCAGAAGTGAAGCACTGCGTAACGGTATAAAGGTTATGCCGGAATGGGAACAACGTCCTAAAAAAGCAGGTTGCTGGGGAAGCTTTTGGAATAAACTTCCGTCATTGTCATCAATACCCAACGCCATCAGTGACTGCTGTCGAAGAAGAAGACCGGGTTACGGAGAAATATGATCTCTCTCGGCCTCATGAGTGGCACTTCCATGGATGGTATCGATGCTGCCCTCATTGAGACCGACGGTGAATTTAATATTAAGCGACTCGCACATGAGTCGCTTTCTTATGGAAACTTAAGCAAATCTGAAATACTCGAACAAACCACGCTGTTACATGCTGATTTAATTGCCAAACTATTACTTAACACTAAAAATAAAATAGATATCATTGGCTATCACGGCCAAACGACTTACCACAATCCTGCTGAAAAAAAATCCATTCAAATTGGCGACCCGCAATATTTAGCCAACAAATTTAAACTCCCCGTTGTATTTAATTTCCGCCAAAATGATATTGATCACGGCGGACAAGGTGCACCGCTCGCGCCGCTATATCATCAGGCGTTAATGATACAAGCAGGCTTAGATAATATGGCTGTAGTCAATATTGGCGGCATTGCGAATATCAGCATTCTGACTAAAAATAAAATTCTAGCCGGATTTGATCCAGGACCGGGAAATATATTGATTGATAAATTTGTACAAGCAAAATCAGATCAAAAATATGATCAAGACGGCCAATTTGCGAAGCAAGGTCAGATAGATCAGAAAGTATTAGATGTTTTGTTCGAACAAACAATCCCAGGCTACTACGAAAAAAATCCCCCGAAGTCTTTAGACATCAATAATATTATTTATCCCGAAATATTAAATAGCTTAAATTTACATGACGGCTGCGCAACGCTCGCGGCGTTTACTGCAAAAATTATTGCTAAAGATATTCCCAGAACTATTAAACATATTGTCATTTGTGGCGGCGGTGCAAATAATCCAGCTATTTTAAATTCGCTAAAAAATTATTTACCTGATTGTTCAATAAAAACAGCTGATAGCATGGGGTGGAGTAATACTTATATGGAAGCAGAATTAATGGCGTGGCTTGCGGTGAGGAGTGTTAAGAAACTGCCATTGTCTTTGCCTGAAACGACGGGTGTGAGTGAGCCGGTTACGGGTGGGGAAATATTTTATCCGAAGTCCTGAAACGGGACACGGTTGTAATTAATTACAACCTTACTATACACGTTCAACCCTCGCCGTAAATTAAAGCTATCTCCGCGTATAGTAAGGTCGTAATTTATTACGACCGTTTGAACAAGATCCTTCGTCGTGAAAAGACACTCCTCAGGATGACAGATGTGGTGTGGGTTGCGCTTCGTTCAGGATGACAGGTGTTTGGTGGGTATTCCTCAGAATGACAGGATTTAGGAAAATATCTTCCCCGGATTCATAATCCCCTTCGGATCAAATATTGTTTTTATTTTTCGCATAATATCTAAACTAGTTGGATCTATAGCCAAATTCATAAATTCCATTTTCTCTAAACCAATCCCATGTTCGCCTGATAAAGTCCCTCTTAAACTTATTACTTTCTCGAAAATTTCACTTAACGCCCGCTTAGAATTTTCATCACGCGGCGCCAATAAATTCACATGAATATTGCCATTACCTGCATGACCAAAATTGACTATTTTAATGTCATATTTTTTACTGATGGCTTTTAAAAATTCTAATAGCTCGGGTATTTTAGAAACTGGCACGACGATATCTTCATTAATTTTATGCGGAGATAAGGTTTTTAAAGCGGGTGATAAAGACTTTCTGGCAGACCATAATTTAGTTAACTCTTCAGAAGTCCTCGCAACAATAATATCAATCAATCCAGAATTAGCTGCAGCTTCACGAATATTTTTCTCAGCTAGCTCATCTTCGAGATTCACTAATAATACTGCTCCCGCATCTATATTAATTAATTTCGATGCAGACTCATCGAGAAATTCCAACGCGCTAGGAATATAGGCTTGAGACATAATTTTTGTAGCTGCAAGAGTTGCGGATTGGATATCTTTATATTTAATTAATAGGGTAATTATTTTATTGGGCAATGGCATGAGTTTTAATATGGCTTCAGTGACTATTCCTAACGTCCCTTCTGAGCCAATTAATAATCGCGTTAAGTCATAACCCACAGCAGATTTGGTTGTATAACTGCCTGTATGAATAGTCTCGCCAGTGCCAGTAACTACCGTCAGACCTAAAACATTTTCACGCGTTGCACCATATTTCACCGCGCGTGGACCACCGGCGTTGTACGCAATATTTCCACCGACGGTACAAATCGCTGCACTTCCCGGATCGGGTGGCCAGAAAAAGTTTTTCTCGGCAACTGCATCTTGAACAGTTTTATTTAAAATTCCTGCCTGGACTTTAATAAATCGATTATCCGGATCAAATTCTATAATCTGATCCATTTTTTCGAGAGATAAAACTACGCCGCCATGAACAGGCACCGCTCCACCGGGTGTACCCGAACCTAAACCGCGTGCCGTAATCGGAACATTAAATTCATAGCACGCTTTAATAATTCGAACCACATCGTCATGTGATTGAGGAAATACAACGGCTTCCGCCAATCCTTGATGTCGGCTATCATCGTGGCTGTAACGCGCGCAGTCTTCAGGGTTTGTTAAAACCGTGAGGTTTCCGAGGGCTTTTAAGAATTCATCATTTAATTTCATAATCGGGAGTTTACCATGAGTTTCGAATCAGCAATGATTTTGTTGGTTATTTTGGCGGTTGTCGTCATTTACGCGGGTGTTAAACAGGTTCCCCAAGGGTATGAATGGACCGTCGAGCGCTTCGGGCGATACACCATGACACTGCGTCCTGGTCTGAATTTAATTGTGCCGTTTATCGATAAAATTGGCGTACGCTTAAGCGTGATGGAACAAGTATTAGATATCCCCCCGCAAGAAATTATCAGTCGCGATAATGCGATGGTACGCGTCGATGCAGTGGTATTTTTTCAAGTAGTGGATGCCGCTAAAGCCGCGTATGAAGTTCGCTATCTCGAAAACGCCATGCGAAATTTAGCGATGACGAATATTCGTACGGTATTGGGTGCGTTAGATTTAGATTCCATGTTGTCACAACGCGACAATATTAATACGCAGTTATTACATGTCATTGATGATGCAACGACACCGTGGGGCATTAAAGTTACGCGTATTGAAATTAAAGAAATTGCACCGCCGAAAGATTTAGTCGAATCGATGGGGCGACAAATGAAAGCAGAACGTGACAAACGTGCCGCGATTTTGGAAGCCGAAGGTTTACGACAGTCTGCTATTTTAAGAGCCGATGGCGAAAAACAAGCTATTGTATTAAGAGCCGAAGGTGATAAAGAAGCGGCATTTCGACAATCTGAAGCGCGTGAACGTTTAGCGGAAGCAGAAGCAAAAGCGACGACCTCTGTTTCGGAAGCGATTAGCAAAGGCAGTATTCAGGCGATTAATTATTTCGTTGCGCAAAAATATGTGGATGCCTTAGGAAAAATTGCGACCTCACCCAATCAAAAAGTTATTTTAATGCCATTAGATGCATCGAGTGTCATTGGTTCGATTGCGGGTATTGCGGAAATTGCAAAAGAGTCTTTTAAATAAAGGATTAATTTATGAATACAGTCCATCTCCTCCCCTTCACCTATTGGCACTGGTTGGGATTAGCTGTTTTATTATTGATTTTTGAAGTCTCTGTCGGCGGCGGATTTTTATTGTGGATAGGAATATCTGCAGTAATGGTCAGCTTTTTATCGTGGCTATTTCCGCTGACATGGACTGCACAAATGCTTTTGTTTTGTGCGTGTGCATTATTAACGTCATTTGGATGGTGGGCGTATTTACAAAAAAGGCCATTAAAGACTGATGATCCAAGATTAAATCGTCGTGCCGAACAATATATTGGACGAACGTTTACGTTAATTCAACCGATTCAAAATGGCCGTGGAAAAATTCATGTGGATGATTCAACGTGGACGGTGAAGGGAGAAGATCTTCCCCTCGGCACGAAAGTGAAAATTATTCGTGCCGAAGGAACGATTTTGATTGCGGAAAAAATTAGTTAGTTATTATCACCACTGCCACTTCCTCTACCCATTCTTGGCGAAGAAGCTTTTTGCTTCGTTGCTTCATCACTGGAAGGCGCTTCTTGTTCATCTCCTGAAGAACTGTCTCGCGGAGGTAGAGCCGGCGGCGCATCATTTGTAGTAATAGCAGCTGTAACAACTGCAGCCACTGCAACTGGATTCCCCCCACTGGTACGTTTAGGCGAATACATGGCCGATGATCCTGGACTATTTAAAGCGTCTGCAGAAACGCCTAATCGAACATGTGATTGTTCATCAGCACCTTCTTCAGCTTCAACTTCAAACCCAGCCCCCTCTTCAAATTCTTCTTCACCACCTAAATTCATAACAACTGATAGCGTTTTCGACAGTGACTGGTGAGGATGTTTTGGTGCAAGCACGGCTTGTGCATGAAAAATACGAGCAGCGCTACCTTCACAAGCATACTCAAGAGCCGTTCTCGCTTCTTCAAGTACAGGATCTTTTTTCCTCATAAGAGAAAAACCCTTTTTGGCCAACAAGGGGTCTTTTTTAATATCCTCAAAGCTTACAAGATGCTGGAGAGTGAAACACTGAGGATTTGTTTCCCCACTATCCAACATACATTTATTCCAAACGAAACCATAAGCGGCTACTTCCGAACACTGTTCTAATGAAAGAGACTCTTTTCTCTTTAATAAATCTGTGATGGCTTGTGCCCAACGAGGTCCCAATTTAGCATAGCGCGACATTCTTTCCTTTTTATCAAGCACTAATTCAATGTCTAAATTTTTCTTAATGCTTGCAATGGCATCCTCGTATTTACCCTCAAGGATAAGCGCTTCAATTGTACCAATCACACTTTTCTCTTGTGGATTTGCGAGACTTTTTTCTTCCTCATGGAGCTGTCTTAGCAAGCGTGGAGCAAGTATTGCTTGCACTCTCGCAATGCTACTTTGACAGAAAATAGTAAGTTCATTTTTAAATGCAAGGAGTTCCTGTTTAGGTACATTAGAACCTTCGATATTCGGCTGCGCTAACGGATGATCTTTAATCACATCAAAGCCCACGTAAATCTGAGGAACATAATATTGGGGATCATTCACACCGAGTTCTGCCATACATCGATTCCAAATAAATCCGAGCACAGCAATTTCTTTGCGCTGTTCTGGAGTTAACGAAGTATCTTTAAGTAAAGCCGTCATTGCCTCTGCCCAAAAAATACCTTTCTCATAAAGCATTTTCGCCTTCATGGGGATCTTAATTTTTTGACCATTGATAACGTCAGGCAAGGTTAGAACCAATCGAGCAATAAGTTGAATCTGAAGAACAACTTTTTCTTCCTTTGTTTTATCAGAAAGCAAACCAATTAAATGAATTGCATATTGGGAAACTTCAGAATCAAAAATCGCTGGCTTATCCTGACGTTCTATCTTCATATTAAAATAACTCATATAAGATAGAAGTGTCGACAATTGTTCAGGTGTAAATTTAACTAAATGGTTTGATTCTTCATTGATAAACAGCGTGTAGTACAACCAGTCACGAAACGCAACCAGTGCAAATTCCATGCCTCGACTTTTTACACCATTGCCACCTTCTGCACGAGATGACTGTATGCCTTCCTGAACCGCTTTAAATACCCCAATGAAATCCTCTGCCGTTGTGGCCATAAAATAACTTGCAAGAATATCGTACACTTTTGTACGCTTTTCAGGCCTTTTTTTACTAATTGAGTCATCTTCTTTAATGGCACAATAATCAAATAATTTCTGAACTGCATCAGGTGCGTTAGCATCCATACATTGTTGAATGGATTTATTTTCCATCGCGAAAACACCTAAGAAATTCTCTTCGGCAAGAACAGCCAAGTCTTCCAACTTCCCTCTTTTTAAGGCCGCTTTCTTTTTAGAACCAAACACCCTCAATGATTCGTTAAGTTGCACGTTACCTTGAGCAAAAATAGGACTTAGTGTTTCTAATAACATTACAATAAAACTGCTGCTACAGGCTTTACCGTCTTTCGTATTTTTTTGCGCACGTAAAATATGTTTTAGGACAGCAAATAAATTGTAGGCATAAAATAATCCGTCTTGACTCGACAGGTGAACGCCACCTAAGACAGCCTTCTCTTTCTCTCCTATTTGTCCCAGAAATTTATAGGAATCAGGTGCAAGAGTTCCAATATTAAATTTACCACTGAGTGCCAACAGTACTTTTTCTAAAAAATCGCTTGTCGTTTTTCTATCATTGCCAGTCGACTCATCCTTAATGGCTTTATAAGCACGAAGCGCTTTCAAGAGCGGAGTATGATCAGACGGGCCTTCTGTTAATAACTTAGCAACAAACTTCGCTGCGTGGAGATAAATTCGGTCTGAAATGCCGGGGGAAGTTTGTTGAGTGAGGGAGTTTTCTTGAACTACTGCTTGTACTACTTGGCTATCACCTTCTTGTTGCATATTAGTACTCCTCAATGTTATTTGAAAAATCTGGGGGGCGTAACGAGCCTGCAGTATACAATGCGGATTTTTGCCAATACAATAGTTTCGTTTGAATATAATGCGAGGATGCAGAGATGGAAGAATCACCAGTCTTAATTAGAAGCCCAGAACATGCCTTAGAACTGTTAGGCTTTACAATAGACACATTAAAGGATAGTGCAACACAATTCTTAAAAAGGCTTGATCAACTTGACCATCGCTCACTTCTCTATATTTATCTCTCTGCAGAACCTAGCGAAAAGGGAAAAAAACGTCGCTATGCTGAATTCAAACAAATACTAGATCTTGCTTTAAAATGCTCTGCACTTGAAACCTCTGATGATCTCAGCATTCAAAGACTCAATACCATACATTTCCTCGCTTGGTTAAGCGAAATTGGCGAAAAGAAAAAGATTCCATTAACCTTTTCAAAATCCTTGGCCTATTTTATTTCCACTCATTTTAAAGTCCCTAATGAAACACCGGAAAAACCTGATCACAGAAAAATGAGCCACACACATCTGAGTAGAGTTAAATTAGATGTTCCTCCCGATGATTTAGCCCTCTCTGCAAGTAAGGTAGCGACACCTGCTTCACTTGTAACGAGACTGACTTATCACGCAGCCCGATTCCTCATTCAACCCATAGCTGTAGAACTCTTCACTGAAATGATGCCTGGCGTTTACCTCGCAAAACATCCCACACTCACCGATCTCGACAATAAAATATTGGTTGCCCATCCAAACATAAAATTATTTGTAGTTGCGAATAAATTTGGAGAAGAGAAAAATGCATTTGTCGTTCGAATGACCACACTTCAAGATTTGCAAGATCGTGGCATACAATTTGTGAAACTGGGTGGATTCAAAGACTTTTCTACACCTCATTCAGGAAGCAGTGTGTACATATCAGAGGAGCGCGTCGCACTGATAGAAGATATGTATTGTGCGGGAAGACGAGCGCAGATTGCACTAGAGAACAGTGAGGAAGTGGTTTTTCACTGCAAAAAAGGAAAAGGCCGAAGCGCACAAGTGTATGGTGTTTTTAGACTCGCTATCTTGCGTGATACTACTATCGATGAACTATGGGCTGACACGAAACGAAAACGCCCTGGCGTTGATTCTATTGAAGATAAAAAAGGTAAAGAAACCAACACAAAAAAAGCGATACTAGAATGTACTCAATATATCAATGAAAACAGAGACCGATTAGAGGCATTATTTCAAAAACGTTATCCAGAAGATTTTCCACGATCTCAAGCGGGTAAAGTCATCGTCATAGGGGGAGATGCACCCCCCATTCCTTCACGAGAAGGAAGAGAAGAAAGAAGATCACCCTCGATGCGAAATTCAATGGGTTCGAGTTCGGAGTAAAAAAAATCTTTTCCCCTCTCCTTTTCACAGGAGAGGGTTCGCGCAGCGGGGATGAGGTTATAAAAACTTATTCTGCCGCCAGGCTTCATACACAATCACCGCCACGGAGTTTGATAAATTCAGGCTCCGACAATTCGGCTGCATTGGAATTTTTATCACCGTAAATTTTTCCAGTATCTCAACAGGTAACCCTCTCGTCTCTGGGCCAAATAAAAAACTGTCATTATGCTGATAATTTATCTCAGCATAATTTTGCTGACCTTTGGTTGAACACGCAAAAATTCGGGTTTTTCCTAAGGCTGAAATACAGTCATCGAGATTTTCATAGACTTTAATATCGGCAAATTCGTGATAATCCAAGCCGGCTCTTTTTAAGGCTTTATCCTCGAGTTCAAATCCCATGGGTTTAATTAAATGAAGCGTTGCGCCAATGTTGGCGGAGAGACGAATAATGTTTCCGGTATTCGGCGGTATTTCGGGTTGGTAGAGGATGATGTTGAACATGGGGGGATTGTAGCTTATTACGATTACAACCTCACCTCCCACAACCTCACCCGCCCTGCGGGCACCTTCTCCGGTTAAACGGAGAAGGAAAAGAAAATATGTGAAAAAAAACTTTTTTATTAATTTTTTATAAATTATCTTTTCCCTCTCCTTTAGATCCTTCGTCACTTCAGGACAGAGGGTCCCGAAGCGGAGTGAGGTATTAATAAGTTGTTTTGACTTACCTTCTTTTCCCTCTCCTTTTCACAGGAGAGGGTCCCGAAGGGGTACAAACCGGGTTGATAGGTAACACTCTAAACCGGGATCATCGGTAACACTTTTAGCTAGAAAAGCGAGGTGTTACTCATGGGATGGAAGAAAACGAATGCGCGAGAAGAAAAATTAAAATTTATAGGTGATTGGCTG
>DASZBR010000013.1:0-30268 GCA_035943935.1 Gammaproteobacteria bacterium
TCCTTGTGTTTGGTGGTCGAAACCTCAGTTTACAGCGAGTTTTGTGCTTTTTTGATCCCCCTCATCCGCCCTTCGGGCACCTTCTTCCTCCGGAAGAAGCGAAAACATATGAAAAAATTCACTTTTTGTCCTGTACCTTAAGAAAACCTTAAGGATCATGACCTATACTAATAGTAACTAAGTTAAATAGAGAGGCGTTTTTATGGAAGAGGCGGACGGTCTGGAAGAAGCGGCTGAGGCTGATGTCTATCCTGTCGTCTTTAATTTCAACGGTGACGTAACGCCTGAAACGTTTCAACCTGTCCTCGATTACTATTCCCTAAAGAAAAAGCCTTTTCGCATCTTTGTTTTTTCCGGCGATAGTGAAAGTCCTAGTAATCTGCATGAACTCATATTGGCTCCTGATCTTTTTAAAATCAACAGTTTTTCTATTAATAAAGATGAGATTGAAAAACTTATTAAGTCTGATTTTACAAAAGAACTCAATAATATTTTGTCTAACTATCCAACGTTGGTTCAATTATTTATTTTGGAAAAAATATATAGCTTTGTGGCCGTGGCATCCTATGGTGCTTTGATCGGCAAAGAACAAAATGAAAAAATACTGAGGCTTGAACACATCGCCATTTTGCGAGCTAAATATTTAAACGTATTAAAGAAAAATAAAGATCATGATCTCGCGTTGAAGCTTGCCGTTAACAGTCAATTATGTAGCGCCGCTGGCTATACTGATAAGGAACTCCGCGAAGAATTATCTATTATTCAGTATATGAGTTACCTGAAACAGGTTCAACATATGCGAGGTGAAATTAACCAGGGTCATGCGCGTCCTCCTGATATTACTCATCTCGCCAGTTTACTGATAAATTATCCCGAGTTTGCAGAGTTCGCTGTTGCTTTCCAAGGCGAATTAACATCGCGTGTTGATCTGATGACGGACATGATCAATGAAGGTAACCCTAAGCTTGTTAAACAAATCGAAGACAATAAATTAATAGAGCATGTTAAGGGTTTTTGGACGCGACGATCGCTTCGTTCACAATTAGCAAAAGCAAAAGAAAAACCGTTTGCGGTTCAAAAATGGATTGAGGAGCGCAAAAATCCAACGCAAGGATTTTTTTCTCGTTTATTTACGGGTGATAGATTAGCGCAATACAAAGCCGCAGCTGATGCGCGTCCTGTACAAGAAAAGGTTGATTATTTTTTTGCGCATCTCGACGATGCTAAATATTTCTTTGAAAACGCTCGCGACAAACATGCCATCGTTAGTGCCGTAATCAATAGAGGGAGCTTGGAGCAGCTTCAAGAAATAAGAAAAATATTGACACCTAATATTAATGAATTCAGCCTTAATAAATTTTTAGTACAAAGTATTGATGAAGAAATTAAAATCAGAAAACCAGTACGAAAATCAGAAGAGCAATTACAAGCACACCCTGTGCAGAGTGATAGTGAGCGAACTCCGGTTTCTTCACCAGCAAAACAGCCTACGCAGGCAGCACAAAAAGGGGAAGTAATTCTACGCGAGCTGTTACAAAAGTTTGAACCCTATATGCCTGCGTTAGTTGAGAAATACAATAAAATTCGTGAGAAATTCATTGAAGGAAATTATGAAGAAGCGGTGCAGTTACTGGTTAACTTGTGTACGTATGAAATTCA
This sequence comes from Gammaproteobacteria bacterium, assembly GCA_035943935.1. Lineage (GTDB taxonomy): Bacteria > Pseudomonadota > Gammaproteobacteria > DASZBR01 > DASZBR01 > DASZBR01. Next base: position 1,660 of record DASZBR010000013.1, read on the forward strand.
ACAGGAGCACACTAAGCTACGTCGACGCCGTGACTTATCTCAGGATGAAGAGTTAGGTGACTATGCCGTGTCTTCTTTGTTGATTCAAATTATTCAAGCCGCTAATCCTGGTTGTTTTGACCAAGGCATGTGTGAACAATTAATTAGAGTGAAGGGCGGAGAGGCTTTTTACTTTTCAACTATGCTTGCGAAAGCAATTTCCGCTCTCATCCTCGAAGATAAGCTCAAGGCTAAGCCAAGAGAAAATGAATCAGATCTGAGTCAAATGCTTCTAGATCGCAATCCTATTGATCAGCTCTGGATATTAGAGAATCAGTATGAGAAAGCCACTCATCTTAAATCTGGAAAAAGCAAAGAAATTAAAAAATTACTAGATAAATATCTCGCCATTATTGCTTTACATGCACATGATCCTCTTGTTAAAAAAATGGTATTGGCAAGTAATTTACTTTATAGCAAACAAGGTAAAAGTAGAGTAGATGAATTACTCGGCATATTTCATGATGATGCTTCTGTGAGCATAGGACTCTCTCTTAAGGTCGCAAAGAAAGGAAAGAATAAATTTACGGTAGAGCAAGTAGTAGAGTACATGATTCAGTATCCCAAAGATGCGTCTTCACTGATGAGAAAAATGGGGAGAGAATTAAATGGACCATTTATTATAGAGTTGATTCAAAAGGGTTCGCCATTGCTTCGTCGAGCAGTGAGAGAGTTTTTAGGAGCCGACGATGCAGCAATCTATGACCGTAATTTTGTAGAGGCAATGCAAGCTGAAATCAAACGTATCGAATCAGCCCCTCATTTGTCGCTGATGATCCTAAAAGATCCTGCTTTCCAGTTTGAACTAGCACATTATCCTGCTTTAGCTGAAACCATGATTGATAACAGCTCATCAGTACTGCGTAATGTAATAAGAGAGTCAGGTCTATTACAGAATCCAAACTTAGCCTATTTAAATAATAACGCCATACGTAAATTTGAAGCGGATGTTTTAAAGAGTATAGGTGATTCTTCGACTGCCCGAGCAACATTTACGCAAGATAATTTTTCCCTCCGAGATGAATTTGTTCTGCACATGACACCAAAATTATGGAATGAATTACGAATTAAACTCGATACAGATGGTTATTTTAAAGAAGAAGAGCTTGAAGATGAGTTTGATAATGTCGATAAAAAAGATCGAAGTTATTTCATCCGTGCACTGAGAGAAGGCATAGCTTCGTTAATTGATATGCATGCTTTTTTTACTAAGCCGGCTTCTGCGATTAATACATTTCGTACGAGAGATTTTCAGCGAATGCTGGTTGAGCTTCCTGTGTTTGCTAGAGAGTTAAAGAAGCGTATTCAAGATGCAAATGAAGCAGAGTTATCGCTTCAAAATAAAACGGCGTTGCTTGAGGCGTTAAGCGCACAGCCAGAAGAAGAAATGCAACCAGTTGTTCGCTCACCTAGTCCTTCTCCAAGTTCTTCTCTTACTGCGGTGACGGCGAAGTTGCAAGCTGCATCACCTAAATCAACATCGCCTGTAAGTTCAGCACCAGTATCTCCTGTTTCTGAAAGAGCGCTGATTCAAGATCCTGATATTGCGCGTATTCGACAGTTACCCATTACACGACCCCATGATTTTCTTGATGAGATTAAAGATTTTACGACGACGCAATTAGCTAAGATTGGCAACTTAAATCTCTTTGATGGAAAGGAGCGAGAGGTTGGAAAGATAATCGATGCAGTTGAAACGCCCCTTGAAATGGAACTGCTGGAAAAGATGAAAGCATGCCGTAGTTTTGCACAGAAAAGGGCATCGACGACACTACTCATCGGCGACTGGATCGATGATAAAGTTGAGGCAATTAAGCGCGATGATCAGCTAGGAAATAAATGATCGGAATCTCTGTGAATTTTTTGAGGAGACTACAATGGACGACAAAAAAGGCAGAACCAGCAGAAAAAGCAAAGATGCTGATGACGTTGTGATTGGCGGAAAAGAACTCGGTGCCACTGGTGCGAAGATTGAGACTAAGCGAAAAGAGTGGATGCTTGAGGTTATCGATGTCAATGATGAAAATTACCGTGGATTTTTCAGCTTTGATGAAGTGAGAAGATTGCACGTCAGGCAAGTGATCCATAGTTTTAGAGATGCCTATGCCAATACGGATCCAGATGTCCGTGAATTTTGCGAAAAATATGAAAAAATTGCTGATTTTTTATCTGAGCTTAGCGAATATAAGTCAGAATTCCCACTTAGAAAAACGGCGTATATTGCGGATAAGTTACTCAATAATCCCGATATCTTAAAAGATATCGCTCGAATGAATTATTTGAAAGGCTTGCTGGTTGATAAAAAGTATCGAGATCATTTTTCCAAGAAAAATCCCAAAGACCCAGACAGATTTGATCTTCTTGATTTTCAGCTTATTAAGGTTGTTCAGTGGATTCCACGATTAAAACTCCTGATGGTCGACTTTAAAAATGTTAAAGATGAAACGATTTTAAATGACGTGCGCATAGAAAAACAAAAAGGTGAAGATCCTGTGGAAGCAGTAAAAACCAATGTCAGAATGCTGCTTGAAAAATGTGGAGAGATAGGGCGACGTTTCAATGAAGCGCAGCGATCGGTTGAAGTTGAAGTCATGTGTAAACAGTTATTAATGTTAAAAAAGAGTGAACGTCAAAAACCTTTTGATGAGCTTGCGTCGCAGCCGCTCAGTGTTATTGTCGAGGCTATTTCCAATCTTATTAAGAGTGACCCAGATAATAAAGCACGATATGTCAAAATGTTTATGGTCTTGTTCGACAAAAAAGTAGAGATAAAGTCTCCTGAAGTTGAAGCGTTGAGAAAAAATCACGGATTGTTTTTGAAAATTGCACGAGCAAGTGATGTGGTGCGTGATAAGCTCAATGGACACTATAAATATAATGTCGTTCCTTTGGTTTCACTTCTCATGAAGAGCGGCGGCATTACCCAAAAGGATTGTGCACAGATTGAAAATTATACACTTGATGAAGTTGTTGAAAATATGGTTACCGCGTTGAAGGAATATGACAAGCCTCATGATCCGGTTAGAGAGCAACGGTATGTGACTAATCTTATTATTGTTCTGAAGAATTCAAAATTTGGTGAAGAACTTAAGCGTAATCCTCGCGCATTTGATGCACTGAGGGCGATGAGTACATATGCGGCAGAACAATTAGATAAGCATTATCCCATCACTACACCTAAAGGATCTCCTCGTGTTACTCCAGCGGGTAGTGATAGTGAAAGTAGTGCGAGCAGTAGTCGATCCAGTAGTAGAACACCTTCGCCTCGCGAAGAAGCAAAACTTGAAGGTGAATTAAGATCATTGTTTCAACGAGAAAGTAAGCGTACTGAAGAGATAGCGCAAGTACTTAAAAAGGGAGCGGATTCACCTGCGGTGGGAAGAAGACAACTACCACCGTCGCCATTACCACGAACCTCATCACCTGCTGTGTCACCAGCAGGTGGATCACAACCAGGAACTCCAAGTACATCACGAAAACCAGCGAGAGCAGTACCCTTGACACCGCCACAAGCGCAAACCGGATCACAACCCGGAACACCAGTAGTACCTCGAAAGGAATCGACAGGAACAACAGATAAACCTCCGGTCCCAACACGAGATCGCGCTAGTGGAAGAACAGAGGATCCTCCGATGCCAACACGAAGAGCACCCACGAGGAAGAGTGAGTAGTCAGCTCCTTCGTCGCGTAAAGATGCTCCTCAGGACAAGGCTTTTTTTAACGGCACATACTTCGGTTCCCACATAATTTTTTTAATGTGAGATTCAACATCTCCTTTCATGCCCGCCGCTCTCGCAATCGCACTCGCAATTTTTAAACTCGATTCACGTGCATGCGATAATGTTGGCAATAATGCTTCACCACTGAGTTCACTTAAGGCAACACACGCCGCCCATAACATATCATCCGTAAATAAGGTGGGACGCGACGCAATCACACCTAATCCAATACCCGGATAAACCAAAGAGTTATTACACTGTGAGATAGTATAGATTTTGCCGTTATAAACTACTGGTTTGAACGGACTGCCGGTTGCAATTAATGCTTTGCCTTTTGTCCACGTGATTAAATCTTCCGGAATCGCTTCGGCTTTTTCAGTCGGATTAGATAACGGCAATATAATAGGATACTCAACAAAACTTGCCATGGTCTCAATCACGTCTTGTGTAAACGCACCGTGTTGCGCAGAACAGCCAATTAAGATTGTCGGTTTGGCTAATTTAATAATATCAACCAAAGTAGATATATTAGAAGCATCTTTTCGTGCATAGGGAATCTGGCCCGTCGTTAAACCATCTTGATCTGCCGTAATTAATCCAAATCTATCCACTAACCAAAATTTTTCGCGTGCGTCTTTTTCGGACACCTCATGTCGACGCATCGCACGATATAATTGATCGGCAATGCCTACTCCTGCAGTACCTGCACCAAAAATCACAATGCGTTGTTCATCAAATTTTCCGCCCGATTTTTTTACGCCAGCTAATACGGCGGCCAGTGCTGCTGCACCCGTGCCTTGAATATCATCATTAAAACAGCGAATCTTATTTTGGTATTGATCTAATATTCGTCGTGCATTATCTCGACCAAAATCTTCAAAATGCAAAAAAGCCTTGGGAAATTTTTTCGAAATGGTGTCAACAAATTGTGCGATAAATTCATCATATTTTTCTTTGGAAATTCTGGGGTGTCGCGCACCTAAATAATACGGGTCTTCTAATAATTTTTTATTATTTGTGCCGACATCTAAATAAATAGGCAATGTTTTGAGGGGGCTGATGCCAGCACATAGCGTATAGACCATTAATTTTGCAATGGGAATATTAATGCTTCCTACACCTTGGTCGCCAATACCCAATACGCCTTCGCCATCGGTCACAACAATTAAATCAATATCAGGATTGGTTCTATTATCTAAAATAAAATCCATCTGATCTCGATTTTCGTAACTGATAAATAATCCGCGTGCTTGTCGAAATTCAAGGCTGAATTCTTGCACCGCCGTGGCAACATGGGGGGTATAAATTAAGGGAAATAATTCAGCAAGGTGATCCGTCACCACTTTATAAAATAGGACTTGATTTTTATCGTTCAGATTATTTAAATAAATATGTTTTTGTAGATCGTCTGTATATTCTGAAAATTGAAAATAAGCGCGTTTGACTTGTTCTTCTAACGTTTCGATACGGGCGGGGACTTTACCCAGCAAGCCAAAGGTTTCCAATTCTTCTTGCGTGAAGGCCGTGCCTTTGTTGAGTTGGGGGGTGGTCATCAGGTTTTTGCCGGTTAGGCTGGTTTCAATATAACCGTCACATTCTTTGAAATTTTGTGTGGCTCGCATGAAATGTCATTCTCCGTTCGTAATCGTTGGGCTATAATAAAGAGTCGACGAAGGACGCACAAGGAAAGGAATAAACATGAGATCACACCCATTAACCCCCTACCAACAAACCATTTTTGAACTCTCCGAACGGATTGTAAGGGCTCAACAGCCTATCCGCGTGCTGGATGCGCTTAAATGGGACGCTGAAATTCAACACGATTTTTTCGCCAATAAATTTCAAAAATTACCCGCCGTGACAAAAGACTACTATCAAAGAAATCCGTTGCCCTATACGCCTGAAGAAAAAGCCGCTGAATTTTATGAGATTGAGCATGACATTAAGCGCTTGCTCGGACAGTTCAGTACGGTCGGCAATATTATGCTGCGTATGTGCGGTGAATATCGCGAATTGGTTCGAATGTTAAAGCACCGAGGTGAGCCTGAGTTTTGTCAGCTTTCGCAGCGTTTATATGGTGGTTCAACAGATGCGTTTCATGCCGGCGAACCCAATTTAAAAGATTTATCTGAAATGATTTCTGCGATGTTAGTTACACTCAAAAATCAATTAGCGCCCATGGATAAAGACAAAAAAATCTATACGACTGAAGACGCCGTAAAAATACTTAATGAAAAGCTGCATCATTATTTTAAAAATTCAGCACGCCCGGTGAATGTAATTGTGAGTGATGGAATTTTAGCGGATGCCTCGGCTGGTGCGGATACCATTAAATTACGCAAAGGGGTAATGTTCAGTGAGCGTGAGTTACATTTATTGGAAATTCATGAAGGCTGGGTTCATATTGGGACGACGTTAAATGGATTGCTTCAACCTATTTGTACTTTCTTAAGTAAAGGCCCGCCATCATCAACCGTTACGCAAGAAGGCTTAGCGATTATTATGGAAATCTTTACGTTCGCGTCGTATCCCGATCGTGTTCGACGATTAACGGATCGCATTACTGCAATTCATATGGCGGAGCAGGGCGCGAACTTTCTGGATGTGTTTCGTTTTTATCAAACGCGTGGAATTACCGATGAAGAGAGTTACTCGAATAGCACGCGGGTATTTCGCGGAAGTTTGCCCGATGGCGGGCCGTTTACGAAAGATTTAGTTTACAGTAAAGGCTTTGTCATGATTTATAATTATCTGCAATTGGCTATAGAGAAGGGCAAGTTATCACGCATTCCGTTGTTATTTACAGGCAAGATTACCTTGCAAGATATTAGAAGTATTGCAGAGTTAGTGGATGAAGGGTTAGTGATTCCGCCGAAATTTGTGCCACCGCAGTTTGCAGATTTAGGAGCGTTGACCTCGTGGATGTGTTATTCGAATTTTATTCGTAAAATTAATCGAGACAGAGTGGAGATGGATTATAAGGATGTACTGTAAGATTTCCTTACTCTTTCTGATAATAATTCTTTTAATTCGCGTCTGCCGTCGAAGATGCCGTAAATAAAGACAGTGGTGTTGACGAGTTTATAAATAATTCGATAGGGCTTATAAAATATTTCATAAAAATCGAAAATATTTAATTCTTCAAGTTCGCGTACGCGTCGGCCACGCTCAGGAATATAAGAAAGGCTATAACACTTTTTTTTGAGCACAACTCGGAGGTCATCGGCTTTTGCTGGTAAATCATTTACAGCAATATAAAGCCAAATATCATGAAGGTCGTTCTCTGCTTCTTCTACTATTATTATTGAATATGTCTGCATATAGAATTTTCATCCTTTCTGCTCGTTTACGAAGGTTTTCAAAGGCTACTTCTAGGGGGATTCCCCCATTTTTTTGAAAGTTAAGTTCTCTCTGTTTTAAAATTTCTGCCAAGGCACGGGCGTCACGCATTTTTTTGGATTCAATGGGATTGTTTGATTGCATAATTTTCTCCGGAATATCTATTTGATTAATCTAGGCTTTTGATATTTGCGTGTCAATAAGTCAGAAATATTTTTTATGCTTCTACTACTTTTCTTCCCGACAACGCACGCATTAAAGTAGTACTATCCACAAATTCCAATTCGCCACCCATCGGAACACCGTGTGCAATTCGTGTTGCAGAAATATTTAAAGGTTTTAATAATTTCGCAATATGATGTGCCGTGACTTCGCCTTCAATCGTTGAATTTGTCGCTAATATAACTTCTTTAATGGGCTGTGATGCAATGCGAGCCATTAATTGATCTATTCCCAATTCTTTTGGACCGATGCCATCGAGGGGAGATAAATGACCTTGTAATACAAAGTAATAGCCTCTGAAACCCGCTGTTTGTTCTATTGCAATTACATCAGCTGGCGTTTCAACGATACACAATAAAGTATTATCTCGGGCAGGATTGTTACATAAATGACAGAGATCATCTTCGCTGAAATTTCGGCAAGATTTACAATGTTTGATAACGGACATAGTTTCTTTGAGGGCATCGGATAATTTGAAACCACCATCGCGGTTTCGTTCTAAGAGGTGAAACGCAATCCGTTGCGCGGATTTCGGGCCTACGCCAGGTAATACGCGTAGGCACTCTATTAGATGATCAATTACAGGACTAAAAGTAATGTGTTTGTTCAACGTTAGGTTCCTGAGAAACCTTCTGGTAATTCAAGACCTGCTGTTAATGAAGCAAGCTTTTGTTTAGAGGTTTCTTCAATCTTTTGTGTGCCTGAGTTGATGGCAGCGACGATGAGATCTTCAAGAATTTCTAAATCGTCTTTTGGAAGTGCGCAAACATCGGGGGAGATTTTGCAGGATTTTGCTTTGTGTTGACCGTTGAAAATAATTTTAACGGCACCGCTACCGGATTCGCCAATAATTTCTAAACGCGCAATTTCTTCTTGGGCGTTTTGCATTTTCTTTTGCATTTCTTGCGCTTGTTGCATTAATTTCTTGAGATCCATTGTGCTCTCCTAGGATTAAGTGGGTGTAATATCTTCAATCGTTGCCGAAAAATTTTGCATGATGGATTGAACAGTGGGATCCGAAAGGACTTCTTGCTGCACTTTCTCTCGGGCATCGTTAATCGTTTTTTGCACTTGCTTTGCCGGCGTATCGTTAGATTTTCCTATGATAATGCTGATTTGGCAAGCACTTCCGAAGTGTGTCTGTATTGCTTTTTCTAAGCGTTCTTTGGCAGCGGGGACCAGCATGGCTTTCTGAGACTCATCGACGGTCAGTGTGATCTCATTTTCTTTTTTAGACATCACGCAATTTTGAGCTAATAACAGTGTGATTCCCGTCAAATTCAGTGTTGCGATAATGTCTTGCCAGGCGTTTGAAGTCGGTGCAGATGCGGGTGTCGATACAGGTGTTGATACAGGAACTTTCGCCTCAACTGGATGAGAAACAGGTTTGACTGGCTGTGTAAATTTCGCTGGCGTAAATACCATCATTCGGATCAAGCACATCAAAAAACCTAATTTAGGATCAGGTGATAATGGCAAGTCGCGTTTGCTTAATAACGCTATTTGATAATACAGCTGAATATCTTCAGGTTTAAGATTTAGGGCTGAATTAGTCTTATTTAAGAAATTATCAACCGCCAGTTTTTGCAATAAAATAATTATCTCATCTAATAGCGCCAAAAAATCTATATTTAATTCTGCAAGATTATTTACGGTATTGATTAAGCTTTCTTTATTTTGAGAGTGAACTAAGCTTAATAATTCAACGACTTTTTGTGCAGGAATTAAGCCGAGCATTTCCGTGACATTGATTTCTTTAATACTATTTTGGCCGTGAGAAATAGCTTGGTCTAATAAACTTAACGCATCTCGCATACTGCCTTGCGCCGCTTTTGAAATTAATTCCAAGGCATTTAATTCATATGAAATAGCTTCTTTATCTAAAATAATTTTCAGCTGAGCAATAATTTGTTCTGAAGACATATTTTTAAGGTGAAATTGTAAGCAGCGCGATAGTACTGTCACGGGTAGTTTTTGTGGGTCTGTCGTGGCTAATATAAAAATAACATGTGCAGGAGGTTCTTCTAACGTTTTTAATAGGGCATTGAAACTGTGTCCTGATAACATATGAACTTCGTCTATTAAATAAATCTTATATCGTCCGCGTTGAGGGAGATATTGGACATTGTCTAATAAATCTCGTGTGTCTTCGACTTTGGTGCGTGATGCTGCGTCTATTTCTAAGAGATCAATATATCTGCCCGCATTAATTTCGGTACAGCTTGAACAAGTATTGCAGGGAGTAGCGGTTACGCCTTTTTCACAGCTCAGGCATTTGGCAAAAATTCGGGCAATGGTTGTTTTGCCGACACCGCGTGTACCCGTTAATAAATAAGCATGATGTAAGCGGTTGGTTTCTAACGCATTTTGTAATGCGCGTAACACATGTTCTTGACCCATCGTTTCAGCAAAAGACTGTGGGCGATATTTTCGCGCTAAGACGAGATGTGAGGGTGATGACGACATGGGTGCACTCTTCATGACGGTAGTAAGTAATATGGAGGTGAGCTATTCGCCACATTGCGGCACCTGCATCCATCGTTACCGCTGCTTCCTTCCGGACCTGACGGGGTTCACAATGTAGCACTGCGCAAGGACCAATAGCGTCACCATGATAAAATAATCTATCATGGTTAAGATTAAATAGGAAACTGAAAATGAACGGTTATTTGATTCCCGATTGGAAAACGCCTGCAAATATACGGGCATATACAGTACTAAGGCCTTCTTCACACACACTTGTGTTGCCATCAGAACCGGTTTGGCTGAACCAAATCCATACCAGTAATATTGTTGAAGCATCCACAGGTAGAAATTCATCTGCCGATGCCTCTTATACTTCCCAGCCCAATATAATTTGTACAATCAGAACAGCAGATTGTTTACCCCTATTAATAACAGATAAACAGGGTAGTGTGGTTGCGGCTATTCATGCAGGCTGGAAAAGTATCGCAAAAGATATTATTGAGCTGACCATTGAGAAATTAAATAAAAAGCCAGATGATTTATTAATTTGGCTTGGGCCCGCCATATCTTCTCAGTATTATGAAGTTGGCGAAGACATGAAAGAGTATTTTTTAGAGTATCCCGAAGGATTTAGTGCTATCCCTAATAAGCCTGGAAAGTATTTAGCAGATTTATATAAACTCGCCAGAGCCAGATTAAGTAAATTAAATATAGGTTTTAATAATATATATGGCGGCAATTTTTGTACGTATTCCAACCCAGAATTATTTCATTCCGCGAGAAGAGATAAAGATCAGTCAGGAAGATTGGTGACGATGATTTGGATGAGCTAGACGAGATCACTAACTCTCGATAGAATAGCCGCACTTATAGGGAGAATATGAATATGCGCTGTTCGGATGCAGAAGAGATTTTAAAAAGACATTGTCCTGATTTTTATGATGCTTTAGTAATGAACCACGAAAGAACATTTCCCCTTCCCGATGATGTTTTTGATAATAGACAATCGTCTGAACAATTGTACTGGGAAGAACAATTAAAAACTAAATATCCTGAGACCTATCCTGTTTATCTTGTTTGTGAGCTTAATGCGTTCGTTTATTTTGTGGGTCTGGAAGTCGAAAAGATCCGTCCTGCGGTTGCCGCACAGCTGGGCAATTATCGCGCACTTCGTGCAGAATTTGATAAAGATCCGTCAGAAGAGAATGCCCACTTTCTTGAAAGGTATTACCCTCAAGCGGCTCAGATTCTTGTTGCTAAAATGCGATATGCTGCATTATTAACGACTGAGCCCAGTGTCGAAAATTACGCACCTCTTGTCGAAAAGACATTAACAGCACTGGATAGGGCAGTTGAATATGATCAAGAAAATTACGAAGCTTATCTGAAATATGATCCTACGCTTGCTTTTAATGTGTGCTTAATGCTCGACCATCTTATTGAAAAACGCATGATTACTGAAGAAGAACTTGAGGGGAGATCCTCAGGTTATGTAAGAGATTTGAGTAAAGAAAGAACTACTTCTTCAGTTTTGAGTCCTGTCCTTTAATTTGCTGGCGAATATCAAAATACGGTTTAGATTGAACGGCAGGTTTCATTTTTGTGAAAGGATTGATGATAATTTCTGTTGTGCTTTTTGGGTCCTCGGTTGTTACCCGCATGATAATTTTTTTCGCGATATCGTCTTTTGCAATCATCGCTTTTACTTCAATATAAACTTTTTTGCCTTTTGCAATTTGGTCATTTGTGTAAGATTCAATAATCATCATCGTTGAGTTCGCTTCTTTACTACCTGCTACTAAATTTGCACGAATCTGTCTGGCTTCACCCACTTTGGCATAATCAATTAGATGTAACCATTCTGCGCTGAAATCTTCAAAACGATTCACTATGGCTTCTCGCGCCTCTTGTGATAAATCCATTTTATTTAAGGTCTCAGTGACCGTGTCGATATCAAAGATTTTGTGCACAACTTCTTTTGCAGAAACATTTCCCATGGTTTTTTTTTGGCTGCGCCCTTTTTTTCGTATAGGTCGAGCTGCTGTCTGAGAATCATACGTTTGGACTTTAGCGTTTGTATCATCCTTGTTTTCATCTGATTCGGAGATATGTTTTTTTACAACTTCCTCTAACGTTGCAAGTGAGGGTTCACGAGTTGACTCTGGAATTCGCGCGTAAACAGCGAGGTCATCAAATACACCTATCAATTGAAGTTTTTCATGACTTTCGGTGTAGATGGATTTGGGAGCGGATTTTTCTGTTGAACCCGGTGTGCCTTTTTCTTTAAACGGACTATGGCCTTCAACATTTTTACTTGCTTGTTTATTGAATGCTGACATTGGAGTTTTAGCGGGACTTCCGGTAGGTCCAAGAATAAAAGCAGAAACTTTATCGGGGACGATGAGGCGATTCCAAGCGGGGCCCATTTTGCCGGGGGTTTCGTAGACAGGGGTTTCCGGTGTCCGAGGTGTTTTAGGAGATTTATTATCGCCATCATTAGAGTTCATAATGGATATTCTATGGAAAAAGTAACCGTTTCGTCAATGAAAAATCTGAGGATATGCGATTTCATGCTTATGGCGGCTCCGGTGTTACCTTCAAAATCTCTGAGCTTTCTAAGCCTACGCCCGCCATCTCTGGAATCAGCTGTGTCACTAAAACGCCTGTAAACGAAACAATAGCAAGCAAGTGAAAAATGGTTGATAACCCATGTCTTTCTAAAATAGGCGGTAATAAAAATACGCCGACAAAAGCGCCCAATTTTCCGACAGCGGCTGAAATCCCATGACCCTTCGCGCGTAAATTTGCAGGGAATATCTCAGAAGGTATCAGGAAGGTCGTGGTATTCGGCCCAAAATTCACAAAGAAAAAGCTCATGCCAAATACCGCTAAAAATAACGGTATGTGTTCAGTGGGATGCGGAATCATGGAAATAATTAAATACGCGGTTCCCATCATGACAAATCCTAACGACTGTAAAAATTTTCGACCCAGATGATCAATGAAATAAGCCGCAAGCACATAACCCGGAAGCGCACACAGTAAAAAAATCACTGCAGGCACTAAAGTGCTAAATAATAAATGACCGGATGGATTTAAGGCTTTTAATAATAATACCGCTGAAACACTGTTACCATAAAAAGCAACATCTAATAAAAACCAGGCAGACGCTGTGCCAAACAAACACGTTAACCACCGCTTAGTCAAAAAGCTTTGTTTTAAAAACGTCAGTTGCTCATAGCGTTTAGAGGTATCGGTTAAATCAGCAATCACACGACTGACTTCACGCGGGATGGATTGTGTCAATAAATAATGCGGTGTTTCTTGAATGCGACGTCGTAAGTAAAAAACAGACGCGGCAGGAATCGCACCCGCTGCCAGTAATATTCTCCACACTAATTCATAGGGAATATGCAAATATAATAAGAGAGACGCAAATAGGGGGCCGACAATTAATCCGATCGCTTGCATCGCGAAAACCAATAACACTAAAAACCCGCGGTTTTTGCGATGAGAATGTTCACTTGCAATGACCGCACTCGACGGGTAATCACCGCCAATACCAAATCCAACCACAATACGTGCAGCTAATAAAAACCAAAATGACGGAGCAAGCGAAGAAAGAATGGCACCTGTAAATAATATGGCGACTTCAATGCCGTACATTTTTTTACGGCCCAATTTATCTGAGAGCGTTCCAAAAATAATTGCACCAAATGCAGCCGCCGCAAGTGACGCGCCATTTAATGTCGCGAGTTGCCAGGTGGTTAAATGCCAGAGTGGTCGTAAGAGAGTAGTGACAACACCAATAATAAATAGATCGTAGGCGTCGGTGAAAAATCCCATGCCGGCAGTGAAAATAATGCGCCAATGAAAAGATTTTACATTCTCTTCATCAATGCACGCAGCGGTCATAGGTCTCCTTCTGAGTGATACAAATATTCGTCGTATTGTAACGATTTAGTGGCGTATTGCAATCCACCATTTACGAAGAGGCGTGAGGCTGATTTGATGGGTAAAAACAGGAAAATGGGATTGTTTCATTTCTGTCAGCAGGGCTTTTTGGATGTGAGCCAGAATCAGCGTGGGACGAATTTTTTTATTTTTAACGGGAATAAAATAGGAGAAGGCGTGTTGGGCTTCGTCTTCAAAAAGAGTATGAATGTTGGGAGTAAGTTCTAGTTTAGATAATTCATAAAGATTTAATTGATGTTTCAACAGCTGTTCACCTGAAAAATAGCTTTTACCCTGTGTTATCCTTTTTTTGCAATTTCTCAGATGATCAACTTTGGCTATAAATATACCCAGATTTTCAAGTATATCGAGTGTTGCCGTGTCAGTAATTCCATAAAATTTCCCTAAAGCTTTTTCAAAAGCCCCCGCGGTATTTTTATAAAATTGATGCAAGCTCAAATCATTCTCATATAAATTCGTCTGAGAGTCTTGTACAAAAGCTTGTAATATTGGCAGTAGTTCAGGCTTAGTTTGAAGTTCTTGCTCCCACCAGCTTATTGCAACGGGTTTAATTGTTTTAAGTTTTTCATAGATATTTCTATATAAAATTATGTTTTCACGGACAGAAGAATCCGCATGCATGACGCTGTAATAGAGACTACTCCCGGGCGTACTAGTGGCGTGCATGAATAATTCCGCCGCCTAAACATAAATTATCTTGATAAAACACAACCGATTGGCCGGGTGTAATCGCAAATTGCGGTTGGTCAAATAGTGCTTTATATTTATTTTCGCTCAGTCGTTCTATGGTACAAACTTGATCTTCTTGTCGGTATCTTGTTTTTGCTGAACAGGTCAATGGAAAATTTTGAGGAATAATCCAATGCGCTTGTTCGAAATCTAATACTTTAGAATAGAGTGTGGGGTGTTCATGGCCTTGCGCGACAAGCAAAATATTGCGTGTTAAATCTTTATCGACCACATACCAGGGCTCGCCCGAGCCTGTTTTTAATCCGCCAATTTTAATGCCTTGTCTCTGTCCTAACGTGTAATACATTAAGCCGTCATGTTTTCCCATGATGTTGCCATCGACGGATTCTATAGTGCCGGGTTGAGCGGGAAGATATTTCGAGAGAAATTCTTTGAATTTACGTTCGCCAATAAAACAAATGCCCGTACTGTCTTTTTTAGCATAATTTAATAAGCCAGCGGATTCGGCTATTTTGCGGACTTCGGGTTTTGGTAAATGGCCAATAGGAAATAAAATAGTCTTGAGCAAATCTTGTGTGAGCGTATAGATAAAATAAGTCTGATCTTTATTTAAGTCATGAGCTTTATATAAGTCGTTATTAATATTTTGAGCATAGTGTCCTGTCGCAAAAAAGTCTGCGCCTAAATGTTTTGCATATTCCATACAGGCTTTAAATTTAATTTCGCGATTGCAGAGTATGTCAGGGTTCGGCGTTCGTCCTGCTTTATATTCTGTCAGAAAATAACTAAAGACATTGTCCCAATATTCGGTTGCAAAATTGATGGTATGAAAGGGAATCTGTAATTTATCACAGACGGCTTTGGCATCTTTCACGTCTTCTTCTGCGGCGCAGTAATTCTCCGTGTCGTCTTCTTCCCAATTTTTCATAAACAAGCCTTCGACTTCATAGCCGGCTTGTTTTAATAAATAGGCAGAGACAGAAGAATCAACTCCGCCGGAAAGTGCAACAATGACTTTAGATTTCTTCGGCGACGACATCGGTGGTCTCCAGATTTTTAAAATCCCACAGTGTCGTATCCATCAATTGACTGGGTTTTACGGCGCTTAACGCATGTAAAATATTGCTGGGAATTTTAGAGTTTTCTTTGGCTAATTCATCGATTAATTTACCGACTTTTTTGCGAACCAGATTTTCTTGAGAGCCACACAAGTTACAGGGGATTATGGGAAATTCCATGTGTTTAGCGAAGGCGGCAATGTCTTTTTCTTGGCAATAGGCGAGGGGACGAATGACGATATGTTTTTTATTATCCGTCAGTAATTTGGGGGGCATCGATTTTATTTCGCCGTTGTACAAGATGGACATCAGTAGAGTACGAATTAAATCATCGCGATGATGTCCTAACGCTATTTTCGTAAAATTATTTCTTTCTGCATAGCCATATATTGTACCGCGACGTAAGCGAGAACAGAGGGAACAGTAGGTTGCACCTTCGGGTAATTTTGCTTTGACGATAGAATACGTATCTTTGCTGTCTATAAAATAGTTAATTTTGCGCGCTTCAAGCCACGCGCGTAATTTCGAATCATCCCAGCCCGGCTGTTGTTGATCGAGTGTGTACGCTGTAATTTCAAAGGGAATTTTGGCTCTTTTTTGCAGTAGCGTCAGAATGGTCAATAGCGTAAAAGAATCTTTACCACCTGAAAGACAGACCATCACTCTGTCATTTCTCGAAATCATATTAAAATCGTGAATGGCTTTTCCTGTGTAATGTAAGAGCTTTTTTTCAAGTTGGATAAGAGTGGCCAATGTTTTTCCCCGATTTTCAAATAATTTATTGTAACATGTCTTGCAAAATGCAATAAAACGATTAAGATTGCTACTGTGATTCAGACCCCAGTCAATAAAACGATTGGATCCCCGTTAACTTGTTACACAGAAGGAAACATTATGGCAACTAAAAAATCGGCTAAATCCGCGAAGTCTGCGAAGTCCTCCAAAAAGGCTTCTAAGAAATCATCAGGACAAGCCAATGATTTTTCACTGCGATTAAAAGCAAATCCTGATAAAGAAACGAAGAGCCAAATTCTTGCGAAGATTGCGGGTCAAACCGGTCTACACAAGAAAGAAGTTCATCGCGTATTTCAAGTCCTTGCAAATGAAATCGCTGGACACATGATTAAGCGTGGTTCAGGCGAATTCACAATTCCTGAAACTGGTATCCGTGTAAAACGTAAAACACGTCCTGCGACCAAGAAGCGTTTGGGTCGTAATCCTGCTACGGGTGAACAGATTTGGATTGCTGCAAAGCCAGCACGTACCGTTGTTAAAATCGTTCCTTTAAGAGTTCTTAAAGAAAGCGTAACTTTGTAATTTTGTAAGGGCGTGATTTATCGCGCCCACTAACGAAAAAGGGCGTTATTCGACGCCCTTTTTTATTGCCTGTATTTTGTACTTCAGTCGAAAACTCAATATCGCTATGCTCACCATTGCGCTGAAAATTAAGCCTATCCATAATCCCTGGGCATAATTCTGGTTACGAATAAACGCAAGATAATATCCGACAGGCAGTGCAATTCCCCAGAATGACAGAACAGAGGTATATAGCGTAAAGCGCGTATCTTTTAATCCCCGTAAAATAGCAAATAACGTCAGCCTTACACTTTCGACGATTTGAAATAAAGCGACATAAAAAAATAACAGTACTGCAGTGTTCACTAATGCCGGATCAGGTTTAGGCGCATGAATAAAATCGAGATTGATGAGAATAACAGGGAAAAGCCAATACAGGATGGCAATTAAAATACTGAGTAACGTGATGACACCTGTGCTCATGAGTGTAATGGGGAGAACCCATTCAGGTTCTTTTCGGCCCAGACGCCATCCAATGCGAATCGAAAAGGCTTGGCTAAATGCAAATACGAGCGTCATTGCAATCCAAAAATATTGTATGGTGATTTGATGTGCGCTTAATATCGTTTGGCTCATTCTTCCAAAGAAAATAGCCAATACCAGAAAATAGCCTAATTCACAGGAATACATCACGCCTAACGGCAATCCTATTTTTAAAATTTCGCCAAAGAAGTGTTTTTTTGAGGCTTTTCTAAAATCAGCATAGTCACAATAAAAAGGCGTGTAATAAATAAATAATGCCATGGCTACAGTATATAGCGCATAGGCAATCGTCGTGCTCCAGCCGACACCTGCAAGACCTAATGCAGGAAGCCCAAATTTACCAAACATAAAAAGATAATTCATCCAAATTAAAAACGGGATATAAGCCATGGTAAAAATGAAATTAATGCGTGGTTTAGAAATACCTTGAAATAATTGCATGATCGCAAAGCCAGGCAAATCGAATGGCACGGCCCAGACCAATGCATGCAAATAGCGTTTTGATTCATGTACGATAAAATCAGATTGTCCCGTCCATTTAAATATATCTGGGGCGAACCACAATAAAATCATAATGGGAATGGCAATAATCAATGACAGCAAAATACTGTCTCGAACGACGCCGCGAATAGCAGGTTTATCTTCGGCGCCATGATAATGTGCGATAACAATACTGACGCCAGAAATCGTCCCCCAAAAAATAACCATGAGTGTGACAAATAACATGGTTACAAGCGCAGACGCAGCGAGTTCTTTTTCACCCAAGTGTGCGACCAGGAAGGTATTCATAAACCCACCACTGGACTCCAATAAACCATTGGCAATGATGGGTAGCGACAATAATAATAGGGTCCGAATTTCGCTAAAGAGCGAAGATCGTGAAAATTGAGTTGGCATATGTTTACTTCTGCAGTTGATGTGATTTCAGCTCACACTGATTATCGCGGTAAAAACGGTATTTCTCTCTAGCGACTTGTTTTTCAGCGGCATCACCAGAAACGACTTCTATTACGCGGTTAAATTGGTTAAAGAAACTGGGTGATTCCGATGTGAGATTGATCAATATATCATAATTTGCAGGAGGAGGGGAACCTGAAAAACCTATTAAAATAGGCGTTTTTGCGGGAATTAGGGCATGTGGGATGAAGCTGATGTCATTATAGGTCCAGAGCAATTTGTCGAGATTTTCAGCATCCTGCTTGGTTTTGCTGTAAATAAACACGGTTTTTTGCTGTTCATAGGCTTTTTCACAGAGTTTGCAGGTGGTAAGGTTAACTGCATCACTGCTGGGATTTTCAAGCAGATAAAAGTCTACAGTGGGCATAGCGTATAATTTCCGTGTGATCCATAATGTTGATATTACTATAGCATGGAGTTTCACGAATGGCAGAGCCAAAAGTGTCGGTGTTGATTCCCAATTATCGTACGCCCGAATTAACAAAGTTATGTTTAGAATTATTAAAAAAGCACACTGACTTAAGTCAGGTTCACGTTATAGCGATTGATAATCATTCTGAAGACGCTTCAGTGGAATACTTAAGACAAGTACCGTGGATAACATTAATAGAACGCAAAGCAGATGCGCCTGAAACTCCGCCGCAATCTCATGCGCGAGCATTGGATTTAGCGTTATCTCAAGTCACCACGCCCTATGTATTATCTATCCATACGGATACTTTAATAAAACATCCTCAGTGGTTGAATTATTTATTAGGTAAGATAGAAAAAAATCCTAACATTGCGGGTGTGGGATCCTGGAAATTAGAATCCAAGCCTTTTCATAAACGCCTATTAAAAACATTAGAAAGAAAAGTGCAGATGGTTTATTACAAAATTATAAATAAAGAAAATCATGCTTTAGAGGGCGTGGGAAAAAATTATTTTTATTTGCGCAGCCATTGTGCCTTATATCGCACAGAATTATTAAATAAATACCGCTTGAAATTTGATGAGAGTAATGAGCCTGCGGGCAAAATCATGCACAAAAAATTAGTGGATGCGGGGCATGACATGATCTTTTTACACTCACGAGAACTCGGTCATTATCTTGATCATATTAATCATGCCACGATGATTTTAAATCCTGAGCTCGGTGTGCGCCCTCGTACTGTCCGTCAAGGGCTTAAGAAAATTCAAGCGCTCTTGGAAGGATAAATTTTTCATGACAAAAAAACATATACATATCTTAGGTATTTGCGGAACGTTTATGGGTGGCGTTGCGATGCTCGCGCGTGAAATGGGGCTTGAAGTGACGGGTTCTGATCAACAAGTCTACCCGCCGATGAGCACACAATTAGAATCACATAATATAAAATTAATCTCTGGCTATGAAGCAGACCAATTAAATCTAAATCCTGACGAAATTATTATTGGTAATGCTTTGTCACGCGGCAAACCCGTTATTGAAGAAATATTAAATAAAAAATTAAATTACAGCTCGGGTCCGGAGTGGATCGCCAAAAATATTCTGAAAAATAAACATGTCATAGCTATATCTGGCACACACGGAAAAACAACAACAACCAGCATGGTAAGCTGGATATTAGAATATGCCGGTTTAAAGCCGGGCTTTTTAATTGGCGGTATTCCTGAAAACTTTGGTGTTTCTGCACGCATGGGCGGCGGAAAATATTTTGTGATAGAAGCCGATGAATATGACAGTGCCTTTTTTGATAAGCGATCGAAGTTTATTCATTATCATCCTGATACGCTCATCTTAAATAATCTGGAATTTGATCACGCCGATATTTTTAAAGATCTAGACGCTATAAAACAGCAATTTCAATATTTAATTCGTACGGTTCCTCACAATGGCTTGTTAGTCGTCAATCAAGCTGATGAAAATTTAGAGCATGTTATTTCAAAAGGCTGTTGGACGCCCATAGAATATTTTAGCGAAAAAGATTTTGATGTATTAAAAAATTTAAATTGGAATTTACTAGGCAAGCATAATTTATTAAATGCCCTTGCGGCGATAAAAGCGTGTGCACATGTTGGCGTTTCTTTAGAAACCGCGATAAAAGCCTTGGGTGAATTTAAGAGTGTTAAAAGACGCTTAGAAATCTTGGGAGAAAAAAGGGGCATTATTATTTATGATGATTTTGCGCATCATCCCACGGCCATTAAAACTACTCTGGAAGGCTTAAGAACTAAAGTAGGCAAAGACAAAATCATTGCGGTATTAGAATGCGCATCAAATACCATGAAATTAGGCGTACACAAAGATACTCTGGCGTTATCTTTAAATAGTGCTGATGAAGTCATTTTTTTAAGACCCACCCAAGATTGGGGTATTGATTCTATTGCTAAGCAATGTAAAAACACGGCTTCAGTATTGGATTCGCCTCAGGCTATTATTGACCATTTAGTTCAGCATA
Organism: Gammaproteobacteria bacterium; assembly: GCA_035943935.1. Taxonomy (GTDB): domain Bacteria; phylum Pseudomonadota; class Gammaproteobacteria; order DASZBR01; family DASZBR01; genus DASZBR01. The sequence goes on from DASZBR010000013.1 coordinate 22,384, forward strand.
CAAAACCAGGCGCGCATATTGTGTTGATGAGCAATGGCGGTTTTGGTGGGCTGTCGCAGAAATTATTGCAGGTGATGTGATAGTTTTTGTATCACCGCATTAAAAACGCTGTCCACAGAAATATCATCCATATGTTTTGCTTGTATGACCTGAAGATCTTTTAATGTGGGATACGGTCCTGTGCGCTGTAAATTCGTTGGGCCAAATAACGCAATCATGGGAATATCAGCACTGCATGCGACATGCATTACACCCGTATCAGGCGAAATAAATAAATCCATTTCATCAATCAATGCCCTTAATTGAAGAATATTTGTTTTATCAATAAAGCTAATAGTGCTGGGTACTTTTTTAATTAATCTATTCCCTAATACTTTTTCGCTTTCTGAGCCCGTTAATACCAATCTGATATGGGGATTGTATTTATAAAGACGTTCAGCTAATTCCAGAAAATATTCAAACGGCCAGACTTTGGGATGGGTTAATTTTTTTCTAAAAATGGCCCATTTCTTTTGGGCAATACTGTGACAGCCAATTTGACAACCTACTAAAATATCTTTTTCGAAATCAACTTTATTGTCGCGTAATATTTTTTGAATATATTCACGGTCTTGGTTGTCTGGAAATAATCGATAATGCCTTTCGGTAATTTCAAATTTTTCAGGCGTGAGGGATTGCACAAATTCTAAGGCAAATTCTGCTTGAGGACGTGAATAATCAATTTCCGGTAAGTTATAGGTTTTCAGTTTCATCGCATCGAGGGGGGCATTAAGATAATTTTCGCCATGAATATTGAGCGCAAAGTCATATTTATTTTCAATCGTATTCTGAGGGTGCACAAAAACCTGGTGAATATCAGGATTATTTTTAAGTGTCTGTGCGGACAATTCTGAAAAAGCCAGAACGTCAATTTGCACGCTGGGATAATTCGCTTTTAAATAATGTATGGCGGGAGTACACAATAAAGTATCACCCAGTCGTTCAGGTGTCACAATCAATACTTTTTTATCGCGGAACATAGTCGGGATCTCGCTTAAAAGTTTTACGGTAAAGTTTAGTCGCGCGCTTTATGACATGCTGCCAAAAAACGGGGTCATGATTTTTGTTATACAGTCGCATAAAACGCCATAAATCTTTTTGAGTCAAACCTGCATCCATTGCAGAAAAATATAAACCCGCAATGTCTTTAATTCTCCAACGCAGTGGGACTTTTTTTCTAACTTGCGCACGATGCCAATCAATCACATACAGATGTGAATCGGTTTGGTCTAATAAAAAATGACATATATAAAAATCTCTATGATTCACGCCTGAGTCATGCATGGTTTTTGCAATATAAGCTATTTTTTTAATTAAGGCCCATTTCAATGATAGGGGAGGTGCCTGCGTTTTCCAATCGCGACAAAAATCTTCTAAGCTTATAGTATTTTCCAACGCTTTACAGATGACAAAAGATTCTTGTGTTGCCGGATTTTTTCCGCGCCACCCATAGCCTATTAATTGCGGCGTAAAATGATATTTTTCTAAATGCTGAATCGCATGAACTTCATTTTGTGCACCTAATACGGGTGAGCGTAATTGAAATAGATTTTTGAAAATTTCAATCCAGCCTACGCCAAAATGTAATTTCAGAAAATAGGCTTGATTTGCTTCATAAAATTTTAAAGTCTTTCGTCCGGGTTGCTCACGAAAAATTTCGCCCTGAATATTAAAAACATGCTCAAATAGATCGGTTGTTTTCCAGTGTCCAATCCACGTCTCAGGTAATTTTAGTTCCACTTAAACCGCAACCTTGCCAGCAATAGGCGCATGATGTTGATAATTTTTTATCACAATATCGTCATAGACATAGCTAAATAAATCATCAGGCTTGCGTGCAAATTCGAGTGTAGGAAGTGGTAGGGGATCGCGTGAGAGCTGTGTTTCTATTTGTTCAAAATGATTGGTATAAATATGGCAATCACCACCCGTCCAAATAAAATCGCCGACATCTAAATTTGTTTGTTGTGCAACCATGTGTGTTAATAAAGCATAAGACGCAATATTAAAGGGCACGCCTAAAAAAACATCTGCACTGCGTTGATACAATTGGCAGGATAATTTTTTATTCGCCACATAAAATTGAAACATCGTGTGACACGGCCACATGGCCATTTGATCTATTTCTCCCACATTCCAGCTGTTGACGATGAGCCGTCTCGAGTCAGGATCGCGCTTAATTTCTTCCAAAACACGACTAATTTGATCAAACGTTTGGTTGTTGGGACCACCCCAGCTTCGCCATTGTTTTCCATACACAGGGCCCAGATCGCCATTTTTATCCGCCCATTCATTCCAGATTCTCACGCCGTTATCTTGAAGATATTTAACATTGGTATTACCGCTTAAAAACCACAATAATTCGTGAACAATGCTTTTGAGGTGAACTTTTTTAGTGGTGACAAGGGGAAAGCCTTTATTTAAATCAAAGCGCATTTGGTGGCCAAAAATGCTGACTGTACCGACGCCAGTCCTATCGTGTTTAGGCGTTCCATTTGCTAAAATGGTTCTCAATAAATTTTGGTATTGTTTCATGTATATTTATCCTTAACTCATGGAGGTGTTATGAAAAAATTTATGATAGTTTTACTGGGGCTTATTTCATTCAGTGCGTTCGCAACTTCACTGTCGTTGTATCAAAATCCGGATTCAAAATCGAATGTTATTGCAAGCGTGAAAGAGGGGCAAGCCATTATTCCTATTTTTAATCAGGGTGACTGGGTAAAAATTGGTGATCCCACGAATGGCAATGTGGGTTGGGTCAGCAAAGAAGCCTTGCAAAAATCAGGCTATCCGCAAATGTCGATGCAAATATCTGGCTCGAAGAATCCCGAAGAAGTCAAAAAGATGATGGATAACATACAAAAGCAGCAGGCAGAATTTCAAAGCGCTATCTCTAAATACATGCAACAGAATATTCAAAATATGACAAAGCTTAATCAGGATTTTGGTCAGCTGTGGACGATGTCGCCGGATGATCAGGCGGGTAAAAAATAGGGGCATATGGGGCCGGATGAATAATAAGAGCCTCGCCCTGTATTTTAATCGTCGCTGTATTACTGCTTAATTCATTGGAAATGCTTTCACTAAATCCTAGTTCTAAATCAAAACTGTCGTTTTCAGTTTCAATATTCGTATCATATTTAAGTCCTCGCGTAGTCATCGTTGCTTTGGGAAAAGCCATAATGCCGCACTGATCTCCAATATTGCCTTGAATAATAACTTCCTGATCTTTAGCATATTCCAGCACTTGAGACTCTGTATAGATTCGCATGAGTCTATTTGACTTAAAATGCTTTCGTAAAAATCGAATATTTCCGAGGGAATGGTCCATTCTGCCACCGGTCGCACAAACGATATTAATAATCACAGCACCTGAATCATCGGCGAATTTTATGCCTTTTTCTAAATCCGTTGCGTATTGACTCGTCGATAAAATAATTTTGACGTTATGGTTGCCCATGTAAAAAGGTTGAGCGGAATCTTTATTTTTATCTTTGTTTGGATGGTCATGCAGCGTTTTTTCAATTCCCCAATAGGTTTTGTCAACAGAATCAAAGTCGCCAATGATGGCGTGGGGCATGATGCCAAGCTGAGCTAATTTATCCGCTGCGCCATCGAGCGCAATAACGGTATCGGCTTGAGTGGCAAGCTCAGCAATAATGGCTTTGGATAAAAACGGCCCGTTAGCGACAATAAGAAATATCATTATAAAATTGGCTCCGGAATGATAAGATGATGGCTAAATATACCATGATTCTGGGGTTCAAGGACGCTCACTATGGTTAATTCGTTATTATTTACAGTAGTTTTACCTGTTATTTTCATACTCCATAACATCGAAGAGTATGTGTCGTTTGATCCATCCGCATGGTCTTTCTATCGTTTCATTGGAAATGAATTCTATAATCGTGCCGTCTTTTTTTATGCGCTTTGTTTATTGAGTATTACCGTTATAGTGGCAGTGACGTTGAATTATATTTATGCAGGATCCCTGTTACATGCGTTAGTTGTCATCACGTTTTTTTCTATATTTATTAACAGTCTTGAACATTGTGCTGTTTCACTATGGCGACGAAAAATATTACCGGGAACGATAAGTTCTGTATTGTTGATTATTCCATTTTCGCTTTATGCATTAATCGTTGGGCATAAAGATATGTTTGTTGGGATACAGGGCGCCTTAAATTATGTGTTTGTTTCGTTTATTGTGATGGTCGTTGCTGTTTTTCTTGGGTTATGGTCTGGGTTTTTTATTGATAAGCTGATGAGCTATTTTAAGAGATAAACAAAGTCATGAATTTCTTTATAGCCCTTTTTCTCTAAATGCACTGGTATTTGTCGGTCTGTCGACTGCATTAATTCTTTTATATCAAATCGAGCGCTAAATAAATTTTCTATTTCTTGTGGTGACACAGAGTAGGGTGGACCCTGAATAATACCAGGTGAGCTGTGTGTGAGTAATAATATCTGGCCGTTGGGTGAGATTAATTTTATTAAGTGTTCAGCATATTGTTTACGAAGATCGTTCGGCAATGCAATCAGTGCTGCGCGATCATAAACGGCTAAAATTTCGGGAATTATTTCAGTGGTTAAATCAAAAAAATCGCCACAATATAATTTTATATTTTCATTAAAATAGCAGGTAAATTTATTTTTAATTTCTTTTTTATATCCCAGCTTATTTTCAGTAAAGAAATTTTCACAGGCAATAGGGCTTAATTCTATGCCAATGACATTATGGCTTTGAGCTGCAAGCCAGAGCATGTCGAGAGACTTGCCACAGAGCGGAACAAGAACAGTTGTATTTGTAGCGAGATTAAGTTCAGGCCAATATTTTTCTAACAAGGGGTTAACAGAATCTCGATGAAATTTAGTGATGCCTTGTTCCCAATGTTCGAGCCAGTAGTTGTTGGACATGAAAAATTATTTACTTACAAGCATCTTGATCCCAATCGCAAACAACACAAACGCGAATATTTTTTTCAATACATCATTCGGCAAATACACAGCAACTTTTGCGCCAAGCAACCCGCCGATTAAAAATCCTGCTGCAACTAATAACGCAACTTTAATATCAACATAACCCTGATTGTAATACGTCCACGCGGCTAATATTCCAATAGGGGGAACCATGATCGCAAGCGTTGTGCCTTGTGCAAGATGTTGCGACATGCCAAAAAATAATACCAACGCGGGAACAATAATAATGCCGCCGCCGATACCAACGATTCCACTAAATGCACCGGCTGTAAATCCTAATAATAAACAAATGACAATATTCATACGGCTCCTGTGATGTGGTGTTCAATGTCATCAATGCCAATTAATTTCGCTTCTTTATCCGTACGTCCTTGATATTCAACCTGATTATTTTTTAAATTACGATCACCCACGACAATACGTTTTGGAATACCAATTAATTCGCTGTCTGCAAGCATTGCGCCTAATCGTGAATCTCTGTCGTCATATAGCACATCGATATTATGCTTAAGTAAGTTTTCGTAGATTTTTTCACAGGTTTCTTTAACAGCCGCATTAACGGGGATTACGACGACATCAAATGGCGCCATGGCTTTTGGCCAAATAATTCCTTTCTCATCATTACTTTGTTCGATAGCAGCAGCGACAATACGAGAAACACCAATGCCATAACATCCCATTTGCATGGGAATTTTTTTACCCGTTTCGTCAGTAATTTCTGCTTTGAGCAATTTGCTGTATAAGTCGCCCAATTGAAATATATGGCCAACTTCTATGCCGCGTGCGAGTTTTAATTTACCTTTGCCATCCGGACTTGGGTCGCCATCTTTAACTTTATCTTTATCCATTAATTCGATATTTACCGCATAATCGCTTTCATCAGAAAACGCTAAAAGATCTTCACCCGATTGTGCAATGACTTGAAACTCATGCGAACTACTTCCACCGATAGTGCCGTTGTCAGCTTTTACGGCACGGAAATCTAAACCTAATCTTTTAAATATATTTTGGTAAGCCGTAAACATAATATTATAGGTTTCTTCTAAAGATTTTTGATCGAGATGAAAAGAGTAGGCATCTTTCATCATAAATTCACGTGCACGCATCACGCCAAATCGTGGACGAATCTCGTCTCTAAACTTAGTTTGGATTTGATAAAAACTGACTGGAAGTTGCTTATAACTTTGTAATTCTTTACGAGCGATGTCAGTGATGACTTCTTCATGGGTAGGACCAAAACAAAAATCGCGTTCATGTCTGTCCTTTATGCGAAGCAATTCAGGGCCATATTTTTGCCAGCGTTTAGATTCTTCCCATAATTCGGCGGGTTGAATCGCAGGCATGAGGACCTCTAAAGCACCGGCTTTGTTCATTTCATCGCGTATAACAGCCTGAACTTTTTGGAGTACTTTTAGGCCTAAAGGCATCCAGGTATATAAACCAGAGGCCAATTTTCGAATCAAACCGGCTCTTAACATGAGCTGATGGCTAATGATTTCAGCGTCAGAAGGGACTTCTTTGGAGGTCGAGAGGAAATATTTTGAGGCTCGCATGGTTCTTACACCCTAATATAAAGAGATAAATGGTATCATGCCGAGATGACGACTCAAGTACATTTTTTGACAGTAGACCCTGAGCATGCGGGTCAACGCCTCGATAACTATTTGCATACTCGCTATAAAGAACTGCCCAAGAGCAGGCTATATAGAATAATCCGCAAGGGTGAAGTGCGGGTGAACAAGAAACGCATTGATCCAGATTATCGCATCTGCGCCAACGATATTATTCGTATGCCGCCCCTGAAAGATGCCGTCCGTGTAAAAAATTTGCCTTCTAAAGTCAGTCACGATATGTCGGATTTATTAAATTCCCGAATTTTATATGAAGATAAGCAAGTATTAGTCATCAATAAACCTAGCGGTTTAGCGGTGCACGGTGGAAGTGGTGTGAGAGCGGGTGTTATAGAATTATTACGCATGATGCGTCCGCATGATAAATATCTTGAGCTTGCTCACCGTATTGATAGAGAAACATCAGGTTGTTTACTGATAGCTAAAAAACCGAGCATATTGAAAATTTTTCACGAACAATTTCGTGATGCCAAAATCAAAAAAAGATATGTTTTATTAGTCATGGGTAAATGGCCCTTAAAATTAACCAAAATAGACGAACCACTCGAAGGCAAATTATCCAGAACTAATTTTAAGATATTACAAAAATTCTCAAATACTACTTTATTAGAAGCTTTTCCTGAAACGGGCAGAATGCATCAAATTCGAATACACGCACAACATGCAGATCATCCGTTAGTCGGTGATGATAAATATGGCGATAGAGATTTTAATCATTTTATGAGCGCGTATGGTTGCAGTAGATTATTTCTTCATGCGGCGAGTTTAAGTTTTAGTTTAGAAGATAAGAAATTTAATATTGAAGCGCCGCTGGAAGAAGATTTAGAGAAGTGTCTTAAACGCATTAAATAATGAAAGGTGAGCTATGCAAGAACCTCAATCCGCCCAAGCTGTATACGAAATGCTTCTTAATGCAATAAAAACATCTCGTATTGATACTGTTAACAATATTTTAAATAGCCTTCATAATGCTTCGGTTTTTTCTCAAGACCAATGGTCTTTACTCATTGAGGTTACGTATAAGCAGCATTGTAGGTTTAAGGGTTATAATGCTAAGGAAATTTTTTGCCAAGTATTCAGCACGCTGTGTTTGATCTGCCATGGAATTAATGGACACACATTTTCATAAATTAGCATAAGCTAATTCATATTCTCTTGGCGACCGGTAATTTAAAGCAGAATGTTTACGCTGTCGATTGTAGAACCCTTCAATGTAACTAAATATTTCTGTT
>DASZBR010000014.1:0-57889 GCA_035943935.1 Gammaproteobacteria bacterium
GGCAAAGTACTTGTGTACTTTGCCAAACTAAAACTGGGTCTAATAGATATCAGAGAAGATAAAATTATTAGACCCTAAACAGCTAAAAAGTGTTACCGATGATCCCGGTTTAATCTGTTACCTATGATCCGGGTCGTACAGAAGCGGGGGTGAGGGGAAATGTCTCAGAATATTTTCTTAACGCCTTTGATAATATCCTTCACTTGCGGCATTGCATCATGCTCCATGCGAGCATAGGGCATGGTGATATCACAACCAGTGACTCTTTCGATGGGTGCTTTAAGACAGTAAAAATCTTCAGCTAAAATTGCTGCAATTTCTGCGCCGACACCACAGGTGCGTGCCGCTTCGTGAATAATGACAGCTCTACCCGTTTTATGAACTGAATTTAATATAGTTTCAGAATCGATGGGTTTAATAGAACAAAGATCTATGACTTCGCAGGAAATATTTTCTTTTTGTAATTGCGCAGCGGCTTCTAATGTTTCATACACCGTTGCGCCCCAGGTAATTAAAGTAACATCATGCCCCTCTCGCAATACAAACGCTTTATCCAATAATAGGGCTTCGCCATTGTCAGGAACGTGTTGTTTAATTTTGCGATAAATTCTTTTTGGCTCAAAAAATATAACCGGATCCGGATCTCTAATTGCCGCTAATAATAATCCATACGCTTTTGCGGGTGATGATGGAATGAGTACACGTAATCCGGGGATATGCGCAAAAAAAGTCTCGGGACTTTCTGAGTGGTGTTCTGGCGCGTGAATTCCACCACCATACGGTGCACGAAATACTATCGGACAGGTTAAACGTCCGCGTGTACGATTTCGCATACGCGCGGCATGACTGATAATTTGATCAAACGCAGGATACGTAAAGCCATCAAATTGAAATTCAGCAACGGGTTTTAATCCTTGCGTCGACATGCCTATACATAATCCCGCAATCATAGATTCAGCGAGCGGTGTGTCGAGTACTCGTTCATCACCGAATTTTTGTGATAATCCAGCGGTTGCACGAAACACGCCACCGTTAGGGCCCACATCTTCGCCTAAAACAATGACGTCTTTGTCATGTGCCATTTCATAAAATAAAGCCTGATTAACCGCTTCGACTAATGTAATTGGAGCAGAGGTAGAAGCAGAAGTAGAAGAGGTCATAAAAATTTATCTCGTTGTGCTATTAAAGATTTTGGCATATTTCCATAATGAAAATTAAACATATTTGCCAAAGGCTCAGGAGGTGTATTTAAATAATTCGCTACCGCTTTTTCAATTTTTTCAGAACAGGCGGCTTGCCATTCTTTCTCTTCTGATTCTGACCAGTGTTTGTTTTCAAATAAATAATTTCGTAATCTCACCACAGGTTCTTCTTGCCAAGATTTTCCTACAATATCTTTATCGCGGTATCGAGACGCATCATCAGCAGTCGTATGATCACTTAATCTATAAGTAATAGCCTCAATGACAGTAGGACCTTTTCCACTGCGTGCTTTTTCAAGTGCAATCGAAACTCTGTCTTGTACTGCAATGACATCATTGCCATCGACTTGTTCAGATTCAATACCCGCTGCTATTCCCTTTTGGGCTAAAGTTTTCGCTGCAGTTTGTTTTTCTCTAGGAACAGAAATGGCCCACTGATTATTTTCGATAATAAAAACAACCGGCAAATTCCATGCGCCAGCCACATTCATGGCTTCATAGACATCGCCTTGTGATGTCGCGCCATCTCCGCACGTGACAAGAACCGCGCGTTTTTGGTGGCGTAATTTGAAAGCCGTTGCAACGCCGACTGCATGTAAATATTGCGAGCCAATGGGTACGCACATAGGAAAATCTTGTTTGGCGGATTCTGCTTTAAAATTATTGCCTGCTTCACTGCCGCCCCAATATAAAAAAATCTCTTCCATGGTAACACCACGTAAAAATTGCGTGCCATAGCCGCGATAAAACGTTAAGAAAACATCAGTAGGGTGTAATGCTTTGCCTATACCGGTAGGAATTGCTTCCTGTCCGAGAGAAGAGGCATACGTGCCTAATTTTCCCGTACGTTGCAATGCGATAGATTTAGTATCAAATGTTCTGGTCAACACCATATGTTTATATAAGTCTTTTAAATAATTAAAATCTTCAGCGAATTTGGGAAGCGGGGCAACGACTTTACTTTCGGCGTTTAAATATTGGTAATATGGAATAGAAAACGTTGCGACGGTTTTACTCATTTTCTAAAATCTCCATCGCTAATTCATCCGCGATATCGCTAGTGGATTTATGCGTTTTTGATGAGCGCTCAAAAATTGTTGTGAGCGTATCGTAAATGCCATCAACTTTTTTCAGTAATTTTTCTTCGGAGTCGCCATAATATTTCGCGCTGGCTTGAATGACACCACCTGCATTCGCCACATAATCCGGTGCATACAAAATACCGAGACGGTGTAATAAATGTCCGTCACTGTTTGCTGCTAATTGATTATTCGCAGAGCCGACGATAATCGGCGATTGAATTTTCGAAATGGTCTGATGATTTAATATTGCACCCAATGCACAAGGTGCAAAAACATCGGCTTTTACAGTGTGAATTGTTTTTGGAGAGACAATCTCTGCGCCGAATTCTTGTGCGCATCGCAAGGTGGATTCGTCATTGACATCGGATACAGTGAGTGTTGCGCCTAATTCATGACAGGATTTTGCTAAAAGATAACCCACCTGGCCGACACCTTGGATAGTAATATGCAATCCCTTCAGTGAATCTTTGCCTAATTTAAATTTAACGGCGGCTTCAATTCCGCGTAATACTCCGTGTGCAGTATAAATTGCAGGATTGCCAATCTTAGAAGTACTGGTGACAAATTTCGTATATTTAGAAATAAGATCCATTTCTTCGACAGTCGTTCCACTGTCAGCAGCGGTGATGTAAATTCCGCCTAATTCGTTGATGAATTTTGCATAGGCTTCAAAATATCTTTCTTTGTTGCGTACTTTTGCGGGCCGAATGATCACCGCTTTTCCGCCGCCGTGAGGAAGATGACTGATGGCTGATTTAAATGTCATGCCACGGGCTAATCGTAATGCATCATAAATAGCATCACCCGTATTATCATAATGACGCCATCGACAACCACCCAACGCAGGACCGCGCTTTAAATTATGAATGGCAATAATGGCAAATAATTGTGTTTCGTGGTCAATCTTAAAATGCAGTTCGCCAAAACCGAGTTTCTCTGCATGTTTAAAAATATCTCGACGGTGTGGCATAATGTTTTGTCCTTTAGATGCCCAAAAGAAGCCGAAGGATAGCATGTTGCCAAATGATGGGAAATCGACAGGAGAGAATGTGATGCGTAAAGGCTTATTGGTAGGTTTGTTATGGACAGTTCCCGTTTTAAGTTATGCCGTCGTCATGTCACCCGAGCAACCAGACGCTATCCGACCGGTTATCAATCAAGTCAATTATCAAACCAGCGTTGAAGGCTGGGTGGCTTCTCAAACTGCAGAAGTCGTTGTCAATGTCAGCGCGAGTTTGACTGAAGATCAATTAGCTAAAGCGCACACCGATATTCTGGATAAATTAAATGGCATCGCCAAAGCGGATTGGCATATTACGCAATTTAATCGCACGCCCAGTCAATCAGGGTTGGAGCAACTCCAGGTGGAGGCGACCGCGCGTTTACCTGAGTCTGATTTGATCAATGTTCGAAGCACAGCAAAAAAAATCAGCAAAGAAGGTCAGACATTTACAGTAGGGGATATTAATTTCGAACCTACACTGGCAGATACGATTGCAGAACGTGAAACCTTGCGTGAAGAAATTTATCAACAAATTCAAAAAGAGTTAACGACACTGAATAAAATTTATCCCAATCAACGATATGTTGTTCATCAAATTAATTTTAGAGAAGACATGATGTCACCTCAACCTGTGATGCGAGCCATGGTCGTAACCGCCGCAGGATCTAATGGGGGAGGCGAATCTGCACCAGTGAATGTTCAAAATAAACTCGTGATGACAGCTAATGTCTCATTGGCGTCAGTCAATCAATAAGGGCTTCATCAAAAATAGACTTGTCAACGCCCTGAAAATATCATTATGATGCTTCCTTCGTCCTACAGAAGGGGAAGATCTGTGATATACAAAAATTCTACGATGAACGCAGTCCCACGATACTTACCTTACTTAATCTGTATTCTCGCTTCGATGTTTTATTTGTATGAGTTTGTGCTTCAAGTTTCTCCCAGTGTGATGACGACACAGTTAATGCACGACTTTGGTATTGGTGCAGCAGGCGTCAGTGTTATTTCTGCTTTTTATTATTACTCTTACACGCCCATGCAGTTAGCGGCGGGATTATTGTATGACCGTTTTGGGCCTCGCCGTGTATTAACCGCAGCGATTTTAGTGTGCGCGTCTGGCGCCTTTTTCTTTTGTACGACACACAATGTGGCCATGGCATCCGCGGGACGTTTTTTAATGGGGATGGGTTCAGCCTTTTCATTTATTGGTGCGCTGATGTTAGTGTCGCGTTGGTTTCCACCATACTATTTCGCTCTTATTGCAGGCATCGTGCAGTTAATGAGTTCAATAGGCGCAATTTGCGGACAAATTCCGATAGCAGCAGCAGTAGAAGATTTTGGTTGGAGAGCAACATTACGATGGGTGGCCATTTTTGGGGTGGGGTTAGCCATTCTAATGTCGCTTGTGGTCAAAGATCATCCGCCCGGCGCAGTGATTACTCCGCCACGCCATCAAAATGGCGAATTAGCGCGTTTAAAAACCGTATTAGGGAAATCGCAGACGTGGTTTACGGCAATCTATGCATTTTCGTCATGGGGCCCCATCGTTTTATTTGGCGCACTGTGGGGCATTCCCTATTTAGCGACAAAATATGATGTTTCGACAACGCAGGCGTCTGCAGCTTGCGCGATGATTTGGTTAGGCATTGGTTTTGGTAGTCCGATTTTTGGATGGTTATCCGACTTTTTTCAAAATCGTCGTTCTCTGTTAATTACCTGCAGCATATTTACACTTGTGTCGGGTATTTTGGTTTTATATGTTCCCCATATTTCTTATAAGATGATGTATGTGGTGCTATTTATGTTTGGCTTGGCGGCATCAGGTCAGGCGTTATCTTTTGCAGTAGTGAAGGACAATAACTCAAACCATGTCACGGGAACGGCGATTGGGTTCAATAATTTAGCGGTAGTATTAGGTGGCGCGATTTTTCAACCATTGGCAGGCGTTATTTTACATAAGCATTGGCATGGCGGTTATTTTCATGGCGTGCCTGTTTATCATTTGAGTGATTATGTTGCTGCGATGTCCTTGATTCCGTTTTGCGGAATTTTAGGCCTTATTATGAGTATTTTCTTTATTAAAGAAACGCATTGTCGACGATGTACACAGGATGATCACGCATGAAAGAAACTCAAGGATTGGCAGGTGTTACCGCAGGAGATACCGCAATATCAACCGTTGGAAAATCTGGAGTAGGATTAACCTACCGCGGTTATGATATTCATGATTTAGCTAATCATGCGTGTTTTGAAGCCGTGGCGTATTTATTAATTTATGGCGAACTACCCGACAGTGGATTACTGAAGAATTATCAAGAAAAATTAGCTAAATTAAGATCACTACCTGAAAAAGTACTTGCGTGTTTATATGCTATTCCTGAAACCGCGAATCCGATGGATGTCTTAAGAACCGGCTTTTCTTTGTTAGGCACGCTCGAGCCTGAAAATGCGGATAGTTTTGATAAAATTGTTGCGGTTACGCCGCTTATATTATTAGCCTGGCTTAAAAAACAAGAAATTAAACTTACGGAAAAAAGCACTGCGGTTTATTTTCTGAAAGGGTTACACGGAACAAGTCCGGATCCGTTTTATTCCCGCGCACTCGATATTTCTCTTATATTATATGCAGAGCATGAATTTAATGCATCGACGTTTGCGGCGCGTGTGACAGCTTCAACACTCAGTGATGTCTATTCTTGTATGACGACGGGTATTGGGACTTTGCGTGGTGTTTTACATGGCGGTGCAAATGAAGAAGCCATGAAGTTAATTCAATCTTTTTCTGATCCACAAATCGCAGAGCAGGGTGTCAAAAAGATGTTATCAGAAAAAAAATTAATTATGGGTTTTGGCCATAGAGTTTATACCAAAGAAGATCCACGTTCGGCAGTCGTAAAAGAATTAGCAAAAAAATTATCCGAAAAAACACATCAGCAAAATTTATATCATATCGCTGAGAAGATAGAAGAAGTTATGTGGGAACAGAAAAAATTATTTCCGAATTTAGATTTTTATTCTGCGTTGGTTTATCACTTTATGGGTATTCCGACGGATTTATTTACGCCATTGTTTGTGATGTCACGTGTAACAGGGTGGTTGGCGCATGTGAGAGAGCAGCGTGCGAATAACAAATTAATTCGGCCATTGGCAAATTATATTGGGCCACAGCCGCGAGCGTATCCGCTACAAACGAGTTAATGCGCCATTTTTATACGCATATTCGCCCGTTAAATGAATTAATTTTGTAATATTTTCCAATTTTAGGGTATTGTCTTTCAGACGAATTAATTCATGTCCAAAACGATCGACAGACGCTTTTTCACGAAACGTAGGTTTTAATATATCCATCTCAGCAATGTAAGCAACTATATAGCCATCATTGATGGGATTTTCTTTTGTCGCAATAATGTCTTTAATATCTTTTTCGCGTTTATAAATAGGACGACCAACCACTTGTTTGGGAAGACTGGTTAAAACAGATTCCCAACGTTTGATGTTTGCACCTTCTGCACAATAAACCGCAATGAAGGTTTCCACTAAACCACTTCTTTGTTTGACGTAGTCGATCATTTCGGCGGCGGTGGGTTGTTTGTCATCTTCTAGGTTTAATTCTTTTTTAAGTTTTTCGCTGAGATCACGGAGTTTTTTTCCGGCGGCTTGGAAAAACAGTCCTCCTTCCCAATGGCCTTTAGCAATGGCTTCATCGAGCGCACGAAGCAATTCCAGATTATGTTCAGTGTCTTTATCTGTGTTTTTCAGGGGAGTCGTTCCTATTTGTCGCTGTCGTCTTTATCTCTATCATCCGGTGTACTGCTGCCACCTCTTCTCATGCCTACGCTTAACGACTGGGTTTGTGTCGCTTGTGCTGCCAATGAAGCTCCTGCGGTATTAAATTCTTGAACGATAGCAAGGTTAGACTGAGCCTGAGCTCTTCCTGTGGCAGTACCATTTAAATTGTCAGCCAATGCCTTTAGCGTCTTTTCCAAGGGACCTGTAACCCCTTCGATTTCATGCCAAACTTCGGCTGTTGATTTTTTGAATGCCATACGTACCACCCCTCATCATTATGCACCGCATACTATGACTATAGACTATAAACACTAATCATACATGAGTTCATCTAACGGCGTCACGGGCTTATTAGGGCTTGCATTGATAAGTTCGGCGATAACATCCGCAATACAGACGTATCGCAGGCTATTTGGGGTGACATCATCAAATACGACTTTTACCCCTAATGTGGTCTTTTCAGCTTCCTCAAAGGAGATTCCTATCCCATACCCCAGGCAAAGAGAGCAGAGCTGGTCTGCCCGACGAGAGATAGCGGGTAAAAGGCCGGTATCAGAGAGGGCGTCTTCAATACTGATAGCTTTATCGTTAAAGGTGAATTTTGCACCCAGGGTTTTCGCAATTTGATGAATTTGCTTAATCAGCTCGGCCATTAGAGTTTCCACCATGGTTGAGCGGATTTGTGCGGACCCGCCATCGTGTTTCTGAGCCATCGACCAAAGACGGGGACCGTAAAACCGTATTTTTCAAGCAAGGCAAAAAATATCATCGTGACAATAGCGAAAATAAACGTCCACAATTTCATATGCATGAGAAAAAGTAACAGTGGAAATGCAGCACGCGCATCTACAAAGAAAAAACGTGCCGCACGTGCGGAATCGCGCCAATGGGTATTCGGATCAATATCCTGAATCGTTACGATCGCCATGAAAATGCCTCCTGCTTAACTACTGACGGTTTCCTGAACAGAAAATTTTTCAAGAACAAAGCGAATGGTTTTATCAACAGTTTCTGTGGAGTTCTGACTAAATTGCTGTGCAGCACGATTAGCCACAACGGCGCAGACAGAAGATGCGCGATGCCCTAAAATTTTTGCCAAAGCAAAAATAGCAGAGGTTTCCATTTCAAAATTAGTCATATTTAATTGCTGCAATTTTTCAATGAAATCTTTGATTTTGAGTTGACCGCGTAATATACGTCCTTGTGCTGCATAAAAGCCGCTGGTGGTGACAGTGGTTCCAATAATCGCTTCGCCGCTGGTTCCAAATAAATTTGTTAATTCAGCATTGCCATCAACTGCGTAGCAAGGTTGAATCGCTGGGTGGTTGTTGAATTTTTCTAGCACGGCTTGCATAAGACGAGTTTCTTCGCTGTTGTATTCTATATCGTAAAAATTCGCTATTCCGTCTAAACCCAGCGCGCGTTGTGAAACGACGATGCTGTCAACGGGAGCATCTTTTTGAAGAGAACCGCAGGTGCCGAGACGAACAATTTGAAGGCTTTTAAGGTTAGGTTTGATGGTGCGCGTTTTAAAATCGATATTGGCGAGTGCATCCAATTCATTCATGCAGATGTCGATACCGCCGACGCCCATACCCGTGGAAAGTACACTGATACGTTTTTTGCCGATATAACCTGTATGTGTGACCAATTCGCGCTTTTGTTTTCGCACTTCAATGCGGTCAAAATAGCAGGAAACTTGGGGGACTCTGTCGGGATCGCCTACCACAATGACGAAATCAGCCAGATCTTCAGGGAGTAAATTTAAATGATAAATACTGCCATCTTTGTTTAATATGAGTTCGGATTCGGGAATGCGCATAGAATATCCTCTAGTAGTCGGCTGGTACCTATTCTGAAGCGATTGGATGAGAATGCCGCTTCACCTAAAATTTCTCGCACTAAATTAACATAAATCGCTGCTTCTTCCAATGTTTTAATGCCGCCAGAGGCTTTAAAACCAATGGGTTTTCCGCTGTTTTTGATGCAAGTCAACATGATTTTTGCTGCCTGCGGAGTAGCTCCGACAGAAACTTTTCCCGTGGAGGTTTTTAAAAAATCTGCGCCGTTTTGAATAGCAATAGTACTGTTCCTCTCAATCGTTTTATCATCCAATTCGCCGGATTCTAAAATTATTTTTAATATAGCCTTGTCGCCACAGAGTTTTTTGCAGTGACTGACAAATTCGCCATTATCATCATGTGGCATAACGGCATCGATTTCAGTGGCGCCGTCTAATATAGCCTGTTGAATATCATGGGTGATTTTTTCGAAAGATTGATTTGGTTTGGGAAAATTGACGACAGTGGCTATTTTAATGGGCTGCTTAATTAATTTTTTCCAGACCAAGGATACAAATTGGGGGTAAATACAAACGGCAGCAACACTCCCTTGTGGAGTAGTAGATTGCTCACATAATTTTACAATTTCAGCTTCATTGCCGTGATCATTAAGGTTGGTGAGATCAATGCAATTTAACAGCGTTTTAAGATCAGCAGGGTTCATGATGTAAGCTCTCCAATGTTTCAATAATTAATGCCGATAGATTTTTTGCAGCAATTTGTGCGTAATGCAATGTGCCTGTATGCGACAACGATTCGTCTGACATTCCTGCGCCAAGATTAGTAATGGATGAAATAGCCGCGACGCGCAATCCACAATGTTTCGCGAGAATGACTTCTGGAACAGTAGACATCCCAACGCAATCTGCACCGAGAATGCGAAACGCGCGAATTTCTGCGGGTGTTTCAAACGAAGGTCCCGTGACGCTCATGTAAACACCTTCTGCTAAAGGAATTTTTAATTTTTTAGCCACATCATGAATTCGTTTTCTCATCTTGGGATCATACGCATTATCCATGGGGTGAAATCGTTCGCCGAATTCATCATCATTCGGTCCTATGAGTGGATTGCGATGTTGAAAATTAATGTGATCAGAAATCAACATGAGTTGTCCTGCGCCGACTTCTTCGCGTAGCGATCCAGCGGCATTGGTAATAAACATCATTTCGCAACCCAATAATTTCATGGTTCTAATGAATGTTTTGAACGCTGAACTGTCTGCGCCTTCATAACTGTGAATTCTGCCTTGCATACACGCGACGGGCATATTTCCCAACATTCCTAAGATCAATTGGTTTTTATGGCCGGCGACGCTGCTGGTAGGAAATCCTGGGAGGGAAGAAAAGGGAAATGCGGTACTGTCTTTAATTTCATCCCCTAAGGCACCTAATCCTGATCCTAAAATGATTCCGACACGAGGGGTAAAATTGGGCTTTTGGGATTGGATATATTTAACGGTACTGTGTATATCAGACATGTTGTTTTCCTATCAATATTACAGCTGTCATTATAGCGTATCAGGTTTCCAAATGGGCTTTTTATCCTTATCAATGATAGCAGCGCGAATGCCTTCATAAAAGTCATGGCTTTCAACAAAATAACACGCCAGCTCATATTCGGCTTTAATACACGCTTCAAAGCTTACGTTTTTGGCATTGCGTAGCATCTCGAGTGTTTTGCTTAAACTTGTGGGTGATTTTTGTTTTAAGACAGCAAGGGTATGTTGAGCCCAAGGATGTTGATCTTGCGATAAGCTGTCAAAAATTGCTGAAATAGTATCGAATTTAAAATTTTTCTCGATAAGCTGTTGGCTATCTTTAAGATGATTTTCTTGCGTGCCATTCGTGCAATCTATATCTATTAAGCCAACGTAGTGTGCTTCGGTTGCGTTAATTCGCGTTCCCGTCAAACCCAAATAAACCCCAATTTCTTTGGGTAATCGTGAAAGGATATAACTGGTTCCGACATCGGGAAAAAAACCAATGCCCGTTTCTGGCATCGCAAAAACAAAATGTTCTGTCGCAATACGAAAACGACCATGCAGAGAAACGCCTGCACCGCCACCCATCGTTAGGCCATTTAATAATGCAATATAGGGTTTTTTATAATTGTGTATATAGTGATTAAGGTCATATTCCACTTTGAAGTAATGACTAATGTTTTTTTGTTTTTTTTGATGCGCGTAATAAACCGCTTTAATATCACCGCCTGCGCAAAATACGCGGGGGCTTGAGCTTTCAATCAAAACCGATAGGATCGCGTTATCTTTTTCCCACAGGAGTAATTGTTGATGCAGAGCAGTAAGCATTTCCGCATTGAGCGCATTCAATGCCGAGGGGCGATTCAAGGTAATAATCCCCATGCCATTTTTGGTATTAAATAGAATCTCATCTTGCATAACCGTTCCTTACATGGTAGCCTTCGGAAAAATGAAATCGACAAGATGGCCTTTCTCACTTTCCCCGACAATTTACCATATATGATCTTTTGTTTAACTAACTTTCGGACTGATTAATTTATGACAGCTAAAGCCGTGAATCCTGCCGTATCCGCCGTAACAGAAAATGTACCTCCTCCAGCAGATGCCGTTAACAAGATGATGAACTTAACCGAATTAAAGAAAAAAAATCCTACGCAGCTGATGGAAGTAGCGCAAGGCATGGGGTTAGAAAGCCTCGCTCGTCTTCATAAAAAAGACATGATTTTTACCATTTTGAAGGCGCTCGCAAAACAGGGTTCAGATATTGAAGGCGTAGGTGTTTTAGAAATTCTTCAAGACGGTTTCGGATTTTTACGTACAGATGAAACCTCTTTCTTAGCAGGTCCCGATGATATTTATGTGTCTCCCAGTCAAATTCGACGTTTCAGTTTACGAACCGGTGATATCGTTCGTGGGACTATTAGACCTCCGAAAGAAGGCGAACGATATTTTGCTTTATTAAAAGTCAGCAAAATTAATTTTGATGATCCGCAAAGTGCGCAGAATAAGATTTTATTTGAAAACTTAACGCCATTATTTCCGAATGAACAAATTAAATTAGAACGCGGCAATGGCAGTACCGAAGATATTACTGCTCGTGTCATCGATCTTATTTCTCCTATTGGTAAGGGCCAACGTGGTTTGTTAGTTTCACCGCCGAAAGCGGGTAAAACCATGATGCTGCAAAATATTGCGCAATCGATTACTGACAATCATCCAGAATGTTTCTTAATTGTTTTATTGATCGACGAACGTCCGGAAGAAGTGACAGAAATGGCACGCTCTGTTCGTGGTGAAGTGATCGCGAGTACGTTTGATGAACCCGCAACACGTCACGTTCAAGTGGCTGAAATGGTTATCGAAAAAGCAAAGCGTCTTGTTGAACATAAGCGAGATGTCGTAATTTTATTAGATTCTATTACCAGACTTGCACGTGCGTACAACACTGTAATCCCCACCTCCGGAAAAGTATTAACGGGTGGTGTGGATGCGAACGCATTGCAAAGACCTAAAAGATTCTTTGGTGCTGCACGAAAAATCGAAGAAGGTGGAAGCTTAACCATCATTGCAACAGCATTGGTTGATACCGGTTCTAAGATGGATGATGTGATTTACGAAGAGTTCAAGAGTACGGGTAATATGGAAGTCCATTTGGACAGACGTATTGCTGAAAAACGCGTTTATCCTGCGATTAACATTAATCGTTCCGGTACACGTCGTGAAGAATTGTTGATCAAACAAGACGACCTTCAGAAAATATGGATTCTGCGTAAACTTTTACATCCGATGGATGAATTAGCTGCGATGGAATTTTTATATGACAGATTACGTCAATCAAAGACGAATGAAGAATTCTTTGATGCCATGAAACGTGGTTAAGCTTGGATAATATTATTTCTGTCGATGTCATAAGTTTTACAGAATTATCTGGTTATGTGATGCAAGTGATTGCATCACAGCCATCTGAAAAATTTAAATATGTTGCAGGTCAATATGTTCAATTATTAGTTGATCAAGATCCTCCTCGGCCATTTTCTATCGCAAACGCTTGTGACGACAATATTATAGAGTTTCATGTTCGACATGCGCCGGATAATGTTTTCACGCAGAAATTAATTCAGCAGATCAAACAAGACAAGAAATTACATTTTACGGGACCGTTTGGCGAATTGCGTTACCAAAACTATCCCAAATATCCGTTATTGTTTGTTGCAGCGGGAACAGGATTCGCACCGTGTAAAGCTATTATTGAACAGGCGTTAAAAGATAAAGATCACCCCGAAATATATTTATACTGGACCGTTCGAAAACAATCTGATTTATATTGGCATGATCAATTAATCGCCTGGACGAAAAAGACAGATAAATTTAAATATATACCCGTTATCTCGACAGAACAAAGAATAGATAAAGTTGTTTTAAATAATCATGCTGATTTCAAAAAAATGCATGTATATGTCGGTGGTCCGGAAGAGATGGTGAAAGATATACAGCAGAAGTTTTCGGAACCGCCGTATTTTTATTCGGATTGGTTGAATTAATTAACCTTCCCTCCGCAATGGAGGGAAGGAAATATTTATTTTATTGTAGCGAACACCCAGAAGACTCTTTTTTCTCTATCGTTTTCTCTACCGTTCTTGGGGGAAAGCGGAAGTCTTCAGTTATTCCAGAAGATGCAGCAAAAACTAAATTGTCGACAATGTTTTCTACTTGTACATTTGTCATACGATCTTTTCGTAAGAGAATTGGATGTGCTTGAATGAAGGGATCAATAACCTGAAAAACTTTTGGTGGTATGGCGAATAATTCAGGGTCTTTTTTTAATGCTTCGTACGTATTTTTTTGAATCTCTTGCAGTACGGTTCCTAAGAAGGTGTGTTCAGCATATTGATCAAAAGGTCCTTCAGAATTATTGAGTGTTTCACAAATGACTTTAAACAACATATCGACATACGTATTCCATGTCGCGATGTCTGCCAGTTCCATTGTTTCAACATCTTTTTTGCGTGTGCTCACAGGACTACCACGTTTTTCTACGATTCTTGCTAGACTACTATCATCCATGAATGGATTTCTGTCTTCATCATCACTTCCTGCGGTAGGAGCACTACTTTGTACAGTTTCTGGGTGTGATATTACGGGACTGGCAGGTTTTTCTGAAGTAGCATTATTGTTGTTATTGTTATTGTTATTGGGCTGAAGGATCGCAGGAACCATTTCTTCCGAGTCAGATGATTTAGACTTACCCATCGACTTAAGCTTGATTGCGCCATTGTTAGTGGTTTTCTCTGGTGCTTGACCTGGTACTGGTACTTCTTCCATAACTTTCCCCTCAATTTATATTAAATAGTTAGACGCTTAGGCCCCAGTATATAGATGAAACCTTAAGGAAATCTTAAGAGATAGGGGGTGATGTGAGATTTAGGGTGTGCTGCTAGAATAGCGCTTTCTGAAATTAATGGGGCAGGGATGGACACTAAAAATTCTGATTTACAACAGCTGTTCGACAACACGCTCGATACTATTACCGTCGAAAATATTCTTTCGTCTGCACAAATCTCAACGTTTTTCTCCGTACTTGAACAACAACCCGAATGGCAAGAAACAGCGAAGGATGATCTGCATAAACGGTTGTTTAAAGATGTCCCCATCCCGCAATTTTTATTTTTATCACAATACGGTTTTATTGCCTCCAATATTAATGAAGAACAATATCTAGAAATTGTACAAGGGTATAAAAAAATATGGGATCGCATGGTTCCCCAAATAGGCTTCGATGTTTTTGAATTATTTAAACAGTATCTTAAAAAGACATATAACGCTGATGTTGTTTTGGCATCGAAATCGGGTAAAGACTATTTTCCGCTGACGATTCGAGACTTGAAAGATGAAGTATTGCCGCATGCCGATTTTGGTCCGTTTGATGGAGAGACATGGGCGATTAATAAAGTCGTTAAACAAATCGCGTGGAATATTTATTTAACGGATCCGGGGCAGGGTGGCGAAACAATAGTTTATGATTATTTATGGGAAAATAATGAGGCGGTTGATGCAGAATCGTATGGCATTAAAAATTTAAATAAGCCAATCAGAACAAAATTCTCAGTCGTTCCAGGAAGATTGGTTATGTTTAATAGCAGGAATTTTCATGAGGTTCGACCGTCTTCTCAAAGGCGTATTGGAATAGATGGTTTGTTGGGTCAAACTGCGGATGGAAAAATTTTGGCGTGGATTTGACACGCTTGCGCGTCATTTTGTAGGGGCGACGCCATGCGTCGCCCTTATTCTGATTAAGTAAAGCTGATATGTTTCAATCCAACAATTTCAAGTGCGACTACTAAGGCGATTATCATACCTATTAGCCACGTCCAGAAAAATGTTTTTGCTGCTTCTTTCCAAAGAGATTTATGGGGTTGATAAGTATTTTGAAATTCAATGGGTTTAGTTAACTTTGTTTCTGTTGAAATATCGACCATGATTTCGATTTGTACCTCTGCTTGTTCTTCAGTCATGCCGGCGTTTATAAGTTTTTTGTAGTAGGGGTATGTGTCAAAAGTAATTTCTGCCATAAAAATCTCCTTGATTATCATGAAAGGTAGTAGTTTATCAAAAAGGATTGGTGGCGAGAATGGGGTTTTGCAAAAATAATAATTTAATTGTTTACCCACACCCCCGCTGCCGCGCGCCCCTCTCCCAAGAGGAAGAGGGGCGCGCGGCAGCGGGGGTGTGGGAAGAAAAATATAAATATGTGAATTTACAGCGGGGGTAAATCATTCCTTCCACTTAATATTACACCCAATACTCGGATACTGATTTTTACTGACAGGTTTATTCGCCAACACATGATCCATCGCCATACTTAAATCATGACCCGTCAATGGTTCGCCATTACTTGGCGTTGACGTATCAAATCGTCCGCGATACACACATTTCAATTCTTTATCGAATAAATAAAAATCCGGTGTGCAGGCGGCTTGATATAAATAAGCTGTTTCTTGTAACTCATCAAATAAATACGGAAAGCTGAATTTTTTGAGATTGGCTAACGCTTTCATTTTTTCAGGCGCATCTTCGGGATAGTTATCCGTGTCGTTTGAGTTGATGGCAATAAAATTTACGCCCTTTTCCTTGTAGTCTGCAGCCACTTCAACCAGCTTAGGCAAAATATGTTGTACAAAAGGACAGTGATTGCACATGAAGACCACAACCGTCGGCTGACCCGTCTGTAGCGTATAGGGTTGTCCTGAGACCACATCGGGTAGGGTAAAGTCAGGTGCTCGCGTGCCGAGGGGTAACATGTTTGAGGGGGTCTGCGCCATAATCAAATTCTCCTTTTTGACCGAGGACCACTATATAATAGCGCGGATTGAAATGTAAACCGGAGTTCGTCATGGCATTTGTGGTAACCGAAAATTGTATCAAGTGTAAATACACGGATTGTGTAGAAGTGTGTCCGGTCGATTGTTTCTATGAAGGCCCGAATTTTATTGCCATCAATCCCGACGAATGTATCGATTGCGCATTATGCGAACCCGAATGTCCCTCGAAAGCAATTTTTTCTGAAGATGATCTTCCTGAAAATATGAAACAGTTTAAAGAATTAAATCTTGAGCTCTCTAAAACATGGCCCAATTTGACCCGCAAAAAAGATCCGCTTCCCGATGCCGAAGAATGGAAAGATAAACCTAATAAATTGCAATACTTGGAAAAATAATAGTATGGCCAAAAATATAAATATTCTTTCACTCGAAACTTCAACAGAAGCATGCTCAGTTGCGTTATATGCCGATGGAAAAATTACGGCAAAATATGAGATTGCTCCGCAAAAACATGCTGTGCTCTTATTGCCGTATTGTGATGAATTATTGTCAGCCGCAAATATTACGCCGGCGGATTTATCTGCCATTGCGTTTGGTCGCGGTCCCGGAAGTTTTACAGGTGTCAGAATCGCTGCAGCCGCAACACAAGGCATTGCCATTGCACATGATATTCCCATTATTCCCGTTTCTACTTTACAAATTCTCGCTCAAGCGGCTTATATCAAAACAGCCGAAGAAAAAATATTGGCGGGCATTGATGCGCGTATGGGTGAAATTTATTTTGGGCAATACGAGTTAAATAAAGCAAATAATTGTATGGAATTAATCGGCGAAGAGGTTGTGAGTAAATTAGAAAATCTTAATTTAGAGAGTATAGATAAAAATAATAAAATTTTTAGAGCGGGATCGGCTTTTCAGACCAAAGATATTGTATATCCTTCAGCAGAAGCTTTATTAGCGATTGCACTGAACTATTATCACGCCAATAAAACATCTTCCGCAGAGGTAGCCATTCCCGTTTATCTTAGAGATAATGTCGTATGAAAAATTTACCGAAACATATTGCGATAATCATGGATGGCAACGGCCGTTGGGCGACAAAGAAATTCTTGCCGCGTATTGCCGGACATAAAGCCGGTTATGAAGCAGTTAAAAAAACTATTCGAGCTTGTATAGCGCATAAAATAGATGTGCTGACCTTGTTTGCCTTCAGCAGTGAAAATTGGGCGCGTCCTAAACAAGAAGTCGATGCCTTAATGCAATTGTTTATTTATGCCTTGCGCCATGAAGTCAAATTGCTCCATAAAAATAATGTCCAATTGCGTGTGATTGGCAATGTTTCAAGTTTTAATCAAGAGCTTCAAACAGAAATACAAAAAGCCATTGCGCTCACCGCCAACAATACGGGATTGATTTTAGTCGTTGCGGCAGATTATGGTGGTCATTGGGATATTGTTGAAGCGACTAAAAAAATCGTCTCAAAAATTCAGTCTAATCAACTTGCTCCCGAGGATGTCACGCCAGAAATTTTTGAAAAACATTTAAGCACGGGTGATTTGCCCTTGCCCGATTTATTTATTCGCACGTCCGGTGAGCAACGCATCAGCAATTTTTTATTATGGCAATTAGCTTATACTGAATTATACTTCACAGAGAGTTTTTGGCCGGATTTTGATGAAAAAGCGTTGGACGACGCACTTCACTATTATGCGGATCGCGAAAGACGTTTTGGAAAAGTGAGTGAACATGCCTAATCTGATGGCTCGAGTGTTAACTGCCGCGGTATTAATTGCATTTGTTTTAGCCAGTGTTTTCTTTTTATCTCCTCTGTCTGTCGCGATAGTATCAGGGATTGTATTTTTAATCGCCGCATGGGAGTGGGCACGATTAGCGGGCATTGAAGGTCGCTGGAAAACACTCTGGTATTTAAACGATATTTTTTGTTTACTTATCTTATTGTTGGTATTGATGATTGTAAAACCGCATTGGTTTTGGATAGCATTGTTGGTGGGATTAATCGGGTGGCCTTTAGGGTATTATCGATTTTTTAAACTCTCGTCAGTGTTTTTATTGCCCGCGTGTTATATCTCGATAAATTTTTTATGTTTTGTACCGCCACATCCGTATAAATTATTAGTGTTGTTTTTAATTGTTTGTCTTGCTGATATTTCAGCGTACTTTATTGGTACGTGGTTTGGTAAACATAAATTAGCGCCGACGATTAGTCCCAAAAAATCAGTTGAGGGAGCAGTGGGTGGTCTGGTTGTTGTGGGCATTGTGATGGCTTTCATATTCCATTCGGTATTATGGGTTTTATTAGGGTTAGTTACCGTCGTTGCGGCTATTCTGGGTGATTTATTCGAAAGCTTTATGAAGCGTAATGCAGGCGTAAAAGATTCGGGAACCATATTGCCTGGCCATGGCGGTATATTAGATAGAATTGATAGCCTTATTTTTGCAGCACCGATATTTACCCTGGGCTTGTTGGTCTTACACTTAAAATAGGCTGGCCTGAAATTGTAATGCTGGGCGCATTGAAATTAATAACTCCCTCTTTGGTTATCTCAATCGTACTTCCGCCTGAACAAATCTGAATATTTTCTTCGCCAATAATCGTCAAATTATTATCTGAACTTATATTAATTTCTCCGCTGCTTGTTATATTTATTCCCTTTTGGCTCATCAGAGAGAGAGTAGCACTTAAGTTTATGGCAGCCTGTGATTGTATTGATATAGTTTGGGGTGAGCTTAAGTTAATATTGTTATTTGAGATTAATTTTAAATTATTTCCAATCTCATAATTCATATGGCCTATTTGAGTATTCACACTGAAATTTTGCTGGACTGTTCGGGTGTAATTATTTTCACTGGTTTCATGAGTATGTTCTTGAGAGTGATAAATAATATTCTGGCTAGCATTTAACATAATATTGCCTGTTATAGTATTGAACTTTAAATCTTGCGTTAAGCTAATATTATTTTTTTTATGATTAAATATAACAGTAGGATTTTCGTCGTCCATGATGATTTCAGTCTGATCATTTGCCCTTAAAATATGCTCACTAGAATTCATGTTGCAAACCGGATCAGTCTTATCATTGTTATATAAACTTCCCAGAGCAATCGGCTGATTGAGATTATTTTGAATAAAGCCAACCAACAATTCTGATGATTCGGGAATGGGCCATGAGGTTCCGGCAGAAGGCGATAGGCGAGTTATATTAGGATAAATATTTGTATTGCTAGTGATGACGGACGGATGATCTTCAATGGGACTGGGAAGTGTTGATTCAACCGTTAATAGACATCTCACCGTTTTGGGGTCGACCCATTCCAGACTTTCGGCTGTAACAGTACCAGAGAAAGTTGCGGTATCAGAAGAAATGGTGATTTCGTCGAGTAGCCACGATTGTTGCCAGGCTTCGTTCCCTAAAAATAATTCAATTTCACCCATACTCTTTCACTTGTTATCAGCGGCCGGCTCAATATAAGGTTCTCATTATCAGGTGTTTCCCTATGGTCTCCAACCGCCTTTATTATTATCCAAGGAACGCTGGATCATCCCCTTGAATACCTTTAAAATTATCGTGCGTGTTTTTTTTGGCAGTGTAATGTGCAGTGAGAAACTCGTATATCAGCTTATGAACATAAAGACTGTAAGAAATAACCTCAACCAACGTAAGCATTTGACACTATGAACGATTTTGAGAGTGAAAAAAGAGCGTCCCCGGAAGCGCGTGCGCGTCGTATTCGCTATGTGCGTGAATCTGTTTTGGGTGTATCGCGTGAGCAGTTCAGTATTCGCAGTAAAATCTCCGCGTCGAGTTTGCAGAATTGGGAGCAGGAGCGTAACAAAGGATTAACTGAAGCGGGTGCGCGTCGATTAGTCCAAGCGTTTCGTGAAGAAGGTGCGGATTGTACCGTTGAGTGGTTGCTCTACGATATTGGTCAAAAACCGTCTGCGCCATTTTCAAAAGCGACAATGAAAGAGTTACTCAAATCTCCTGATGAAGACATTATTTCCAAAGAGTTAAAGTTATTTCACGAATTAAATCCGCACAGTATTGATACGGTAGTTTCCGATGATGGTATGTCGCCGATGTGTTGGCCGGGAGATTATGTCGCGGGTAAAAGATATATTGGCGAAGATATCAAAAAAACCATTGGCTTGCCATGTATTATAGAATTAGAAACGAATGAATTAGTGGTTCGCATGTTAGAGCAGGGTGAAGAAAAAAATAAATTTAATTTGTATTGTTCAAATGTAAATGCGCTAACCAAGAAAATTTCTCGCAATGTTGAGGTTAAAAGCTCAGCGCCGATTTTGTGGTTGAGACGTAGGACAGTAATTAAGAAGTAATATTTGTTTTTCCCTGTATTTTCTCCCACACCCTCGCTGCCGCGCGTATGCGTCCAACCGCACCCCCGCTGCCGCGCGCCCCTCTCCTAGAAGCAGGAGAGGGGCTAAGCATTGTTTGATGTTGTCATTTAATGTTTAAAATATAGAAAGTAGTAGACCGGGTGTAACTCGGAAAGGAACATTCCGTACGGGATGAGGGTAAAAAAATACTTAGCCCCTCTTCCTCTTGGGAGAGGGGCGCGCGGCAGCGGGGGTGTGGGGAAAGATCGTATTTCTTAATATTTCCTTAAGGTTCATCTGCTAGACTCCCATCCTATTTATTCATTTAGAGGTCACTGAAAATGTACTATAAAGAATCAAAAGCATTGGTTGAATACACTGCCATTTACAATGGATTTCCCCTCGTATTTTCTATGATCGCAGGCAGTGGTTATCAGATAGAAGCTATTCTGGAGTCATTGAAAGAACCCGGAAAACTTCAAGCTATTCAGCGGTCATTTTTAAATGTGTCCGCTAACACTCCGCATATTTATTTTCATTTGATTCATCGCGGCAGTGTGTATGAAGGCGTTCACGCGGAAGTATCGGACTATGCCAAAAAACGTGGAAATATGTGTTTGGATGCAACGCCTATACAACTTGTGCACAGAGAACAGTATCCTCAGTGGGCGGGAGAAAAAATTGTTGGGTGGACATTTGCCTCATCCGGTACAACTTTTAAAGGTATCGCACCTGAAGCTATTTTGGATGTGTTGGCCCTGATTGATCAAAAAGTATCTGCGGCTAAAAATCATCCCGTTGTGCAGAATGTGTTGTATCAAGCAGAAATCGAACAACAATGGACAGAAAGTAAAAAACAGTTTGGCTATCCCGGGTGAGGTTATTTTCCCTGAAAATACCTCCTCAACGACACAATCTTACTTCTCTCTAATTCATACGCATCCGGATCGGTAATATAAGAATAGAAATAAGTTTGATTACCTTTGAGATCAACCGCCGGATGAAAATACTGACGGCATTCTTCTTGATCAAATCCAATTTTCCAATCTTTATCCGTATGAAAATAAGGGACTTTTATGCGTTCTTTAAGTAATTTTAGAATATCTTTTGGCGCGCCTTGGTCTTTGGCATATTCATACACATCTTGCATATCTTTATCGCTCTTCACAATCAACCACGACGGAATGCCTTTTTCATCGAGCATTAAAAAGCTGCCGTGTTCATCGAGTAAATAATATTCAACCACATTATTTTTTTCGCATATCTTGTGAAGTAATTCGACAAATACCGGGTCGCGTAAACAGTCGGGGGTATGTTTATATAAATCTCGCGAGGCTTTGTGCAATGCAATTTCGGATAATTTATTGAAATAATCTTGTTCGAGTTTTCTGATATCGTCCAGTAATAAATCCGGCAAATTGACTTCGCCTTTGCGTAAAAATTTATGTATAGAGCCTTCGTTAAAAGCTTCGACGGCGAGACTGTGTCCTGCTTCGCCGGTGAAAATTAATCGTTGGCTGAACGGTTCTTCGGCTTTTCGGCAGAAATCTAAACCGTGTAAGGTTGGCATCGCGTAATCGATCGCGAGTACGCTAATTTGTTCAAAACGGTTTGGGTTATAAATTTCGTGATGAATTTTTCTAAAATCGAAATGTGAAACAACCGTATCGATATCCCTATCTTTCGTGGTACTGATACAACGGTTTGTAAACGGGTCTGTCACATATTCTTTATTTAAAAAATCCAGTGCATCGATTGGGTCGCTGTAATAGCGGCAAGGGATGAGATGTTCTTTTAAAAGTTTAGAAATGCGATCGAGAAAGTCATCATTATCGTCGACGAGAACAGTGGTAGTTGGGTAGTAGCAGAGGCCGATTTTCAGTGCGTTCATTGCGTGTGTCGCTCCATTAGATGTTATTAGGGAACCGTAATATAAACAAAGTATAGTGTCCTTCTTCAGATTCGCAAGTGATTTCACCGCCTAAGTTGTCCATAACCCACTGGCAGAAGGTCAGGCCGATGCCTGCGCCGTGGTAGGTTTTGCTGAAGAAGCGTTTGAAAATGTGGGGGAGGTGTTCTTTTTCTATGCCGGTTCCGGTGTCTTTGAAGTAGACGGCATGATCTTTGATCGAGATGTCGATATTTCCTTTTCGTGCTTTTGCGATGTAATACAGTGAATTTTTCAAGAGATTAAAAAACACATGAATTAACAGCAATTGTTCGCCATGAACAATAAAGTCAGGATTTTTCTTTTCATCCCAGATGACTAATTCATGTTGTTTGCCGACAAACGGAAAACGTTCGAGTGCATCAGTGATGCAATGCCGCATCGAAAAATCTTCGATCTTTGCTTCATTAATTGTTGGGTTGATATTCATGAGTAGCATATCGATAAATGTCAGCGATGCTTTGACTTCTTTTTTAATTGACGAGACATCATGTTGAAGTGAGGTAATATTTTCTTCAGGTAATTCTGTTTTTTTAGCAAGATTATTTATTTTTGTCTCGAGTGTTTTCGCGGTGACATTGAGTGAAGCGAAGGGTGTGCGTAATTCGTGAGCGATACTTGCGCCGAGGAGAGTCATGCCGTCGAGGCGGGTTTTGGTTTTGATGAGTTCTTCTGCAAGATGTCTTTTTTCTGTGATATCTAGAGATATACCAAGAAGACCAATTATTTTACCATCAGTATCTCTGAGTGGAACTTTTTTGGAAAGCCAATATGAGTTTTGGCCATTAGGTAAAGTGAGAGTTTCTTCAACAGTTTGGGGGATTCCGCTTTCAATAATTCCTTGATCTATTCGCATAATTTCTTCTGCGAAGTCTTTGGGTAATGTGGTAAGAGCAGTTAATCCTTTAACATCATGTCGTGATTTTAGACCAATAAATTTTGCTTGTTCATCGTTACACCCGAGGAATATGCCATTTCGATCTTTCCAATAGATATGTCCCGGCAGTAGCGCGATAATATTTTCTAAATAAGCAATTTCACTAGTCATAGACACCATTACTAATCCGTCAATAATAAATCTTCTTGTTGATCCATTTTAAGTTGTGCTTCAGCAGTAACGCTAAAAGTGTCCGCCATTCTACCGCAAAATATGTGTTCTATGTAAAATAATGCGTTATTTTCATGGGTACAGCCCCTTGTAACGGCTTCCGTTTGTAAACTAAGAAGCTCATTTTCCAGCGATTGATACGGGTTTATAGAGGCGTTTTTTGATAAAAAGCCAAAAGGATTTATTCTTAACGGTTCCAATATTTTCCCACTAAATTGAGGATGGACTGCTTCATTAAGTAATATAATTTCTTCGATATCGAGCTTCGAAAAACGATTAATGAATTCTTCCTTGTTTTCTGGTGAATTTGGGTCAACCTCTGTGGTTCCTTCTATAATATAGTAGACGGGTTTTTTTAGATTAGGTGAAAACCTAAATTTACCAGAATGATCCGGATAAAATGGTAAACAAAGCTTATCGATGACTTTACCTTTTAATTCTCTATTTATGGCTATGATTAAACTAATCCTTGAAAAATACATATGAGCAAGAATTATTTTCATGCTTAAGAAGCAGGGCATAACTTCTCGTGCGTTATCGTCTCTAAAAATGAAGTTTTCAATAATTGATTTTTCGCGAGTAGAACTTAGAAGTTGTTTTTCAATCGCGACCATAAATTGGCAAGACATCTCGGATAGTTTTTTCTGGAAAAAAGTTGAAAGCCGTGTCGCACCTTCTCGTGAAAGGTCTAAATCGCTCATGATTTTTTTAATATTAACACCGCTATGTTTTTTATCATCAGGGCATTTATATATGGTTAGGATTTTTGAGAATAGAAGGTACGTGTCGTCGTCATCAAGAAAATAGTCATAGTTGTTTTCTAGAATAAATTTTTCAAGAGTGGTGGGAATTAAACCTCTTGCGTTAGAAGTGTTTTCAACTTTGCTGTAA
The DNA here is from genome assembly GCA_035943935.1 of Gammaproteobacteria bacterium. Classification (GTDB taxonomy): domain Bacteria; phylum Pseudomonadota; class Gammaproteobacteria; order DASZBR01; family DASZBR01; genus DASZBR01. The sequence continues at coordinate 24,528 of DASZBR010000014.1, forward strand.
TAAGCCAGATCTTTTTTTATCTTTTCGTTAATAGGTCTAAGTTCGGCTATTTTTTTTGCCGCAGTAGTTTTTTTGGATTCAACTGCTAAAGCTAAAAGTAGTGTCTTGTACGCACGAATTTGACACGCAGTTTCTCCAACGTGTGGATCAAACTCGTGAAGCTTCTCTTTTAAATAAAAACTTTCTAGTGCCTCAATCGCCTGTATTACTACAAACCCTAATAGCTTTAGTGCTTTACAGAATGTTAAATGATTGGGGATTTGAGTTTTAGGTGATTGCAGCAACAGTTCTATGCTGCTGAATCCCATGAGTTTTCCTCATTGTTCTTGTATACAGAAATTAAGGGCGTTTATTAAAGTTTGAGGGGGGGTAGTCTGAAGACCAGACTTAATTTTTTGATGTGGAACCTTTTCTATAAACCACTATCATCACCGTCACCGTCCCACACGTCAGAACACTCAAAAACATTCCTGTCGCAAGAATGTAATCGTGCATGAGAAGTCCATGTAATACCGTGAATATCTGAATGAAATTAAATCCACCAAACGTAATTAACGAAAACGCTGTGGAATCTTTCGTGCGGTAAAGTTGAATAGCCTGAGGTACAAATAACGCTGCATTGATAAATAAACCTAAACTGAAAAACATTTCAATTAAATATTGCCACCACATAAAGTACTCCACAGAAGTTTTTAATTCATGAAATTATCAAGAAAATACTTTTGTGATTAATGTGATGTGTTTGAAAACATACAGGGCGATACCCTACAAAATATCGCCCCTACAAAATAACGTCTTACTTATCCATCTGGTTACCGATTAAACCACCACCGACTGCGCCAGCGCCGGCACCAATAACGGCACCTTGTGTACCACCAACCGCTGCGCCTAATACACCACCACCAACAGCACCAATACCTGCACCGGCTGCTGTGTTAGTCAAATGTCTGTGACCCTGACTGTCTGTTCTGTACATGCTGTCACATCCGTTTAATACAAAACCGCCTGCGACCAAAAGACATACTGCAATTGTTTTCTTCAACATAATAAAAACACTCCCTTTGCGTTAATGACAAAACCTTAATAATTGTGTCCAATTAAACCACCACCTACAGCACCTGCACCCGCACCAACAATTGTACCTGTGCTTCCGCCTACCGCATTACCAATTAAACCACCGCCTACCGCACCAATACCTGCACCTGCAAGTGTTCTGTTCGTACGCGTATCCGCACATCCATTTAACATCAATCCGCCTACAACCAAAAGTCCTATAACTATTGTTCGCTTCAACATAAAAAACTCTCCCTGCGCTAGTTAGCAATAAAATCTGTGCCCAATCCTAGCACTGTCATAATGCTGTCACAATACTTGAGTACACTCGCGCGTATGATAGAAGCCATCCCTGAAAGACCTAAAACACGCGAAAGACGCTATAACAACTATACTATTGGTATTGCGATCAGTTTCTTAGCAGGTATCGGTCTCTCACTTGCGTTACTTCTTACTGCTCATCTGGCGTTTGGCACAATGCCAGAATGGTTGCTCCAATTATTGTATGCACTCTTCGGTATCATATCTGTTAGCCAAATTGTTTCTGGAACCGGTTACACCGTTACTGGAGGGGATATTGCGTTTAATCGAAAAACAGTAGTGCAAGCAGTGAAGTTTATGTACAAAAAAAAATATACCGGCAAAAAATTTGTCGAATTTATGCAAGAACGAAAAATCGAATTTGTTGGATTGATTTTAGGTCTCGCCTTTTCAATTGCGCTTACGGTTGTTCTGGTTGTTGAAAAAGTGGGGGATGTTTTAGATCCTTTTGTGAAAGGGATTCCTGTTGTCGGAAACATTATTTTCTTTCTCACGAACGTCAGCATGATTTCTGGATTATTCAGTCGACTCGGACGGTGTACGGATTATGTGCGTGCCAATAGCGGTCCAAATTTTTTTCGCGGAGAAAATGTTAATTACAGTCTCGCTGTAGTCGCGGGTGCTCTAATAGGTATATTAATTGCAGGTCTTTTGTTAGGTCTTGTGGGTGTGACATCCGCCATGTCCGGTGGTGGATTACTTCCTGCGTGGGCCAGCATTATTTTATTTGGTTTCAATATATTCAGTACGAGTGCGTCGGCATGTGGATATATCGGACGCGTGTTTGATTTTCTTTTTGGCGACCGTACCTTATTAGGACTATTCCGAGATCTCAAGTTAGGCGTATCCCCCGATCCCACGAAGAACAAAGGAATTAAAGGACGAGTAAATGCAGAGCGTGTGGGAACGCTAATTGGTATTGGTGTCGGTACCATATTCGCCTTTGTTTTAATTGGGGTTGCAATCGGGTTGGGATTAGCAACGATACCTGTTTTTGGATTTGGTTTACCCATAGCAGCAGCGAGTGTTATTGTCTTGTTAACTTTTATCAGTGGCTTGGGTGGATTGGGAAATCGTCTTGGGCAATGGGTAGATACAGCGAAGCGCAAGGGTGGCGATGGTGAACACGCTAAGCGTGAGGTTGAGGCAGATGTAACAAGTAAAAAATATCGAGGCCCCGATAGAGATTCTATTTTTGATCCGTTATTAAAGTCACACGATTCAGAACAGAGTGCGAGTTTTAATTATGAAGCACCCGTTCAACCCGCAGTAGAAGCGTCGGCAAAAAAAATAGTTTTTAAAATAGGCGTTCTGGCGGGAGGAGCAGAGAATACGGAGAATAGGGAGAATGGAGAAAATAGCTATGCAGAAAATATTGATAGTGGAAGACGAAGCGCCGATACGGGAAATGTTGAAGTTAGCACTATCTCAAGCGGGATTCCTCGTATGGGAAGCACAAGATGTGAATTCTTCACAACAACATCTCGCGAAACAATTTCCGGATCTGATTCTGCTGGATTGGATGTTGCCGGGGACAAATGGACTTACTTACGCCAAAAAGCTGAAAGCGGAAAAGTCGACGCAACATATTCCCATCATCATGATTACCGCACGTGCAGAAGAAGAGAGCAAATTGAGGGGATTGGAAGCGGGAGCCGACGATTATGTCACTAAGCCGCTGTCACCGCGTGAATTAATTGCGCGTATCAAAGCCGTATTACGTCGGGGGCCATTAATATTACCCGATGGTTTAATTAATGTTCATGAATTAACGTTGGATACCCATCACAATAAATTAAGCATAAACAATCAAGATATTTTATTAAGCTTATTAGAATATAAATTATTGCATTTTTTAGTTGCTCACAAAAATCATATTTGTTCGCGCGAGAAATTATTGGACCATGTGTGGGAGCGCGTGTCTGAAGTGGAATTGCGAACGGTTGATGTTCAAATTCGTCGATTACGGGATAAATTAAAATTGCACGGCTGTGAAAAATATATTCAAACAAAACGAGGTTTGGGTTATGTCTTTAAATCTCCAACAGCTTGAACGCATACGGCGCGATTTTGTCGCGAATGTTTCCCATGAATTGCGTACACCCCTAACCGTACTACATGGCTATTTAGAATTATTATTAGATGAACAATGGGATGAACCTAAAAAAAATATGTTTACGCAAATGCAACAACAAACCGTCAGAATGGAAAATTTAATTGAAGATTTATTATTGTTATCCACCTTGGAAAATGAAGATGTTGCGCCTACTGAGCATAAAAGTATTGATGTGCCTAATTTAGTTGATACGATTTGTCGCGAAGCGAAAACATTAAGTTCTGGCAATCATCAATTTGAAATTAATTTTGATACAAATTTAAGTCTTAATGGCAATGAAAAAGAATTACGCAGCCTGTTTTCAAATTTAATTTTTAATGCCGTGAAATATACTCCCTCCGGCGGAAAAATCTTTGTCGACTGGTCTGAAAAAAATAAAAAAGCGTATTTTAGTGTGAAGGATACGGGCATTGGCATTGAGGCTCACCATATTCCCCGGTTGACTGAACGGTTTTATCGTGTGGATCCGGCGCGATCCCGTGCAAGTGGGGGGACGGGGTTGGGACTCGCGATTGCAAAACATGTCTTGATTCGCCATGAGGGAAAATTGGAGATTAAAAGCCAATGGGGGGAGGGAAGTGTCTTTACCTGTATTTTTCCAAAAGGCCAGTATACAATCACCGATTTTACAGAGGATAAGTAAAGTCCCCATGAGAGTACTACGAAGAACGGGTTTCATCATCATCAGTTTATTCCTAATGATACACACTGCATGGGCAGCTGATGCTTTCGTTGTAAAAAACATTCAAGTAGAAGGCTCGCAAGGATTAAGTAATGCGACAATATTAAGTTATTTACCCGTTAAAGTAGGGCAAACACTTCAACCCTCTGATACCCCCAAGATTATTTCAGCGCTGTACGCCACCGGATTTTTTAGTAATGTCAGTTTGTCTCAGAGCGGTAGTACGTTAGTGGTTCACGTGTCTGAATTGCCGGTTATTTCTAAAATTAAAGTCGTGGGAAATTCTGCGATCAAAACCGAAGAGATCAATAAAGTTTTTAAAGATTTAGGTTTAGTGCAAGGCCAAGTACTTGATCCGGCCGTGTTGAGCCAAGTCGTCAAAAGTTTGCGCGGTGGTTACGATTTGCAAGGACACTACAATGCTATTGTGACACCCGAAGTTGTGTCGACGACGCGTAATCGCGTTAATGTGACGATTAATATTTCCGAAGGTCGCGTAGCATTAGTAAGAGATATACATATTATAGGTAACAAAGCCTTCAGTGAAAGTACGTTGATTGATACGTTGAAATTAACGACGTGGAAATGGGATTCTATTATTACGCACAATGATCATTACTCTCGCGGTGCATTTGATCAGTCATTGGGTCAGTTGACAGATTATTATCTTAATCGTGGTTATTTACGTTTCAAAATTGACAGCGCCAATGCCGTATTAAGTCATGATCGTAAATCGGTCGATTTAATTATTCACGTCACAGAAGGTCAGCCTTTTCGTTTAACCAGTGTTGGATTTTCAGGAACGCTAATTTTACCCGAAGCAACGTATAGAAACTTACCAGCAGTACAAGCGTTGAAACCTGGCAGTATTGTTTCAAAAGAAAAAATTCTTGCGGCGTCTAAAGCAGTAAGCTACGCATTAGGCGATGAAGGTTATGCGTTCGCTAAGATTAATGCAGTACCCAATATCGATGATGCAAAACATGAAGTGTCACTGATGTTTAATATTGTGCCGGGCCGAAAAGTGTATGTTCGCCATATTTCATTTACAGGAAATACGGCGTCATCAGATACGGTATTGCGACAGTCAATGCGTCAAAGTGAGGGTGCATTATCTTCCATCGCTAATATAGATGAATCAAAACGCCAATTGAATTTATTGGGTTATTTCCAAGATGTGAAAGAAACTGCCGTGTCGGTTCCGGGATCATCGAATGAAGTTGATTTACATTACAGCGTGAGTGAACAGCCTTCTGCGCAAGCAACGGTCGGTGCAGGCTATGGTACCGATGGGATTATATTAAGTGCGGGTGTGAACGAAAATAATTTCTTGGGAACAGGCCGACAAGTCGGTGTGAATTTTTCGAAGAGCTACTACCAACAAAGTTATAGCGTGAGTTACAACAATCCTTATTACACACCGTCTGGTGTGCAACGGGGATTCACGCTTTTCAACACGAAAACAACGCCGGGTAACGTCAATCTTGCGGCGTATGAATTTAGCAGCTATGGCGGAAACGTAAACTATTCTATTCCCTTTACGGAAAAAGACAGCTACCAGATTGGATTTGGCGTGCAACGAACGCATTTAACGCCCGGTGGTTTTCCGTCGACGCAAATTTTGCGGTTTGTACAAATGGAAGGAACGGAATTTAACCAATTTATTTTATCGGGCGGTTGGACGCGTGATTCACGAAACCGTGCATTCTTCCCAACACAAGGGACCTATCAAAATATTGGCATTCAAGTTTCTACACCTATTTCGGGTAGAGCACTGGATTATTACAAGGCGACGTATCTCGTCCATAATTACGAACCCATCGGTGGTTTTACGACGTTTCTTTCAGGGACGGCAGGTTATGGTGGTGCTTATGGTAAAACACAAGGCTTACCGTTCTTTACAAACTATTACGCCGGTGGATTGGTGGGCAATGGTGAAGTGCGTGGCTATCAAACAAATACCTTGGGGCCGAAAGATTCTACGGCAGCCCCTATCGGGGGTAACGTATTATTAGCGGGAACCGTGGAGTTGCTTTTCCCTCATCCGCTCAGCGGAACCTCTTTCCGAACGGGAGTTTTTGTGGATGCAGGTAATGTTTATTCTACGTGGAATAATTATAATACCTATCCGTCGAGTCAGACCGGTGTTAAATTAGGTGACTTGCGTTATTCAACCGGTGTGGATATTCAGTGGAAATTACCCGTGTTGAATGCAATACTTGAAGTTGCTTTGTCAAAAGCGTTAAATCCTAAGTCAGGTGATTTAGTCGAACCGTTTAGCTTTAATATTGGTGGTAATTTCTAGAAAGGAGAGTGTTTATGTTGAAGATGTTAAAAGTTGTTTTGCCTGCTTTATTGTTGTCCGCCAGTGTCTCTGCTTTTGCGGCACCTGCTGATACAGCTGCACCTAAGATTGGTATCTTTGACATGCAGCAAATGATGCAATCATCACCTTTAGTTGATCAATTGAATAAAAAATTGCAAGAACAGTTCAAACCGCGTCAAGATAAAATTGCTGCGATGGAAAAAAATCTCGGCGATGAAATTAATAAGCTAAATGATTCAAGCTCTAAGCTGACCAACGAAGATCGTACCAAGCTAAAAGATAAGATCGTATCAGACAGATCTTCCTACCAAGCGATGGCGAAGTCTTATCAAGAAGACTTAAGCAAAGCACAAAATGAAGCGATGCAAAAATTGATGGCGCAGTTGCAATCCGCTGTCGGTCAAGTTGCTGCAAAAGATGGTTACACCTTGGTTGTGCAGAAGGGCGCTGTATTGTATTCCGATCCTAAAGCAGATGTTACAAGCCAAGTGTTAGATGTAATGCCGAAGTAATTGATGAATGACACGCCAAAAAAAATATTCATTAAGCGAGCTTTCAAAATTAATTAATCTGCCATTCGAGGGCGATCCCAACGTTGTAATTTCTGGCGTTGGGACGCTTCAACAAGCAACAGAACATCAGATTACCTTTCTTGATAATCCTATTTATAAAAAATATTTAACCGAAACAAAAGCAGCTGCAGTTGTATTATCCGCTGAAAACAAAACGCTTTCTGTAATACCCGCTTTAATTAGCAAAAACCCCTATTTAGATTTTGCCAAAATACTGAGATTATTCGACGAGCGTTCGCTTCCCGATATTGGCATTCATCCGACGGCAGTTGTGGGGAAGAATTGTAAAATAGATTCCTCAGCACGCATTGGCGCATTTTGTTTTATTGGCGATAACAGTGAAATTGGTGCGGAAAGTTGTTTATGGCCGCGCGTGACTTTATACGATAGTACTCTCATTGGTCAGCATGTCATGATTCACAGTGGTGCTGTTTTGGGTAGTGATGGTTTTGGAAATGCACGCGATGGATTCACCTGGGTAAAAGTTCCCCAACTGGGGCGTGTGATGATTAAAAATAATGTTGAGATAGGCGCGAATACGACAATCGATCGAGGCGCCATTGACGATACGATTATTGAAGAGGGTGCTCGTATTGATAATCTTGTTCAAATTGCCCACAACGTAAAAATTGGTGCGCACACCGCAATTGCAGGATGTGTTGCTATTGCAGGTAGCGTTACCATTGGGAAGCATTGTTTGATTGGTGGTGGTGCAGGTATTAATGGTCATCTCGAGATTTGTGATGGTGTTATGCTTACGGCAATGACGGGTGTTTCAAAATCGATTACGGAGCCGGGTATTTATTCTGCCGGTACGGTTTCACAAAAAAATCTGGCATGGCGAAAAATGACAGTACGATTACGTCATTTAGATGAATTATTTGATCGCGTAGAGCGTCTAGAGAAGTTGGAAAAGTTTGAAAAAGAGGAAATCAAATGAACTTAGATATCCATAAAATTTTGCAATATATTCCGCATCGTTATCCGTTTTTATTAATTGATCGCGTGGAAGCGTTAGATCCGGGTAAATCCATTACCGTATTAAAAAACGTGACGTATAACGAACCGTATTTCGCCGGACATTTTCCGGAAATGCCGGTGATGCCTGGGGTATTAATTTTAGAAGCAATGGCACAAGCGGCGGGAATGTTAGCTTTTGTGACACACAATGTTAAATCTCCCGGCAAAGTTTTATATTTTTTTGCGGGTATTGATAACGCACGATTTAAACAAGTGGTTTCACCCGGTGATCAATTACGTTTGCATATGGTGCTTGAACGCGAACGCCAAGATGTGTGGAAATTTCACGGTAAAGCGATGGTAGGTGATAAATTAGCCTGTGAAGCCGATCTGATTATTGCCGGGAGAAAAGATAAGTGATTGATTCTCACGCGATTATTAGTCCAAAAGCAAAGTTAGGTAAAAATGTCACCGTCGGGCCATTTTCTATTATCAGCGATGACGTTGAAATTGGCGATAATACCTGGATTGGTCCACATGTGTTGATTAAAGGCCCGACAAAAATTGGCACGGGCAATAAAATTTTTCAATTTGCGTCAGTGGGTGAAGATTCGCAAGATAAAAAATATGCCGGGGAAAAAACCTTTCTTGAGATTGGCAATGATAATGTGATTCGCGAAGGGTGTACGTTAAATCGTGGAAATGCACAATTCGGTGGTATAACGAAAATAGGTAATGACAATTTATTCATGGCGTATGCGCACGTTGCACACGATTGTGAAATTTCAAACAATATTATTTTGGCGAATAATGTTGCGTTAGCAGGACATGTGAAAGTCGAGGACTATGCCATTCTGAGTGCTTTCTCAATGGTCCATCAATTTTGTGTGATTGGTGCGCACAGTTTTATTGCAGCCGGTACAGGCGCGAGTAAAGATGTATTGCCGTATGTTCTCGTGTCAGGCACTGCACATGATTCGTCTGTGTTTGGATTAAATTCCGTTGGTTTAAAACGTCGTGGATTTTCAGAGGAAACACTGCTGAATTTAAAACGTGCCTATAAAATTATTTTTCGTCAAAATTTGCCTGTTGCTGAGGCGATTGTTCAATTAGAAGGCATGGTTTCAGAATGCCCCGAAGTAGATTTATTCATTACCGCGCTTAAAAATTCTTCTAGAGGCATCACGCGTTAAATGCGTATTGGCATTGTCGCAGGTGAACCCTCGGGTGATATATTAGGTTCTGAAATTATTCTCGCGCTCCGTCGTTTTTATCCTGATGCAGAATTCATCGGCGTTGCTGGGCCGAAAATGATAGCCGCGGGAGCCACGAGTTTATTTCCCATGGAAAAACTCTCTGTCATGGGATTTACCGAAGTATTAATGCGCGCCAAAGAATTATTGGCTTTGCGTAAATCCGTCAAAGAATATTTCTTAAAAAATCCGCCCGATGTATATATTGGTATCGACTCGCCCGATTTTAATTTGCCGATAGAATTGGAACTTAAGAAAAATAATATTAAAACCGCTCATTGTAATAGCCCGACGATTTGGGCGTGGCGAGAAAAGCGTATTTTAAAAATTAAGAAAGCCGTTGATTTAATGCTCGTATTATTTCCTTTTGAAAAAAAATATTACGAACAAGCCCATATTCCCGTAAATTATATTGGCCATGTGTTGGCTGATCATATTCCACTCGATCCTAAGCCTTTACCAACAGCAAAAATTATTGCGTTACTTCCGGGTAGCAGAAAAGGCGAGATTAGCTATATTGGGCCAATATTATTAAAAGCAGCAGAAATATTATTTAAAAAATATCCCGATATAAAATTTTTAGCGCCGATGGCCAATCAATCCAGATTGGAACAATTTGAGAAACAATATAAAACTATTGCTCCAGAACTTCCTTTAAAAATAACACTGGGAAATACGCGCGAAGTCATGGAATCTGCTCGTGTTGTTGCGCTTGCGTCTGGTACAGCAACATTAGAAGGTTTGCTGGTTAAGCGACCGATGGTTGTTTTATATAAATCCTCTTTTATTTCGTATTGGATTGTTCGTAGTTTAATTAAAATACCCTATGTATCTTTGCCCAATATATTAAGCGGCGAAAAAATTATTTCTGAATGGTTGCAATATGATGCGACGCCAGAGAATGTTGCAGCGGATATAGAAAATTATTTAAATCATCCTGAAAAGATTGAGCTATTACAGAAAAAATTTGTTGAGATACATAAGACCTTAAAATGTAATGCGGCGGAGAGGGCGGCAGAGGCGATCGCTGTACTGCTGTCATCCTGAGGAGCGTCTTTTCGCGACGAAGGACCTGCTTTTTAAATGACAGGGGTACTATTAAAGGACATGTAATGGATTTTCCCCACATTCACGCAGGCGTAGATGAAGTCGGTCGAGGTCCACTCGCAGGACCTGTCATTGCCGCTGCTGTGATTCTAAATCCCCATGATTTTATTGAGGGGTTGAAAGACTCGAAATTAATCCCGCATAAAAAGCGTGAAATATTAGCTGAGATAATAAAATCTCGCGCATTAGCGTTTGCGATTGGTCGCGCTGAAGTGGAAGAAATAGAAAAGCTGAATATCTTACAGGCAAGTTTATTAGCGATGTCGCGTGCCGTGACTCAATTATCCGTGATACCTGAAATAGTATTGATTGATGGGAACCAGTGTCTCAAAAATTGTCCGTATCCGATGAAGGCGATTGTACGTGGCGATCAATTAGTTCCGGCCATCAGTGCTGCATCAATTATTGCGAAGGTCGCGAGAGACGCCGAAATGGTTGAATATGATAAACTCTATCCTGAATATGGGTTTGCAGGTCACAAGGGATATGGAACGCAGAAACATAGAGATTCACTGAAAAAGCATGGACCCGTAGCTATCCACCGACGATCATTTATAAAGGGTTTTCTTCATGAGCATGAGAAAGTATAAAAAAGGTTTAGTGTTGTTGGGATTATTGTTTTCATTTGCAAATGCCTATGCTGATTCCACTACTGACAATCCTCTTCAAGATGGTCAACCTGCACAAGATCAACCCAAAACGGTATTAGAAAAACAATTAGCCGATCAAATCAAAGCCTCTGAAAATCGATTATCCATTTCATTATTCAAGCCAACATATGTATTGCCATACTATTACACGGGATCGCCTGATTATGCGGTGTATGCGAATAATACGCCGGACAATCAAACCGTCATGCACAATGAATTCAAAGCGCAATTCAGTTTTCTCGTGCCATTGGTGTACGACATGTTTGGCTGGAGAAATTCAGCGATTGAAATGGCGTATACCCAATTAAATTATTGGCAAGTGTATGCGAACTCACAATATTTCCGTGAAACAGATTATAACCCTGAGTTATTTGTCCAAAAGTTTTATCAAAATTATTTATTTCGTGCAGGTGTTGAGCATCAATCGAATGGCCGTGGTGGATTGTATGAACGCAGTTGGAATCGTGCGTATCTTACTGGACAAATGTCGGGATCGGATTGGTTGGTGAGTGTAAAAGTCTGGACATTAATTTTTGCTGGCGAGTCATCTGATGAACACAATCCTGATATTTTACATTATTTAGGCCGTGATCAAATTGTGCTTTCTAAGAAGTGGGGTAACGCAACATTTTCTGTTGAAGCGCAAAATATCGAAAGTGGTTTTACACGGGGATATATTGAGCCGACGGTTTCCTATCAGTTCAGCAAACATATGTCATTCTACGGACAATACTTCAGTGGTTATGGCCAAAGTTTGATCGAATATAACCATCGAACGAATTCAGTGGGTGTGGGTATTGCGTTTAATAATTGGATTTAAGCTTCTCCTATATGGTCAATGGCTTACGCAATGTTAAGACATTGACCAATATCTTAATCTAATTGAAGTCTGTAGCATTCTCCTCGAAATATATAATTAGTGGGGAATGGTATGGATAATTCGATAGCGTCATTTAAAAATAAGTATGTTGTTGATCCACGCTTAGCTAAAAAAGAAATCTCCTGTCTTTACTGGGCTGCTCAGGGAAAATCCTCTGAAGAGACGGCCATTCTTTTGCATCTTTCAAAAAACACCGTTGAAACCTACCGTAAGCGCATCAAAACAAAACTGAATTGTCGAAACATGGCGCATGCCGTTCATAAAGGCATACGATGTTCGTGTGGACAAGATCCCTATATTTGAGGACTATGAAGTTTATTTATATTTTGTTACAAGATTCAAAAGAGAACACCAACGGAATGAAATCATAAAAAAAGCTTAATTTTTTAGAGAATTCACGCGATTGCAATGATAAAGTGAACTCACTAAATTTAAGACAGCACGTTTGGATATTTTTTAATATCTAATACAGGAGGTTTAACGTGGATGAAAAGAAGAAAGCACTTGTAGGTGAGAAAACCTATTTGTTACAACAGAATCATTTTTTTCAGCAGGATGGTGAAAGCGGTTCCATCAATCGGGTCGAGAGTGATGCTGAGGTTATCCAGACTGAGACTGGTGTTGTTGTAGCTCAAGATGATGATACTCTAGATGACTTCGGTGATGATCAGAATGACGAGGAAAAACTACTTCCAGCCGTTTCGCCAGGACTTTATCGCCAAGTTGTACACTTCGTTGCTAAAGATCTCGATGACCATCGTCCTTTTAATAAATGGGGATGGACAAAGAATTTTACTGCAGGTTTTATTTTTGTTCTCCATAAACTGTGGTTTCCTGCTTTTACAATTATGCTCATACGTGATCTCGTTGCATATGCTGCCTGCCCTCAAGATCGTTACGTCACAACACCTCTTCAAATATTAGCTGGAACTGCGGGCAATCAAATTACCATTACCAGCAACTATGGGACTGATTTGGTTGCTGACACCACGTTATATCCACTTGCAGCGTGGGTGACTGCCGTCGCTCTTCCTATTGGTGGGGCTTTATGGATGGCAACCCCTACACGAAATGTCATTAAGAAATGTTGGAACTATTTACCAGGACATCAAAAAGTAGAAAGAGTTTATTCATATTATGCAGCATGGAAAAATGATCAAGCTACGGTAGGACCAACTCGCAAAGATCTTTTTTTATTGCTTACCCCATTTTTAGTTTTTTCAAATGTGAGATTGCTGTGGTTATGGATTCATAAAATTATGGGTCGAGTCGACTATGACAATGCATATGCAGCATGTGTTGCTCAAAATAAACTCTATATCTTTTTAAAGGATTACGGTACGTATCAATGTGTCGTAGTGGATTGGCCTTTTATTGCTGACAAAGATAAATTTACCAACGACGATGCATTGAGAGCATTTTTAAGCACTATGCAAGATCCCGAATTTATTTTATCTAAAATAGGTGATGTATTGCGCGCGAAACCTGATTTGCAAGTTATCGATCTCGAGAAACAAAATTGGGTTGATGGTTGGACTCCTGCTCAATGTCGAAACTTTTTGACGACATTTTCAAGCAAATTAAAGTCATTACAGATATTTAGTGGGCCGGGACTTATTGCACGAAATTCTTTTCCAGACGATGGTCGTATGGATGCTTTGGTTGATTTTTTTAAGCAGGTATCTACTGAACAAGTTATTTTGAATAACTTAGGTCTTGGAGATTCGCAATTTGCTAAATTAACTCCTGTATTGCCAGGATTTTCACGTCTTGAAGTGAGGGCAAACCAAATTCAGGATTTAAGTCCATTAACGAATAATACTGAGAAGCTTGAAACTATAATAATTGATGATAACCCTACGGGTGATTTTGGTGGACAAGTGCTTGCTGGAGAATTATCAACTGGCAAAAGTGTTTTAAGAAAAATAGGAGCGCAAAGAACAGGGATGTATGAAGATGGTTTTAATGCAATAGGTGGTGCACTTCCGCAGAGTAAATTGGAAGAATTTGATGGTGGTGGAAATCATTTTTCACAAGCCGATTTCCATGCATTTGGATGTGGAGCTGCAAACAGCACGCTACGTAAAATTAATTTAGCTGATTCAGAAGTAAACGGAGCGCAAGCGACGGCTTTAGTGTCAGCAGCAAAAAACGGCAATTTAACTTCTGTCACACTTTCTAAAAATAATTTCGGCGCTGATGGAACTGTAAATTTTGTGGTTGCGACTGGAAAAGGTTCAATTAAATCTGTCGTAGTGGATGAGATCCCCGTAGGTGATGCTGGTGTGGAAGTTATTGCGGGCGAACTAAATCAAACGAATGTAGATGGTTTAGGATTGCATAAAGCTCAAGTTAATTCAGGTGGTTTTAAAGCACTAATTTCAAAACCCACTTTAAAAAGGTTAGATGTTTCAGGAAATCCTCATGGTGATGATTTTGCTTCCAGTCTTTCAACTATTCCCAACAATCTTGAAGAAATAAACTTAGGTGCTACAGGTATGTCTAAGGCTGGAGCAAAGAATATTGCAAAAGCAATTTCTTCTCCTACATCAACATTACGCGTATTAATTGTGACAGATAACGGTCTTCCTGATGAAGCGCTTGCGGCCATTATTGATGCATTACCTTTTAGTAAAGTCGAAGTATTTACTGTGAATGGAAACTCCATGGGTCCACTTGCAACAGCAGCACTTTTAAATGCTATGCCAAAGTGGATAGTGAAAGAATTTAATTTTCGTAATACGTCTATTACAAACGAGAATTTCAAACAGTTTGTACGTGCACTGCTAATACCAACACCACACGGTGAACAGATCGGCGGTGACCTTAGCATAGATCAAGCAAGAGATATGCATGACTCTAGCAGGACAAGACCTGCAACTTCTCTTATTAAATTTGATGCTCGGGATAATGATCTTGGGTTTTCATCACAACGTGCATGTGAACAAGTGATGTCGTGTATAGATATTGAATACAAAATAGGCAATTCAACACAAAGGTCTTCTCGTAATAGATCTTTCTTTGGTAGTAGATCAGATACATCTAGGGACATAGCTCTTCAACGTCCTCCAATACCTGTTGGTGGAAATACAAACACAAATGCAAATGGTTCTGCTTTGATATTGGGTGCTACACAGGTGCCCATCATTCTTTTAGTTTGTGTAACTTTTGGTGCGCTTGCGGGACTTTATTTGCTTTACCGCGTTACACGCAATGCTTTCAGTAAACCTAACTCCGATGAAAATTCTCTAGAAGGAACTCGCTCATGCAGCAAGAAATAACTTATCCGTATTCACCCATCACAGGTAATGGTTTAGGCACAGCTTATTCATCGCTGAGTAAAATTGGTTCAGTGCTTTCGCAAAAGGGAATCGGTGCTGCAAGTTTAGTGTGTTATCCCAATCTGTCGAACGGAAATTTATTTTTTCAAGACAGAATCTTGAGAATTGCTCAACCTAATTTCGCATTGGAATTGGGTTTTGTTTATAACAGTCAGGCAACAGATCCTACAAAAGCGTGGCGATTTGCACACAAAAAATTTGCATCGTTATCGGCAAATGAAACTGTAGCTGTATTAGAAGAAGCTGATGGGCATGTTACAAAATATGTGAAATCGGGTATGTACTATTATGCAGAAGATTCCGTCAATGGCACAAAGTTTATGCGATTTGATGAGGCCACAAATTTTTGGATATTGCATGATTCATCAACAGGAATTGTAGAGTTTTATGATAAAGATGGATTGTTACGTAAAAAAACAGATGTGGAGGGTAGAGCAACTACTTATGAATATACAAATGGGCAGTTATCACGGATTACAACGCCAGCGCTGAATAACTATGAAATACGACGTGATGGAAATTCAGTGGCTATTTATGACGCTGATCACAACCGTCCATTACAGTTGTATACATTTGATAATCAAAATCGATTGCTTTCAAGTTCAACGCCTGATGCTTATGGAATAAATTACACTTATAAAGATAACACGGCATTAGTTAATACAGTGCAGCAATCAGATGGTACTCAGATAGCTTTTACTTTTCTTAATAATACTGTGCAGACAATCACTACGGGTAAAAGCATTGATGGAAATAATGATGAGTCCTCATCTGCTACATCTACAATTACCTATGCAGATAACACTCATCCTAATCAGGCATGGATAGAAGACGGCATAAATAGTCGCACGACAATGATCTATGATCAGCATAATGATACGACACAAGTAACGCGTCAGAATGGTTATAACCTTGCTTCAGCAGTAACCGACAACACAATCTACACCTATCATGCACAAACTGGCCAACTTGAAACAATCACTCATCCTGGGGCGGGCATCGAGCATCGTGATTACGATCCTAAGTATTTTAATTTATTGAAAATGCGCACAGAACCGAATGGTCAAATAGCAAGATCTGTTTATATTACTGATTCTGAAACGATAAAAAAACTCTGCGATATTCACTATGAAGATGTTGCGTTAACAAAACCTGTTATTACGCGATATGTATATGAGCCTATTCAAGATGCAGGAACAGTTAGTTTGTTTTTGCGTTTTAAAATCAGTCCTGAAGGAAGGGTGACAGAGTATCGTCGTGTCCCGAGCAATGATCCTAATAATAGAAATACGGTTTCTGAAAGAACCTATCTCGATTCGCTTATGAAAGTTAATGGAGAGACTTCACCACCCTTAGCTGCTATGGAAATGTGGCTAAAAAAACAAAATCCGAGTCGTGTGAGTTTAAAAACCTATGGTTATGACTCAACGGGTCAGATTAATAAAATTACGCGATTTACAGATATTGATGCAAATGGCAATGGCATTGTAAATGCAGGAACAGGTGTTGAAGATGTTTATCACAATATATTTGGAAATATCGAGCAAACACAGATCAAAACAGTTACGGATATAGCTATCACAAGTCAGTCATATGATGATTTGCAGCGAGTGACTCGTAAGGTTGATGCGCTAAAAAATGAAACAAAAACAGAATATTTAGACCACGAATCTCAACTTAGGACAACTTACGCTAATGGAAAAATTAATCTTCAGCAATTAAATCCGCGTGGGTTAGCTGTATTAGAACAAGCTTCTATTGATGCAATAGATAAAAATGCCAAACCACGTAATCAAGAATATCTAAGAGATGTTGGTGGTCGTGTTGTTGTTACAACATTAGCAGATAAGTCTCAAGTCTATACTTATTATGATAGACAAAATCGTTTAGGGTTCACGGTAACGGCTTTGGGTATAGTTACAGAATTTCGGTACGATGCGCAAAATCGTTTTAATACAAAAATCCAATACGCTCAAAAAGTTGCTATTAAAAAGCTATGGATAAGTTATCCGCCAAAACCTGGAGTCCCACCTGATGCAAGTCAGTTAATAGCAGAGCTGAATAAACTTGATTCTACGGGAAATCACGTTTCGTATACGTTCTTCGATAAATCTGGTCGTGAAGCTTACACAGTTGATGCTGAAAATTTTGTTACCCAGTACTTCTATGACAATTTAAATCGAAAAATTGCGACCGTTGCTTATGCAACAAAATTGAGTGATACAGACTTAGCTAAATTAAAAACGGGCGTGGCCATAACTCTCCCACAAGACTTTACTAAAGATAGTTGTTCGCGATTATTTTATGACAACGACGGGTTATTAATCGGCAGACAAGATCCCGCCGGATTTGTGACTCAGTTTGTTCGTGATGCAGGTGGGCGTATAGCGGGAAAGGTTGTTTATTATGCAAAAGCAACGCTGGATCTAACTTTATCGTTTGATGCTCTTTTGAATGCCGTATCAGGCGCTAAAAAAGGCGTCACGTTATACGCTCATGATGCACGCGGACAAATTATCGCGAAATTAAATGCAGAAGGGTTTTATACAGAATATAGCTATTCTCCTAATGGTTTGAGATTATTCGCAAAAGCCTATGCGAATAAACCTACCGGGAATTTTCCGTCAAAGCCCGTTCCTAGTGATCTGGATCAAGCAACGAATTATGAATATGACCTGTTGGGCAGAAAAACTAAAACGCATGCGCCCTTTAATCGAGATAATGAAATTCAGTTCGATAACATGGGAAATATTATTTCAAATAAAGCTTCAGATAGCACTGCATCAAAAAGTACTGACGGCGATCATTTGCGTCAAACCGCAACGCAATATGATGGCTGGGGACAAGCGGTTAATAAAGCCAATGTTTATGTGGGCCAATTATTAGCACAAGCCAATGGTGATCCCGATAAAATTAAAGCTATTTGGGCAAATCAGAGCCAGCGTAATAAATATGATGAAACAGGACTGTTGTTATACACGACAGATCCCTTAGGTTTTAGAACCTATTTTTATTACGATGCAGATAGACGTCCCGTTGTTAAAATCAGTGCGAATTTGTCTGTCGAAGAAAGTACGTTAAACAGTTCTGGCAAAGAAGTCGCTAACCGTAAATATGCTAATTTCTATACGGGCGAATTAACGGGTGGGTTTATTACAACTGCTTTTCAGCAGGTACTGACTCAATTAGAAAGTCTTTTAGATCAAATTCAGATTTTTGAACGCAATAAGCGTGATGAAGTGACTACCCATGTTGATGGAAATGGAAATACCACAACAAAAGACTATAATTATTTAGGCAAAGTTTCTGTTGAAGTCTTACCTGTGAATTCACAAAGCCCAACATTAGAAATAAAACACGGCTATGACACCCGTGGTAATGAAACGTCTACGACCAAAACAGATAAAGCACCAGGTTCTACAGCAGTACCTATTATTGAAACACGCGAATTTGATAATCCACTGAATATCGAAACACAACATGTGAATGCTATTGGAGGTGTATTTGAACATGAACATGATCTACTAGGTAATGTTACCGTAGAGAAATCAGATGGTGTAATTCGCAATACTTATACGCATGATTTTCTAAATAGAGTAGCAACAGCTGCAGATGCTGATAATAATACAACCACTCATAAATATGGCGCGGATCACACCCATACGGTTATATCTCCAACACAAACTGCGACATTAGTTTCTAACTTAAGTGTGTTTAATGATGTCGTTACAACGACAGACGGTGAAGATAATACGACTTCAACAGTACATACGCCGGATGGTCAAGTGTGTTCACAAACCGATCAATTAGATAATACTACTACACAAGAATTTGATCTGAATGGTCAAAAAGACAAAAACATTGATCCCTTGTCGGTTGAAACTAAATTTAAATATACGGGTGTGGGAACAGTTGATCGGATACAAAATGATGCGACGGGTTTACAGCAGTCAGTACATTATGGACGTAACGCACAGGGAAATGCGACGGATACTACTGACCCGAAAGGCATACTTATCAAACAAGGCTTTGATCAAAATAACAATATAAAAACAATTACAACGGATGCAGCAGAAGGTGGCTTAGGGTTAATGCAAACGTTTGGACATAATGCACAAGGCAAAGTGAATCGTATTGCACAGGGCGATACAACGAATCCTGATCAATATGTAGTCGTTCCTCAGATAGATGGCTTTAATAGAAACGTAGGAAAGATTGTCGACCCTGAAAATTTAAAAATAACGACGAGTAAAGCATTGGACGCAGAAGGGAATACGACAAAAATTGTAGACCCCAGTGGAAATATCACTCGAAATTATTTTAATACCTTGGGACAAAGACGATTCAAAGTGACCGCGACGGGTGGATTACGCGAGCGATTTTATGATGACAATGGACGTATTCGATATCAGCGTTTTTATGATAAAAAAGTCGATGTCACTGATGCAACGACATTTGATCAATTAAAAGTATTGGCAGCGACCAATACTTCATCACAAGATGGTTTACTGTATTACTTCTATGATGCCAATGGCAATGAAAAATATCGTGTAAATAGCTTAGGCGCTGTAAGCGAGTCTATATATAACAATGCCAATCCTCAGAGAGTTATTCGAACTGTTTTGTATTATAAAAATATAGATCCTAAATTATTAAATCCAAACTTTAAAACCAGTGATCTTGCAGCCATTATTAAAACCGATCCCAAAGACAGAGCGACTTATTTTGTCCGTGATAAAAAAGGTCAAGCGGTACGAAAAATTAATGGAGAGGGTTATGTAACCGCAAATGTGTTTAATGCAAATGGCAAGCCCATTGTTATTACGCGTTATGCGAATAAACTCAATAAGCCTATTGATCCCAATCAACTTCCTCTAGCAGATCCCGCAAATGATCGTGTGAGCTATCTGGTCTATGACAATTTAGGTCGAAAGATTTTTGAAGTAGAAGCCATGGATGTAGATCAAAATAATGGTCGCGTGACTAAATTTGATTACGATGAAAATAACAATCCCATTCAAGTCTGTAAATTCGGCGCTAAATTTTTAATTCCTCAAGATTATGATCAAATGGTCATAGCACTTAATGCCCTTGATCCGAAAAAGGGCACCAATGCTATTGATATACAGTCTTTTGATAATGCAAATCGTTTATTTCAAAAAACAAATGCGGATAATAAGTTTGATCACTTTGAGCTGACTTCGATTGGTTTAACCAAAGTTCATACGAATAAAGCTGGAAATAAAACAGGACTGGAATACGATGGTGCAAAGCGACTGAAGAAAAAAACGTCTCCTACTGCCAAAGTCACTTCTGTCAAAAAATATCTCAGTGTAGAGGGTGTTATGACATTAACGCCTACACAAACTGATCTTGCTGTTGAAGAAACAACAGATTATTACCCAAACGGAAAAATTCAGAAAGTAACGAAAGGGTCCAATACAGATAATCCTCGCGCACAAAATTTTACTTATGATGGAAGCAATCAACTTGCCTCTACAAAAATCGAAGGTGTGGAGATCGATGATCCCAAAAAAGACAGTAGTTATTTCGCTTCTCCAACAGAAACGCAAAACATTGAAACGCATTGTGTAAATAATGCCAAGAATCTAAAAGTCGCTGAACAAAACGAAAATGGATTGTGGGCTTTTACGGTTTATAACTCTGAAGGAAAAGAAGTTTATCTGATTGGCACAGATGGTTCAGTACATCAAAAAGTACGTAATACTTTTCAAGAAGTTGTGGGAGATATGCTTTTTGCAGAAGCAACAACCTTAGATTTATCGAAATATATTACTACAGGCATTCCCTTAGCAGATATCGAAAACGATATGGCGCCGAAACGAAAAAATCTGAAGAACCGAGCGAATCGTTATACCAAAGACAATGTTGGAAATACCATTGTTGCAGAAACCGGCGGGCCTGTTGTTTATTATGCATTAGTGAAAGGGGCGCCTACGTATGGAATGGCAACGCCTGTCGCAAACTTACAATACAACGCTTTTCGTGAACAAACTGCGCGATCGACACTGCAATATCCGACAGATGATGGAAAAGGCGTGTGGTCAGATTTATTTTATTGGCGTGATCGTGTGGGTAACACACTCGCACAATTTAATACAAACGGTCGTGTTGATGCCTATGCTTATGATGATGCTTTTCATAAATATACAAAATTAAATAAATGGGGCGGACAGCTTAAGCAAAGACCCACCGCTGCAACGACGTATTCAGAATTGATGAGTTATTACCAACAAGATCCGAATACGCCTGATCAAAAATTTGAAAGAGACTACGATATTTTAGCGCGTACCACTGCTGATCGTCAGTTAGAGGTTGTTGTTCAAGTTCCTGTTATTGCTCCTGTCTCTGGAGTGCCTTCTCTTCAAAGTCTTCCGCCTAAAACATTGGAAACAAGTTATCAGTGGGATGCCATGGATAATAAAGTCATGACGACATTTTCAAACGGTTCAAGAGCGTGTGTGTATTTTGATGTGCGTAATCTCAAAGTTGCTGAAACCGATGTGACGAGAACCAGTCAAGATCAGAATGGTGCGCAGATACAAGTCACGCCATTAACTTATTTTTATCCGGATGCATATGGACAATCGACAGCACAAACAAGATTTAAATTAGGCACGACATGGGCGTATCCGAGTGTATTTCCTTTGCCGATTGCATTAAGTCCAGAAGATCAACAAACCGTTAAATTATTTGATATTCGAGGCTTGCCTGGATTTACGCAAGATGGTGAAAGTCGTGTAACAGGTCACACATTTACGCCAACGCGTAAAATTGGCCGAAATTTTCATTATTTAACCGATCCTGATCTCACACTTCATGTTGATGATACGCGTTATACCTATGGTCTTAATGATCAACCTGAAGTTGAGCAGCGTAATAGAGATAACAAAGTTAAGTTGACCAAATTAAGCGGCTACAACATGTTCAGTGAGATTGAAAAAGCGGGTTATATTAATGAACAGGGCCAGCTTCTATATCCGGAATTATATGATCGTGATGTGACGGGTAAAATTTGGAGAACCAATACAAAGACCGGTGCGTGGAAACTGAAGCTTCGCAATCTAGCTGGTTATGAATGTTTATCTGCGGATTCAGTACTGGATAATTATATTGCTAGTCTTGCTTATGCGGATCTTCCGACTATTTTGGCAACAGCGGATTTTAATACGCTTGAGCGCAAACAAACAGAGCGTGATTTAGGAAATCGGGCGATTACAACTGTTGCACCGATGTATGAAATTCTGGATCCGAATAAACCACAAAATATTATTACCAATGCTGTTGTTGGAAATAATTACCCCAAATTAGGGGCGACGAGTATTTCATGGCAGCCTTCAATCGTTGGAACCTGTGTGCCGGTATTTACGATCTGGCCTATCGGCAGTCCTGAAGAAACTGAAACGCTAACGATTAACTATGACAATAATCAGTTTGGTGTTGATGTCTCTGCATTTCTCACAGATGTCTATGCGTATCAAATTAATTATTATTTGCGCGATCAAAACGGTGGTCCATCAGCATTATTAAAATATCAAGGTAATGGTGTGGTTCAATGCGATACGGGTCATACCAATGGTAGTCAGCGATTAGTCGTTGATGTCAAAAATGACAGTAGTATTGTATTAACAGGTAATACAACTAATCTTACCGCCATAAAATTATTTCAAAATAATCTTCAAGTAGGACCAGATATTGAGGTTCCACCAAATCGAACAATTGATTTAAGTAAATTAGCCTCAGGAACTTATACGATTCAACCGGTTGTGACGGGTCAACAAGACTTACCGCAAACATTACCATTTACTATTCATACACCCATTCCATCGGCAACGCCGCTTTCGTTGGAATTGGACTCGACCTTTGAGTTGAAATATTTGTATCAAGCTCAGAAAGCAGCCTACATGCTTGAGTTGGATTGGGCTATCTCAGAAAGTAGTTATAATAATCTTCCTGTCGAAGTGACTATTGAATATACGATCGGCAATAGCGAGTCAGCGTTTTACACGACTACTGTTACGCGTAAGACAGATTTGGGTGAATATAAAGACAGCAAAGGTAATCCTGTTTTTGCAAACATTGCCATTCCGCTTGCATCAGGCGTTGATCCTACAAAGACGCCAATCACGATTAAAAACTTAACCGTTGCTGCAAAGTTAGACGATAAAAATAAAGTAACTATTTGTAATAACTATCCATTCATTAGTGCATCTAATGGCGATGGTATTAATGTCATAAACGACTTGCAATTTTTACCTACGACAACGCTGTATATCGTCCCTGAAACACAATTTACTGAACCGCCTGTTATAACTTATTTAAATACTAGTTCGGGTGTGCAACCTCAATGGAATGAGTTAAAAACGATTGGTATAACAGATCAGGGTGTGGTGGTGGATGTCACTGGATTTCCTGACGGAAATTATCCGTTTACGATCGGAAAAAGTTTTGAAGAATTACGTGCAGCGCGACGGGCAAAAACGCAAGCTGCAATGGCTGCACGCAAACCGGGTGAAAAATTTGAAGTAGCATTGCCAGACACTGAATTTACGATTGGTCATGGTTCACAGGTGTACACCAGCATTCCGTCAGATCCGCCACCTAAAATTCCTCAAACGCCTACGGTTGAACGTGAATATAATAATTTTGACAAAGTGACGAGTCAGAAGGATATGCTCGATAACGTAACTACTTTTACTCATGATATGCGAAGTAAAAAAGTTGCAGAGATTGCACCTGTTGTGACAGTTCAACTGGAAAATGGTGACACCGTACAAGTACAACCTGTGACACAATTTGGCTTTAACGAACGTGGGCATAATGTGGGTACTACCGATGGTAATGGTCATACCACAGCGCGTATTTTAGATGAGGCCAATCAATTAGTTCAAAGGGTATTGCCTTCAGGGTTGGAAGAAAAAGAGCAAGTATTTGATGCGCTACAACGATGTGTTACGCATCTTGATTCTCGAAAAGAAAAATACACAATGACATTTGATCGTTGTGATAATTTGCTTGCTCGTCAAAGTCCAAATGGGGATACGCAGCGATGGACATATGATGAATTAAATTCAATGAATACCTCCAGTGATCCCGCGGGAAATAAAACATCTTATTTTATGGATATCAACGGCAATATTATTAGAACCGCTCTTCCTCAATGGGAGTCCGGCTTAACTTCAAACGCAATCGAATATGAATTCAGTTTGTTAACAAATCAAATGACGAGCCAAACTAATCCTGCGTCTTCATCTGTTGGACCAACGTCATTATTATGGGATCGCGATTATTTTGGTCGTTTGAATTCGCATACAGATTTGAGTGGTGCGTTTTTCCAATATCAACGCGATGGAAAAAACCAGGTTACACGTGAATGGAGCACGGGCGGTAATCATGGTGAAACCATGGATCTCTATATTGAAACAGTTAAGCAGTACGGATATTTTGATCCGCCTTATTCTTATCCATTCCCGTATCTAGCTTCACTATTTAAAGTTGTAACTTCTCCCACGCCGAATAAAGACATGAATTATAGTTTTCGTCCCGGTGGATTATTACAGGAAGCTCACGAGGCGGTGACTGGAAAAACAAGTATTTATCATCACAATGCAGCCGGAACACAAATTGGTTTTGAAGTGTATCGCGACGGAAATTTAATGCGTTCATTAAGAACGGATTTGGATGCGTTGAATCGAGAAGTGTACACGTGGGGTCCTGAAGAAATTATTCAGAAAGGTTGGGATAGAACGAACAATATTGTTTATCAGCAGGTGGTGTTAATTCCTCCGGGAAATGGAGGCAATACCATAGTAAATAATGGATGGAATTCACATGACGCAGATGACAATGTATTAATTTATGGTGGTGATTTAGTTAATAAGCAAATTGTACGCGGCAATAATGGTTGGGCGTATACCTATCAAAATGGTTTGAGATATACCCAATCCTATAAGACTGTACTTGGGGAGTGGCCTTCACCCAATCGATCAGTCGATATGACAGAAACGTTAGTGTGGGATGTGAATAGTCGATTAGATACAACACAATCGTCGTTTAATTATCGTTCTCTCCGAAATTACAATAATGCAGGTCAGATCAATTTATTTCAATTATGGAGTGAAAATGGAGTAACGCCGAGTCAAACACTAAATACAACATATGATGGAAATGGATGGGTGACACAGCAAGTTGCGTGGAGTTCGGGGCCTAATAATTCAACAACTAATTTTAGTAATTTTGATATTTTTGGAAACCCGTGGTATCAGGAATCAATCTATACAGGAAAAAGTAGTGCGACGGATCGTTTAAATAATGCGTATGTGGGTTTCGATAATTTCCAACCGTCATTAGTGGCGGGAAATCGAACGGATGATTATGGGACGGGTGATTGGAGTGCTGCACAAAATTTCCTTACATCGACGGGAGGAATTGCAGGTCAACGTGGAGTGCAGGATAAACGTCCCGGTGTGCCAGAAAAATATGCGATAAAAGGTACGGCGACGAATTATTATGAAACCGATGCTTTTGGTAACATGTTAATGCGTTATGAATTCTATGATGTGGATCTGAATTTCTTTTCTTCGACAAACACAGCTCGACTCACGAGATACTTCAGCAGTATTCATTGGGATATGGCGGGTTCATATGGAACAGATGTGACTCCATTACCCCAGTTTTTATGGAGTTATTTTAACGATGGTCACACAGCTCGACCGGGTGCACCGGGTACAGGACCTCAAACGTTTTCAAGTTCAGCTTTTTATAATGAAGGGAATAATGGACGTTCACCGTTTACGCTTGCCAATTTGCGTTCGCCTAAAGCTGGAAAAGGAATTGGTCTTGGTGGAATAGGTGGTTATGGCTCAGGATTTGGTGGTGAGTATGATTTACCTCCCTGGTTACGCAGACAAGCTCGGGGTGCTCGATATTATGGTCCGAGAGCGGATTTCAAAATTGGGCAAAAAGTAATTAATCCAGTGACAAATAGTTTCCCGCCATTAACGAGTGGAGAATATGTCGTCAATGACGGAGATACATTAGCGTCGATCTCGCAAAATTTATTTGGAGATTCGAGTTATGCGGGGATGCTGGGAACATCGAATGGCGTAACTGATCAAATGAATTTATCGGGAAGACGATTAAAGGTACCGGATTTTGTTCAATCGAAATTCAGTTCGAGTACGAGTGTTCCGTATAACCAATTAATGTCCTCGATAGTCGCGAATTTATTTCCTCTCATGAATACCGCCCAACCTCCGGACGATAATAATTTCTGGGAGACCATGATCGATATCGTTATTGTGGTAGCGGCGATTGTGGTGAGTGTTGTGACATTAAATCCTGAGATAGCGGGAGGAACAATTGCAGCTATGACTGCAGCAGAAGCAGCAACGGCAGCAGTAGAAGCGGGAGTGATGGCGGCGGCGATAGCAGTGACAGCAGAAGTCGCAACGGAAGAATTAGAAACACAATTGGGCTGGCGTCAGCATTTTAGTTTGAGACATGCAGCACAAATCGCAGTGGAAGCAGGATTTGGTGCAGCATCGTTTGAGATGGGACCTTATTTGGCGAGCTTGAATATTGGAGAAGAAATGTTGGCGGCGGGAGTGATGTCGACGACAGAACAATTAGGTGAAATGGGATTAGGAATGCAATCTCAGTTTGAGATTCAGGATGTTATTGAAGCGATGATGGAAGCAGCAGTTCCAGTGAAAGCGCCATCGGTAACAACCACAGCGAGAGAATCAGCAACAGCTATTGCAGCAGATAAAGCAATGGCGAAAGAAATTGGTTCACTGGAAAACACAGCGGTAGATACAGTGGCGAGTGGAATATCAGATCATATGTTTGAAGGCCAACCAATCAATGTATTATCGATGGCAGAAAATGCATTAGGATCTGCGATAGAAAATGCAGCAATTACGGAGTTTGCACCGCAGCCAAAACAAACATCAACCACTACTTTAAAGCCAACTGCACAACAAACAACAATGGATGAATTAGACGATGAGATACATTCTCTAGAAAACGATATCAAAAGCTTTTTTGATCCGAGTGTAGTTTCACCGAATGCGCAGAAGGTAGCGCCGTCGGTAGCGAAGAAATTAAGTCGGCAGGGAATGTTTAAAGTGAGAAACACACCGGATGCGGAAGGAAATTATATTGGAAAAGGATTGGATTTAACTGATGATCCAAATATCGAGAATTTTAATCCGAATGATTATGGAAGTAGTG
Source organism: Gammaproteobacteria bacterium (assembly GCA_035943935.1). Lineage (GTDB taxonomy): Bacteria > Pseudomonadota > Gammaproteobacteria > DASZBR01 > DASZBR01 > DASZBR01. The sequence continues at coordinate 52,044 of DASZBR010000014.1, forward strand.
GAAGTGCAGCTGTGAGTAAGATGCCGACTACTGCGACGAGTAGTACTGCGAGAGTGATGCGAGTTTTAAGTGAAGCAAATAATTCTGATGCAGTGAGAACACTTGCGATGATGGATCCTGCCGCACAAGCTGGATTTAGTGATATTTTGGGTGCTTCAAGTATTGGAACATCAGGAATGAATCTTTCCGAAAAAGTGGGTTACTACACTGGAGAAGCTTTAGGTGCAGCTAGTATGCTGATGACACCAGATGGGCTTATAAGAGTAGGAAGTGAAATTCATGAAGGGATGAATTTCCTTGGCGATCAGTTTATATCGCACGCAAGTACGTTTGGAGACGGGATATCATCGAGTGGTATGATTGGCGGCGGTGGTGAAGATTTTTCTGCTACAAGTACGAGAAATTATCTTGACCAAAAATTTGGGAGAACCGGCCTACTTTTTGAAGATATAAATTACAGCGGATATTCGACTGAATTACCAGGATTAGATTTTTCTTCTGCACAAAGTTCTTCTGTCTACTATGCTGGTGGTGAGGTTAATGGAGTAGGAACCAGGACTCTTGCAAACATTTACGCACGTAACGCAGGAAAAGTGACAATAGATATGACTTCGGGTGGAAAATACCTTAATCAAGAAAATCTTTATGCAAGGATGACAAGAGATCAGGCAGATGAAATATGGGCTAGAGCATCTTCAACATTTGCTTTTGGTGCGTCTGGTGTTGCTGAGGCAGTTGTGCCATCAACTATCCCGTCAACAAGTATTTATAATATTGAGCGTTTAATATTGTTCAATAATCCGAATGTATCAAATATTATTGAATTGAGTGATTTGCCTGCTGGGCGTATTCCGCAATTTAATCGTTAACTGAGGAAAGACTATGTGGAAAGCAATTAACTATGGCTGTGCTGTTAGTGAAGATGGTGTTCGCATTAAGGTAGGGCGTACATATATTTCCTATGCTGATGGAGATTACGCAATAAGGATAGATAGAGCGGTGATCAGTAAAGACCCTTATGTTTCTACTATAGATTTTAGTCGTATGGATGAGTGGTTTCCACCTCATCAATCTGAAGTCATTTCAGCGGAGCAGAAAAAGAAAATAATACAGAGCGTTACAGAGGCGATGGTTGTATTGGGCGATGAAGATAAACTTAATGATCATGAGGTTAGCTTTAAGGATGGTAAGTTATTTATTACGCTTACCAGAAAAAATTATTTTGAAATATATGGAGAAAATAAGAGATTTTTGGAAGGCATTAAAAACAAGTTAAGTAACATTTAAGTGATGAAAGTATGAAAGAAATCACTGAAGAGGCTAGAGAAATTAAATTTTAGGGAAACAGATCGAATTGCCCAGAGGGCCTTTTTTGAGAAATGTATTTATGTTGGAAACCAAACCAGATTATTATCTTTCATCCAATGAAATTGTCACTTTTGCAGAGCCTAGAAAATGTTGGCTTATCAGGCGATTAACGTGTGGTGCTCGAAATAATTTAGCGCTCGTTAAAGTTTTTCCAGAAGTTAGGTTTGAAGGTAAAGATGGAAACGAACTAGTTTGTGATGAATTTATTTTGGCGAATCGATTTGAAGGATCAGATATCTGGAAAAAAGTAGGATTTCCGATAGAGGTTTATATTTGTGCGCTTAAAGAAAAAAATGTTAAGGATTTCAATGTTATCGCTAAGAGTGATATGGATATTGTAGCTTGGGGTGAATTATATCCTTCTGAAGAGTCTGCAACTCAGAATCTTACGCATGAGATGTTGAATGTCTTGAAGAAAAAAAAGGATTAAAAAATGTTTGTGAAAAACTACATTGTTTAGAAAGTCTAGTAAAAGTCAGGGAGATATCATGATTTCAGATGAGTTGATTGAGAGTTTTCTTCAAGAAATAAACAGTCTAAATGTTGAAGTTGAATCAAAGGAGTCACAATTAAAATTAAAGAGCTATATCAAGAAAGCTTATGAGATTGTGAGTGCTGATGGTGCTATTACCGATTGGCAAAATATCCAAATTTTTAACGCAGTATGGGGTTATGCCGTAGGTTTTTTTTCTTATTCTATATGCTCGCTTCTATCAGTTTTTGATGATAAGGACGAGATATCAAAGCAATATGCATATCGGCATGAAAAAACAGCTAAAGAAATTACAGAGAAGTTTAATTTAGATAAATTAATTTCAAGTCTCTAGATTTCAAAATAGGTCAAAAAGTTATACAGCCAGTGAGCAATAGTTTCCCACCGTTAACGAGTGGAGAATATGTAGTCAATGACGGAGATACCTTAGCATCGATCGGCTACAATTTATTTGGAGATGCGAGTTACGGAAAATTATTGGGAGCTGCGAATGGTGTGTCGGATGATATAAATTTATCCGGAAGACCATTACAGGAGCCTGCTTTTGTTCAATCGAAATTCAGCGCGAGCACGAGCGCACCTTATAATCAATTAATGTCATCGGTAGTCGCGAATTTATTTCCGATCATGAATACGCCGCAACCGCCGGATGATGACAATCCGTTCGCTGAAATGCTCGATATTATTATTATCATCGCAGCGGTTGTTGTAAGTGTTATGACATTCAATCCAGAAATAGGAGCAGGAGCAGTTGCTGTAACGGCGACAGCAGCGGCGACGGCAGCAGTGGAAGCGGGAGTGATGGCGGCGGCGATAGCAGTGACAGCAGAAGTTGCTACGGAAGAATTAGAAACACAATTAGGCTGGCGTCAGCATTTTAGTTTAAGACATGCAGCGCAAATAGCAGTAGAAGCAGGATTTGGCGCAGCGTCGTTTGAGATGGGACCTTATTTGGCGAGCTTGAATATTGGAGAAGAAATGTTGGCGGCGGGAGTGATGTCGACGACAGAACAATTAGGTGAAATGGGATTGGGAATGCAGTCTCAATTTGAGATTCAGAATGTTATTGAAGCGATGATGGAAGCAGCAGCTCCGGTTAAAGCACCATCGGTGACAACCACAGCAGGAGAATCAGCGGCGAATATTGCAGCAGCTAAAGCTGTTGCAAAAGAGATTGGTTCACTGGAAAACACAGCGGTAGATACAGTGGCGAGTGGAATATCAGATCATATGTTTGAAGGTCAACCAATCAATGTATTATCGATGGCAGAAAATGCATTAGGGTCAGCAGTAGAAAATGCAGCAATTACGGAATTTGCACCGCAGCCAAAACAAACGTCGACCACTACTTTAAAACCAACTCCACAACAACCGGATGAATTAGAAGAAGCGATAGATTATGCAGAAAAAGAAATCAAAAGCTTTTTTGATCCGAGTGTGGTTGCACCGAATGCGCAGAAGGCAGCACCGTCGGTGGCGAAGAAACTAAGTCGACAGGGAATGTTTGCGCAGAGAAATAATAACGATGAAAATGATGGAATTAATTTGCGCTACAATCCAAGTACGGGAGAATTAAGCTCAGGGTCGTTAGGAAAGGGATTGGATTTGTCGGATATTAATTTAGATGGAGGGGTGAGTAAGGCGCCGACGACTACTGCGACGAGTAGTGCGGCAAAAATAATGAGATTTGTGAATGCTCTTGGAGATACGACTAATCTGTCCACAGCAGAAGACTTCTTGAATTCTGTTTTACATCCGGTAGATTCATTTAAGGGAATGACGTTGCCGGGAGTTGGACTCAATGCATTAAATGCTGCGATTATGTTGGGGACAGATGGATTAGGCGAAGTTGGTGAAGTATTATTAGGCGCTGCAGGAAAAACTTCTGAAATAATTGATACTGGGGCAAGAAGTTTTAGAAGTGTGAGTGAATTTGAAAAAGCAGAGTCTGAAGCAATCTCAGCTTATGAAAAAATAAGAGTATCAAAGGATGATGTTTCACAAATATCAAAAAATACAGGGATGCCTGAATATAAGATACAAAGAATTAAAGATCATGTATTTAGCGATACTCATGAACTTTCAACGGGTAATATTGAGCAGTTTCATCCAGATATCGAAATATCAGATGCATGGAATAGGTTGCAAAGTAGTCATTTTGGCCAAGAAGATTTAAATTTATTGGAGCATGAATATTTTGAAGCAAGATTTGAAGGGATATTTAAGACAGACTATTTAACTGCTCACAATGCAGCGATAGAATCGGGAAGAGTGTGGGAGCCAGAGAGGATTAATATACGGCAAGGTTTTTGGAGAAAATAATGGCATTTTATATTGTTATAAATAAGTTATCTGAGGGTGATGAGTTTGCTTACTATGAGTATGGTGATTCAGGGAAAAAGTTTGGCAAATTGAAGATTTCTAAACTGACGGGTGATGTTGCTTTAATAGAATTGGCAGAATCAGATGAGCAAGAACTGAAGGCTGAAAGAGCCTCGTGGAGCTTGATAAAACATTGGAAAAAGGGTGAATATCCCGATAAGACATTTTGGGCATCGTAATTATATAAAATAAAATGGCGAGCATTGCTCACCAACAAGTAAAGCCCCTTTTTTCGTAAAACGGAAAAAGGGGATATTAAAGTGTGCGGTGCTGAAATTTGTGAATGGGAGAGATAATTTAAAGTTTTGAGCAACCTGCGTTCGTTCAATCGAAATTCAGCGCGAGCACGAGCGCACCTTATAATCAATTAATGTCATCGGTAGTCGCGAATTTATTTCCGATCATGAATACGCCGCAACCGCCGGATGATGACAATCCGTTCACTGAAATGCTCGATATTATTATCATCGCAGCGGTTGTTGTAAGTGTTATGACAGTAAATCCTGAAATAGGAGCAGGAGCGGTTGCAGCTACGACCGCAGCAGCAGCGGCGACGACAGCAGTAGAGGTGGGAGTGATGGCGGCGGCGATAGCAGTTACAGCAGAAGTCGCAACGGAAGAATTAGAAACGCAATTAGGCTGGCGTCAGCATTTTAGTTTGAGACATGCAGCACAAATTGCAGTAGAAGCCGGGTTTGGTGCAGCATCGTTTGAGATGGGACCTTATTTGGCGAGCTTGAATATTGGAGAAGAAATGTTGGCGGCAGGCGTGATGTCGACGACAGAGCAATTAGGTGAGATGGCATTAGGGATGCAAGATCATTTCGAGATTGAGAATGTAATTGCAGCGATGATGGAGGCTGCTGTTCCAGTGCCAGGGCCATCAGTGACAGTAACCAAGGGAGAATCAGTAGCGGATATTAAAGCAGCTCAAGCTGTTGCAAAAGAAATTGGTTCACTGGAAAACATAACGGTAGATACCGTCGTGAGTGGAATATCGGATCATATGTTTGAAGGTCAACCAATCAATGTATTATCGATGGCAGAAAATGCATTAGGGTCAGCAGTAGAAAATGCAGAAATTACGGAGTTTGCGCCGCAGCCAAAACAAACGTCGACCACTACTTTAAAACCAACTGCACAACAAACAACAATGGATGAATTAGACGATGATATACATTCTCTAGAAAACGAAATCAAAAACTTTTTTGATCCGAGTGTAGTTGCACCGAATGCGCAGAAGGCTGCGCCGTCAGTAGCGAGGAAGCTAAGTCGGCAGGGAATGTTTGCGCAGAGAAATAATAACGATGAAAATGATGGAATTAATTTGCAATATAATCCGAATACGGGAGAAGTAAGTGCAGGGTCGTTAGGAAAGGGATTGGATTTGTCGGATATTAATTTAGATGGAGGGGTGAGTAAGGCGCCGACGACTACTACTGCGACGAGTAGTGCAGCGAAAATAATGCGATTCATGAGTGCTCTTGGAGATACGACTAATCTATCCACAGCGGAAAACTTCTTGGATTCTGTTTTACATCCGGTAGATTCATTTAAGGGAATGACGTTGCCGGGAGTTGGACTCAATGCATTAAATGCTGCG
>DASZBR010000015.1:0-15189 GCA_035943935.1 Gammaproteobacteria bacterium
AATGGTAATGCCTGGCGATAATACGAAGATGGTAGTGAAGTTGATAGTGCCGATAGCGATGGAAGAAGGTTTACGCTTTGCGGTAAGAGAAGGTGGACGCACTGTAGGTGCGGGTGTTGTTACTAAAATACTTGAGTAAAAGAGTTGATGCGATGTTAGGCCAGTAGCTCAATTGGCAGAGCGGCGGTCTCCAAAACCGCAGGTTGGGGGTTCGAGACCCTCCTGGCCTGCCAGCTGTGTTAGAATATGTTTTTTTTGAAGGGTTCAGATGAATCTTAGTGCGAAAGTGGAACCTGTTTTGTCGACTAATTCTCGATGGGATAGTGTGAAGTGGTTTTTTGTAGCGCTTTTAATTTGCGGTATTTTTGTTGCGAATATTTTTCTGCCAGAACAAACAAGTGCACTGCGACTTTTGTGGAATTTGGTTGCGGGATTAATTGTTTTGGGCGTTGCTTCTTTTACACAGAAAGGGAAGCGCGCATGGAATTTTGCAAAAGAGGCACGAGTAGAATTACGTAAAGTAGTTTGGCCAACACGCCAGGAAACAATTCAATCCACGGTAATGATTATGGTTGTTGTAATTATAACCGCGTTGTTTTTGTGGGGTGTGGATAGCATTTTATTGTGGGCAATTGGTTTTGTGACGGGCCAACGGGGTTAATAAATGGCAACTTCAAAAATTAACAGGATTAAAATAGGTAAAGGTGGTGAAGATGCTGCTTCTACAAAACGCTGGTATGTTGTGCATGCTTATTCGGGGTACGAAAATTATGTCATGCAAGCATTGCAAGATCGCATAAAACAGCATGGGGTTGAAAATAAATTCGAAGAAATAATTGTCCCTACTGAAGAGGTGGTGGAAATGCGCGGCGGTCAAAAAAGAAAAAGCGAACGCAAATTTTTCCCTGGTTATGTTTTGGTAAAGATGGAAATGGATGATGAGACATGGCATCTCGTTCGAAAAACTCCAAAAGTATTGGGGTTTATTGGTGGAACGAATGAGCGTCCTTCGCCAATTACTGAAGCAGAAGCGAATACAATTTTGCAGCGTGTTGCTGAAGGTGTAGATAAACCAAAACCGAAGACATTATTCGAACCCGGTGAAGTAGTGCGTGTAACGGAAGGTCCATTTGCTGATTTCAATGGTGTAGTTGAAGAAGTGAATTATGAAAAGAGCCGTTTACGCGTTGCTGTTTTAATTTTTGGGCGTTCAACGCCGGTTGAGTTGGAGTTCGGTCAAGTAACAAAAGCATAGTAAACCCGGGGAGCCGAAAGGCGATTACCCATTTTTAGGAGTGTTCTAATGGCAAAAAAAGTTCAAGCTTACATTAAGCTTCAAGTGAAAGCGGCTGAAGCAAATCCGAGTCCACCGATTGGTCCTGCACTGGGTCAACATGGTGTGAATATTATGGAGTTCTGTAAACAGTTTAATGCAAAAACACAGCAGGGTGTTGATAAAGGAATGCCATTGCCTGTAATTATTACTGTTTATAATGATCGTAGTTTTACGTTTATTATCAAAACACCTCCAGCGTCGATTTTAATTTTGAAAACGTTGGGTTTAGAAGGTGGCAGTGCAACACCGAATACCGTCAAAGTAGGAAAAATTACGCGAAAACAATTAGAAGCGATTGCAAAAATAAAAGCGCCTGATTTAACTTCAGCGAGTATCGAGGCAGCAATTAAAACGATTGCGGGAACTGCACGCAGTATGGGAATAGAGGTGGAGGGATAAACTATGACTAAACCAAAACCTGTAAAAGTGATTAAACCAATTAAGCGTCACCGAGAAATTGCTGGAAAAATTGTTCCTGGAAAAATTTATCCGGTAATAGAAGCGTTGAATTTGATTAAAGCTGCAGCAAATGCAAAATTTGATGAAACAGTTGATGCGGCTTTCAAATTAGGCATTGATACGAAAAAGTCGGATCAGACGGTTCGTGGTGCAACGATGTTACCGAGTGGTACAGGTAAAAAAGTTCGCGTTGCTGTTTTTGCGCAGGGTGCGCAAGCCGAAGCTGCAAAGAATGCAGGTGCGGATATTGTCGGTTTTGAAGACTTAGCTGAAAAAATAAAAGCAGGCGAGATGAATTTTGATGTGCTTATTGCAACACCAGATGCTATGCGCATCATTGGTCCATTGGGTGCGGTGTTAGGTCCGCGTGGTTTGATGCCAAATCCAAAAGTAGGTACGGTTTCACCTAATGCGGCTCAAGCAGTCACAAATGCCAAGGGCGGGCAGGTAACCTACCGTGCTGATAAAAATGGCATCGTGCATTGCAGTATTGGCAAAGCTAGCTTTTCGCCAGAGCAATTGCATAAAAATTTGGAAGCACTTGTGGCGGATCTCAAAAAGGCTCGGCCTACTACTGCAAAAGGTATTTATTTTAAAAAGATTACACTCTCAAGCACTATGGGGCCTGGAATTCAGGTTGATGCAGGTTCTATTAGCGCTTGAGGTCGTAGACCGTAGGTATAGTTCGAATTATTCGGATTATTTAAATGCATTATCGACCTACGCAGACAGTGTTTACACTATTCAGGATACTCTGGTAGGCACTGTAAATTTTGGCTAACCAGGAGGTACAAACGTGGTACTTCGAATAGAAGATAAGAAGGCGATAGTAGCTGAGGTCGCTGAAGTTGCGGGGCGTTCGCTATCTGCTGTAGCTGCTGAATATCGCGGCTTAACAGTAAGTGAGCTCACTGAACTGCGTTCGAATGCAAGAAAAATTGGCGTTTACATGCGTGTTGTTCGCAATACGTTGGCACGTCGAGCATTACAAGACACCCCATTTTCCTGTATGCAGGATATTTTGGTGGGGCCATTGTTGCTCGCTTTCTCGCAAGAAGATCCCGGTGCAGCGGCGCGACTGATACGCGATTTTGCTAAAGATCACGATAAGTTAGTTGTGAAGGCGTTGTCTGTTGGAGGTAAATTACTAGCTCCTAAAGATCTCAACGCATTGGCAAACTTACCGACACGTGAACAGGCATTAGCGACATTGATGTCAGTGATGTTGGCGCCTATCACCCAATTTGTACGTACACTTGCTGAACCACATGCTAAATTGGCTCGTACTGTTGCTGCAGTACGTGATCAAAAGCAGGCGGCTTAGTATTATTTTAATTTTGTTGAATGAATAGGAGTAAACCCATGGCTGTTTCAAAAGAAGAGATTTTAGAATCCATTTCTCAAATGAGTGTGATGGACGTCGTCGATCTCGTAAAAATGATGGAAGATAAATTCGGTGTTTCTGCTGCCGCTGCTGTAGCTGTTGCTGCACCTGCTGCCGGTGGTGCTGCTGCCGCTGCTGAAGAAAAAACGGAGTTTAACGTTGTAATGACTGCATTTGGCGAAAACAAAGTGAATGTCATTAAAGTTATCCGCGAAGTAACGGGTCTTGGCTTGAAAGAAGCGAAAGACTTGGTTGAAGGTGTTCCTTCTGTTGTTAAAGAAGCTATACCTAAAGCAGATGCTGATGCAATTAAGAAGAAACTTGAAGAAGCTGGTGCAAAGGTTGATATCAAGTAATTTTTTATTGTCGAAAACCTGTAACGATGAGGCTGATGTTTACCATCAGCCTCTGTGTTTTTTTATTTTTGGGGAAATCTGAATGTCATTAAATACCGCAAGAAAGCGTCCTCGTGATAATTTAGGTAAATCGAAAGAAATTATTGCTCCTCCGTACTTATTAGAGACGTCGATGGAATCTTATCGCGGTTTCTTGGCGCCCAAAAATGACAAAGAAAAATCGGGTTTAGATGCTGCTTTTCGTACAGTATTTCCTGTCGAAAGTCCTTCAGGTTATGCAGTGCTTGATTACATTAGTTACAAATTAGGTGAGCCTCTTTTTGATGTGGTGGAATGTCAGCGTCGTGGGTATACCTATGCTGCGCCATTACGGGTTAAATGTCGTTTGATTATTTATGATAAAGAAGCCGGTGATAAAACGTCTGTGAAAGATGTTAAAGAACAAGAAGTTTACATGGGTGAAATTCCACTTATGACGGGCAATGCTACATTTGTGATTAATGGAACAGAGCGCGTGGTAGTTTCTCAGTTGCATCGTTCCCCTGGTGTGTTTTTTGAACATGACAAAGGTAAGACGCATTCTTCCGGAAAATTGTTGTTTTCTGCTCGTGTTATTCCTTATCGTGGTTCTTGGCTTGATTTTGAATTTGATCCCAAAGATTGTATTTTTGCGCGTATTGATCGACGCAGAAAATTACCCGCAACTATTTTATTGCGTGCGTTAGGTTTATCTCCCGAAGAAATTTTGGCGGGCTTTTTTGATTTCAACGTGTTCCACATTAAAAATGACGATATTATTTTAGACTTACATCCCGAAAGATTACGCGGTGAAATCGCAAGCTTCGACATTAAAGACAAAGACGGTACCGTGATTGTTGAGCAGGGCAGACGAATTTCCGCTCGATATATTCGTCAAATAGAAAAAGCAAAAATTAACAAGCTCACAATACCTTCAGAGTATGTGATTGGAAAGGTATTGGCTAAGCCCATTATCAATGAAAAAACAGGTGAATTACTTGTCGAGGCAAATGTTGAAATTACGCCCGAAATATGGAAGAAAATTTTTACAAATAAAATTGAAACATTTGAAACATTATTTACGAATGATTTAGATTGCGGTCCTTATGTTTCTAGTACTTTACGTATTGATCCCACGAAATCACAACTGGAAGCACAGGTTGAAATTTATCGCATGATGCGACCGGGTGAACCGCCCACCAAAGAAGCGGCAGAAACCTTGTTCAATAATTTATTTTTTAATATTGATCGATATGATTTATCTGCTGTAGGTCGTATGAAATTAAATCGTCGATTAAATCGCCAAGAATTAACAGGTTCGCCGACGTTAACGAAAGAAGATGTGATCGAAATCCTTAAAATGTTAATTTCTATTCGTGATGGAAAAGGTATCGTAGATGATATCGATCACTTAGGAAACCGTCGTGTACGTAGTGTTGGTGAAATGGTTGAAAATCAATTCCGCGTAGGATTGGTTCGTGTTGAGCGTGCCGTAAAAGAACGATTAAGTGTTGCGGAATCTGAAGGATTAATGCCACAAGATCTCGTGAATGCGAAACCGATTTCTGCAGCGATTAAAGAGTTTTTTGGATCAAGTCAGCTATCACAATTTATGGATCAAAATAATCCATTGTCAGAAATTACACATAAACGCCGTGTTTCAGCATTAGGGCCGGGTGGTTTAACACGTGAACGAGCAGGATTTGAAGTGCGAGACGTGCATCATACGCACTATGGTCGTTTATGTCCGATTGAAACACCAGAAGGTCCAAATATTGGGTTAATTAACTCTCTCGCGGTTTATGCGAGAACAAATGAGTATGGCTTTTTAGAAACACCGTGCCGTAAAGTTATCAATGGCAAAGTAACTGAAGAGATTGTGTATTTATCAGCGATTGACGAAGCAGATTATGTTATTGCACAGGCAAATGCGCAGTTGGATAAATCAGGAAAATTAATCGATTCATTAATTAACTGTCGTTATCGCAATGAATTTACGTTTACAACAGCAGATAAAGTAAATTTCATGGATGTTTCTCCGCGACAAATTGTTTCTGTTGCGGCGGCATTGATTCCATTTCTTGAGCATGACGATGCTAACCGTGCATTGATGGGTTCAAACATGCAGCGTCAAGCGGTTCCAACATTAATTGCTGAAAAACCATTAGTGGGAACAGGTATTGAGCGTGTTGTGGCGATTGACTCGGGTGTAACGGTAATCGCGAAACGTGCGGGAGTCGTTGATTCTGTGGATGCGGCGCGTATTGTGGTGCGTGTTGACAACACCAAAGGGTCAGAAGAGACCGGTGTGGATATTTATAATTTGATTAAATATTCACGTTCAAATCAAAACACCTGTATTAATCAACGTCCTCTTGTAAAACAAGGTGAGATTGTGAAGGCGGGTGATGTGTTAGCAGATGGCCCGTCTACTGATATGGGTGAGTTAGCACTGGGACAGAATTTACTGGTTTCGTTCATGCCATGGAATGGTTATAACTTCGAAGACTCTATTTTAATTTCCGAAAGAGTTGTACAAGAAGATCGATTTACCAGTATTCATATTGAAGAAATGAGTTGTATTGCGCGTGATACTAAATTGGGGCCGGAAGAAATTACGGGTGATATTCCTAATGTTGGTGAGAGTGCGTTATCAAAACTAGATGAATGTGGTGTGGTTTATGTGGGCGCAGAAGTAAACGCAGGTGATATTTTAGTCGGTAAAATTACACCTAAGGGTGAAACACAATTGACACCCGAAGAAAAATTATTGCGCGCCATTTTTGGTGAAAAAGCATCTGATGTAAAAGACAGTTCGTTGCGTGTGCCAGCAGGAATGTCAGGAACCGTAATTGACGTTCAAATATTTACACGAGATGGCGTTGAAAAAGATCAGCGTGCTGTTGATATTGAAAATATGGAGTTGGCGAAATTCAAAAAAGATTTAAACGACGAATTTCGTATTCGAGAAGAAGATGTGTATCAACGACTCGAGAAATTATTGCTAGATCAAACCGTGGTTAGTGCGCCTGCAGGATTGAAATCGGGCCATAAAATTACGCGTGACTATTTAAAAACGCTTCCGCGTGATAAATGGTTTGATATCAGCTTGAAAGAAGCGGACCTCAATAAACAATTGGAAAGCACATCAAAACAATTGAAATCTTTGCGCGAAGATCTTGATGAAAAGTATGAAATTAAACGTAAGAAATTAAGTCAAGGCGACGATATGGCGCCGGGTGTTCTGAAAGTCGTCAAGGTTTATATGGCGGTGAAGCGTCGTGTTCAACCAGGAGATAAAATGGCGGGTCGCCATGGAAACAAAGGTGTTATTTCCATGATTGTACCTGTTGAAGATATGCCTTATCTCGAAGATGGTACGCCTGTTGATGTTGTATTGAATCCTCTTGGTGTGCCTTCACGTATGAATGTGGGACAAGTATTAGAAACTCACTTAGGATGGGCTGCGAAAGGATTGGGAATAAAAATTGGCAGGATGTTGGATGAGCACAAAGAACTGAGTGAGATTCGCCATTTTCTAAAATTAATTTATGCCGGTAAAGATCAAGAAGTTGATTTTGATAAGTTAAATGACAAAGAAGTACGTGAGTTAACTCATAATTTACGTGGTGGTGTTCCGATGGCAACGCCTGTTTTTGATGGTGCGAGTGAAGATGAAATTAGGCGTTTATTGAAATTGGCGCAATTGCCAGAAAGTGGTCAGGCAATTTTAACAGATGGCCGAACGGGAATTAAATTTGATAGGCCTGTTACGGTTGGCTATATGTACATGCTGAAATTAAACCACTTGGTTGACGACAAGATGCATGCGCGTTCTACAGGATCGTATAGTCTTGTGACACAGCAACCATTAGGCGGTAAGGCACAATTCGGTGGTCAACGTTTTGGTGAAATGGAAGTGTGGGCACTGCAAGCTTATGGTGCAGCTTATACATTGCAAGAAATGTTGACGGTGAAATCCGATGATGTGAATGGTCGAACGAAAATGTATAAAAATATTGTGGATAACGACTATCACATGGATCCAGGTATGCCTGAGTCATTTAATGTTCTGGTGAAAGAAATTCGTTCACTGGGTATCGATATCGAATTAAGTAATGATTAATCGTGGGGGTTATGATATGCAGACGTCAGTTATGGCGGATGTTGTTCACTTGTTCAAAGAGCATGAAATTATTCGTGAATTTGATCAAATTACGATTGGGTTGAGCTCGCCTGAAAAAATTCGTGCGAACTCTTATGGCGAAGTAAAAAAACCTGAAACTATTAATTACAGGACGCTGAAACCGGAGCGAGATGGTTTATTTTGCGCGAAAATTTTTGGACCCATTAAAGACTATGAATGTTTGTGCGGAAAATATAAGCGATTAAAGCATCGTGGTGTTATTTGTGAAAAATGCGGTGTTGAAGTTGCGCTCTCAAAAGTACGACGTGAGCGCATGGGCCATATTGAATTGGCGTGTCCGGTTGCACATATTTGGTTTTTAAAATCATTGCCTTCGCGCATTGGGCTTATGTTAGACATGACGTTGCGTGATATTGAGCGTGTACTTTATTTCGAGGCGTTTGTTGTTATTGACCCGGGTATGACGCCACTTCAGCGTGGACAATTATTAACGGATGAAGCCTATCTTGAAGCGATTGAACAATATGGTGATGAATTTGATGCTCGCATGGGCGCAGAAGCCGTACAAGAATTATTAAAGTCATTGGATATTAATGCTGAAGTTGAATCATTGCGTGAACAACTTCATACGACAAATTCAGAAACTAAGTTAAAGAAAATTTCAAAACGATTAAAATTATTGGAGAGTTTCTCTGTATCAGGAAACAAACCAGAATGGATGGTCTTTACTGTTCTTCCTGTATTGCCGCCGGATTTACGTCCGCTTGTGCCATTAGATGGTGGTCGCTTTGCAACCTCTGATCTCAATGATTTATATCGACGAGTGATTAACCGCAATAATCGTCTTAAAAGATTATTAGAATTAAATGCACCGGATATTATTGTTCGCAATGAAAAGCGTATGTTGCAAGAAGCGGTTGATGCACTCTTAGACAACACGCGTCGTGGTCGGGCTATTACAAGCGGCACAAATAAACGACCGTTAAAATCATTAGCAGATATGATTAAGGGTAAAGCAGGACGTTTCCGTCAAAACTTATTAGGAAAACGTGTTGATTATTCAGGGCGTTCTGTAATCGTGGTGGGGCCAACATTGAAGTTACATCAATGTGGATTGCCGAAGAAAATGGCGTTGGAATTATTCAAGCCCTTTATTTTTGGTAAGTTACAATTACGTGGATTAGCCTCAACAATTAAGGCGGCGAAAAAATTAGTTGAGCATGAAGTTCCTGAAGTCTGGGATATCTTAGAAGAAGTTATTCGTGAGCATCCCGTATTATTAAATCGTGCGCCAACATTACATCGATTAGGTATTCAAGCCTTTGAACCTATGTTGATCGAAGGTAAGGCAATTCAATTGCATCCGTTAGTTTGTACTGCATTTAATGCGGACTTTGACGGTGACCAGATGGCGGTTCACATTCCTTTAACATATGAAGCACAATTAGAAGCTCGTGCGTTGATGATGTCGAGCAATAATATTCTGTCACCCGCTAACGGTGAGCCTATTATTGTTCCGACACAAGACGTGGTGTTGGGTTTGTATTACATGACGCGTGAAAGTGTGAATGCAAAAGGCGAAGGACTTGTGTGCGCCGATGTGGCTGAAGTACACCGTTTATTTCAAAATGGCGTAGCGCACGTGCATGCAAAAATTACTGTACGTATGAAAATTGGTGAAGAGCGAAAATTAGTTCAAACAACTGTTGGTCGTGCACTACTCTCTGAAGTATTACCCGAAGGCCTACCGTTTGAGTTAATTAATTGCACATTAACAAAGAAAGCTATTTCTTCTTTAATTAATACGTCGTATAGAAAATTGGGCTTAAAGGATACCGTCGTTTTTGCAGACCAGTTAATGTATACCGGATTTCATTATGCGACGCGTTCAGGTATTTCCATTGGTTTAAATGATTTAGTTATTCCTGAAAGTAAAGCTGACATCATCAGTGCAGCTGAAACACAAGTGAAAGAAATTGAAAGCCAATATGCATCAGGTCTAGTGACGCAAGGTGAACGCTATAATAAAGTTGTCGATATTTGGTCGCATACGAATGACCAAGTCGCAAAGGCGATGATGGAAAAACTTGCTACTGAACAAGTGGTAAATGCAAAAGGCGAGACCGTTTCACAAGAATCGTTTAACTCCGTATATATAATGGCAAAATCGGGTGCGAGAGGATCGGATGCACAGATTCGTCAGTTATCCGGTATGCGTGGTTTGATGGCAAAGCCAGACGGTTCAATTATTGAAACTCCGATTACCGCAAATTTCCGAGAAGGCTTGAATGTATCGCAATACTTTATTTCGACGCACGGTGCGCGTAAAGGATTAGCAGATACGGCGTTGAAAACGGCAAATTCAGGTTATCTCACAAGACGTTTAGTTGACGTTGCACAAGACGTTGTGATTAGCATGCCAGATTGTGGAACGAACAGTGGGTTGTTAATGACCCCACAAATTGAAGGTGGAGATGTTGTAGAACCATTACGTGAAAGAGTATTGGGGCGCGTTACGATTGAAGATGTTTTATCTCCGGAAAATGATAGTGTATTAATTCCTGCGGGAACACTATTGGATGAAAAGTGGGTTGATACACTTGAAAAATTAGGTATTGATCAAATTAAAGTTCGTTCTCCGATTACTTGTGAAGCGGATCATGGAATTTGTGCTTCATGTTACGGTCGTGATTTAGCACGTGGCCATTTAGTTAATAGTGGTGAAGCGGTAGGTGTTATTGCTGCGCAATCTATCGGTGAGCCCGGTACGCAGTTAACGATGAGAACCTTCCACATCGGTGGCGCAGCTTCCCGTACAACTGTTGTTAATAATGTCCAAGTAAAATCAAAAGGAAAAGTGAAGCTTAACAATATTAAGGTTGTTGAGCATACGAATGGACATTTTGTTGCGGTCTCTCGTTCAGGAGAATTATTGGTCGTTGACCAGCAGGGTCGCGAACGTGAACGTTATAAGATTCCTTATGGTGCAACACTTGGGGTTAAAAATGGTTCCTCCGTTGAGCCAGGACAAGTAGTGGCTAATTGGGATCCTCATACACACCCTATTATTACTGAGGTTGCAGGGCGCATTAAATGCAGCGATTTGATTGAAGGTGTGACGATGAATCGTCAGACTGATGAAGTCACAGGATTGACCAGTATTGTCATTATCGATCCGAAACAACGTGGTGCAAGTGGTCGTGAATTGCGTCCGATGGTGAAGTTAGTGGATGCAAAAGGTCATGATTTATGTTTGGCCGGTACTACTTTGCCTGCGCATTACTTTTTGCCAACGAATGCAATTTTGAGTTTGGAGGATGGTGCGTCAGTTGGAGTGGGTGATGTTATTGCGCGTATTCCACAAGAGTCATCGAAAACAAGAGATATTACGGGTGGTCTCCCTCGTGTTGCTGATTTGTTTGAAGCAAGACGTCCGAAAGAGCCAGCAATTCTTGCTGAAATTTCGGGTCTGGTCAGTTTTGGTAAAGAAACTAAAGGTAAGCGCCGTTTAATTATTACGCCAAATGAAGGCGAAACACATGAGGCGTTGATTCCAAAATGGCGACACGTGAGTGTATTCGAAGGTGAGTATATTCAACGAGGTGAAATTATTGCGGAAGGTGCGCCGGATCCACATGATATTTTAAGATTGTTGGGTGTGGGTGCGCTATCTGATTACATCATTAACGAAGTTCAAGATGTTTATCGTTTGCAAGGTGTGAAGATTAATGATAAACACATTGAAATTATTGTGCGTCAAATGATTCGCAAAGTGAATGTTGTCGATGTTGGTGACACGAAATTCTTGAAAGGTGAGCAGATCGAAGAATTTCGTTTTAAAGAAGAAAATCGCAAAATGGTTGCCGAAGAAAAGTTGCCTGCACGAGGTGAGCCTGTGTTATTGGGTATTACAAAGGCTTCGTTAGCAACGGAATCCTTCTTCTCCGCTGCATCATTCCAAGAAACAACGCGAGTGTTGACAGAAGCTGCGGTTACCGGTAAGTCAGATAAGCTGCGCGGATTAAAGGAAAATGTTATTGTTGGACGTTTAGTGCCTGCGGGAACTGGGTTGGCTTATCACCTCCAGCGTAAAAATAAGGCAAAAAACATTAAAGAAACGCCTGTTCAATCAGATGCAGAAAAGAGTGCTTCGATGACAGCGATGGAAGTTCAGCAAGCATTAATCGAAGCGTTGAAAGCTTCCGATACGCAACAGGGACAATAATAAAATATTTTTTGATTTACCTTGACACAGGAGTAAGGGGGTCTTTAGAATCGCGCCCTTTCTTTAGTGAAAATACAGAATTAAGTGGAGTTTTTTGATGCCTACAGTACAGCAGTTATCACGCCATCCGCGAGCCGCAAAACGATGGAAAACAAAGGTTCCGGCGCTTAAAGGTGCGCCTCAGCGTCGCGGCGTGTGTACGCGCGTATACACCACTACGCCTAAAAAGCCCAACTCGGCTCTACGAAAAGTAGCGCGTGTAAGGTTAACCAGTGGCTTTGAAGTAGCTGCGTACATTGGTGGTGAAGGGCATAATCTTCAAGAACACTCGGTGGTAATGATTCGTGGTGGTCGTGTAAAGGATCTGCCTGGTGTTCGTTATCATATTGTTCGTGGAACATTGGATACATCAGGTGTTGAGAAACGTCGTCAAGGACGTTCAAAATATGGCGCAAAGAAACCGAAGTCTTAATTGAGGTAGTGAGCAAATGGCAAGAAGACGTAGAGCTGAAAAAAGGAAAGTAATCCCAGATCCTGTTTATGGTAGTGATGTGGTTTCCCGATTTATTAACAGTATCATGAAGAGTGGAAAGAAGTCGGTTGCTGAACGTATTGTTTATGGTGCGTTGGAAAAGATTGCTAAACAGCAAAAAGTGCAACCAGAGCAGAGTCTCGAGGTTCTTTACAAAGGCTTCGATAATGTAAGTCCTACCGTTGAAGTGAAAGCTAAGCGAGTGGGAGGATCTACCTATCAGATTCCTGTAGAAGTCCGTTCAGATCGTAAATTAGCGTTGGCTATGCGATGGATTATTGAAGCGGCTCGTGGTCGTGGAAGTAAATCTATGGCGGAGAAGTTAGCAGCTGAAATTTTAGACGCGGCTGAAAGCAGGGGTGCTGCCTTTAAGAAGAAAGAAGAAATGCACCGCATGGCGAAAGCAAACCAAGCGTTTGCTCATATTAGAGCGAATTAATTTAACAGAGGTTTATTGTGGAAAGAGCAACACCCTTAGAGCTTTATCGAAATATCGGCATCATGGCCCACATTGATGCGGGAAAGACAACGACAACTGAGCGTATTCTTTACTATACGGGTGTTTCGCATAAAATTGGTGAAGTCCATGAAGGCGCGGCCACGATGGACTGGATGGAGCAAGAGCAAGAGCGGGGTATTACTATTACCTCTGCAGCGACCACATGTTACTGGTCTGGTATGGCAAAACAGTTCCCCAAGCATCGTATTAATATTATCGATACTCCAGGTCACGTTGACTTTACGATCGAGGTTGAGCGCTCTCTGCGTGTGTTAGATGGTGCCTGTGCTGTGTTCGATGCTGTGGCAGGTGTTGAGCCACAATCTGAAACTGTTTGGCGTCAAGCGAATAAATACGGTGTGCCGAGGTTAGCATTCGTTAATAAGATGGATAGAGCGGGTGCAAATTTCATGCGAGTAGTTGGTATGATCGAATCTCGTCTGTCGGCTCGACCGGTTGCGATTCAATTGCCTATTGGTGCTGAAGAAAAATTTGAAGGTGTGGTTGATTTAATCAACATGAAAGCCATTTATTGGGATGATTCTACCCAGGGTATGCGTTTTGATTTGCGTGATATTGCGCCGGATATGCTTGATGAATGTAAAAAAATGCGTGAAAAGATTGTAGAGGCTGCTGCTGAAGGCTCTGAAGATTTTATGAATAAATATCTTGAGGGCACGGAGCTAACGATAGAAGAAATCAAAAAAGGCCTTCGTACGAGAACGCTGAATAACGAAATTGTTGTTGTGCTTTGCGGTTCTGCCTTCAAAAATAAAGGCGTTCAAGCGATGTTGGACGCGGTGATTGAATATCTTCCTTCGCCTTCTGATGTTCCTGCGATGAAAGGTATATTAGACGATGCAAATTCGACGCCTGCTGTTCGACATCCAACAGATAAAGAACCTTTTTCTGCGTTGGCATTTAAGATTGCTACGGATCCCTATGTTGGTACGCTGACTTATTTTCGTGTGTACTCTGGGGTATTGAGCAGCGGTGACGCGGTTTATAACGCTGCCAAGGCAAAAAAAGAGCGTATTGGACGTC
Source organism: Gammaproteobacteria bacterium (assembly GCA_035943935.1). Classification (GTDB taxonomy): domain Bacteria; phylum Pseudomonadota; class Gammaproteobacteria; order DASZBR01; family DASZBR01; genus DASZBR01. The sequence continues at coordinate 14,001 of DASZBR010000015.1, forward strand.
TTTTGCTCATGCATGCTAATACTCGAGAAGAAATCAAAGAAGTTCGTACGGGTGATATCGCAGCGGCTGTAGGGTTAAAAATGACCACGACGGGTGATACTTTATGTGATCCCGATAAAATAATTATTCTCGAGAAAATGGAATTTCCAGAACCCGTAATCTCTGTTGCGGTTGAGCCTAAGACTAAAGTTGATCAAGAAAAAATGGGTATTGCGTTGAGCAAATTGGCACAAGAAGATCCCTCTTTCCGTGTTCACACAGATGAAGAAAGTGGTCAGACGATTATTTCTGGAATGGGTGAGCTTCATCTTGAAATCATTGTTGATCGTATGAAGCGTGAGTTTGGCGTTGAAGCTAACGTAGGTAAGCCACAAGTGGCTTATCGTGAAACGATTCGTCGTTCTCTCGAGCAAGAAGGTAAGTTTATCCGACAAAGTGGTGGTCGTGGTCAGTACGGTCACGTTTGGATTAAATTAGAGCCTCTTGAGCGTGGTAAGGGTTATGAATTTGTTAATGCTATTGTGGGTGGGGCGATTCCTAAGGAATTTATTTCTCCTGTAGATAAAGGCATCAAAGAACAAATGGAAAATGGCGTTATTGCGGGTTATCCAGTGGTTGATGTGAAAGTGACTTTATTTGATGGTTCCTATCATGATGTCGACTCCAGTGAAATGGCGTTTAAAATTGCGGGATCCATGGCTTTCAAAGAAGGTGCGCGTAAAGCGGATGCGGTTATTCTAGAGCCTATTATGAAAGTTGAGGTTGTAACCCCTGAAGATTATATGGGTGATGTTATCGGTGACTTAAGTCGTCGACGTGGTGTTGTGTTGGGAATGGATGAAGGTCCAGCAGGTAAAACTGTTGATGCGGAAGTGCCTTTATCGGAGATGTTTGGTTATTCCACGACCTTACGTTCACTTTCTCAGGGGCGGGCCACATACTCCATGGAGTTTTTGAAGTATAATGAGACCCCTTCGAATGTTGCCGAAGGAATTATCAAAGAGAAGTCAGCGTAATTTTTTTTAATTGATTGAGACGAGGTTAAAGCTATGTCGAAGGAAAAATTTGATCGAACGAAGCCGAACGTGAACGTAGGCACGATAGGACACGTAGACCATGGAAAGACGACGTTAACAGCGGCGTTGACTAAGGTAATGGCGGAGAAGCATGGTGGAGAATTCAAGGCGTA
>DASZBR010000016.1:0-5641 GCA_035943935.1 Gammaproteobacteria bacterium
ACTGCAGAAAAGTGTGCATTGCTACTCGCCATTAATGGGACACTAGCAGAAAAAAGTCCCCCAATACTGGGACTCGACTCCACACTTGCCTTAGATCTTACATCATTTTCAATCGACTGAATCTCATGATCCAATTTCCTCAACATAGAATCGACATTCTCACCGATTGAATAATTGAAGTCAGGAATAGTTTTTAAAATGGCATTCAATAGATTAAATGTTGCTGAGATGTCCTTTAATAAATGCAATCCCTTAACTTTGTCATTTAAACCAGATGGCCCTATCAGCTTTTCACTATTTCCCATAGCTTCTTTTAATTTTGTCATTTGCGCATTTACCATCTGCTGCATTTCATGTTGATTAGGCGGAATTTTTTTGACAATGATAGGCAGTAATTTATAAAAAACCTTACATTCGTCGTATACACGTAACAAATCTTTTCCATTATCCGATGGATTAATTGCTGTTACGGGTACCAATTGCTGTGGGGTGATAGCAAGTTCTACCTTTGCAATGGTCTCGTTTACCTGAGCTATCATTTTTGTGTCAACAAGCTGGACAGGCTGGAAAATGAACGGCACTCCCTCGCTAGCAAGCTGACTCATATCAGGATAGTGTGAAAACATATGACAATAAGTAGGTGATGCATCACGCCTTGTGGCTGGATCGCAGTGTTTTACACTAACTATAATTTGTTTGTACTGAGGATTAAAATTCTTGTAAGGATTATTACCGTGCTTATCATAATCTTGCATAACCCTTGGAGACTCTCGAAGCATTAAGCGATTCGCAATCAGCCAGTGACCTTTCTGGGTAGCCAAATCCAAGGCGGTCGTGAATTTTCTTATCCAGGGTGAATTTAGTACCTCATCTGCGGTTAATTTCTCACCTCTTGAACTGAAAAATCCAAATGAGGATTGGCCAGGTGCCTCTTTATATAGATGCGATCTATTTCGATCTATTCCAAAATTTATAAATTCACCGTGCGCGCTCGAATTAACACCTCGGCTTAATAAATAGTTGACCACATTTTCTCTCCCACAAAAAACAGCCAACATAAAAAGAGTAAAATGCGAAGTCGTTAATGATCTATTAATATTTGTACGTAATCTACCTAATGCAAGTAGCGGTCTTAAATCCCCAAGAATAGCGACTAAGACTAATACACAATCATGACTAATCCCTTCGGGTGAAACATCATGCCCTGCTTCAACTGCTTTATAAAATTCATAAGCTTTACGTAATGATTTTTTATTCAGTGGGCTTGCTTCTGAATTCATTTCCTTAATGAAATCTCTTTGTACAATATATTCCCATTTGTCGCTCAATTTCCGTTGCATAATATTATGAAGATCTGTGGCCGTAGCATCCCAACCAATTGGTGTGGATTCTGCCTCTGATATATCTCCACCATTTGCGCAATAAAGAATGGCTAGCTCAAAGTGGCATCGATTTATTATTAACTGAATAGGTTTTGGATTGTTATTTCCCGTAAAGGCCAGAGAAAATTCCTTTCTTGTGCCATTTTGCATTTCTAAATTGCCAGTTTTCTGGAGTAGATGTAGGAGCATCGATAAACTACAGGTAGAGTACCATGAGCAAAGCTTATGTACTGCCTGCCCAAAATCATCCCAGCCATTAATTGACGCGCCCATCTCTAATATTCTTTTCAGTTCTGAAACTTTTTTAAATTCAGGAATGTTATACGTTTTGTGATAGTCAACTACGTTAAAAACCTTAGCTGCTTCTGCAGCATAAATATCCGCTGGTTGGTCTAATATAGCTTTTTTTGATTCTAGTTCTTTAATATTAGCCACGATCGAATTTTCAAAATTACATAGCTCATTTAGGCGCAATAACATTATTCGCCGCAATTCAAGTTGGTCCAAGGCAAACATTAAATTTTCAGTATTAACCCCTATTTTTAAATGCTGTGCTAGTGGAGTACCGGGCTTTATGGTGAATTCACTAAAACATTTTTCCAGCGCCCGCCCCACTTGAAAACGAGCATGTTCGTATTGTCTATACAAAATCTCTAAAATTTCTTGATGCTTTTTAAAAATAGAATTCACAAGACTGATAATATATTCAAGACGTGATTTTGCTCGCGTTAGTGTAGGCGCGTGTTGTTCCTGAAATTGATAGCGAGAAACAGCGCTTGCGTAGACTTCAGATACCATAACAAGCAATGTAACGTTAGGCAGATCATCTATTTTGGCGTTTAATAAATTGGATGGCAGCAAGCGATGTAACTGAACAATAAAGAAAGGGAGCATAGCCTCCAAATCAAAATCTTCGTTGCTTAATATTTCTAACGTTTTCGACGCATCTTTGCTATCGCGACATATTGACGTTTGTATTACAGCTCTCGAATGATAATCCACCCACGAGGACAAATCCCTTAGACACCTTCCTATCTCAGTATTCTCTAATTTATACTCGCCCTTCATCGCTTTGCTAATAGCGTCGACGGTATCAATTAATTGTTTACTATGTAATTCTTGAAATGAAACGGTAACGATACGCTCCAGACGATCTAATTTTGCGTTAACTTGACTAAGACGATGAATGGTTACTGCCGTATTTTCCCAGATTAATTGCTCCAGCTGTCTAAACCCTTTCAGCATATCGCTATGCAGTGCACGAACATCTTGACGCAGAGCATTTATATTTTGCTGCAACGCGTGCATGGCTTGCATGATGATTTCCAAGCCATCATCTTCCTGGCTATCGCCAAAAAGATTCATTGCTACCGTTAATGCCCCGACTGCGATGCCAGCATAACCCGTCATAGCTGCCAACCCGGTATAAGAACTTGCACTGCTTAGCGTAGTAAAACCACTAGCAGCAGATAACAAACCGGAGCCAGCACCCTGGACGCCACGCCATGTTCTCGCGTGTCCACCAAGCATCACTGCTGCAGTAGATACATTACAGAGTATTGATCCCACGTGTTGACACGAATCTCCGAATGATCGAAGAGTCACTTTATCTTGAGTAGAAAGTGTAAATGCCGATTCACGTGCATGACTTGCAGCCATTTTGTCAAAGTTTACTTGGACTGAACTCATGCTTGCTTTAGTGACCGCCAAATCTGCCTGTTGTGATTGCAGGTATTCACCCAACTCCTGGTTAGCTTGTTCTAATTCTTTTTTTAAGTGGGTGGAACTACTAGGAGGTGTATCCAAAGTCGGCGGTTTTTTTGCAGTAGGTATTAATTGTCCTTGACTGTTTAGGGCAAAATACTCAGAAAATACTTGATAGCTTAACAAATCAAATAATGGAATATCTTGTGCTGCCAACTGCTGTGATTGAAAAATCCGTTGGCAATGCTGAAAATATCCTAATTCAGCCATCGCGGATTCGAGGCTGGTATATTTAGGTAGAGGATTTGCTGCCGGATAACATGCCAGTGTTTTAGAAGTTTGTTCTATAAATTCCATGGTACTTTGATAAAAATGACTAGCTATATTAACGGGTCCGTCGACTAAAAGAGGAACTGCAGCGTTAACAGTTTTTCCAACTTGGTCTGATTGTGAATAGGTATAGGTCCCACCCGCGATAAGGGCTACCGCCATAGGAGTGCCTACTCCCGTTACCGCCATTGCAAGACCAGTTTCCTGCTCCATCCATGCTAGACCTTTCGTCCCTAAGTTTGCCAGAAGTGCCGTGCTTGCTGCTATTGATGAAATTCCCGGTGAATGGCCTCGCTCTATATTGGTTTTATAGTTTTCACGCAAGTTACCAACTCTGTCTATAAGATCGAGCGGACGATTTACAAGTCGAAGCAAACCAGCTGCTGCTGTTGAAGCTAATTTACTGTAGGTTTTTTGGCTTGTATGCAGAGCTTCACCGATGCCACCTTTTTCTTCATGCTTTTCTCTTTCAGCTTCTCTTGAGTATGCCATGTTACATCCTGTAGTTATCAACGAGATCGCCATGATAGCAATTTCTGAATGGCTTGCCGACACCGCCACCCATCCTAAGCTTCATGGCTAAAATTCTTGATTTATGACTTCTACTACCCTTCGCCATCTTGATTTATAAATTAAAGATACAGCTAATTAGTCGCCCCTGAAAAACCCCTTTGACCCTATAAAAACAGGAAGAAAAATGCTATTTCTCTGCTAAACTTTTGCAAGTTTTTAACCTTGAAGCGGAGGAACCTTGCAAAATGAAACCCAATGACAGGAAGTCAGAATTACTCATAGGTGTGGAGCTTGAAAGTTTCTTAGACAAAGACCATTCATTGTACCGTCTAGCCAATAGCTTAAATTGGGACTATTTAGTGAGGTCTTTTGGCCCTTATTATGCTGAAAATAATGGACGCCCGGGAGTACCTATTCGTGTGATCGCCGGATTCCATTATCTAAAATATCTTGAAAATGAGAGTGATGAATCGGTTGTTGAGAAATTCTGTGAAAATCCTTATTGGCAATACTTTTGCGGGTTTAAAACATTCCAGCATGAACTACCTTGTCACCCCACGACCCTCGTGAAATGGCGCCATCGTGTAGGAGAAGCAGGCGTTGAAAAATTATTGTCAGAGACGATCAATACCGCAAAACGCGAAGGACTCCTTCCGGAGAAAGTGTGCCGTCGAGTCAATGTAGATACGACTGTCCAAGAGAAAGCGGTTGCCTTTCCAACAGACGGTAAACTGTATCACAAAATGCGCCAGAATTTAGTAAAGGCAGCCAATAAACGTAGCATTTTATTAAGGCAAAGTTATAGCCGGGTAGGAAAAATGGCATTGCTGAATCAAAATCGTTATGCCCATGCACGGCAAATGAAGCGTGCAAAAAAGCAGTTGAAGAAACTAAAAACTTATTTAGGCCGTGTATTGCGGGATATTATTCGCAAAGCACCCACTCCCGATGCTGAGCTGAGCAAGTTGCTGCATTTAGCAAAGAGATTATTGCAACAAAAACGGGATGATAAGAAAAAACTTTATAGCTTACATGCTCCAGAAGTCGAATGTATTGCAAAAGGAAAGTCACGAGTCAAATATGAGTTTGGTTGTAAAGTGGCGGTAACAACGACCAGCAAAGACCCTTGGGTAATATCTATTTTTGCCGCGCACGGAAATCCCTATGATGGCCATACATTAGGACGTAGTCTTGAGCAAAGTGAGCGAATAACACAAGTGAAGATTGAAAATGCCTTTGTTGATCGCGGATATCGTGGCAAAGAAAATCATCCGATTGATACTCGAGTTTTTATATCAGGAACTAGGCGATTGCCCAACACATTAAAAAAACTATTACGTGGACGCTCTGGAATTGAACCTATCATCGGCCATTTGAAAGAAGATCATCGATTAGATAGGAATTATTTACTCGGTAAATCAGGGGATAAGGTAAATGCGATTTTAACGGGGTGCGCATTTAATTTGAAAAAGGTTATGCGCCTTCTTACTCCATCATCGCCGGTGTATGTGTAGGGGGTTTTTCAGGGACGACTAATTACAATAGAGCCGCGACCTTGGGCGCGGAAGTCGCAAGCCGGGAATCCGTGTTCGAATCGATGCGAATAAAACACACTGAATTCGAATTTACGGAATTTTAATGTTTAACGATTTCAACGCCAGTTTGGGGCTTACGGCTTCCGCGACCAAGGTCGCGGCTCTGATTACGGGGGT
>DASZBR010000017.1:0-137641 GCA_035943935.1 Gammaproteobacteria bacterium
TGGGCGATTTTCCATATTTTGATCATCGCTATTCAAGCCTTTATTTTTATGATGTTAACGATAGTATATTTAACCATGGCGCACGAAACGCATTAATTATTGAATGAAGAGAGGAGCATCTGATGGAAACAGCAGCATTGATAGCAACAGTTCAAGGGTACTCGGCAGTCGCAGCAGCATTGTTTATTGGGTTGGCTGCATTGGGAACCGCGATTGGTTTCGGTATCTTGGGTGGAAAATTTTTGGAAGGCGTTGCGCGTCAACCTGAATTAACCGCCATGTTAATGCTCCGCATGTTTTTGATGGCAGGTTTAGTTGACGCTTTCGCCGCTATTTCTATCGTGATGGGATTGTATTTAATTTTTGCCAATAATCCTTTCGTTGCTGCTGTTTTAGCTGCCGTAAAAACAGCTGCTCCCGCTGCAGGTGCACATTAATCTATGGAAATAAATGCAACGCTTTTAGGTCAATTTATAACGTTTGCACTGTTGGTGCTGTTCACCATGAAATATGTGTGGCCGCCGATCATTAAAGCGTTGCACGATCGTGAAAAACGTATTGCGGATGGATTGTCTGCTGCAGAACGTGGTGTGCATGAATTAGAGTTGGCTCAACATAAAGCGTTGGAATTATTGCGTGATGCAAAAATTCAAGCCGCAGATATTTTGGATCAAGCGAATAAACGCGCAGGTCGTATTATTGATGAATCAAAAGATCGCGCACGCGAAGAAGGCGATAAATTAATCTTGATGGCAAAATCTGAAATTGAGAGTGAAGTGATTGCGGCAAAACAACAATTGCGTGAACACATTGCCCAAATTGCGGTCAGTGGTGCGGAAAAGATTTTGCAGAAACATATCGATATCAAAAGCGATGGACATTTGCTCACTCAATTAGTTGAGGAGATTTAAGATGGACCATCAAAAAACCATCGCACGTCCTTATGCGAAAGCGGTTTTTGAATTTGCTCTCGAACAAAAAAAATTGGACAACTGGTCAACAACCCTCAAATTATTAGCCATGATTGCTGAAAATCCTGCGATGCAGTCTTTATATAGCGACCCTAATATTAGTCCAGAAGAATTGAGCAGCATTTTTTTAGGGATATCAGGAAAAGATGAAAATACAAAAAATTTTATTTTGATCTTAAATCATTATGATCGCCTGTCGTTATTGCCCCAGATTTCAGAATTATTTGAAGAAGCCAAAGCCGAATATGAAAAAGTATCAACCGTATTTGTCACTTCTGCGTTTCCCTTAGAAGACAGCATTCAGAAAAAATTAAAAGCGTCTTTAGAAATTCGCTTACAACACGAAGTGATTATGGATTATGAATTGGATAAAAATTTATTGGGCGGTGCGATTATTCGTGCAGGGGATTGGGTGGTTGACGGTTCTGTTCGCGCAAAATTAGAGAAATTAAAGCAAGCGGTAATCAGTTAGATCAGGGGAAACACTATGTCAACATTAAGTTCATCAGAAGTCAGCGAACTCATTATTGAGCGTATTCGCGATTTTCGTCCCAGTGCGCAAATTCATACGGAAGGCAAAATTGTCAGTATCACCGATGGTATCGTTCGTATTTACGGATTACAAAATGTCATGTACGGCGAAATGATTGAATTTCCCGGGAATATATTTGGCGTAGCATTAAATCTCGAGCGTGATTCAGTGGGTGCGGTAATCTTGGGTGATTATGAAAGTTTAGCCGAAGGCCAGACGGTAAAATGTACCGGACGTATTTTAGAAGTGCCGGTTGGTGAAGGATTATTAGGTCGTGTGGTAAATGCATTAGGTGCGCCGATTGATGGCAAAGGTCCGATACATTCTTCAGGATTATCTCCGATCGAAAAAGTTGCGCCAGGCGTTATTTTCAGACAATCCGTGAGTCAGCCATTGCAAACCGGAATTAAATCCATTGATACGATGGTGCCAATTGGTCGCGGTCAACGTGAATTAATTATTGGTGATCGACAGACGGGTAAGACCGCTGTTGCTATCGACGCCATCATCAATCAAAAAAATACAGGTGTTAAATGTATTTATGTCGCCATTGGACAGAAAGCATCATCCATTGCTTCCGTTGTGCGAAAACTTGAAGAACATGATGCGTTGAAACATACCATTATTGTTGCCGCGAGTGCTGCAGATGCCGCGTCCTTACAATTTATTGCGCCGTATGCAGGATGCGCGATGGGTGAATATTTCAGAGATAAGGGCGAAGATGCTCTTATTGTTTATGATGATTTAACCAAACAAGCTTGGGCTTATAGACAGATATCGCTTTTATTACGTCGTCCGCCGGGTCGTGAAGCCTATCCGGGCGATGTGTTTTATCTCCATTCACGATTATTAGAACGTGCTGCACGTGTGAATGCTGAATATGTTGAGAAAATGACGAATGGTGCGGTCAAAGACAAAACAGGATCTCTCACTGCATTGCCGATTATTGAAACACAAGCAGGAGATGTCTCTGCGTTTATTCCTACGAACGTTATCTCTATTACTGACGGACAGATATTCTTAGAAACAGATTTATTTAATGCGGGTATTAGACCTGCAATTAATACCGGTTTATCAGTATCGCGTGTCGGTGGTGCGGCACAAACTAAGATCATTAAAAAATTGGGTGGTGGTGTGCGTTTGGCGCTTGCTCAATATCGTGAATTAGCGGCTTTCGCGCAATTTGCATCGGATTTAGATGAAGTCACACGTAAGCAATTAAATAAAGGCCAGAGATTTACCGAAGTCATGAAACAAAAACAATACTCGCCATTAACGATTGCTGAAATGTCGGTCAGTTTATTTGCTGTGGATCAGGGGTTTGTTGATGATGTTGAATTGAAAAAAGTCGTTTCATTTGAGCATGAATTACATGCATATTTCCGACAAAATCATAAAGCATTAATGGACAGCATTAATGCCAATCCTGATTATAACGATCAAGTTGCGACACAATTGCGTGAAGTGTTAACGCAATTCAAGCAAACACAAACCTGGTAATTACCGCATGGCGATCGCAAAAGAAGTCCGTACCAAAATTCGCAGCATAAAAAATACGCAGAAAATTACGCGTGCGATGGAAATGGTGGCGGCCAGCAAAATGCGAAAAGCGCAGGAGCGTATGTTTCATGCGCGACCCTATGCTGCAAAAATTCGTAAAGTCATTGGACATTTGGCGTGGTCGCATCCGGAATATCATCATCCGTTTTTAAAAGAGCGCGAAATTCGTCGTGTCGGATTTATTGTGGTGACATCAGATCGCGGATTGTGCGGTGGTTTAAATATGAATTTATTTAAAGCCACGGTCATGACGATGAAAGAATGGCGCGATCAAGGTTGTGAAATGTCGTTTTGTTTAATTGGCAGTAAAGCCGAGAATTTTTTCAAACGTCACGGTGGAGATGTGTTGGCGATGACATCACGTTTAGGTGATACGCCAACAGCAAATCATTTAGTGGGTTCTGTAAAAGTTATGTTAGATGCGTATCAAGAAAATAAGATTGATGCTTTATTTTTAATCAGCAATGAATTTGTAAACAGCATGACGCAGCGTCCTCGTGCTTTACAATTATTACCCTTGTTAGCGACCGAATCGACTGAAATTGGCAAACATTGGGATTATATTTACGAGCCGGATGCGAAAGAATTATTAAATAATTTATTGGAAAATTATATTGAATCACAAGTGTATCAAGGCGTGATTGAAAATATTGCGTGTGAACAAGCGGCGCGCATGGTTGCGATGAAGAGTGCATCGGATAATGCAGAAGATCTGATTGATGATTTGCAGTTGTTATATAACAAAGCGCGACAAGCAGCGATTACGCAAGAATTGGCTGAAATTGTGGGTGGTGCAGCAGCGGTTTAAATTAAAGAGGTGTGACTCATGAGTACGAAAACGGGCAATATTGTTGAAATTATTGGCGCGGTAGTCGATGTGGAATTTCCACGTGCGGCTGTGCCAAAAGTCTATGACGCCTTAAATGTCACGGATAAAGGGCTAACGCTTGAAGTTCAGCAACAATTGGGTGACGGCATCGTTCGTACGATTGCCATGGGTTCGACTGATGGATTACGTCGTGGTCTTTCTGTATTAAATACGGGCGAACCGATTTCTGTTCCCGTGGGTAAAGAAACCTTAGGTCGTATTATGGATGTGTTGGGAAATCCTATTGATGAAGCAGGTCCCATCAACGAAAAAATACGTTTGCCTATTCATCGCGCAGCGCCAGGTTATGCTGATCAAGCTGCACGCGGTGAATTATTAGAAACAGGCATTAAAGTGATTGATTTAATTTGTCCGTTTGCGAAAGGCGGAAAAGTCGGATTATTCGGTGGTGCCGGTGTCGGTAAAACGGTAAATATGATGGAATTAATTCGTAATATCGCTGTTGAACATAGCGGTTACTCAGTATTTGCCGGTGTGGGCGAACGTACTCGTGAAGGTAATGATTTCTATCACGAAATGAAAGATTCGAATGTTCTCGATAAAGTATCACTGGTATACGGACAAATGAATGAACCGCCAGGTAACAGATTACGCGTAGCGTTAACTGGATTAACCGTAGCTGAAAATTTCCGTGATGAAGGACGAGATGTTTTATTATTTATTGATAATATTTATAGATATACACTCGCCGGTACTGAAGTTTCTGCGTTGTTAGGCCGTATGCCCTCCGCGGTCGGATATCAACCTACACTCGCTGCAGAAATGGGAAGTTTACAAGAAAGAATTACGTCGACAAAAACGGGATCTATTACCTCTGTCCAAGCGGTGTATGTTCCTGCAGATGATTTAACCGATCCGTCACCTGCTACAACATTCGCGCATTTAGATGCAACGGTTGTGTTATCACGACAAATTGCAGAGTTGGGCATTTATCCAGCGATTGATCCGTTAGATTCGACGTCACGACAATTAGATCCGTTGGTTGTTGGGCAAGAGCATTATGATATTGCACGTAGCGTACAGGGTGTATTACAGCGCTATAAAGAATTGAAAGATATTATTGCGATTTTGGGTATGGATGAATTATCCGAAGAAGATAAGCAGACCGTGAGTCGTGCACGTAAAATTCAGCGTTTCTTTTCTCAGCCATTTTTCGTTGCTGAAGTATTTACGGGATCACCGGGTAAATATGTTTCATTAGCGGAAACTATCCGTGGCTTTAAAGCGATTATTAATGGCGAATGTGATCATTTACCTGAACAAGCGTTTTATATGGTTGGCAGCATTGATGAGGCGATCGCAAAAGCGAAATCATTATGAAACCCATTCAACTAGACATTGTTAGCGCAGAAGCTGAATTATTTTCAGGCAAAGCCGCTATGGTGATTGTGTCTGGCGCGATGGGAGAGTTGGGCATTGTTCATGGGCATTCGCCGTTATTGACGAAATTAAAACCGGGACATGTGCGGGTTATTCAAGAAAATGATGAGCAAATTTTAATTTATGTGCAAGGTGGATTGCTCGAAGTTCAACCGTATACGGTAACCATTTTGGCGAATGTAGCGGTACGCGGTGAAGAATTAGATGAAGCGGCGGCGTTGGCGGCAAAAGAAAAAGCCGAACAAATGTTAAAGAGCCGTGATCATGCCGATTTTGATTATTCGTTGGCGACAGCGGAATTAGCGCAAGCGGTAGCGCAATTAAAAACCATTCGTGATTTACACAAGAAAGTTAAAGTATGAGTTTGAATATCATTATTCTTGCGGCGGGTCGTGGAACGCGCATGAAGAGTGTGCTTCCCAAAGTTCTGCATGAATTATCCGGCAAAGCTCTCTTAGATCATGTTATTTCTACGGTACAGACTTTATCTCCAGCAAATATCTATATAACCATTGGCTATGAAGCTGAGCAAATTAAAGCTTATTTTAAAGATAAATTTAAAAATATACATTGGGTTATCCAGGAAAATTTATTAGGTACGGGCGATGCGGTTAAACAAGTCCTACCCCATTTAAAAAACCCTGATGACAAAGCTTTAGTTTTATATGGCGACATGCCATTAGTTCCAGCCCAAACTCTTCAGAATTTAATTTCTCATACTACATCAGATCAACTGGGCATAGTGACCACACATGTGGATAATCCCCATGGTTTTGGCAGAATTATTCGAGATGCCCAACATAAAATTATTAATATTATAGAAGAAAAAGATGCTGATTCAGCTCAAAAAAATATTACTGAAATAAATCCAGGCATTTATTTAACCAGTGTTAAAAATTTACAACATTGGATTCCTAATATTAAATCCAATAATTCCCAAAAAGAATTTTATCTGACAGATATAGTTTCTATGGCAAATGCTATCACTAGCATTACGGCTGAAAATCCACATGAGGTGCTTGGCGTGAATGATCTTGAACAGTTGTACCAATTGGAATGTGTGCATCAAGCTGAAATTGCGAAAAAATTCAGGCTTTCTGGCGTGACGGTTTCTTCAAATGTTCGGTTTGAAGGTGATGTCGAAATTGGCGCGGGCAGTAAAATTGGCGCCAATTCCATTATTAAAAACTCTAAAATTGGCAAGAATGTCGAGATTAAACCTAATAGTATTATAGAAGATAGCGTTATTCATGATGAATGTTCAGTTGGGCCTTTTGCAAGACTTCGTCCGGGTACGGTATTAGATAAAAAAGTTAAAATAGGTAATTTTACCGAAATTAAAAAATCGCATATTGGCGAAGGCAGTAAAGTTCCCCACTTAAGTTATGTTGGTGATGCGGTATTAGGAAAGCATGTTAATTTTGGTGCGGGCAGTATTATCTGTAATTATGATGGCGTAAATAAACACCAGACTGTTATAGGTGATAATGTTTTTGTGGGATCTGACTCGCAGTTAATAGCACCTGTTAAAATTGGTAATGGCGCATTTATTGGTGCCGGATCAACGATTACCAAAGATGCGCCAGCGAATAAATTAACGGTGGCGAGGGCGAGACAGACTACTGTTGAGAGTTGGAAACCGCCGAAGAAATGATTTGTCCCTTTTTATCAAACAATTGAAATGGCTTCTCTTCCCAGTAATATTCGCCGTAATCAAGCAGTAGTTGTTCACCAGCAGCGATATCCTGCGTGGTAATAAAACATGAAACGGGAATCCCTCGTTGAATGATGGCTTCAGGCTTGATGTTAGCAATGGCGATATTCATCAAGCTGTGACTCGGTGCGTGTTGAATATAGCCCGTGATATTTCTATAGCGTAATGAATCATAGTAAAAGAAATCACTGTCAACGGTGCAATATAAACCGTATGCGGTGGAATATCTTCCCAAGGCGAGATCTAATATGCCCGCATAAATGCCAATTAATGTATTTGCTTTTATGGGGTGCGTCGCAAAAACGCCTTTTCCTACCGTTGAATTAATTTCACAGATAGCAAAGTCATTGAATTCGCAGATTAAACTTTCATCATAGATATCTGGAGTTTTAGATAAAAAAAGAAGGGTATTACGGTAAGCGACCGGCGAATTAATCCAGATAATCTTTTCTGTTTTTTCGAATTGTTCTAGTGGGATTGGTTTGAGAACTCCTCCTAAAAGGGGTGGCTTGTTGCCATATAAAATATGCGAAGGATTACTATAATTAAGCAGGGGCTCGGGTTTCACTTGATGACTTGGCCTGTTTGATCAAATAATTGATAGGGTTTTTCGAAAGGGTAATAGGGACCATAATCTAATAATAATTGTTCATAAGCCTCAATGTCACGTGTGGTGATATACGTACACATGGGAATTCCACGCTGCGTGATCAGGTTTTCTCTGATATTTGCTGTAGCGGCGTTGGGCGCTTCTTTTCTCGAGGGGGCATGCTGAACATAACCGGTCATGTTGCGGTACTGAATGGCGTCGTAGTAAAAAATTTTATTATGTTTAGCGAAGCATAAAAATCCATATAAACTGCAATAATTTCCCTGAGTACTCACTTCTAATATGCCAGCATACATACCAATGAGGGTGCCTGCTTTGATGGGCTTGGTGGCGAACACGCCTTTTCCTACGGTTGCATTAATTTCACAGATGGCGAAGTCATTAAATTCGCAGATTAAATTTTTATCATAATTATCGGGATCTTTGGATAATCGTAAAAGCGTATTGCGGTAGGTAACGGGTGCATTGATCCAGATGATTTTTTCTTTTTTTTCAAATTTTTTAAGGGGCATTGGGTTGAGATTTCCACCTAAGAGCGGTGGCTTATTGCCGTATAAAATATGGGAAGGATTGCTATAATTCAGTAGTGGCTCGGGTTTCATGGAATAATTTGCCCCTTTTTATCAAATAGATAATAAGCACTGTCTTCCCAATACTTACGGCCATAATTTACCAATAATTGTTCATTCGCTTCAATGTCACGTTTGGCGACATACAGTGACAGTGTGATTCCTCCTTCGATTCTATCTTCTATTTGGAGATTTGCTTTAGCGATAGGAGGTTTTCCACAATCGGGTGCGTGTTGTATATACGTTGTTGCATTACGGTAACGAATTGCATCGTAGAAAAATGCGGTACGTTTTTCATTGTGGGCTCTGATGGAATAATCTGGGTTGGCTAATTCGGTTAATTCCAAAATGCCGGTGTAAATCCCAATCACTGTTCTGTTTTTGATGGGTTTTGTGGTAAATACGCCTTTGCCTACCATCGGATCCATCTCACAAATCACAAAATCATTATAGTCGCCAATATATTCAGCCATAAAATATTTATCATAGCGTTGAGGTGTAATAGAGAGAAATTTCAGGGTATTTGCATAAGCCACGGGTGAATTGGTCCAGATAATGTTTTCTTTTTTTTCGAATTTTTTCAGTGGAATTAACCGAGGTGTTCCTCCTAATAGCGGAGGTTTGTCACTGAATAATATATGGGTAGGGTTTTTGAGATCAAATAGGGGTTCGGGTTTTATTTTAGGATGACGGATTTTCTGGCTTCGCCATAGACGTATACAAACAAGCGCGAAGAGAGCAGTGATTCCAGATAGCAATAAAATAGGCATATTTGATGCTATCAAGCTTGAAAGAATCGCGTCAAGCGGTAAACTACGCCACGCTGTACTAACTACATTCAAAACCTAAGGAGCCATAATTATGGAAGAGGTATTACCCCCCGTTTCAAAAACAGCTTGGACTGAGTTGTTTCATTCCCTCAAACTTTTACCTGATTATCAAGATATCGATATAACCGTTACTGATGATGAGTTGGTCATTACCGCAGACACGCCTGAAAAACTTGCAGCGGTTAAACAACATCTTCAAGACAATTTATTTATTCCTGAAAATCTTCTCCAAAATGTCAAAACGAAATTGCATGATGTGAATGCTGATGATGCAGATATGGTGAGGGCAAGAGCGGTTTATCGTGTGCAATATGCTGACCAAGCACCTCCTGCGCCTAAACAAGGTGATGGAGTCGGTATTTTTGAGCGGGTGTTTGGCGAAGAATTTACCTTAAGCCAAGATATGAAAGTAAAAGTGTCCTGGAAAACTTTATTTGAAGAACGTCCAGGAATGACGGTATTAATGTCAAAAAATCCTGTGGATGATCTCATAAAAGGGATTTGTTCAAGATGGACCAATGAAGTAACGCTAAAAGCGTCTCAAATTCCACTGTTTAATTTACGCCGTTTGTATATGGGGAAACCCATGCTGGGCGCAGATGATGCCGAAGATTTAGACTTTCATATGGCGGATTTGGAATTATTGCAGCGGTGTTTTGGGTTTGTCGAAAAAGACGGAAAGACTTATTTTTATTGTGATTATGATTTACTTTATAAAACATTGTTTGCACCTGAAATTAAAGAAGTAGTCTCACAAGAAGTATCAAGAGCTGCTGCAGAAAGATCTCGCTCGAGTTTGCATATCGGTAAAAAGCATTTAATTGCTTACATGAGGCAGATATTTACAGAAGGTCTGGTCATGGAGTTGTTGTCTCAGGAACCTCCCGTCGCACAACCATTTTTATTGCCTTCACCGGTAAGTCAGGCGGCGAGAAGCGCTGTGATTTTAATGCTTGATACCAGTGGAAGTATGGAAAGAAAAGATGGCGCGTATGAAAAAAATGTATTGGCACTTGTTCAGGAATTAGCGAAACGATGCAAGGGCGAAAATGATTTGTTGTACATCGTACCGTTTTCAGACAAACCCAATCCTGAGATTAGAAAATTTTCTTTTTCTGAAATTGCAGAAATCAGTAAAAATCCTGGTTGGCTTTTGTGCAAGGGAGAGACAAAACTCTACGGGTCATTGCAGCAGTTATTGGTCAGTCCGGAAATGAAAGGTTGTGATCCTCGTCAGGATAATCTGAGTTTAATTCTGGTAACGGATGGATGCGATAATGTTCAGACGGCTGAAAATAAAGAGAAATTAGACAAACTTGTGAAAAGCAAAGCAGTTGCTGTTCCGCAATTTTTCACCGTCGGTTATGGACAAAGTTATGATGCTGCGTTGTGCGCACAGCTGACTACTGTCACAGGTGGACATCATCAAGCGCTGACAAATATTTCTGAGCTTGCAGCGATTAAGCACATTGAGCAAATCGTACGACCTCGAACATTAGTTGAATTTAAGAAAGTGGCCGAAACAATCAGAGAGCAGTTTATTTCTGTCTATGATACTCCCGTTAAATTAGATGAAACGATTAAAGCAGGGGAACGGTTTTGCATCAATGGTCGAGAGATGATTTTTGGGGCGCGTGAAGTGGTTGTGCAACGCCTTGAAGTTGAAGAACCCGTTCAAGAAGAAGCACCACAAGAGGCTGCGCCAAGAAGAGGCGTTTTCGGCAACTTCTTTTTACCCTGGGCACAGCGGTCAGGTTTCTTTAACACTGAGTTTTATCAACGGAACCAGAGAGCTACCGCAAAGCCAGTATTGCCTGTGGGAGCTTTGCCTCAATCTCCGCCATCACCAAGGTCATCGAGGGGAAAATAAGCTAAACTGCTCTCTTTTAATCCCGGATTCCGTTTCACTCCATCCGGGCTACGGGAGTATATAAGTAGCCCGGATGGAGCGTAGCGAAATCCGGGAAATATTCCGGAGAAAATTATGTGTGGAATCGTCGGAGCTGTCGCGCAACGTGATGTCGCCCCTATCTTATTAGAGGGTCTCAAAAGACTTGAGTATAGAGGCTATGATTCTGCTGGCATGGCCGTCATAAATTCTCATGGAAAATTGGTGCGAGAAAGAGCCGTGGGTAAAGTCAAAGAATTAGCCGATGCACTCGACGCAAAACCATTATTAGGGAAAATTGGGATTGGTCATACACGATGGGCAACACACGGAAAACCCAGCGAAGATAATGCCCATCCGATGTTTTCTCACGGTCGAATTGGTGTGGTACATAACGGTATTATAGAAAACCATGAAGAATTGCGTGAAGTATTACTCGATCTTGGCTATAAATTTGACTCAGAAACCGATACTGAAATCATCGCGCATTTATTACATCATGAATTAAAAATTGAAAACGAATTAGTAAAAGCCGTTGTAAAAACAGTTGCACAATTAAGTGGCGCTTATGCATTGGCTATTATCGATACAGAAAATCCGGGTAATTTAATTGCGGTTCGTGCCGGAAGTCCGTTAGTGATTGGTTTAGGCATTGGCGAAAATTTTATTGCGTCAGACCATTTGGCTTTATTACCTGTCTCACAAAAATTTATTTATCTCGAAGAGGGCGATGTTGCGTCTATTACACGCGAAAAAATAAATATTATAGATAGCAAAGGCAAGTCAGTAACACGCAAAACAAAAACGATAGATCTGGCCCATGATGTGGCTGAACGTGGTCAGTACAGACATTACATGTTGAAAGAAATTTTTGAACAACCCGAGGCTATCTCTAATACTTTAGAAGGTAGGCTGACGCGTCAGGGTGTCTCTGCAGATATTTTTGGTGCGAAAGCCCATAAAATATTTTCCGAAATTAAACATATCCAAATCGCTGCGTGTGGAACCAGCTATCATGCTGGATTAGTCGCAAAATATTGGTTAGAAGCGGTTGCGGGAATTCCGTGTCAAGTTGAAGTTGCGAGTGAGTGGCGATATCGCACACCGGTCGTTCAACCCAAAACTTTATTTATAACCTTATCTCAATCCGGTGAGACAGCTGATACATTGGCTGCACAAAAAGCAGCAAAAGAGTTAGGTTATTTCTCAACACTGTCTATTTGCAATGTTCCTGAAAGTAGCTTGATGAGGGGTGCAGAATTATCCATGCTGATGCACGCCGGTCCTGAAATTGGTGTGGCGTCGACAAAAGCATTTACCAGTTTATTAGTCTGTTTATGGATGCTGACATTAATATTAGCCAAAATTCATAAAAATATCGACACAGAAACAGAGTTGGATTTATTGGATCAATTGCGAAAAATTCCCAAGAAAATAGAAGAGTGCTTAGCGCTCAACGATAAAATTCAACATCTCGCCGAATTATTTAAAGATAAAGAACATGCATTATTTATTGGCCGAGGTACGCAGTATCCTATTGCCTTGGAAGGCGCGCTGAAATTAAAAGAAATTTCCTATATTCACGCTGAGGGTTATCCGGGTGGTGAATTAAAACACGGGCCCATTGCGTTACTCGATAAAGATATGCCGGTGATAGTGTTAGCGCCGCATGATAATTTAATTGAAAAATTAAAGTCGAATATTCAGGAGATTCATTCTCGCGGAGCGCAGTTAATTATTTTTGCGGATAGCGCATCGAAGATTTCGCCGAGTAAACATATGGATATTTTGATTATGCCGGAAAGTGATCCGTATTTAGCGCCAATTTTGTATACCATTCCGTTACAATTATTGTCCTATCATGTGGCGGTGTTGAAGGGTACGGATGTGGATCAGCCGAGGAATTTAGCTAAATCTGTTACTGTGGAGTAATACTATGATTATTTTAGGTGAAGTAAATGTTGAACCTTTGTTTAAAGCAAAGCAACGATTTGATACCTTTTCGGCAAATTTGAATACGGATCAAGATAAAGCTGGAGCTATTCAATCGTTTGAGTTTTGTTATGAATTGAGTTGGAAGACGCTGAAGAGAATTTTGCGCGTAAAAGGTATTGAAGTTTCTTCTCCGCATGATGCTTTCCGTGAAGCAGCGAAAAACAAATTAATAGATAATGTTGAACAGTGGTTTGAATTCTTGGAAGGTCGAAATCAAACAACACATACCTATAGTGAAGTTTATGTTAATGAAGTGGTTCAGTTATTTCCTGCTTTTAAAAAAGCATTAGAGTCTCTGGTAGAGAAAATTAAAGGACTAAAATGATTCAGTTAGAAAGAGAACATTACACCATAGTGGGAGAGATTTTAGCAAAATACCCCTATCAATTTTATGTTTACGGCTCTCGCTCCAAAGGCGCTGCTAAACCATTGTCAGATTTGGATTTATGCTGCAAAGAAAATATACCGCTTAATATCCTTGCTCATATTAATGAGGACTTTGAAAATTCCAGGTTGCCTTTTAAAGTTGAGGTGGTAATTTGGGATAAGCTTACGAAAGATTTCCAAGAGCTGATCACAAAAGATTTAAAACCTTTTATTTTGCAGGAAGAAAGGAACAAAGGCGTGTCGATGTAAAATCAACACGTCTCCACCCGCCCACACGGATTTTCCAAACTCCCACGCTCAACTTGCAACGTCACATGCGCAATCTGAAAATGTTTTTTTAGATAATCATTTATTTCATGAAAGTCATGATCAGAAAATATTCTTTCGGGACACACTAAGTGAGCTGTCAGCGCCGTTTCTTTCGTACTTAATGCCCAAATATGCAAATCATGAACCGCTTTGACACCGTCTAGTTTGAATAAATAGCCTTTCACTTTTTCTTGATTTATTTTCTTGGGAACCGCATCGATAATTAAATTAATGGAATCTCGCATTAATCCCCAGCTGCTGAATAATATCGTGATGGCGAGTGCTAAGCCGACCAGTGGATCCAGCCATAGCCAATGGGTAAACAAAACAACCGCGCCTGTGATTACTACCCCTAAAGATAGCACTGCATCGCCAGCAAGATGCATAAATGCGCTTTTAATATTTAAATCATCTTCGGCGTTTTTAATAAATAATAAAGCGGTTCCGCCGTTGACGAGGATTCCCAATCCCGCGACGATCATAATAATATTTTCATGGATATTAACAGGATTTAATAATCTTAATATGGACTCATAGCCGATCACGCCTGTTGCTAAAACGAGTAGCAATGCATTGCTCATGGCAGCTAATACGGTGGTTTTCTTATAACCATAGCTATAGCGTTTCGACGCGGGTTTCGTGAGTAAATAATTCGCGAACCAGGCAAAGACCAGCCCGACGACGTCACCCAAATTATGTCCGGCATCGGCGAGCAAACTCATGGAATTGGCCATCAAGGCATAAATGACTTCGACGATAACAAATCCCAGATTAAGACCGGTTGCTATTAAGAAAGCCTTTTGATTGGAAAAATTTCCATGATGATGTCCATGGCTGTGGTCGTGTCCGTGTCCATGGTCGTCATGATCGTGATCATGGTCGTGATCTTGGTGTTCGTGAGAGCCGTGATGTTCATGTGCCATAGTGAAGTCCTGTGGTAAAATTCAGGCCATTTTATCGCTTTTTAGAACAGAAGGCATCTACTCTATGATTCATGAAACTGCTCGTATCAATATGATTAAACAACAGTGCCGCGCTTGGAATGTCTTGGATGACGATATATTGGATTTATTTAAGAAAGTCCCTCGTGAGCATTTTGTGCCACATAAATTTGAATCTCTGGCGTTTGCGGATACACAAATTCCGTTAGGTCATGAGCAAGTGATGTTAGCCCCGAAAGAAGAAGCGCGTATTCTCAAGGCGGTAAATATCCAACCCAATGATAGGGTTTTAGAAGTGGGAACGGGCAGTGGATTTTTTACAGCACTCTTAGCCCAAAAAGCTAAGCATGTAGATAGTGTGGATATTTTTGAAGATTTTGTAGAGACAGCCTCTAAAAAATTAGCTGAATTAAAGATCCATAATATTACGGTTAAAACTTCAGATGCATCTTTGGGTTATAACAAAAATACGCAGTATGATGTAATTATTTTAACTTCTTCTGTATTAGAAATTCCCAAACACTTTCTGCACCAATTATCTGAGCACGGCAGATTGTTTGTTTTCATAGGCAATTCGCCCTTAGTAGAAGCAACACTTATTACTCACCATAAAACCGAAAAATTATTTGAGACATGGGTGCCACCGTTGATTGATGCGGAGAAGCGTCAAAAATTTGTTTTTTAAAATACGATGAATCCATTGACGCTTAAAAATAAAAAGTTTATTTTAGATAAAACCTATTGAGGTAAAAATGATGAAATCCATAAAATCGATTAAGCCAGATGAAATATCTGAAACTTCTCTCTTGTTAGAATTTGTGCGCCAGGGTGACCTTGCGGTTAAAGAAGGACGGTGTAAGCCATTGAAACAAGTATTTGCAGAACTTCGTGAACGAATAAAAAGGATGAAGACTTTACATGAAAGTATATTTAATAATAATTACACCGGAAGCAGAGAGAGACATCAATAATATTGGGTCTTATGTTGCACTGAACGATTTGCCCGGAAAAGCTACCGATTTATGTGATGCACTTGAAAGAAAGTGTGACAGCCTCTCTTATGTTCCCCAGCGTGGCCGATGCGTGCCTGAGTTTAAAAATATAGATGTTTTTGATATCTTCGAAATTTTCTACAAACCTTACCGCATTGTCTATAAAATTCTCAATACTAGTGTTGTAATTTATGGGGTTTTTGATGGCAGGCGCGACTTAAAAGAAGTGTTGCCTCATCGAGTGCTAGGTCGAACAGTGTTTGAATACCATTGATCTATTTTTAAAAAGGAAATAAATATGAATTTTCAAAAAATCACCGACGTCTGTGACAAATACATCAATCTCGGCGATTTAGCCGGCACACAAACTCTCGTCTATCACAAAGGCAACATTGTTCATCATGAAAATAAAGGTTTTCGTGATCTCGAGAAAAAATTACCTATCGAAAACAATTCTATATTCAGAATTTATTCCATGACAAAACCGGTGACCTGTGTCGCGGCCATGATGTTATATGATAAAAATAAATTTAAATTAGATACGCCTGTGTCTGAATTTATTCCCGAGTTTAAACAGACTGAAGTATTTGTAAGTGGAACGGCAGACGATTTTAAAACCCAAAAACCCGAGCGTGAAATAACCATGGGCGATTTATTAAGTCATACCTCAGGAATTACGTATGATTTTATGTATATGTCTGTTGTTGATGAGTTGTATCGAAAGGCCAATATACAAGGTTTAAATCCACAGCAGCCGTTAGCAGAAATGGCAAAATTGATTGCGCAACAGCCGTTGTTATTTTCGCCGGGAAAGCATTGGGCGTATGGTTTGTCCATAGATATTATAGGCCGTGTGGTTGAAGTGATTTCAGGAAAATCATTACGTGATTATTTTAAACAAGAAATTTTTGAGCCATTACATATGCTTGATACGGATTTTTATGTACCCAAAGAAAAGCAGGATAGATTTGCAGGAAATTATCTCAAAGAGCAAACGTTAGTTTTATGTGATGATCCTAAAACGGGCCAATTCAGTAAGCCACCCCTCTGTGATTTTGGGGGTGGCGGATTGGTGTCGACGACAGAGGATTATTTGAAATTTTGTGTGATGTTATTAAATAACGGTCATGCAAACGGCAAACAATTTTTAACGTCTGAGACAATAAAATTAATGACACAAAATCATCTTCCGACAGATATTAATCATTATATGTTAAATGGCCCGAGTCCTTTTATTCCGGATCAAGCAGGCATGGGATTGGTTTTTGGCTTGAAATTATCAGGTTCGCCGGTGAGTGGAAATGTGGGATCGTACGGATGGGGTGGTGCGGCGCACACGTCATTTTTTATTGATCCTAAAGCTGAATTAATTGCCATTTTTATGACACAACTTTTTCCGCCAGATTATAAAATAGAAATAAATAATGATTTTCGAACGGCGGTGTATGAATCCATTGACGCTCAAAAATAAAAAGCTTATTTTAGAAAAAACCTGTTGAGGTAAAACTTATGCAATCCAAAAAGACGATTACAATTGACAAAGCGCTAGAGACATTTCTCTTGTTAGAATTCGTGCGTCAAGGTGATCGTGACTATCAAGAAGGAAGATGTATACCCTTAGAACAAGCATTTGCTGAAGTTCATGAAGAAATAGAAAGGATGAAAGTTTTATATGCAGACATATTCAATAATAATCAGACCAGAGGCGAAGAAAGATCTAATTGATATTTGGTCTTACGTTGCCTTCAATGATTTACCTGGAAAGGCTGATGTATTGTATGAGCTTCTCAAAGAGAAATGTTATAGCCTTTCTTATATTCCTCAGCGCGGTCGATGTGTGCCTGAGTTTAAAAATATAGGTATTTTCGATATCTACGAAATTCTCTCTAAACCCTATCGAATAGTTTATAAAATTCAAAACACAAGTGTTGTTATCTATGGAGTTTTTGATGGGAGACGAGAGTTAAGCGAAATATTGTCTAATAGAGTGTTCGGAAGCTCGAAACTTGAATACAATTGACAGATGTTTTTAAACAAGGAGCTACTCATATGAAATCCATGGTCATCAAACAATTCGGCGACAGCAATGTATTTGAAGAAATCAGTTTACCCACGCCTACCATAAAACCAGGTCATGTGTTAATCAAAGTCAAAGCCACTAGCGTTAATCCTTTGGATTATAAAATTAGACGGGGATTTTTTCCGGATTTAGTCAAAACGTTTCCGATGACATTACACGGTGATATCGCAGGAATTATTGAAGTGATTGATCCCAATGTGACTGGTTTTGCCGTTGGCGATGAAGTGTACGGTTGTGTCGGTGGATTGTTGGAAATGGGCGGTGGTTTAGCTGAATATGTTTTAGCCGATGTCAATTTAATTGCGCGCAAACCCGTGACGCTATCTTTTAAAGAAGCAGCGGCTTTGCCGTTAGTTGCATTAACGGCATGGGAAGGTTTAATTACCTGTGCCAATGTACAGAAAGATCAAACAGTTCTGATTCATGGCGGCACGGGTGGTGTAGGGCATATTGCTATTCAATTAGCGAAAACATTGGGTGCAAAAGTTTTCGCGACCAGTTCATCCAATGAAAAAATGGAGCTGACCAAAAAACTCGGTGCAGATGTAGCGATTAATTATAAAACCGCAGGCGTGAAATCCAGTATTACACAACATACCAATGGGTTAGGTTTTGATGTGGTATTCGATACTGTTGGCGGTGAGAATTTAAAAGAAAGCATTGAAGCGGCAGCACTATTTGGCAAAGTAATATCTATATTAGCCGTGGGAAATTATGATTTATCGCCGGCTTTCTTTAAGGGCTTAAGTATATTTACGGTCATGCAACCGTTGCCTTTATTGACGGGTGTAAGACGTGAGCAATATGGACAGATACTCGCAAAGATAGCGGAGCTGGTTGATCAAGGTAAAATTCGACCACTTATCGATCAGCAACAATTTGCCGTTAATCAGGTGGGTGCGGCGCACGATCATTTGGAAAGTGGCAAGGCTATTGGGAAAGTCGTGTTAGAGCACGCCTAAAAGCAAAGATTCTTACAAGACCCCCTCTCCTAAAAAGGAGATTCTGACTAAATCCCTTCTCCCTTTTTGGGAGAAGGTGGTGCGAAGCACCGGATGAGGAAGGAGAGGGTCCACGCAGCGGGGGTGAGGGTGTTTCCCGCCCACAAGCCTTCAAATATGCTTTATACTCTCGACATTCGTTAATAAGAGGAGAGCTGTAGAGCTATGCAAGAAGAGCCTTTCTTACCCGTCGATGCACTCAAAATCATTGAGTGTTACACCCAAAAGCTTGCGCCAAAAGGTGGGCTCACAGAAGCCCAACTGCCTGATGCCATGTGGGCCATGTTGTTACGCGAAATGCTGCGAAATCCGTCAATACTAAATTGGAATAAATTTCAGCAGTTTAAACGTGAACATGAGCATCAATTATCTGAAGCGTCTCACGAGCTTTATCAGCGATGCCTACTTTATGTGATGCGAAGTTTTCTTTCTGTCATGACTCCCGAAAATCAATGTCTCGAAATGGAGTGGGCGTCGCTATTACTCCAGGCCATGAAAAATCCGACAGCGGATAATGTGAATCAAGTCGATGAGTTTAAGCAAAAACATGAAAATAATTTTACACCAACGTGTATTGAATTTTATGAAGCCTCTCAGCCGTATTTAGCTTCTATCGTGAATGCCGTTCCTCCTGAAGTGTATGTTGTTGTGATGAGAAATCTTGATACGAGAGCTGTCGGGTATTTGTCTGCTACTCGTAAAAGTATGACCCAGTTTTTTGATGATACGGGTGAATGGCAAAGACGGTTTAAAGCTGTTTTTCCAAGAGAATACGAAGTGCTAATGGAGAAAAGGAGGGAGATTTATTGGCATTCTCAATTTATTTTCAGCATTAAAAAATTACAATTAACCGCGGATCAGTTGGCACTACTGATGGCTGTGGCAGATAAAGACAGTAGAGCACTCGAGGTATTACTGGCAGAGTGGCCAATGGAAAATTATTACAATCCCTGGGGAATTGCGTTACTGACATGTGCTTCGTTAAATAATTTTGAAGAAGGCGTTGTTCAATTATGGAATATGATCAGCGGAAGACCAGATGTTAGCGTTAATGAGTTATTTATATTGGCTATTTGTGCGCGTCGACCCATTGAGGAAATTATAGCGTATATCAATCTGGGCGCGAATATTGTTCTGCACGTTCTTTCTGTTAGGGGTATGAGTCCTTTTTTACTCGCCTGCGAGTGCAATTATGTTGAATGCGCACAGGTTTTGTTGAATCGCACTGCCCCTTGGCATTCAACCGATTTAATAGAGGCAGCGGCTGCGCAAGGTAATTTTCGTGCGGTAAAGCGATTAGTGGAAACGAAACGTATTTCAAGTGAAAGTTCGGGTCAAGCAGCATTTCAAGCTTATGCGAGAGGTTATGAGAGTATTGCCGAATATTTGCTGGAAAATGGCGCAAATACGGATGCTTTTTTAAAAATGATGGATGAGCAGATTAAGAAAGCAAAAGAAGCGCAAGGGAATACGCCTTTTAGTTTTCAGTTTTTCGATTCAAAAGAAAAATTAGGCGCATTTTATTATATGAAACTGGCATTAGATAATCCTACAGAAAGAAATCTTGATGCATTGCGTGAATGGGAACAAGCGCTGTCCGCTGAACCTTTTTCTAAAGTGTATCAAGCATGCAAGTTTCTTCTAAAAGGTAATCGTGAATTTTTGGATATCTGTCGAAGGGGCAGTCCTGAACAGATACGAGATTTAATCTTAT
Organism: Gammaproteobacteria bacterium; assembly: GCA_035943935.1. Classification (GTDB taxonomy): domain Bacteria; phylum Pseudomonadota; class Gammaproteobacteria; order DASZBR01; family DASZBR01; genus DASZBR01. The sequence continues at coordinate 20,363 of DASZBR010000017.1, forward strand.
ATAAAAATCGAGATATTTTTTTGCTGAATGACGCCACACAAAAAACAGTGTTAGAAAAATTAGTCATGCTGAAAGACCGTACGTTGGTCGAAAAAATTCTGGAAGCATATATTAAAGATAATGCTCTATTTAAAAGTAGCATTGAATTTTTATGGGCCAGTACGCTGCTGAAGGGAATAAGAGAGCCCAGTGCTGAGAATAATCAACAGCTCGATACTTTAAGAAGTATTAAACAATATCAAAACATGTTTGTTTTGAGGATGTGTCCTCAGCTGTATGACCTGTGCAAGCCGTTTTTAGCGCCTGTGGCTGAGCCTGCGCGGAGATTGTCGAGGTAATATTAACTCAGCCCTTCTTCCTGCAACGATGTCTGAACGGCTTTACGTTGTTTCATATCTTCCGTAAAACGCGCTAAATTTGGCCAATTGGTAATATCGAGTTTCGCATACGGTATCCATCGCAATACCACAAATAAATAGGCGTCAGGCAAACTGAAATTACCCATTAAAAATTTGTTATTTTTTAAGTGCTCATCCGCCAGTGTTAATTTTTTTTCTAAAATCAGTTTGTATACATCTTGTTTTAATTCGTCAGGAATGTTTGGAGAAAAGAAGGGTGAGAAATGTTTGTGCAATTCTGTGCTGACAAAATTCAGCCACTCTAAGGTACGATATCTTTTCATGTCACCCACAGAAGGTAGTAGGGTTGTGCCTTTATAGGCATCTGCTAAATACTGTTGAATAACCGTGTTTTCTGTGAGCAGTTCATTATTATCTAATAATAAAGCGGGGACGGATCCCTTGGGATTAAGCTTTAAATAATCTTCGCCGTGTTCGGTTTTTTTGCTTTTTAAATCAACTGATTCGAATTCACAGGGAATATTTAATTCATGGATCAAAATTCGCACAGCAAGTGAGCAGCTGCCTTTGGCGTAGTAGAGTTTCATGGTGATCTCCTCATTAAAAAGTACTGTCATCCTACACGAAGCGTGGCGTAGTAAACGTAGCCCGGATTGAGCGTAGCGAAATCCGGGGTTGAAAAAATTTGTATGTCCCCGGATTTCGTTGCACTCAATCCGGGCTACTATTATAAAAACATAATCCGAAGGCCGGGTGAGGTTTTATTTCCCTTCTGGCGGCTCTAACTGAAACGTATATCCACATTCTTTCTGCGGACACGCTTCTTCTTTGCCACGGCGTTTGGTAATTTTAATCGTCAATATTGGCCAATGACAATTCGGACACGGTTTTTTAATCGGTTCGTTCCAGGTTGCATATTTACAGTCGGGATATCGCGAACACGAGAAAAATATTTTCCCGAAGCGCGATTTGCGTTTTAACATCGAGCCCTGTTTACACTCAGGACATTCAATGCCTAAATCAGCTGGTTTTTCGAGCGGTTCGATGAATTTACAGTTTGGATAACTCGAACATCCAATAAATTTACCGTATTTTCCGCGCTTAATGACTAAGTCAGATCCACAGGTTGGACATTTTCTATCGGGAACGATTTCCGGTGCATTGCTGGCGCCGACTTCGTCTTCCATATTTCGCGTGTAATCGCATTCTGGATATCCGGTACAGCCTACAAATCTCCCTCGTTTTCCTAAGCGAATAGAGAGTGGCTTGCTACACTTCGGACATTTTTCATCCATACTTTCATGTGTCACGTCTTTTCGTTGCACAGTTTCCTCGATAGTATTGATCAATTTGTCGAACGGTCCCCAAAATTCTCTCAATACGGGAATCCATTTTTTTTCACCACGTGCGACTTCATCTAATTCATCTTCTAAGTGAGCCGTAAATTCATAATCCACATATTGCGTAAAATAATCTTTCAAAAATTTACAGACAATTCGGCCCACATCGGTCGGATGGAAACGTTTAGCTTCCAGCGTTACATATTCACGTGTTTGCAATGTCGAAATAATGGATGCATAGGTTGAGGGTCGACCAATGCCATATTCTTCTAATGTTTTGACTAAACTTGCTTCAGAATAACGTGGCGGTGGTTCTGTAAAATGCTGTTCAGGAATAATATCTTCCAGTTTTACAACATCGCCTTCATTTAATTCGGGCAGTAATCCCTGATCTTTGTCGTGATCTTTATTAACAACATCATCGAGATCTTCCGTATAAACACCAATAAATCCGGGATGAGCAATGGTTGAACCATTGGCTCTAAAAACTCCCTTTTTATTGCAATCTAAATCAACTGTTACTGTATTAAGTAATGCGTGAACCATTTGACACGCAACGGTTCGTTTCCAAATTAGATCATATAATTTTGCTTGTTCCGGCGTTAAGTTTTTTAAAGACTCAGGGGTGGTTTCAACGCTGGTCGGTCGAATCGCTTCATGCGCTTCCTGAGCATTCTTAGATTTGTTTTTATAAAGTCTAATTTCGTCGGGTACATAATCTTCACCAAATCGTTTCTTAATGAATCCCCGAATTTCTTCAATCGCTTCATTGGCAAGATATACTGCGTCGGTACGCATATATGTAATCAAACCGTTCTCGTAAAGTTGCTGAGCAGTTCGCATCGTACGTTGTGCGGTAAAGCCTAATTTTCGCGACGCTTCTTGTTGCAATGTAGATGTTGTAAATGGCGGAGACGGTTGGCGTTTACGTTGTTTTTTCTCGACGCTGATGACGGTTAGTTTTCCATCCGCTGCTTTTAATAGAGCTGTTTGAATTTTTTTGGCTTGTTTGTCGTTAGTAATACTGAATTGTTCTAGTTTGTCGCCGTCATATTGAATTAGGCGAGCCGAAAATGGTTCTTGTTTTTTCGTTTCACATTTACCTAATACGGTCCAATATTCTTGAGCAAGAAATTTTTCGATTTCTTCTTCGCGTTCGACAATTAATCGTAACGCAGGACTCTGAACTCTACCTGCAGATAAGCCCCGTCTAATTTTTTTCCATAATAAGGGTGACAGTGTGAAACCAACTAAATAATCGAGTGCACGACGTGCTTGTTGCGCATTGACCAAATCCATCGAAATATCACGGGGATTTTTGATGGCGGCGTTAACCGCGCTTTTGGTAATTTCATGAAAAACCACGCGTTGAACCGTTTTTTTAGCGAGCGCTTTTTTGGATTTAATTAATTCGTATAAATGCCACGAAATGGCTTCGCCTTCGCGGTCAGGATCGGTCGCGAGATATAAGGCGTCAGCGGATTTGAGTGCTTTGATAATGGCATCGACATGTTTGGAATTTTTCTCGATGGTTTCATATTTCATGGCGAAATCGTTGTTGGGATCAACCGCGCCTGTTTTGCGGATCAGGTCGCGTACATGTCCATACGACGCCAAGACCTCGAAATCTTTGCCGAGGTATTTCTTAATGGTTTTACCTTTTGCTGGGGACTCTACAATGACTAAATTTTTGGCCATTTACTTTATCCTTACGTACCCGCCGGGCACACTTTTTACCTGCCCGTCTAGTTCAAGGTCCAGGAGAATGGAGGAAACTTCTTCCGCCGTCAACCCACTGCGGTTGATTAAAAGGTCGACGGAAGTGGTGTCGAAGCCCATATAACGCAGAAAAGGGTCATTCGTAGGGGCGGGGCACTGCGTCGCCCCTACAAGGGTGACGCCATGCGTTGCCCGGGTTGGTGTGGGACCCGATGTAAGGGCGGGGCAGTGCCCCGCCCCTACGAGACACTCCTCCAACACATCCTCAACCGTCTCAACCAATTTAGCTCCCTGCTTTATTAATAGGTGACAGCCTCGAGAGATGGGATTATGGATAGAGCCCGGGATGGCAAAGACTTCACGGTTTTGTTCCAACGCATATTTTGCGGTGACTAATGAACCACTGGCATACGCGGCCTCAACTACTAGTACACCCAAACTCAAGCCGCTAATAATTCTGTTTCGACGGGGAAAATTCATGGCGACAGGAGTCACACCCGTTGGAAATTCTGTGACTAAACAACCCTTTTCTAAAATCTTTTTCGCTAAGCTTTGATGACGTTTCGGATAAATAATATCAGGCCCCGTTCCCATGACCGCAATAGTCTCACCGTTTGCAGCAATAACGCCTTCATGAGATGCCGCATCAATGCCCAGTGCTAATCCACTTGTCACGACTAAACCGGAGTTAGAAAACGCTTTGGCAAATTGGTAGGCGATATCTTGACCCGATGGCGTTGGGTTTCGACTGCCGACCATGGCGATTTGGGCTTTATTTAATAAAGAAATATTTCCCTGCACAAATAGAATGGGTGGAGCAGAAGCAATTTCTTTTAATCTATTGGGATAATCAGGGTGAGTAATACTTAATAAAGTATTATTGGGATCATCGGCCCATTTTAAATCTGCCTCAACACCAGGCCAATCTATGCTGATATTGTTTTGGGAAAAATAATTTTTGAGTTTATCGCCAGGATACTGTTGTGTAATTTCCTGAAATTTTACGGGCCCGATGCCGGGGGCACGGAGCAGAGCGAGTTGGTAGGGTAAATCTTTATCAGATATATCTGAAATTGTATTTGAAACCATTATTATGATTCTCCAAAATTTGTATGTTATTTTAAAAAATTAAATCCACTGACTAATCTTCTTTCTCGCGTCCACTATACCTTCATTTCTCAACGCAGAAAATAACTGATACGTAATTAATCCCGACGGATCGGTAATATTATCTTTTAGATATTGTAATACTTTTGTTTTTTCGGTTTTACTTAATTTATCTGCTTTGCTTAATAAGATATGCGTTGGCAAATTAGCAGAAACTGCCCATTCTAATATATGGATATCAAATTCTTTCAATGGATGACGCGAATCCATCACTAAACATAAGCCGCGTAACGATTCGCGGTTTTGCAAATATTGCGCTAATAATTTATCCCATTCTTTCTTCATCGCCAGAGGGACTTGCGCAAAACCATAACCCGGCAAATCAACCAATCTGATTTCATCCGTTACTCTAAAAAGATTAATCGTCTGAGTACGGCCTGGCGTTTTGCTGGTTCGAGCGAGGCCTTTCACACCCGTGATGGCATTGAGGGCGGTGGATTTTCCCGCATTGGAGCGTCCTGCGAAGGCAATTTCGCAACCTTCATCGTCGGGAAGTTGGATCAACTTGGCGACACTCATTATAAATGTTGTTTTCTGAAAGGGAATTAACATATCATTTCTCTTTTTTCGAGGTGACGGCCGTATGGATTTGCTCACAATGATTCTCGCCTGCAGTGTTTATCCGAACAACGCAGTTGTCAATGCTATGGTTCAAATTAATTCCCAAAATAGCCCTTATATGATTTCGGGTGAACCGTTTAAAACTCCCGATCAGGCATTGGCGAAAGTCGATCAATTGAAAGCCTCCGGTCAAGCGTTTGATATTGGGATAATGCAAATCCCTGATTTTTGGTTAGGCCAAAAACCCGTGAGCTTAAATGAGTTATTGCGACCGTGTAAAAACATGGTTGTTGCAACGCAAATTTTGAATAAGTTAACCGATGAATGTGCGGGCTCAGAGACGTGTGCATTGTCGATGTACAAAACAAACGATAAGACAGCGGGATTGAGCTATGCGACGCAAGTGGTGGATTATGCGAATACTCATCCCGTCGTTGCGCCGCCGCCATTAGACTAGTTAACTAATTTTTTTCTCGTGTTTCTCTTTCGCGATTAAATAATTGATCGTATCAATTAAACGCTGTGGATTATTTCCGGAGAGACTGGGATCCACTTTGTATTTTCCGTCAATCACAATGCCCGGAATTTGAAAGACCATAAAATCATTCATGACAACTTGATTTTTGGCGAGCTGTGCATCCACAACCGGTGATTCATAGATATTTAAAAAATCTGCTTTTTTGGTTTTAAAATGGCTTTGGAAAAAATCCGCCATTCTTTCCGGTGTGCCTAAATCTACATGTTCAGTCTGAAGCGCGTTAAACATGACGGGCGCAATTTCATTATGAATGCCAAGTACTTTTGCGGTGTAATACGCACGTGCATATAAATGCCAGTCGGATTCGAATACCACGGGTATGCGTTGGAACTCTACTTGTGCAGGCTTATCTTTAATCCATTTTTCTAAAGTTGGATTCAGATGAAAACAGGCAGGACAACCGAAGCTAAAAAATTCGATGACACTGACTTTGCCTTTGGGATCAAAGTTTTTCGTAGAGGCATTCGCGGGTAATACCAAATAATCTCGGCCTGCTTGAAAACTGTTATTTTCTTTGGTGGCGGTTGCTGCAAAAGCGAAGAGGGGAATGAACAGTAATACTAAACAGAGAAGTCTTTTCATAGCGAATAATTCCTTTGTAATAAACATAACCAACCCATGACCAGTTCATGATTCTGACGTCGAAGTGAGGATTTTTCAAGCGCGATGATATCAAAGCCATGATCCCTGCATTTTTGACGGATATAATTTTCAGAGTGAGTATAGCGCCCACTTTTTTGTAGCGCCCATAATTTATTGTCTTCGCCATCTTCGAGTGAAAATAATATTAGGCCTGAAGGGGTGAGAGCATGATGTGCACCATGAAAAAATTCTGTGAGATCCCCAAAGTAATTCAACGTATCCGCCGCAAGCAATAAATCATAGGGCAAGGGAGAATTTTTTAAGAAATCGACTAAGTCACCCGGGAATACTTTGTCATAAATATTTTTTTGTTCTGCGAGTGCTAACATCTTCGGCGACAAATCTACGCCGTGTAATAAAATAGCGCTGGATTTAAATGCACTTCCTGACAATCCTGTTCCACATCCTAAATCAGCTATTTTGAGATCTTTTATCTCAAAATTATTGTCCAGTAGTACTTTTAATTTTTGGGGCGCTTCATAGGCGAGTCCTGTTGTCATATGAGCGTCATAATTTTTAGCGTATTGATCAAATAGATGCTGAATATATTGTTGAGGAGGTTTTTCAGGAATATTATCGCCCGTCAATGCGCTATATAAATAACTTATTTCGGGTCTATCTGGATTTTCCGCTAAGACTTTATTAAAAATAGCTTTTGCTTTTTCGGTATTTCCCTTTTTCAAATGCGCAATGCCTAAATTACTTTGGGCGTTTAAATGATTGGGTCGCTCAACGAGAATATTTTCAAATTGATGAATAGCTTCTTGGAGATCATCGCTTTCCATGAGAGCAATACCATAACTGTATCGCGCGCCAATATCGTCGGGTGTTTGTTCGAGTAACGTTTTGTAATGCTGCGCGGCGTGAAAATAACGATCCATTTGTAATAATGTGGCGGCAAGATTATTTCGCGCTTCCGTGTGATCGGGTTCAATGGTAATAACGGTTGAAAAACAATGCAGTGCTTGTTCAGATTGATCCGTCTTCAGCATCAATGCGCCTAAATTATTGAGGGCATCTAAGTGAGCTGGGTTAATATTCAAGACTTTTTCTAATAAAGTGATAGCGGTCGTGATGTTTTCTTGCGAGATATGCAATAGCGCTAAATTGTAAGCCACTTCGGGTTGATGGGGGGACTGGGTTAATATCTGTTCATAATACTGTTGCGCGCGTGTAAGATTCCCGTCGCGGTGAGCGGTGAGAGCTATTTTAAAGAGAATTTTTTGGCCGGGTTCCATCATACGGGGGTAGAGTAAAGCAATGTCGAAAACAGCGCAAATGATTATGCTTTTAATTTTATTGGTCCTTATTTGGGGGTTGAGTTGGCCCACTATGTCGACGGCCCTGCATTATTGTCCCGCCGCGTGGTTTAGCACGATACGGTTGGTGATCTCGGCGGTGGTGATATTTGCTGCGTTTGGGGCGACAGGGCATCTGATTTTACCCGCTAAAAAAGACATCCCCCTGATTATCAGCATAGGCTTTTTCCAGATTGGGCTTTTCATGATGTTGATTACCTTGGGGTTAACGTACGTGGAGCCGGGTCGATCGGCCATCATTGCGTATTTAGCGCCTTTTTTTGTAACGCCCATAGCCGTCCTCTTCTTTGGTGAGACGTTATCTAAAGGCAAAGTCGCTGGTTTGTTGCTGGGTGCTGTAGGAATCATTTTGTTATTCAGTCCCTGGGAATTAGATTGGCACAATAACGATATCTTATTAGGTAACGGCTTATTGTTACTTTCCGCGATAGTATGGTCGGGCGTGATGTTGCATACGCGTTACGCGACCTGGCACCGTGAATCGCATACGTTATTGCCGTGGCAATTTTTAGTGGCGATTATCCCCAATTTAATTGCAGCGGTGATCATGGTTCCGCATCCCGTCATTCAATGGCATGCGCCCCTGTTTATATTTTGTTTATTGTACAGTGCTATTTTGGCAGGGTGTGTGGCGTACTGGTTAACCATTACCATTACGCGTTACTTGCCGGTGACGACAACGTCGTTGGCGCTGTTGGCGATTCCTGTCGCGGGATTGTTTGCCTCCGCGATTTTTGTGGGTGAAGTATTAACGGCGAGTATTTTAATTTCGCTGGCGTTTATTATTGCGGGGTTGGCGTGTGTGTCAGTCGCAAAAGGGTGATATGAATGCCTACAAAAACGTATATGGCAATACTTTTGGCGATACTGGTTCTCATCTGGGGGATCAGTTGGCCGATTATGACCGAAGGGCTGAAATATTGTCCTCCGATATGGTTTAGTACCCTAAGATTAATTATTGCCGTATCCGTGGTATTTGCTGTATTTGGCGCGCTCGGACAATTATCACTTCCTTCCAAAAGAGATCTGCCCTTAATTTTTAGCATTGGCTTTTTTCAAATTGGCGTGTTTGAAATGCTGATTACATTGGGATTGGGATATGTTGAGCCGGGACGTTCAGCGATCATTGCGTATTTAGCGCCTTTTTTTGTAACGCCCGTTGCAGTGATGTTTTTTGGTGAAGAATTATCGCTGGGTAAAATTGCAGGATTGCTATTAGGTGGCGCGGGTATTGCGTTGTTATTCAGTCCCTGGCAATTAAATTGGCACGATAAACATATCTTATTAGGTAATGGCCTGTTGGTATTATCTTCCGTGGTATGGGGTGCCGTGATGTTGCATACGCGTTATGCGACCTGGCATCGCGCGACGCATGTGTTATTGCCATGGCAGCTGTTGATGAGTGTGATACCCAATCTGGTCATGGCGTTTATCCTAGTACCGCATATGGTAATTGAGTGGCATGCGCCGATGTTTTTATTCAGTCTGTTATATAACGCACTGTTATCGAGTTTAGTCGCGTACTGGTTAGTGATTACAATCACACGTCATTTGCCTGTGATTACCATGTCATTGGCGTTGTTAGCGGTTCCGGTTTTGGGATTATTAGCGTCTGCGGCGACGTTAGGAGAACAGCTAACCCCGAGCATTATTATGTCGTTAGTGTTGATTGTGGTTGGGTTGGCATGTGTATCGGTCGCTAAAGATTGACCGTTATTTCCTACAAATAGTGTATTATTGCGGCATCCTAGACCAATAACTCGATGAGGATTTCGCGGTGGAAGAACACATACAAGAGCTAAAAAGCCGTTTTTTGAAGGCCTGTGAGACAAATCAATTTGATGCCGCAATGGATGCCCTTTCTCAGATTCAAGCCCATTTACGATTCCCTTTGCTATTCCCCGAAGCTGCAAAAGAGGTGTCAGCGCTCGAAGTGGATGCTCACCTCACTTTATTAATACCTTTGATGCAATTGTATTTCCGGCAAGATAAAACTGAGGATGTGCTTCGATGCTGTACGGCAGTCATGGATTTGTTGAAAAACAAGCTCGTGACAGCGTGGCAAGATGCAGATTGGCGAGCAGATTGTCATGTACAACATATGCGACTGGCCTGTTATTCGAAAGTAGGGCGCCATGAACAAGACGAAGCGTTATGTAAAGTCGCGATATTCGATGGCGAAAAAATTAATGAAAAAACTCTGCTTGATTTAAGTTTGTTGCTCAGTGTGCATCTTGTTTTAGGTGCGATCTATTTCAATCGAAAACCCAGGGACCCTGAAGATTTTAGAAATGTTGGAAATCGTATTGTGGATCTGTGTGGTCGTTTATCTCCTTTGGGAAAAGAAGATTTATCTAAAGTGGTGGCGCTATTTGAACAATGGGGGCGTGTCAGTGGAGGCGAAGTATGGTTAGGCTATGCCGATCAGTATCGTGCTGAACTCGTTAAATTTTTGTGGAAAGAGCTTAATCGTTTTAAAGCAGAACAAAATGATGATGAAGCAAAACGTTGTTTTGTTGCAGTCTGTGAGGTAATGGATGAATTCGATGATGTTGGAGGGATTCGAGAGCAACATCAAGACGTTGATCATATTTTTGTTGAGCGTTGGAATTTTGTGTTTGAACAGCCAGGATATGATGAGCTATTTGTCGCGGACGAGGTACAAACAGAGCGACGATTATTTACACATGCGTGTATGGATAAAGTAGTCGTTACCGCTGAAGGTAATCTAGAAGCCATTGCGGGAAAATTGCGTATTAGATTATTTTCGCCGTATTCAGGAGTAGGATTCTCCGCTAAAAAAGTTATTTTTATTTATAAATTATTGGATAGTTTAGCAAAAGTTTATCTCGCAGAAGATAATCTTACGCCCGACAATCTTGCTGAAGCCATACGTGTTTTTACGGTAGCCACACAATGGACGTTCTTGCTCAGAAATGTTCCTCAGGAAGTGTCAGACAATATCATTGATACGTATCTTCGTTTATTCGACGCGTGTTATAAAAAAGAGTATCGGGAAAATCTTACACAGAGTTGCGCGGCACTTTTTACCTTTTGTAATGGGAGAGAGTTTACCCGTAAAACATTACGATGCCTTGTGAATGCTCACCATTTATTAGGTACGGCATTGTTTCAACATAATCCCGAAAAAATGCGCCACCACTTTAAAAAAGCGGAGAAATATTGGGAAGAATATGAGCAAACGGGAAAGATCGATAATCACTCAGATATTGCGCGTGCAAACAGTCGTAAAGTACAACTGAGTGTTACCGCATATGAGGTTGTGCCCAATCCTGCTTATGACCCCACTGCGTTTACTGAATCGATACATTCTGTTTTACGCAAAAGTTTTTTAGATGCGTGTGCGGCGGATGATCTCGAAACGGCAGACGTGATTTTCAAACAAGTTGAAGAAGATATGGGATTTGGTTTATTAGATCCTTCGCAAATTGCCGTACTGTTGGATGAAGAATTTCGTGTGATTCTTAAACTCGTTTTTGAATATGCAAAATTGCATGAGCGCAAAGCATCCATGCAAGAAGCATTTCCTTTGTTTGAAAAGGCGTTAGGGTGGTTCGAAAAAATAGACGCGCGTGTAGATGAAGATTGGCGTATTGCGATGGCCATACATTACGATTTTTGTAATGAACGTTATGAAAAAAAAGAGCTTGGATTATTTTTTCTCGAGGCGAAACTCGCTATTGATTGTGGTAAAGCCATTAAATCAAAAACCGCCGCTGATTTGAACTGTATATCAAATATGTGCCGAAATGCCGGAAGTTATTTCGGCGTGACGCTTAAAGAGGAAGTGACAGCACGAAAATGGAATAAGCAAGCGGACGCCCATCGCGAAGAATCGATTGAGGCCTATCTTCGTATGGTGAACGCTTTTTCAGTGACATGCTATGAAAGTTTAAAGGAAAAAAATTGGGTTAGTCTTCACGCGTTATGTACTCAAGTCGAAAAAACGTTTGATGAGATACGTGGAGTCATCGTGGTATCAGAAAAAGATAAAGAGGATGTCGAAAAATTTTTTGATGCAAAAAAATCACTGTCTGCAAAAAAACATTTCAAAAACGGGGTGATAGGATTTGTAACGCGTTTCTTAAACGAGGCCTATAGCAAATATCTCAAGCGTCACGAAAATGATAAATGTCAGGTTTTAGTGGATTTCGCTAAGCGTTTATATGAGAAATTTCCGCTGACACCGCACGATAGGGGTCAATTAGCGGTTTGGTTGAAGAGAGAAAAAGAACTTCCATTGATGTCAAACGGAAACGGTGAGCGTAATGGACATGTTGAAAATGGAGTCTCGGTTGTTGTAGCAAATAAATCCAGCGCTAAGAAATTAAAGGACGTACAACGAAAAGCAGCGGCAAAAGCACGCCAAGAACGAGAATGGCGTGAAGCGGAAGAAAGAGAAAAAGCCGAAAAATTAAGATTACAACGTGAAGTTGAACTTAAACAATGTGAAAGTGTTGTTGGTCGTTTAAAAGCCATTTTTAGTTCGCCTGATAGTATGAGTTTTTTTGAAAATCGTCGAATGCAATTGATTGAAGAGATACAGGCATTACGCGCATTAGAATATGCTGAAAGTTTTCGGCGTGATCAAGCGCGTGATGCCGTTATTGCAGCGTGTGTAGATGTTGTGCTCATGTGTGACGAAATTCTTAGATGTGAAGATGAGATCAAAGAATGGGAACAAAAGAGTGATTCAACGTCTACCGTTGAAGAATTAAGAACGTTACATCAATATTTAAGTCATGTGGAAAAATTATATACCGGTGGACTTGAGTGGTGTGATGATCAAGAAAATATGCGATTACTGGGTAGTGTTTCAGAGTGGCATGACGTTGAAGATCAGCTGCATGAATGTAGGAATTTATTGCGTGGACTTGAGCAAAAAGAAGTGAGGGTTCAGCGTGAAGAGGTTACGCCACCACTTTCTGCAAGGCCTTGTTTCTTTTTTAACAATATTCACGACAAGAATGAACTACTTGTCAAAAGTGTTAAAAGGCATTTGCAAGAGTTGTGGATGATGAAGAATGGTTTTATTGAGACTACATTAAAACAAATGCTGATTGGAGATATTTGTGCTGCATTGTTTAAATTAAATCCTGATTTGAAAGACAGTGTGAAGAATCCAAAACATGCGTTGTATTCTTTCGTGCAATTCTTGGATGCGTATAGCGAAGCTAATTACGATAAAGCGCAGAGATTAGATTCTTTTGATAAAAATGCTGAGTCTCTGGAAAAAGCTTGCCAGTTATTATTAAAAGCAATTTATCAACCACCGGGTACGGTGCGTGTTTTTGGGGCGTCACAGTAATGCAGCGATGAGTTTCTGCAACGCGATCCCTCTATGGCTAATTTTTACTTTTTCCTCAAGTGGCATTTCACCAAAGCAGCATTGGCGATCCAATAAATAAAATATAGGCTCATAACCAAATCCACCACTACCTTCGGGTTCAAATAAAATTCGTCCCTCCAGATTACCTTGTGCGATAACAGGATTGGGATCATCAAAGCTATTTAAATAAACTAAAGTACTGTGAAGTCGCGCGGTGCGTTTTGCTTCAGGTATATCTTTTAATAAATCTAATAGTTTTTGGTTACGCTGTTCGCGTGTCGCATTTTCGCCCGCGAATCTTGCGGAGTGTAATCCGGGTTGGCCATTCAATGCATCGACACAAATTCCCGAGTCATCGGCAATCGCTGGAAATCCAGAAAGCTTGGAAGCATGCCGGGCTTTGATGAGCGCATTTTCAACAAACGTTAAGCCGGTTTCTTCGATGGCAGGTATTTTAAAATCAGACTGGGGGACGAGTTCGAATAGGCTTTGAAGCGCTGTAAATTCGCGAATTTTGCCTGGATTTAATGTAGCGAGTATGACTTTTTTCATGCGGGGTAGTTTATACTAGGCGTATGATTTTGACACGTGAATTCCCATCTGCGTCTTTCGAAGACCTCGCACAAAAAATGCGAGAGTTTACTGATGCGCGTAATGAAAATACGCCCGATGAATTGTGGGTAGTTGAACACACGCCGGTTTATACGTTAGGTCAAGCAGGTAAACCAGAGCACATATTAAATCCCAAAAATATTCCCGTAATACAAACCGACCGGGGCGGACAAGTGACGTATCATGGCCCAGGTCAATTAGTTATATATTTATTAATTGATATACGACGCAAAAAAATGGGTGTGCGAAATTTAGTTACCGCCATAGAAAATAGCATTATAGATTTATTGAAAAAATATAATATTACGGCGCAAGCCAAATGCGATGCGCCGGGTGTATATGTCGGCGATGATAAAATTTGTTCTATAGGATTGCGTATTAGAAGAGGGTGTTCGTATCACGGATTAGCGTTTAATATTAATATGGATATTTCGCCGTTTTTAGGAATTAATCCGTGCGGATATGCAGGATTAAAAATGATTCAATTAAAAGATTTTGGTATTGAAACAACGCCCATGAAAATAGCTCCGGAATTAATCAGTTGTTTGGAAAGTCATTTAAAAGGAAATTAACATGTTCGAAAAACGTCACGAACCCCTCGCCTCAAAACACATATTTTTATGGCGCATGTTACGCAGTTGTGGACTTGCTGCACTCGCTATCGTAATAGCATTATTTATCGGCATGTGGGGATATCATTATTTTGAAAATATGTCGTGGACGGATGCCTATGTAAATGCGTCTATGATTTTATCCGGCATGGGGCCTATGGGAACGTTAGCGACTGAAGGCGGTAAAATATTTGCGGGTTCGTATGCTTTGTTCAGTGGCTTACTTTTTATTTTAATTATTTCTTTAATTATGGCACCGATTTTACACCGATTTTTTCATAAGTTTCATATGGAAGATGATGAGAAGCCTAAACGACAGCTGCACTAACTTCCGTCATTTCGAAGTCAAATTTGCTCGCGCCACACTCAGGACACTGCCAGTTGGGCGGAACGTCATCCCAGCGGGTGCCTGCAGCGATACCTTCATCAGGCCAGCCGATCGCTTCGTCGTAAATCAATCCACACAGTAAACACATGTATTTTTTGAAGTCGTGATTCGCGGTCATTTTTGCGGCCCTCTGTTTAAATCTAAAATATGCTTCAATCCCAGTAAAATTAAGTCCGGCATCAGTTCTGTAAAGATATGTTCTTGTTCAAACAGATGACTAAAACCCCCACAACCTATAATCACTGGGGCATCGTCCTTGAAGTACTCTTCTGTGATGCGTTGGGTGATTTCTCGAAAGACGCCCAACTGCCCAAAGTATAACCCAGATTGGATGCTGGCAGTGGTGTTTTTGCCCAAAACACTGGGTGGTTTCATGATTTCGACCGCAAACAGTTTGGCCGTATTGCCCTGTAAAGCCTCCATCGAAAGCCGCATACCCGGCAAGATAGCGACACCCAAATATTCCTGTTTTTTGTTGATGGCCGAGAAGGTTGTGGCCGTTCCCATGCTGATGATAATGATGTTTTTCTTAGGGAAAAGCTGAGTTGCCGCGACGGCATCGGCGATTAAATCAGCCCCTAATTCACTGGGTTGGTCTATTTTGATGGTCAAATTAGTTTTAATTTCTGAGCTTATAAATAGCGGATTAATATTGAAATATTTAATACAGGCTGATCTCAGTGAGTAATCTAACGATGGCACGACGGATGAGATAGCAATATCTTTTATTTTTTTAATATCACAGCCGTTTTCTTTGATAACCGCTTTTAAAAAAATGCCTAATTCATCTGACGTATTATGCAATGCGGTGGCATGACGAAATCGAAGTGATATTTTATCGTCATTAAAAATACCACCAAAAATATGGGAGTTTCCGACATCAAGACAAAGCTGCATGATACGTATTCTCCAATAACATTGCGATCGTCATAGGGCCCACACCACCTGGAACCGGTGTAATAAAACTGGATTTTTGAGCGGCTTTTTCAAAATCCAGATCACCGACAAAAGATCCGTCCTCTAATTG
The DNA here is from genome assembly GCA_035943935.1 of Gammaproteobacteria bacterium. Classification (GTDB taxonomy): domain Bacteria; phylum Pseudomonadota; class Gammaproteobacteria; order DASZBR01; family DASZBR01; genus DASZBR01. The sequence continues at coordinate 35,996 of DASZBR010000017.1, forward strand.
GTGTTGGCCTACATCAACAATAATAGCGCCAGATTTAATCCAGCTCGCATCAATTAAACCTCTTTTGCCCGTCGCAGAAATTAATAAATCAGCTGAATTTATATGGGATTTAAGATCAGTGGTTTTGGAATTACACACGGTTACGGTACTGCCTGCTAATAATAATTCTAACGCCATCGGTTTGCCGACAATAGTGGATGCGCCAACAATAACCGCGTTTAATCCGCTTAAATTAATTTTATAATGTTTTAATAGGCGAATTATTCCATGCGGCGTACAGGGTCTGAGTGACGGAATGCCTTGTGCTAAACGTCCCATGTTAATCGGATGAAATCCATCGACATCTTTTTTGGGTGAAATAGCTTCTATAATTTTATTTTTATTTATATATTCGGGAAGCGGAAGCTGTACAAGAATGCCATCAATATTTTCGTCATGATTAAGTTTATCTATTTGATCTAATAAATCATCTTCTGAAACCATGTCGTCGAGTAAAATATCTTTTGAATGCATGCCAATTAATTTCGCTTTGGCTTTTTTGCTTTTGACGTAGAGTTGAGACGCCGGATTTTTGCCGACTAAAATAACGGCCAACGTAGGAGCGCGTTTTTGTAACTTAATCTTTTTGCTTAAATCATCCAGAATATGCTGTGCAACCTCTTTTCCGGATAATAATTGATATGTTGTCATTTCTCGCCATTTTCCTGTAGCAGGGTATAATGCGGCATCTTAGCATTTTGAAAGGAAATTCGCATGCGTGTGTGGCTTAAGCGGTTAGGTTTTGTGCTGCTGATTGTTCTCCTATTTTTTATTGCCGCAGGATTTTATCTGTATTCCAGAAGCCATACGCAAGAGTCGGGAACCATTCACCTGAGAGGCCTTAAAGGTGATGTCACCATTACACGCGACCAATATGGCGTACCGCATATTGTAGCGGCGAAAAGCGATTTAGATGCGTTCTATGCATTGGGTTATGTGCATGCGCAGGATAGATTTTGGCAAATGGAATTTCAGCGACATGTTGTGCAAGGAACGCTGAGTGAATTGTTTGGAACGGCAACGATTGAAAAAGACGAATATTTACGTACGTGGGGATTTTACCGTGCTGCGCGAACGTCGTGGGAATCCTTGTCTCCGGAAAGCAAAGCTATCATACAAAGTTACTCCGATGGCGTGAACGCATTTTTAAGCCAAAAAAAATATCCCCTGCAAATGATTTTATTAAATGATCAACCCAAACCCTGGACTAATATTGATAGTATTGCCTGGCAAAAAATGTTGGCATGGGATCTTCAAAATCAATGGAAATCAAAATTAAAAAATTATTTAGTCGAACAAAAATTGGGCAAATCTCAAATTCCCATATTATTTCCATCCTATCCGAAAGATGGCACGACCATATTAAGCGATGAAGATTTAAAACAAAGCGGGATCTATTCTGCCAATGTTTTAACGTCATTTTTAAATATCGAAAATCCGCATGACAAGGGTTCGAATAATTGGGTGGTGTCCGGTAAATGGACGACGTCGGGTTATCCGATGTTAGCCAATGATCCGCATTTAGGATTACAAGCGCCGGCGCTGTGGTATTTAGCAGATATTAAAGGCCCGACGATTCATGTGGTGGGTGCTACTTTGCCGGGTGTGCCCGGTGTTGTCATTGGCCATAATGATCATATTGCGTGGGGCGTGACGAATGTAAATCCAGATACGCAAGATTTATATATTTTAAACGCAGATTCGCCAGTTCATGTGATTAACGAAATTATTCATGTGCGTGGTAAGCCAGATGTCAATTATCAGGTCAAGGTCAGCGATGAAGGACCTATTATTAGCCAAGTGACGGATGCCGGAAAAATTAATCAATTAGTCGCCTTAAAATGGTCTGCCTTAATGCCGGATGATACGACGGTGCAAAGCATGCTTGAAATTAATTATGCGAACAATTGGGATGAGTTTACGAAAGCGTTAAAAGATTTTGTGGTTCCGTCACAAAATTTTATTTATGCGGATACGCAGGGAAATATCGGGTATTACGTGCCGGGACGTATTCCCATTCGACATTGGGATTCCAGTTTTCCTGTGCCTGATGACAGTGCGCATCAATGGGATGGTTATATTCCCTTTGATAAAATGCCGCATGTCTATAATCCACCCGAGGGTTATATCGTTTCAGCGAATAATCGCGTGGTGTCCGATCATTATCCGTATTATTTAACGTTTAGATGGAACGATCCGGATTATCGCGCAAAACGTATTGTTGAATTACTGACCGCCAATAGACCATTAGATAATAGTAAGTTTGAGAAAATCCAATTAGATACTGTTTCTTTATTATGGAAAGACATCTCACCTATCTTATTAAAAACGCAGCCCTTGGATGATCAAAGTAAAAAAGCGCTAGATTTATTAAAAAACTGGAATGGCGATGCCTCGTTGGATAGCACGCAGAAAACCATCTTTGCGTATTGGTATCGTGAGCTAGAAAAAATGACGCCGGATTTTTTAGCGCCACTCGCTAAATTTCCTCAGCCTTTATTTATACAACAACAATTAGAAAGTAATGGTCAGTACTGCCAGAATTGTTCTGATTTTATGAGCAAATCGTTACAAACGGCTATGCAAAAACTGACCTATGATTTGGGTAATGATCCCGAGCATTGGCAATGGCGCAAAGTCCATCGTGCGGTATTTCCTGAATTAGGATTAGGAACGATTCCTGTATTGGATAATATCTGGAATCGATCGATTTCGACGCCGGGTGGATTATTTACCGTCAATGTCGGAACGTATGATATGCAAAACTTTACCCAAACCGATGGGGCGAGTTACCGTGAAATTATTGATTTGAATAATTTTAATCAAAGCGAATTTATTCAAACCTTAGGACAATCCGATAATATTTTCAGCTCGCATTACGATGATTACCTGCGTCCGTGGCGTGATGGAAAATATGTGCCGATGACGAGTGAGCCGAAGGGGGATGTTAAAGTGTTGACGTTGTTGCCGGAGTGATTTGTTTAAAAATAAACATCATGGCTATACATAACACAATATAAACACAGGGTAATAATAAAGCCGTTTGGGTAAATAATCCTAGACTTAATACCCCAACGGTTGCTGTACTCATGTTAATAAAACTCATGACAGCGGCACCATGTGATTTATCTGTGACATGACTCATCGCAATACCTGATGCGTTGGACATAATAAAACACGAGCCAAAGTACAAGACCGCGCATGGCAAAAATAATGAAAATACTATGGGTAGATGCAGCAACATGCCTGCAAAAAGTAATAGTACGCCGAGTGTGGAAATTCCTATGCCAAATTTAATAATAGTTTTGAGGGCATGTTTTTTGGGTAGGGTTGAGCCAACTAACGATCCTAAAATTAAACCTATCGCAGGAATAATATTAAATAAGCCATATTCTGCACTGCTCATACCAAATAATTTTATGGCGATAAAGGGAGCGAGTGCGGCAAATACATAAATAAAACACGCTGAGCCACCCATCAATAATCCACACAACACTAATTCTGAGTTTTTAAATTGTTCGCCATAGGCGTGTAATAAGTGTTTTATTTCGAGTGCATGTAAGTTGAGTTTTGTTTGTGTTTCAGGTAAGCGCATCACAAAAAATAATAATATGATTCCATAGGCGACCCCTGCATAAAAACAACTCTCCCAGCCGTAATAGGTATTTAAAATTCCACCGAGCGCAACGCCTAATCCTGGCGTGATTGCAAAAGCTAAAATTAAATGCGAAATTTTTTGGCTCGCCGCTTGTGTGTCATAACATTCGTTCACTAAGGTAAATGTCATTTTTAATCCCACGCCAGCGCCCAATGCACATAAAAATCGTGCAAGAACTAATACCCAGTATTGATGAATCACGCCGGCGAAGACACATAACAAGCTCGCGAGAATTTGTAAGGTAATACCGGTATACAACGCCGGTTTTCGTCCAAAGCGATTTGCGATGGGGCCGTACACTAATTGTCCAAGCGCATAGCCTATTAAGAACCAGGTAATGGTTTGCTGGGCGATTTTTGCGCTGATATCAAAGAAATGCGCGATATTCGGGAGCGCAGGGGTAAATAACACGGCGTTTACCGAGGCAAACGAGATCATCAACAATAAGGTAAAAAACGGTAATTTAGGTTTCATGAGGGCAGTATAGGGTTTGACAAATAACTAAACAATGCTAGATTTGTCTAATTACTGTTAACCAATCTGCAACAATGGAGATCCTATGAGTAAGCTCGATCAAATCGCGGCGTTTTTAGCGGTGATTGAAGAAAATGGTTTTGCGGCGGCGGCGAGAAAGCAGGGCGTTTCAACCGCAGCAGTGAGTCGTCAGGTCTCTCGGCTTGAAGCTGATTTGAAAGTCGAATTAATTAAACGCACAACGCGCCAAGTGTCGTTAACCGAAATTGGTGCGCAGTATTATGAGCATGCCAAGAAAGTGTTGTCGGGATTATCAGATGCTGAAATGGCGATTACAGGAAGTCGTGCAGAAGCGACGGGAATATTAAGCGTCACCAGTACGCGGTATTTTGCGATTCAATATTTATTGCCGCGTTTATCTGAATTTATGGCATTAAATCCCAAATTGCGCATTAAGCTTGAATTGGCAGAGCGATTTCCTGATTTATCCCAAGAAAATGTTGATATTATTTTTGGTGTGTCCATTGAAGGTCCGCCAGATTTAGTGCGTCGACGTGTTGCTAGCACGCGTTATATTTTATGTGCCTCACCTGCGTACTTAAAAAAATACGGTACACCTAAAGCGCCGCATGATTTAGCTAAACACCGCTATATAACGCACAGCATGAGAAAGCCAGATAATGTTGTGGTTTTTGAACATAATAAAAAAGTTTATGTTGAACCGATTTTATATTTGAATGATACGCATGCGATGCGAGAGTGTGCGTTGAAAGGGATGGGGATTGTGAACATGCACGATTATATGGTGAAAGAGGCCATTAAAGAAAAGCGTTTAGTTGAGCTTTTTCCGAAGCATCACGAGGCTGAGCAGCCGGTGTATTTGTATTATCAGCAGAGTCGTTATTTACAGCCGAAGATTAGGCGGTTTATTGATTTTTATACGGAGTAATACTCACTCTCCCCTTGACGCACCCTCCAACCCTATGGCTTAATGTCCTAATGTAATAGCGTGTTAATACAGTATGACATCCTAAGGGGCAGTATGAAAGCACAAGCAACGCACGGTAAAAGCTCAGATTATGGGCTCTATGAAGCAATTAACGCGATTAAAACAGCGAAAGAAGCCAAGGATTTCTTTGAGGATCTGTGCACACCCGCAGAAATTCAAGCGATGGCGGACAGATGGCGTGTGGTTGAACCGCTCAAAGCAGGCAAATCATATAGACAAATTTATGACGAAACGGGCGTGAGCGTGACGACGATTGGTCGTGTGGCGCGATTTATTATGTCGGGTGTGGGCTATAATTTGATTTATAACCGAGTTAAAAACAAAGGCAAAAGCAAATGAAAACGAAACAGCGACTTCGAATAGCTCTGCAAAAAAGCGGGCGTTTAAATACCGATTCTCTGGAATTATTAGCCAAGTGCGGTTTGAAAATTAAGCCTTCTAAGAATTCTTTATTATGTCATGTCGAAAAATTCCCTATCGATTTTCTATTTGTACGCGATGATGATATTCCAACACTGGTTATGGACGGCGTGTGTGATTTAGGTATTGTGGGCGAGAATGTTTTATCTGAACAACTTAATCAAAATTTTGAGGTTATAAAAAAATTGGGTTTTGGCAAATGTCGATTATCAATAGCCTTTCCTGAAAATAAAGAATATGTAAATCCGGCTTCGCTGGAAGGCTTAAGAATAGCGACGAGTTATCCTAATTTACTCAAGAAATATTTAAAAAATAATAATATTAATTCAGAAATATTGGTTATCTCGGGTTCAGTAGAAATAGCACCCGGTTTAAACATGGCTGATGCCATTTGTGATTTAGTTTCATCCGGTAGAACACTTGAAGAAAATAAATTAAAAGAAGTCGACTGTATTATCCAAAGCCAAGCTGTGCTTATTCAAACGCAAAAAGAATTATCACCTGAGAAACTAGCATCCCTGGATTTATTATTAAATAGGCTAGATAGCGTATTGAGAGCGCATGAAAGCAAATACATTATGTTTCACGCGCCAAAATTAGCGCTAGAGTCTATTAAGACAATGCTGCCGGGTTTTGAGACGCCGACGGTGATGTCGCTCGAGGGAGTGGATGACAAAGTGGCTGTACACGTCATGGCCCGAGAAGATATTTTTTGGGAAACCCTCGAAAAACTTAAAAAAATTGGCGCCAGTTCTATTTTAGTGTTGCCGATAGAGAAGATGCTCGCATGAAAAATAATTTAGCAAGACCATTATTATCAGAAAATTCTGATATCGCTCAGAAGGTTGGTGAAATTATTCAAGCCGTAAGAGTGGGCGGAGATAATGTATTAATAGATTTAACCGAAAAATTTGATGGTGTTAAATTAGCGGAATTACAAGTTAGTCCAGCAGAATTTGAAAATATAAATATAAGTGATGAATCAAAAAACGCTATTATATTTGCTAAGAATCAGCTTGAGATTAATCACGCCACCCAATTACCTAAGCCCCAAAAAATTCAAACCTGTGAGGGCGTAATCTGCGAACGCCAAGCGCGGCCTATTGATCGTGTGGGTTTATATATTCCCGGTGGAACTGCACCCTTAATTTCAACCGTATTAATGCTAGCCGTGCCCGCTCAAATTGCAGGTAATGGTTTAAAAATATTATGCACGCCGCCCAATAAGCAGGGTCAAACAGATCCGCATATTTTATTTGCTGCTCAATTATGTGGTATTGAGACGGTATATAAAATTGGTGGAGCGCAAGCGATTGCGGCAATGGCATACGGAACAGAGAGTATTCCTAAAGTCGATAAAATTTTTGGGCCAGGTAATCGCTGGGTAACACAAGCCAAGCAATTGGTTTCTCAAGATTCCGAGGGTGCCGCCATTGATATGCCTGCAGGGCCATCAGAAGTCATGGTGATTGCCGATGATGAGGCAAATCCTGCATTTGTTGCCGCGGATTTATTGTCACAAGCAGAGCATGGTGTTGATTCGCAAGTTATTTTAATTGCTTTATCTGAGCAATTTATTGGCCGTGTTAGATCAGCACTGGAATCCCAACTAGAAAAATTATCTCGCAAAAATATTATTATTCAGGCTTTAACACACAGCCGTATGATTGTTGCAGAAAATATTAATCAGGCTATAAATATTAGTAATAACTATGCTCCAGAGCATTTGATTTTACAGATTAATCATCCCGAAAAATATACAGATAAAATTAGTAACGCCGGCTCGGTATTTTTAGGTCCTTGGGCTCCCGAAACCATCGGTGATTATGTGACGGGTTCCAATCATGTGTTACCGACCTATGGTTATGCCAAAAATTATAGCGGCTTGTCTGTGTTGGATTTCATGAAATTTATTAGCTTTCAATCAGTAACGAAATCAGGTTTAGTGAAAATGGGCCCGTATGCTGAAATTTTATCCAGTATAGAAGGCTTGGATGCGCACAAAAATGCAGTGTCTTTACGGTTAGCGGAGTTAAATAATGGATAATATTGTCAGAGCGGATTTAATTAATTTTAATGCTTATAGCTCAGCGCGCGACGAAGCAAAATCAGGGAAAATTTGGCTGAATGCCAATGAATCGCCGTATGATGTTGAGTTAAGCAATAAAACTAAAATAAACCGTTATCCTGAAAAACAATCAGCTGATTTAAGTCATAAAATAGCTGGGTTATTTAAGATTAAAAAAAATCAATTAATCATTTCGCGTGGCAGTGATGAAGTGATTGATTTATTGGTTAGGCTTTGTTGCACAGCAGGTGAAGATGCGATTTTAATTTGCCCGCCGACGTATGGTATGTATGCGGTGAGTGCGCGATTACAAAATGCAGAAATTATTCAGGTGCCCTTATTAAAATCCACGGATTTTCAATTAGACATGGAAAGTATTTTAAATATGAAAAACAAACAAAATAAAAACATTAAAATTATTTTTCTATGCTCACCCAATAATCCAACAGGTAATTTGATTAAAAAAGAAGATATATTTTCACTCTGCGAGGCTTATGCGGGAAAAAGCTTAATTGTTGTTGATGAGGCCTATATAGACTATGCGGACGCGAAAAGTTTAGCTGAATATATTAATAAATATAAAAATTTAGTTATCTTAAGAACGTTCTCTAAAGCCTATGGATTGGCCGGAGCCAGAATAGGATTTTTATTAGCCAATCAAGAGATTATACGCTGGCTATTGAAAATTATTGCGCCATATCCCTTATCTGCCGTAATTGCTGAGTATGTATTAAATAGGCTGTCTGATGAGCGACTTGCTGATATAAAAAATCAAATTAATGCTATAAAAGCAGAGCGCCTTAAGTTATTGACGGCCATAAAAAACATGCCCTGGGTGAAAAGAATCTGGCCCAGCGAAGCGAATTATTTATTAATAGAAACGCAGGATGCGCAAAAAATTATGCGTACATGTGCTGAGCAGGGTGTGGTGATCCGCGAAATGTTTGATAAACCCGGTTTGGATCACGCAATTCGGATTACTGTGGGTACACCTGAACAAAATACTGTGCTGATAAAAGTCTTAGAGGGGATAACATAATGAGCTTGGATATTAAACGCAAAATACTATTTATTGACCGCGATGGAACCCTCATCAATGAACCTGAGGATTTTCAGATAGATAGCATTGAAAAATTAGTGTTTTTACAGGACGTATTTGATTCTCTCTTAAAACTTAAAAAAGCCGGCTTTAGTTTTGTCATGGTCAGTAATCAAGATGGATTGGGCACGCCCAGTTTGCCGCTCGACAATTTTAATCCGCCTCATGAATTAATGCTGAGAATATTTGAATCACAAGGCATCGTATTTGAGTCTGTGCGTATTTGTCCTCATAAATCAGTGGATAATTGCGATTGCCGTAAGCCTAAAATAGGATTGCTATTAGATTACTTAAGGGATCAAACAATAGACCGAGATAATTCTTATGTCATTGGCGATCGTGAAACGGATATTCAACTGGCGCAGAATTTAGGTATCACGGGAATCAAATATAATAATAACTGGCTGGAGATTACGCGCAGTATTTTAGAGAAGCCTCGAACGGCAACCATTATCCGAAAAACAAAAGAGACTGCAATAACAGTTGAACTCGATCTGGATGGGCCAGGAGAGATATTCATTAATACGGGAATTGGATTTTTTGACCATATGCTAGAACAACTTGCCAAACACGGGGATTTTGGGTTGACCGTGAAGGTTGAGGGAGATTTGCATATCGATGATCACCATACTGTCGAAGATACCGCTATTACCATTGGCGAAGCGTTAAAAAAAGCTTTGGGGGATAAATTAGGTATTGGACGTTATGGATTTTTATTGCCCATGGATGAGGCTTTGGTTCAAGTGGCTCTAGATTTGAGTGGTCGAAGTTATTTGGTATTTAATGCTAATTTTGCGCGGGAATCCGTTGGGGATTTATCAACAGAATTAGTCCAACACTTTTTTAGATCGTTTTCAGAAGGGTTGAAAGCCAATTTACATATTGAGGTAAAAGGCGAGAACACGCATCACATGATTGAGTCAGTTTTTAAGGGAGTCGGTAGAACATTGCGTCAGGCGATTGAGAAACGGGGAGATACTTTACCGAGTACTAAGGGGGTTCTATGATTGCGATTATTGATAGCTGTGGTGCCAATATTGCTTCTGTCCAATTTGCGCTCGAACGATTAGGTAAACAAGCTATTCTGACGTCAGATTCGGCCATTATTAGAACAGCGGATCATGTCATCTTGCCGGGTGTAGGAACGGCGCAAAATGCCATGGAAAAATTAGCTGAACGAGATTTAGTCACGATTATTCAAAAATTGGATCAGCCCGTGTTAGGCATTTGTTTAGGCATGCAATTATTCTATCAATCTTCAGAAGAAGGTAACGTGAAGGGATTAGGTGTTGTAGCAGGTGATATTAAGCTTTTTCCCAAAAGTCCTGATTTAGTGGTGCCTCATATGGGATGGAATAAGCTTAATATTAATAACAATTCAAAATTATTAAACAATATAAATACGGGCGACTATGTTTATTATGTGCACAGTTATTTTGCGCCCATCAATGATAATACAACGGCAACAACGCAGTATGGCGAAAATTTTACAGCGATGGTTGAGAAAGACAATTTTTATGGCGTGCAGTTTCATCCGGAAAGATCAGGTGAAGTGGGTGAGCAGATACTAAGGAATTTTTTAAATTTATGAATATTTATCCTGCAATAGATTTACTAAACGGCCAATGCGTCAGATTATATAAAGGGTCATATGACCATGTAACGGTTTATGAATCAGACCCCCTTAAAATGGCGCAATTATTTGCACAACAAGGCGCTAAAAATTTACATATCGTCGATCTCGATGGTGCGAAAGCAGGTCAGGCCGTAAATCTAGAGATTATTTTAGCGATTAAAAAAAATACGGATTTAATTATTCAAACAGGCGGTGGAATTAGAACGTATGAACAAGCCAAAAATATTTTAAATAAAAATATAGACAGAATTATTGTGGGTAGCGTAGCCGTGTCAAATCCAAGCGAAATTAAAAACTGGATTCGAGAATTTGGCCCAGAGAAAATAGTCTTAGCATTAGATGTGAGAAATGAAAAATTAGCTGTACATGGCTGGGAAGCGGACAGTGAAAAAAGCTTATGGGAATTATTAGATGAATATCAGGATTCGGGTTTAAAGCATGTTTTATGCACGGATATTAATCTGGATGGAACATTATCTGGCCCTAATGTTAATTTGTATAAATCTTGTGTAAATAACTATCCCGATATTTTATTTCAAGCGTCAGGTGGTATGAGTAACCTCAATGATTTATCTGCGTTGGCTAAGATACCCGTTTCGGGAATTATTATTGGCAAAGCATTATATGAAAATAAATTTACGTTGTCGGAGGCCTTGCGTGTTAGCTAAGCGAATTATTCCCTGTTTAGATGTTAAAGAGGGCAAAGTTGTGAAAGGCGTGCAATTTAAAAACCATAAAATCATGGGCGATATTTTAGAGCGCGCGATGTATTACAGCCAATCGGGTGCCGATGAATTAGTTTTCTATGATATTACGGCGAGTTGTGAAGGGCGTAGTGTTGATCGCGAGTGGATAAAAGAAGTCGCTAAAAATATCAGTATTCCCTTTTGTGTCGCCGGTGGAATTAAATCTATAAAAGAGGCTGAGAGTATTTTACATTCAGGCGCAGATAAAATATCGATTAATAGCCCCGCGCTTGAGAATCCTAACTTAATTAACCAATTGGTCAAAATATTTGGCACACAATGTATTGTGATTGGCATAGACAGTCTAAAAATAGAAAATAATTATAGAGTTTGTCAGTATACGGGTGATGAGCATAAATCTAAAAATACTCAGCGTTTGACAATAGATTGGATAAAAGAAATTCAAGACAGGGGTGCGGGTGAGATAGTTTTAAACAGCATGAATCAAGACGGCATGCGAAAAGGCTATGATATAGAGCAGCTAAAAAGTATTCGCGAAAAAATCTCTATTCCACTTATAGCCTCGGGCGGTGCAGGAGATATGCAAGATTTTGAAAAGGTTTTTGTAGAAACCGGTGTGAGTGGCGCATTGGCGGCCAGTGTTTTTCACAGTAATACTATTAATATTTTAGACTTAAAGAAATTCTTACGCACACAAAATATAGAGGTCAGAGTATGAGTATGAATAGTGATATAAATATAAAGAGTAATATGGTTATTAAAGATTTAATACCCGCTGTCATACAAGATGTTAATACACATGCTGTGTTAATGCTGGGTTATATGAATCAAGAAGCGTATGAAAAAACCCTCGAAACCAAACGGGTCACTTTCTTTAGTCGTTCTAAGAATAGGCTGTGGACCAAAGGTGAGACATCTGGAAATAAATTAGAATTAATCTCTATTTTCCAAGATTGCGACAACGATACGTTATTAATTAAAGCCAAGCCATTGGGTCCGACTTGTCATAAGGGTACGCAAACTTGTTTTAATACAGACGGTGATTTTATCTCAGCATTAGAAAAAATCATTCAATCTCGCGATGAAAATAGATCACAAAAAAGCTATACCTCTGAATTATTCAATTCTGGCTTGAGTCGAATTATTCAAAAAGTCGGCGAAGAGGGTATCGAAGTGGTGATGGCTGCACTTGAAAAAGATGACCGTGAATTCTGCGGCGAAGTCGCGGATTTAGTCTTTCATCTATTAGTTTTATTGCGTGCCAGAAAATTACAATTTGCAGATATCGTTGATGTGTTGAAAGAGAGACATAAATCATGAAAACGGCATTAATGAGCGTGACCCTTAAAAATGGCCTTGCAGAATTTGCCAAAGAGCTGTTACGTTTAAATTTTCACATTATGGCAACGGGCAGGACGGCTACTTATTTAAAAGAACATGATATTTCTGTCACAGATGTTTCGGATTACACGGGCTTTCCTGAAATATTAGATGGCCGTGTGAAGACGCTTCATCCCAAAATTTATGGCGGAATTTTAGCGCGTCCAGGACAAGATGAAGCGGTATTGGCGCAACATGATATAAAGTTTATTGATCTGGTCGTCGTTAATCTGTATCAATTTAAAGAAAGTAATACGATAGAAAATATTGATATCGGTGGGCCTACGTTGTTACGTGCAGCGGCGAAAAATTATGAACATGTGACGGCGGTTGTAGATTATAAAGATTACCCTGATATTATTCAGCAACTCAAAACATCGGGTGCTACGTCATTAGATTACCGCAAAAAATTGGCCTTTAAAGTGTTTATGCATACGGCGAATTACGACAGAGATATTGCGCAATTCTTTTATGGAACGACTGAATTACGTTATGGCGAAAATCCTCATCAAAAGGCTGTTTTTTACCGTAATGGTTTTCCTGAATTATTACAAGGCAAAGCGCTTTCGTATAATAATTTAGTCGATACGGATGCGGCATTGCAATGCGTGTTGGAATTTCCTCAGAATATGCCCGCGTGCGCGATTATCAAACATGCCACACCGTGTGGAGCGGCTTTAGGAACTAATTTATTAGAGGCCTATCAAAAAGCGTTATTATGCGATCCGCAATCGGCGTTTGGTGGAATTATAGCGTTTAATACTCTATTAGATGCCAAAACAGCTGAATTTATAATAAACAAACAATTTGTCGAAGTAATTTTAGCGCCAGAAATTTCTGAATCTGCAAAGGCTATTTTGAATACCAAGCCAAATTGTCGTGTTTTTGCTTATGGTGCGGGTAATGGTTATGTTGAAAAAACGCTTCGTTCTATTGCAGGAGGAGTATTATTTCAAGATAATGATACACTTTCTGCCTATAACCTCTCTGAATTGAAAACAGTCACGGATAAAAAACCCACTGAACAACAATATGCGGATTTGCTGTTTGCTCAGAGTGTCGTAAAACATGTGAAGTCCAATGCTATTGTTTATGCCAAAAACCAACAAACATTAGGAATTGGAGCAGGCCAAACCAGTCGAGTATTCAGTGCAAAAATTGCGATATTAAAATCAGAAGAAGCGGGATTATCTTTAAAGGGATCTGTTATGGCGTCTGATGCTTTTTTCCCGTTTCCCGATAGTATTGAAATCGCAGCGAAAGCAGGCATTACAGCAATAATACAACCGGGTGGCTCGAAGAATGATCAGGCAATCATTGATGCGGCAAATCAATTAGGCCTTAGCATGTTGTTCACGGGCATACGTCATTTCAAACACTGATGCTGCAATAATAGCCGTTAAAATAAAGATGCAGGCTAGTGGTACTTGATTGGTGTGTGGCAAATACGATACTACTGTTCCGAGTACTGCAGCCCCTCCAATTTGCATAAACCCATATAACGCCCCGGCATATCCCGCAATTTTTCCAAAGGGACCAAATGCACCGGCGAATGCACTGGGCCATACAAATGTCACGCCGAAATAAAATATTGCCATGGGCAATACGATATCCCAGGTGTGTATTCCCCAGATAAATTTACTGATTAACATGATCATGCCTGAAATAAATACGAGACTAAATCCGGTGCGCATCATCGTTGCGGTGCCCAGTGTGCTCACTAATCGTCCGCTGAAAAATCCGCCAAATGCAGTCGCCATACCGCTACATAAAAAAGTCAGCCAGCCAAATTCTGATGGAGAAATCCCGACTTGTTTAATCAATAAAACAGGCCCTACCGCGAACCATGAGAAAAATGCGCCGTAACATAAAAAGGTACACAGGGTGTATCCCACAAAAATAGGGCTGGAAAGGACGTGCTTAAACGTTGTGGTAATAAAGCTGGGCTTCATTCTGTCGCGATGATGATGTTTGCTGGTTTCTTTTAACCTGAAAAATACCAGGGAAAGTGTGCACAGTGTATATATCGTTAAAAAAGCAAAACTGGCACGCCAATCAAACCATTCTTGTAAATAGCCTCCTAACGTCGGTGCGGCCGGAATAATAAATGTGACGAAGATAGAAAGATACGCGCCATATTTTGCAAGATCATTACCTTCAAATGTATCTCTAAAAATAGACCGCCATAAAACAGAGCATGCGCCCGCACCACAACCCTGTACCAATCTACCTGCAATCAATACGCCAATGGTGGGTGAAAATAGGCTGATTATATTTCCCACAACCATGAGTGCTAAACCAATCATCAGGGGTATGCGTCGACCAAAGCCTTCTGAAATCGGCCCGTAAAATAATTGCGAGAAAGCCAGGCCAAACATGTAAATGACCATGCTGAATTGCACGTGCATGATGGGCGTATGTAGCGCAGCTGAAATGGCGGGCAAGCTGGGTGCGTAAATATCTGACGCAATTTGGGCGGCGCATCCGACGAATAGAATAATAGGGAATAAGGCTTTTTTTGATTGCATGGTTGATCTCGTCAGGGGGTTAAACACTTGACCAATCAGTCAAGTGTTTGTAGGATAGGCCACAATTGACTGATCAGTCAAGTCTGAAAGGGAAAAAATATGGCAACACCGCATTTTAGGGCAGATCCCACGCGAGAAAAAATTTTAAAAGCCGCAAGAAAGTTATTTATCGAAAAGGGTTTTTCAGGGACCTCGATAGGCAAAATTGCTGAAAAAGCGGGTATCAATCACAGCTTAATTTTCCATCATTTTGGTAATAAAGAAGGTTTATGGAAATCCACGAAGCAAAGCATTGTTGAAAAATATATTAAGATTTCGCCGGTACTTCCCAAAACGAATCAATCTTTTCCGCAATTTTTAAATCAATTAATGACACAGTGTATTGCGTTTTACCGAAGTAATCCGGATATCATTCGCATGGTCAGTTGGCAGCGGTGTGAATATAAAAGTAAAAAAGAGATTGGTTTGACATTATCCGCAGAATCCAAAGCCTGGTTGACGGCGTTTGAATATTATCAAGACAAGGGTGAAATTAATAAAAAATTAAAACCTGAATTTATTTTGACGTTGGTGTTATCCATTGTCAGCAGTGCGGCGATGGATCCGAATGTATTTATACAAGAAACCAATGATCTCAATAAATATATTAAATTTTGTTTGGAAGGGTTGTTGAAGCTGTTAAAATAAGCGTTCTACATGATAATGCTGAGGTTATATTCTGCTGGGTTTCCCCGCAATTTTCGCCGAGCAGTTCAGATATTTTTACTTTCTGTGATTGATAATAGACCTCGGGACGGGACAGAAGGACATCAATAGTGGTTTCATCAAGTGTATGGATGGTCTCTGCGCTTTTTTCATCATGTTCCCCACAAAAATGTTTTGCGATCAAGGTTAAAATAATCCGTTTTGTTTCAAGTGAATTACTGCCGATCACATCTTTGGGACGAATAAATTTATGTGCGTTATATAATAAAACGGCAGCAGGGCTTATTAATAATTCAATTTGTTCAGGAGAGTGTGTCGCAAGATCGCTTTTTTGAACAACGCCGGTCGATAAAATATCCTGTAGTTGAGAGCCAGGGTTTACACAGAATGATTCATCTTCTTGTGTGTTTTTTCCTTCAAGGGTGTGGAAAAAAGATACATCCAATGCATTAGCGCGTATGAGATCAATTGCTAATGTTCGAATTTCATTAAAGCTGAGTTTTCTTAAGTGTTCGAGGTCAACCCAGGCATCGTATAATTCTTTTTCGCTCGCAGGATTTCCATAAGATTCTATATATTGTTGTGTCAAACTCATGTGTAGTTTGAAGAGGCGAGACAGGTAAGCTTTGTTTTTTTCAGTAACGTTTCTATTTTTCACATAGTCTTGTGTTGCAGGAGAAGGTTTTCTAAGAGAGGTAGTATTCTTGTACCCTTCGTAAAGCGAGTTTAAATGTTTAGTCTGATCTTTTGTTAATGTGATATCGCCATCATTCAGCGCATCAAGAATAAACGATTCTATTTTTCCCCATAGAAACATTCGACTATTTATTGTCTTGGAGTCATTGGGGGCTGGTGTTAAGCCCTCTGGTATAGTTTCATAAAACGCTTTATTTTTTTCATAGAGTGCGGGAATTGATCTCAGAAAATTGACGGTTGTGGAAATAATGTAAAAACACTCGTATTGTTCAGGTGTTTCAACAAAAGCAGCCCAGTCATATAACTGGGGGAGAACAGACGTTTTTAATTTAAATTTCTCATTAAAAATATTTTGAATGATCCCTTTGGATCTGGAAGCAGTTCCACGTCGAGTCGTAGGAAAATTAGAGAGCCTATACACAATGCGCGACGCGTGTTTAAAATAGTCGAAGAGGTCATCAGATTTTAATAAGGCTTGAAAATCGGGCTCAGTGCTATCCAAAACAAAACCTACTGGATGCGTTAATACATGTGTTCCATCGACCACTCCTGACGCTTTTTCAGCGCGTTCTAAATACTGACTCAGCGCGATAAGCTTTGTTTCTGTTTTTGATTGTCCCAGCCGTTGTTGAATAAAGTTAACGACGGTATTACCCCAGGTTTCTGAGTTGTATATATCAACTTCCGCGCTTACCCTAGGAAAGAGGGCAAAGTCACGCCAATCATTGCTGTTCAGATTACATTTTATTTCAGTGTAAAAATAATATTCTACTTCTTCTGGGGTTGTGGGATTGAGTTGTTTGATCCATTCACATTTTGTTCGAGCGGCTATTAGTGCATAGCATAATTCTTTTAAGGTGATAGTGGGGGATTGTAATGCCTCATGCACAATTCGTGGCACGATTACTTTTTCATAGTACTCCCACACCATTTTGTCGGATGCGGTCGATGTTTCCCATCGTTTATTTCTGTCCTCTAAGAATTCTTGTTGCATGCTGTCTACTGGGGAAGTCCTCTTATAGTGATAATGCGGTTTTGACAATATTCTCCGTGGTAATCCCCAGCGCTTTATAAATCTCTGGCGCCGGTGCCGATTCTCCGAATGTATCCATCCCAATAATCTTGCCTTCAAAACCCACAAATTTATACCAGATATCTTTACTACCCGCCTCAATGGCTATGCGGGCTTTAATATTTTGGGGTAAAACTTTTTCTTGATACTCTTTATCTTGGGATAAAAATACATCTACCGATGGCATCGAAACGACACGAACGAATTTATGGTGAGATTCACGTAATATTTTTGCGGCTTCTGTTGCAAGATAAACTTCAGAACCCGTCGCTATTAATATAATCTCAGGAGATTTTTCGGAGTCAGATAATATATATCCGCCTTTTTTAATTTGATTAATATCTTTATGATCTTGCTGAGGTAAATTTTGACGAGATAATAATAAACAAGTGGGCTTGTGAATATTTTCTATAGCTGTTTGCCAGGCAATCATTGTTTCTATTGGATCACAGGGTCGCCATAATGATAGATCCGGTGTTAAACGCAACATGCCAATATGTTCTACGGGTTGATGTGTCGGACCGTCTTCGCCAAGTCCAATAGAATCATGAGAATACACAAATATCACGCGAATCTTCATCAATGCCGCTAATCTCACGGCATTGCGTGCATAATCACAGAAGGTTAAGAAAGTTCCGCCAAAAGGAATAAAACCACCGTGCAACGTAATACCACACATGATAGCGGACATGCCAAATTCACGTACGCCATAATGAATATAATTTCCGCTGAAATCTTCCGGCGTAATGGTTTTTGCCGTTTTCCCCTGAGTTAAATTCGAGCCTGTCAGATCTGCTGAACCACCTAAAAACTCAGGTAATATGGGCAATAAAGCATTAATACAATTTTGTGAGGCTTTTCGGGAAGCAATATTTTCAGGTGTCGCACTAAATTTAGCCAATGTATCTTCAACCGTTTGGTGAAAGGTTGTAGGCAGTTGATGGTTTATTCTTCGGGTAAATTCTTGAGCCAATTCAGGATATTTTTTTGAATAATTCGTAAATAAATCTTGCCAGGTTTTTTCTAATTTCAAACCCTTTTCTTTAGCATCCCACGCGGAGTAATATTCTTTTGGAATTTCAAAGGGCGCGAAATTCCACTGTAACGTTTCACGTACGGCTTTAACTTCTGCATCACCTAAGGGAGAACCATGGACATCATGACTGCCTGATTTATTCGGCGAACCAAAGCCGATGATTGTTTTACAACAAATTAAAACTGGCTTATCTCTGATCGAATGCGCTTCCAAAATAGCGAGTTTAATTTGTTCTGGATCATTTCCATCAATAGGTTCAATGACATGCCAGCCGTAGGCTCTAAATCTTTCGGGGGTATTATCTCTAAACCAGCCGTTGGTATGACCATCAATAGAAATGCCATTGTCATCCCAAAATGCAATTAATTTATTGAGTTTCCACGTGCCGGCGAGTGAACAGACTTCATGAGAAATTCCTTCCATCATGCAACCATCGCCCATAAATACATACGTATGGTGATCAATAAGATTAAAATCTTTTTGATTAAAGTGTTGCGCTAATAATTTCTCTGCGAGAGCTAAACCTACCCCGTGTGCAATGCCTTGGCCTAAGGGACCTGTTGTCGTTTCTACGCCGGGTGTTATTCCATATTCCGGATGGCCCGGTGTTTTAGAATGGAGTTGTCTGAAATGTTTAAGATCATCTAAAGATAAATCATAACCGGTTAAATGTAATAGCGCATATTGCAACATCGACCCATGGCCGTTGGATAATATAAATCTATCTCGATTAAACCAATTCGGATGTGCAGGACTGTGTTTTAAAAAATCATTCCACAACACTTCAGCAATATCTGCCATACCCATGGGCATGCCCGGATGTCCGGAGTTCGCTTTTTGAACAGCATCAATGGCAAGGAAACGAATACAATTCGCAAGTTCGCGACGGGTTGGCATGAAACTTATTCTCCAGAGTGTAATTTTTTCAGGGTTTCTTCACACATGCCATACTGTTTCCATTGGCAAGGTGCGCAGGCGGAATGAAATTTTTCAAGGGTCATATTGGCTTTAATTTTTTGTTTGGCTTCACCCCACGTTATCTTTGAGGGGAGTTGTAAGAGTGCTTGGTGAGCATTATCTAATTTTTCTATTTTAACTTGCGATTCGCATTTTAAATTTTGTTTATGAGGACATGGGGCGCAAATGCTATCGGTGTGTTGAGTGACCGTAATAACAGTATCGTCAGTTAAATCTTTAACGATATTCTCATAATTTTGAACAAAACTTTCTGAGTAACCTTTCCCCTTAAAACATAAAGTACAAAGAAAGTGATGTGGCCGAAAGTTTATTTCACGAACAGACATAAAATCATTAATTTAATGGGTTCAGAAATTAAAAAAGGTTTGACGCCCAATGCCCACGCTTGCGCGGTTCCTAAATATTGCGCCAGAAAAGCAAATCCTAAGCCAAATATAATAAAAGTCCCTAATAGGGCGCCCGTTACTTTCCAGTGTTGTTGTGTTAAATAACCGCTGATAACCGCTGCCGGTAAAAAGCCAATCAGATATCCGCCGGTGGGTCCCATAAAGGTTGCAAAGCCTGCATGAAAATCTGCAAAAACAGGCAGTCCTAAACTTCCGGCGACTAAATACAGTGCAATAGCATAGCCACCTAATCGAGGACCTAATGCCATGCCGATTAATAATACGGTAATACTTTGAAAAGTAAGTGGGACGGGTTGTAACGGAATGCTAATTTGTGACGCAATGGCTAAAAATAAAGCGGCGCCAAAAACGATCGAAAGTTCTCGGGGCCAGGAAATACTTGGGGATAATGTCGTTGATTCTGCATTCATGGGGATTCTCCTTACACTGGGTTTATAATATAGAGTTAGGGCGGTGATTTCCATAGGAGATCCTTCACTACGCTACGCTTCGTTCAGGACGACGCAGGCGTCGTTTTCCACCTGTTATGCGTCCACATCCACTGCTCAGGATGCTGGCGAATGACAGACTCCAGCCACTGATTATATTGTAGCGTTCGGCTCTCAGGGCTATTGCCGATATGCTGAATGGGCGGGTCAAAAACGACGTGGTGATGAAGGTTTTCATCACGGTAGGTGTAGATGGGAATGACAGGGCATCCTGTACGCTCTGAAAGTATGGCGAGTCCCTTCAGGGTAGACGCGGGTCGTCCAAAGAAAGGCACCACAACACTGTCTCGGCCAACGCCATGCTGATCAATCACAACCCCTAATAGTGTTCCTGCTTTTAGTAATTTAAAAATAAGTTTGACGGAATTTTTTCCGGACACTAAATCCAGATTTTTTGACGTGCGTTGTTGTGTCAGAAAATCGTCGAAAAATTTTTGATGTGCTGATTTGACTAACATCCCGCTGTTAATTCCCGAAAGGCTGATAGACGCGGCTAATAATTCCCAATTCCCCATGTGTGCGGTGAGGGCTAATACGCCTTTCTTTTCTGCATAAACGCAATCGACATTTTCTTTGCCATGAAAGGTTACAAATTCTGAAAGATTTTCTTTTGTAATTTCCGCAAAACGCAAAAATTCAACAAACGTTAATCCCAAATTGATGAAAACTTTTTTGATAATCTTTTTTTGTTCGGTGGGAGAATATTCTTTACCCAAGGCTTGATTGAAATTATCGAGAGCCAATTTCCGTCTTCTTCTTAAAATATAAAAAGCCAGAATACCTAATAAAATACCCAGTTTAAGGGCAAGTCGTCGAGGGAGCAGTAAAAAACATTTGGCTACAAAATTCATGGTTAAACCATTAATGCATTAATTTGATTATAAAGCGCTTCAGCGTGAGTGCCCAATAAATAACTGAATGTACTATACACGGTTAATAATAACGCGAAGGTAAAACTGACAATTAACCATACGGGAAATTGAATTTTTGCGATGGCCACTTTAGTTTCGTCTTCACATTGAATGTGAAGTTCTTTTTTGAGTTCTCCACGTGTGGCACGAATGCATTCAAATAAACGCTTGGAAATCGTATCAATCATTTCTTTGCCGTCTTGTAAAAAACGGTATTTACCCAAATGGCCTAAATTGAGACACAAATAAATTAATTCTAAAACATCAATATGAACTTCAGGATCGGCGCTGAGTCTTTCTAAAATAACAAAGAAGCGTTCGCTGCCATCTTTTTCTTGATGAAAAAACAACAATAATAAATGCGGTTCCCATGCGTCTTTGTTTTTCTTGCCCCACGGCGATTGCAAAATACATTCATCCAAATAAGCACATAATAAATAGCGTGTAATCAAAACTGTCTCAGAACGAAAATGTTGCGATCGCGCATTGTTTTCAAACGCTTTTATTTCATGCGTTAAATCATAGGATAATTTCAGCAAATCGGGTGGCGCTTCAATCTCAGACAAATTGGCGGCCAATGAAAAAAGTGGAGAGGCTGCAGCAATTAAGGGATTAATCCCTAGCGCGGTATTGAAAATTTTAGATCGATGATAGGCACGCTCACCGGTAATGAGGTGATGTGTCAGCGTCGGTTGTCCCAACGGAGGAAGCGTTGTGGCTTGCGTGTTACTGTTACTCGTCGACGTTGTAATCATGGTCCCTTAGTTTTTTGCGTAAGGTACTTCGGCTTAAGCCCAAAAACTCAGCGGCTTTGCTTTGATTACGCTTGGTAAAATCCAGCATGCTTTTCAAGAGTGCGGATTCAACTTCTGTCATAACCATCTCATAGACTTTTTTTGGTTTTTGTTCTTCCAGCTCTTCAAAATATTTATCTAGCATCAGACTGACATATTCGTGCAGCGTATGTTCTAAACTTTTCCTTGTCATTACAGAGACTCCTTCAGCGCGCAACTCATGGCGTAATGATACCCGACGAATGCGTTCCGCTCAATCGCACCCAATCGTCTTCAACAACCGGCGTATCAAAATTAATCGCAGGTTCATATGCGTGTTTAACGTCATCCATTTGTGATACCAATATGCCCGATAGTACTAACTGACCGTTTTGTTTTAGATGGGATAATAATAGGGGCGCGAGATCAATTAAGGGATTGGCCAAAATATTGGCAATAATAATATCGGCTTGAATAACAGATAAATGTTCAGGCGTAGAAATTTCAAGTTCAACTTTATTATTTAACGCATTTTCCTCAACAGCCTGAAGGGCTTGTGTATCAATATCGACTGCATAAGCTTTTTTTGCGCCTAATTTCATGGCAGAAATGGCTAAGATTCCTGAACCCGTGCCGTAATCTATAAGAATTTTATTTTGAAGATTATGGGTTGCAAGCCAGGTTAAACATAATTTCGTTGTTGCATGACTGCCTGTGCCAAAAGCTAAACCCGGATCTAAATCAACAATAATTGCATCAGGTTCATTGATTTTATGCCAACTCGGACAAATCCATAATTTTTCGCCGAAACGCATGGGATGAAATTGATCCATGCACTCACGTTCCCAATTTTTGTCTTCTATTATTTCAACCGCATAATTTTTCAGATCTGCTTTTTCGTCAAATAAGGCTAAAACAATCGCGTTTTCCCACAGGGGTTGCATGCCGGGTTCAGGTTCAAAAATAGGGTTATCTTCGGCGTCCATAAGGGTAATCGAAAGTGCACCCAGATGTTCGAGTGTTTCACACACGGATTCATATTCCGCTGCAGAAATAGCTAATCTAATTTGTTGAAAGACCATAAGAGTTTATTTACTTAATTTTTCTTCAAGAAAGTGAATGTGTACACCGCCTTCAACGAATTTACCATCACGAATAATTCTTTGTTGGAGGGGAATATTGGTTTTAATGCCGTCGATATGAATTTCATCTAATGCATTTTTCATGCGTGCGAGTGCAACTTCGCGTGTTTCTCCATACGCAATTAATTTGCCAATCATGGAATCATAAAACGGTGGAACACGATAGCCGCTATAGATGTGCGTATCTATTCGAATACCTGGACCACCCGGTGGATGGTATACCGTAATAACACCCGGGCTGGGTGTAAATTTTTCCGGATCTTCTGCATTTAATCGACATTCAATCGCATGACCGCGGACTTTAATTTCTTTTTGTTTTAAGCGCATTTTTTCGCCGGCGGCAATACGTAATTGTTCTTTGACAATATCAATGCCGGTGACTAATTCGGTGACAGGATGTTCAACTTGAATACGGGTATTCATTTCGATAAAAAAGAATTCGCCATTTTCATATAAAAATTCAAATGTTCCTGCACCGCGGTATTTCATTCTTTTACAGGCATTGACACATCGCTTGCCGATATATAAACGCTGTTTAGGGGTAATTCCAGGAGCCGGTGCTTCTTCGATCATTTTTTGATGACGTCGTTGTACTGAACAATCGCGCTCACCTAAATGAACCGCATAACCTTTGCCGTCGCCTAAGACTTGAATTTCGATATGGCGTGGTTTTTCTAAATATTTTTCGAGATAAACAACATCGTTATTAAACGCCGCTTTTGCTTCAGCGCGTGTGAGATTAATCGAATTAATTAAGGCGGCTTCGCTGCGAACGACACGAATTCCGCGTCCACCACCACCACCGGCGGCTTTAATTAAAACGGGATATCCAATGCGTTTTGCAATCATTAAGCTACGTTTTGGATCCTCGTCGAGTGGACCATCTGATCCAGGTACACACGGAATACCTAATTCTTTCATGGTTTTAATAGCGGTAATTTTATCGCCCATTAAACGAATGGTATCTGCGCGAGGACCAATAAAAATAAATCCGCTTTGTTCGACACGTTCTGCAAATTCAGCATTTTCGGCTAAAAATCCATAACCAGGATGAATCGCATCGACGTCGGCAACTTCGGCAGCGCTAATAATACGTGCCATATCTAAATAACTTTCGGCAGAGCTCGGGGGTCCAATACAAATAGATTCATCGGCAAGACGAACATGTTTTAAATCGCGATCTGCAGTGGAGTGAACGGCAACGGATTTAATTCCCATCTCACGACAGGCGCGTAAAATACGTAATGCAATTTCACCACGGTTAGCGATGAGAACTTTGCTGATGGTTGTCATAAGTTATTCAATAACAAAAAGAGGTTGGTCGAATTCAACGGGCATACCGTTTTCGACGAGTCGAGAGGCGACGGTGCCATCTTTATCGCATTCGATTTGGTTCATCATTTTCATGGCTTCGACGATGCAGAGAACTTCGCCGGCTTTAACTTTTTGGCCGATTTCCACAAACGGTTTTGAGGTTGGCGAGGATGAGGCGTAAAAAGTTCCGACCATCGGTGAACGTACAAAATGTTGATGACTAGGTTTGCTGGCCGCAGTTTCTTCTTCGCCGGCCGCTTCATTATTAAACGCTGCATGTGATGCCGCATGAGAATGATGAGGAGCATAAGCTTGTGGTGCGCCATTGCCATGGCTCATCACAACTTGGGGTGCGTGTCCGCGTTGGATGCGAATTTTAACGCCTTCTTCTTCGATTTCGAGTTCCGTGACATCCGTTTCCTGGATGAGTTCAATCATCTTTTCGACTTTCTTGAGGTCAATCGACATTCAAAAATTCCTCTTGGTTAACGCTGAAATTGGGTTCGATTTTGCATGAACGGGTGAGAATTGTCTATGCAGCGGGTGCGCCTTTAACGAGAGACGGTGCTTTCTCTTCCAGTATTTTTGTGCTTCTCATCACGCTTTGCTTTGCCGAAAGTTCCCACATCCATTTTTTTGTGCGTGCTCGTTGGATGAGAATAGCAACGGCGCCCACACCGGTCAGTGCAAATACAGCAACTAAGAGGGCTTTTCCAATTGCTAGGCCAGTCGACGTTGGGTATCCTTCAATTTTTTTATTAATACCGCGCTCATAAAATCTCTCGCGGTAGTCTTTGAGTCGTGATTCGACTGGTATGTGACTATTTAAATTACCAGTGAGGATGGACAAGTCTCTACTCAGTTCTATTTTCATGTGTAGATTAGCCGCTGTTTTTATTTGTTCTCGTATGCTTAGGAGTTCGTGCTTGATGTCTGGCGGGGTTTCATCTGTGATGTTGAAGTTGATATCGCTAATTCCTTCTTCAAGCATCCTTTCTTTATTGTTGTAAATGATGCTATCAGCATGACAGTTATGTCTTTGGATAAATGCTTTACACATTTCATCAAGTTTTGTATTGATTTCAGCTCTAGTGTGAAGTGCATTACCTTCCTTAGGCGGAAGCGCAAGACTCGTAACAAGATTAGTGTAGTCTTCTTTAATTTCGCCATTCACATGTTCTAGAAAAGCAATATCTCTCTTTCGTACGAGATTCAATGTCTTTGCGATGTCTTGTTGTTGACGTAATTCCTCTCGAACGGCTTTGGCGAGTACGCCTTGAGTATTATCCCTCGCTGCTTTAGATACTTTTTTTCCGCCAGCACCATCATAAATGCCTGCATAAGTAGGCGGTGCTTTGGGGGTATTACTTTGAAGAGTGTTACTTTTTAGTTCAATGGTGACTACCGTAACATTGTCGGTCGAGCCATCTTTCCTGGCTTCATCGGTTAGATGTTGTGATGCCTGTGTAAGAGGGCCGTCAAAGTGCTCTAATTTCTCGGTCAGATATTCTATAAAACCACCTTTTTTCTTTACAAAGTATTTATCCGCTTCTCTCAGTCCATCGCTTGCAAGAATTACACATGCTTCTTCGTTTTCACCAAGGTCTACTGAACCGTCATAGATCTCAGGATCATGCCTTAGTAAATTGCCATGTGACGTACCACCAATCGCGCGTGTCATATTGAGACCGGGTTTTCCGTTTGGTTTTCTTAGTCGAAGGGGCGCTTCATCGTCGCCATCTAACTCATCTTTGATGAAGTTATTTTCTCCAATGCGCGCTACTTCTGTTAGGTTTTCGCAGTCATGTAATTCGTTGATAGGTTCGCATTTAATAATTTTTTTAGTTGTTTTGTCTCTGATAACTAAAATGGCTTGGCTATCACCGGTATTTGCTAGCGAATACGAATCCCCATCTACTATGCAGACGAGGGCTGTTGACGCTTGGTGCTTATCTTGGCAAATGTCGTGAAGTGTTTCGATGCTTCTATAGAGAGCATTTGCTCTTTGATCCAGTGTGAGTGAAGAATATCTGCTATCAAGTTCGCCTGTGGTAAATGTATCTTCGTTTTGTGCTGTGGCATATCGACCTAAACGTCCTCCTTTCGTTGTCGCTATTTGCACAATTCCAGCATCACGCGTGCCAGTTGTGGTATCAATGATGTTGTAGAGTTCTGTGAGTATGAAATCCACAGGTTTCGAACCATTATTAGCCAAAATTTGCGCAACCATTGCAATAGCTTCATCCGATTCAATGCCTGCATTTTTGAGCGACCATAAAACAGGCGCTAAGCATTTGAATACAACTCTTGGGTGATCGTCATCGTTGAGTTTCCTGGTCAGAAAACTAGCGCCAAATCGTTGATCCACAACTTCTTTGCATTGAACATCTGTTTTCTCAGGATGTCTTTGTTTGTATTCCACATAATACTTTCTTTTTTCTTGTGTAAATACTTGTTCTAAATCTTTTACAAGAAGGACATTCAACAAGGAATCTTTTTTCAGAAAGTCTTCAGAACCTTTTTGCTGTTGAATAAGTATTCGGAAAACATCGTCTTGTGAAAATGAGATGCCTGGGCTTTTATGTTTCACAAAGCTTGCAATGAGTTTATGAGCTCTATTTGTATCAGCTTGTGCATCCTTGAGGTGTTGTAAAAACTCAAGGAAACATTGGTCAGGATTCTTCTGAAAAGTCACTTTAAAATCCTGTGAAAGCATTTGATTTAACAGGGATTCTTTTTCATGTTCAATCAGTATTTTATAAAGATAATTTTGTGTAACGGGGATCCCCAAGTTGTTTTTTTCTACAAAGTGACGAGTCATTATATAAAGCTTTGCCTTATCAACGCCTGCATTCTGGAGGTGTGTTAAAAAAGATATGAAAAATTCATCAGGGTTATCTTTAAAGGTTACAGTGAAATCATGTAAGAGCAGTTGATTTAACGGAGAATTTTCTTCGAGGTAATCTCCACGCTTTTCTCCGTATTGAATGAGTACTTGGATAATTTTGTCGAGCTGAGCTTTGTTATCTTCTCTGAATTTAGTGGCTGAAGCGTTCAGGTCCAGATTGTTTTCGCGAGAATTCCAGAGATGTAATACAAATTGCGCTTGAATATTGGCGGTGAGATTTTTTTTGGATTTCGGCATATTAAGCAGATTTATTTTAGCATTCATATGATCATCGTCAGATCGTATTTTTTCGCGTTCTTTTTCTAACCACTTTGCTAGAATAATCATCGCATGCTCAGCTGCTTCTGGCTTAAAAGTCATTGAGTCAGTAGCGAGGAATCCAATCAGCATGGTTAATAGTTTAGAGGATAGAATGGGATGAGTGGTTTCACTAAAAAAAGTTTCTACTTCAGCTCGGTGCTGTTCGTATGACGGTTCTCCCTGAGAAGTAGGAACGGTGATTAACAGTGAAGCGTCTTCAGGTGCGATATCAAGACTGATGGAGAGATCTATATAAGGGTTTACATATTCCCTATATAAATTATCTATGAATTCATAATCATCGCCGAGACTAGCTGAAATAAAATCTAGAGTAAGGCTCGGAATACTGTCGTGGTTACGTAAGAATGTATTGCCAGGGTTTTTCTTGCGCTCAATTTCGAGCAAATGCTGAATTACAGTACGCCTGAGTTGTGGATCATTACCAACAAGGCCTTCTAATTTTTTAAGCACCTCTACGCAAGCAGGCCTATTTTTTTTGAAGTCCCCGCCGCATTTCTCATAGACGTTATAATATTTTTCAAGTTCTTCAGGTGTTAAATTATGTGCATCGGCAGGAATAGGGAGCATGAATAAAACAGCTTGAATCGCTAGGCTTTTATCTTTATCAGGGTGGTTCCCCCCTTCTTTTTTAAATAAAACGCGAAGACAATAATCTGTATATTCGAAATCAGGGGCTTGTAATTTATTCTTCCATTTCCCCAGAATTGTTTCTTGGTTAAGAGATTGGGAAAAATCTAAATAATCTTTTTCCAGTTCGGCGTTGAGATCGCGTAACATTTCAAGCTTTGCAGCAGTGCCTTGTTGGACAAATGCGCTGTCATGTTTTTGAAGCTTCTCTGTGTCGGAAAGTTTGCTATCGTACAAGATTCTGTTTAGTTCGCTTGCCCAATCAAAATAGAAGTATTCTTTGAGTGCATCGTGTTTCTCTTGTATTTTTTTCTGTAACGCAGCCGTAGTTTCTTCTTTCAGCGTTACCTCAAAATTTTCTTTTAGTGCTCTTGATACTTTGCTTCCGTCAATGACTTCGCCATTTTTAGCATTAGATTTGTCAGCATGACCATCAAAAAGGGCGCCACCAAGTGTTACTGTAATGTTATCTGTCGAACCATTTTCAATTGCTTTTTGAATTAAATGCTCAGATAGTTTCTCAAAACCACCTTCAAATGCTTTTATGGTTGCAGTAAGGGATTCTATAAATCTTGTAGAGCTCATTGGGATACCGTTTTCTTCTGAGAGTCCGTCACTCGCGAGAATTACACAGGTATCTTCATCATCATTTTTCTCAATGATTCTATGTGTGGTATCGGCATGGTGTCTCAATCCCCATTTTTCATATTCACAGTCTCCGATAGACCGTGAAGATCCAATGGCACTACCATCCACTCCTACTTTCAATCTCGATTTTATAAATTCAGCTTTAATCTTAGTGTCAGAATCTATTTCGACTTCAAGCTTAGCGATATGATCTTTTTCGTCTTGATGGTAACCATCGTGTGCCTCGTTAAGTACTTCACAGGTAACTTCGCCAGTCTTTTTATTTTTGCGGATTAAAATAGCGTGACTATCACCAACAGATGCAATGGAGTATGTGGTTTTAGTTTTTTCAGGATTTTCGGTTTTTACACAAGCAACAAGTGTGGACCCAATACTTTGTTCTTGGCCACAACGTTCTTGAAGTTTCGCAACAGTGTTTTTAAGAATGGTTGCTACTTCATCAGGAGTGAATGCGCTAAGGTCATTCAGTGTTTCGGGACTCACATTTGCAAAAGTGTCTTCGTTTACGGTGTATCTTCCGCGAACTCCACCTTGTGTGGTCGCAACGCCTGGAGCAGGTGTTTGAATTTCAAAGTTGATTCCATCGTACGAAAGGGCGTCAAATTTTGCTTTTACAATTCCAGCTGCATTTTCTGGTATTGTGTAGCCGTAAAAATAATCCTTAATGAATCTTTGAGTAATTTGTAGAGCTGTGCTCTGGGGCACGTTTGCATTTTTGAGGCGACGTAATAAATGTCCTAAGGTTTTTTCAACAAAGCCTGTGTATAAATTATCAGGAATTCTCGGCGCCTTTAGCTCTTTATTAATTTTTCTTGCCTCTATCTCTTTATCAATTTGTTCTGCTACTTCCTCAGAAAGTATTAAATTAATATTAAAGGCGGCTCTAAAAAATTGAGCAAAAAAACTGTTCGGTTGAGGGAAATCACGGTGAGCTGTCCCTTCTTGAATAAGTTGTTGGAAAACTTCTTCAATCAGCAGATGGTTATTAGATTTTTTAAAGGTAACAACAAACTTTTCAAAGTCTGTGTCAGTAAGTTTGGTGTAATTGTCAGTTATGACTTTCAGAGTTTCTGCTAAGTTTTCATCGGTGAGTACAGGGAGCTTTTCTAGTTTTGCGAGAACGACCTTAGAAGATTTTTCAGTGTCAAATTTTGCCTTGATGGCGGCTTTGGTTTTTTTCGTTACTTTATTTCTGCCGACAAAATCAATTGCTAGTGTTACTTTTTCTTCGTTTTTATCAACGTTTTCCAGCTTCATCGCATCTACGGTTGGAGTAAGGTAGCCTTCTATAGTCATCAAAATATAGCTTGCGATATCTCTCTCAGAAAAATCGATGTTACAAGCGGCGAAGTAAATAACCAGTTTTTCAAGTATTTTTGAAGTCAGCGTGGGATCTTTGGCACTACCCAGGATTTTTTCAAGCGCAGGACTTTTTTGTTCTGGCAGTGCGACTTTAAATTTAGACGGAGACGGGGATGATGACTGGGGTTGAAGTATTAATCCCAGCTGTACTTGTGTATCAAGGTAACTTCCAAAATTTAATTGAGATACCTTACCAGCTAAATCGTGAGCATACTTTTGTATCTCATGCTTATAATCTTCATCTTCAAGAGACGCAATAAGAAAGTCCATGGCGAGACTTTGATCGACATAGCGAAAAAAATTAGCTTCTGTTTGTCTTTTATTTTCTATTTCGATTAAAATTGGGATAACTACATCGAGTTTTTTCTGGTCTCCATTACACAGCTGTTTCCATTTTCCGATAAAAGCTGCATTTGCTTTACTGAGAGTTTCTTTTTCTGCAAGCAATTCTGCATCATCAGCGTTATCTCGGAGTGCGTTAGTTATTTGCCCAAGTCTAGTGGCATTTTCTGCATAAACATCATAATCACGCTCAAGCTTCGCCCGCAGATCTTTTAGATCATTAAAATCGACTGATGCTTCGACGGATACCTCTTGCATAACGCTACCTCATGGGTGAAAAACAAACATTGCAGGGCGCTATTATGACACAAAAAACGTGGGATTTTGTAGGTTTTTAGGGGATTCTTTTGATTCTGGCGCCGAGTTGACGGAACTTTTCTTCAATGCCTTCATAACCTCGGTCTATATGGTAAATACGGTCTATGATGGTATCGCCTTCAGCCGCCAAGCCCGCAAGGACTAAGCTGGCCGATGCGCGGAGGTCAGTCGCCATGACAGGCGCGCCGTACAAGGCTTCAACGCCCGTACAAATGGCTGTATTGCCTTCGAGTTTGATGTTCGCGCCCATACGCTGTAGCTCTAGGGCATGCATAAAGCGGTTTTCAAAAATGGTTTCGGTGATGGTTCCTGTACCTTCGGCGATAGTATTTAAGGCCATCAACTGCGCTTGCATATCCGTTGGAAAAGCAGGATAGGGCGCTGTTTTGATGTTTACCGCCTTAGGACGATTGCCTTTCATGTCTAAACTAATCCAATTGTCGCCTAAATCGATATGCGCGCCAGCCTCGTCGAGTTTCATCAAAACAGCTTCTAAAAGGGTCGGCTGGATGTTCTTGAGTTTGATTTTGCCTCGTGTACACGCCGCTGCGGTTAAATAGGTTCCTGCTTCAATGCGATCCGGAAGGACGTGATAAGTACCCCCATGTAAATTTTTTACGCCCTCTATATATATAGTATCGGAGCCTGCGCCTGTAATTTTGGCGCCAAGTTGATTCAAAAAGTTAGCCAGATCAACGATTTCGGGTTCACGTGCAGCGTTTTTAAGGGTCGTTGTGCCTTCTGCTAACACGGCAGCCATCATGACGTTTTCAGTGCCGGTGACAGTGATCATGTCGAATACAATATTCGCGCCTTTTAAACGACCCTTTGTTTTAGCGTGAATATTGCCATTTTCGATGAGGATTTCGGCGCCGAGCGCTTCCATCGCGCGGATGTGTAAATCCACGGGACGCGCACCGATGGCACATCCGCCGGGTAATGAAACAATCGCTTCGCCAAATCGAGCTAATAAAGGACCTAAGACTAAAATGGATGCACGCATGGTTCGCACTAAATCATAGGGCGCCGTGAAATCACGTACGGAACTTGAATCGATCGTGATATGGGTTTTTTCATCAAACGTAAATTGTGTGCCTATCGTTCCCAATAAATTCAGCATGGTGGTGACGTCGTTTAAATGTGGCACGTTGGAAAGTTTGACGGGTGCTTCGGTAAGCAAACAAGCGGCAATGATGGGAAGTGCTGCATTTTTTGCGCCCGACACGATGACTTCGCCGTTAAGGGGCACATTGCCTGTAATGATTAACTTGTTCATTTGAAATAACTCCGGAAAAGTCTGCTTGTGATTGTACCAATTGATTCGTAAGATGTAAGGCTAATCAACCGTATTTGAGCAAATAAATGATCGAATTTCAGCAGGTCAGCAAGCAATACGCTTCGACCCACGCCCTCAAGGATATTAATTTTACTGTCCAAAAGGGCGAAATTGTTGGCGTTATTGGTAAAAGTGGTGCTGGCAAAAGTACGTTGATTCGCTGTGCCAATCTCCTCGAAAAACCCTCTTCTGGAAAAGTCTTTGTTGCGGATCAAGAACTCACCGCACTTTCAGCATCTGCTTTACGTGATGCGCGTAAACATATCGGCATGATTTTTCAGCAATTTAATTTACTCAATTCTAAAACAGTTTTTGAGAATGTTGCGTTACCGTTGAAATTAGATCATCAAAAAACAGATAAAATTTTAGGATTATTAGAGTTAGTTGGATTAAGTGATAAAAAAGATCAATACCCCGCACAATTAAGTGGTGGACAAAAACAACGTGTTGCGATTGCACGCGCACTTGCATTAGATCCCAAAGTTTTATTATGTGATGAAGCAACGTCTGCGCTCGATCCCCAAAATACTGAAGCGATATTAACGTTATTAAAAAAAATCAATATTGAATTAGGTTTAACCATATTATTAATTACTCATGAAATGCACGTGGTAAAACATTCGTGTGATCGCGTGATTGTATTAGATGATGGTCAAATAGTTGAAGAAGGCAAAATTGCGGATGTGTTTGCGGCTCCTCAAAAAGCCATTACGCAATATTTTGTCGATTCTGCATTAAGAGCAGAATTGCCTGGAATATTACAAGAAAAGATTTTTCCCGCACCTGCGAAAAATACCATCCCTGTCTGGCGAATTTATTTCAAGGGCCATGCCGCAGCGGAGCCAATTATTACGCAATTAGCGCGTGAATATGAATTGAATTTAAATATATTACAAGCCAGTTTGGAATGCATTCAGCATTTAACGCTGGGCATTATGATTGTTGCCGTAGATGCGGCTGCTGAAAAACATCAAGCGGGGCTAGATTTTCTGGCGCAAAAAAACTTAAAGGTCGAGATCATTGGTTATGTGGCAAGAGAGACTCTCTGAATTATTAGTCGCAACCTGGCAGACTGTGTATATGGTCGGTGTATCAGGATTGCTGTCTATGGTTATTGGAATACCTTTGGGGGTATTGCTGTTGACGACACGAAAACACGGATTATTAGAAAATAGTTCAATACATAAAATATTGACCATTATTATTAATATTGGTCGTTCAGTACCGTTTATTATTTTATTAGTAGCCATTATTCCCGTGACTCGATTGCTTGTGGGAACATCGATTGGAACAACGGCTGCCATTGTTCCGTTAACGTTTTCTGCCATTCCGTTTATTGCGCGCGTGACGGAAAATGCGTTGAGTGAGATTTCATATGGATTGATTGAGGCGGGATTGTCGATGGGTGCAACGCCTGTGCAAATTATTACTAAAATATTATTACCCGAAGGTTTGCCAGCAATAATTAATGGCGTAACTTTAATGTTAATTACGTTAGTGGGATATGCTGCGATGGCGGGAGCGATTGGCGGTGGTGGATTGGGTGATTTTGCAATTCGATATGGATATCAGCGATTCGAAACCGATACGATGATTGTGACGGTAGCGGTATTAGTTTTATTGGTTCAAATTATTCAATATGGTGGCGATAAATTGTCTCGACATTTTGACAAACGGTAAGAGGAATCTTTTATGGTACGTTTATTTTTTGTATTTTTATTGTCCGTATTTTTGACGGCGTGTGGCTCTAAAGAACCGGCGAATCAAATTCGTGTCGGTGTGATGAGTGGACCTGAATCAGAATTGATGCAGATAGCCAAGAATGTTGCATTAGAAAAATATGGGTTGACCGTCAAAATTGTTGAATTTTCAGATTACAACTTACCGAATCAAGCGTTAGCGGATGGCAGTATTGATATTAATATGTTTCAGCATATGCCGTTTTTTGTGGCGTGGAATAATGTTCATCATGCGCCGTTAGTTCCCGTTGCCAAAGGATTTATTTATCCGATGGGAATTTATTCGTATAAAGTGGATCGTGTGTCTGATCTGAAGCCGGGCAGTATTATTGCAATTCCAAATGATCCGACGAATGAAGCGCGTGCGTTGTTGTTATTGCAAAAAGCAAAATTAATTACCTTGAAACCGAATGTTACGATTGATTCTACGCGACGCGATATTGTGTCGAACCCATTGAATTTTCAAATTAAATCATTGGATGCCGCGCAATTAGTACGAGTATTGCCGGATGTAGATGCCGCGGTGATCAATACAAATTTTGCGATTCCGGGTGGATTAAGTCCGACGCGTGGTGATAATGCCGATGCGCATTACGATGCCATTTATTTGGAAGACCGAGATTCTCTCTACGCAAATATTTTTGTGTCACGCAAATCTAATCAGCACAGCCAAAAAGTGCAAGAATTAGTCGCTGCATTTCAATCTCCACAAGTCGTCACGGCTGCGAATAATATTTTCAAAGGGAGTGCGATTAAGGCGTGGTAGGAGTTTTATAGTTGTGTTGTAGGGGCGCGATTTATCGCGCCCGTGTTTCCTTGTTTATCAATCAGAATCAGAAAATTTTGACTATTTTTATAATCTAAATTTCTTGAGTCTTTTATGGTAAACAGTACTGCAAAAAGTGGTAATTGGCAGAAAAAAAGAATCCTGGATTCAAAAGGATTTCAAAATATTGCCTTCGATGAGGTTAATGAGCTTTTAATACGTGAGAGAGCTGGAAGAAAATTATTTCTTACAAGCGGCGAAGTGTTAATCGATTTTATTTCTTGTTCATATCTTGGTTTGGATCTCGATAAGCGGGTCATTGAAGCATCCTCAAATAATATCTATAAATGTGGTGTTACTTTTCCTGCGGCTAGAACAAGAGCAGTCGTGGAAAGTTTTGGGGTTTTAGAAACGTTACTAAACAAAATATTCTGTGATTCGTTTTCCACCATATTTTCTTCGTTACATCTCGCTCATCTTGGTTTTATACCGATGCTGGGTTCCGGTGAGTTGCCATCTTTTCCAATCAATAGTAATGGCCCCGTTTTTATTGTTGATAAAAATGCGCACGCATCAATCCAAATAAATCGAGCATTAATGATGCAGTTCGGAAC
Organism: Gammaproteobacteria bacterium; assembly: GCA_035943935.1. Taxonomy (GTDB): domain Bacteria; phylum Pseudomonadota; class Gammaproteobacteria; order DASZBR01; family DASZBR01; genus DASZBR01. The sequence continues at coordinate 71,517 of DASZBR010000017.1, forward strand.
AGTAGAAATAATAAATCTAGTGGAAACTCACGCACTGGAGGTTTTGCTAAAGAATTGTGTTGCTAACCAGCAAACTCCAATAATGATTGCGGATAGTATTGGTTCAATGGGTGGTTCAGTTCCTGTTACCTTACTGTATTCATTGGTAGAAAAATACGATGGATATTTATATTTAGACGATGCTCATGGTACATCGGTTTTTGGAAGGTATGGTTGTGGTTATGTTCTTGAATGTTTAGATCATTTTTTTCCTAAAAGGTTGATACTTGCTTCATCGTTATCAAAAGCTTTTGGTGGAGTTGCGGGTGTGATTGCGTTACCTACACATGCAGATTCAAAAATGATAAAAAGATATTCTCAAACATATATTTTTGGTGGGCCACCTCCGTTATCTATAATTGATTCGGCGATTGCTTCGGCAAGAATCCATTTGACTGAAGAAATTCGGCAACTTCAAGATAAGCTTTGGGATAACGTAAAATATTTTGATGAGGTTTTTGGAAGCAGAGCGATAAATTATGGAGTTAAATCACCCATCAGAGGGATTTTAATAGGTGATGAGTTTAAGACTATCAAAGCAGCAAAAATACTCCAAAGAGAAGGTTTTGCTTTAACCACTGCGATGTATCCAACAGTCGAGAAGGGTAAGGGCATGTTAAGGGTTGCGCTATCTGCGTTACATACAAAGGAAGATATAGATAGATTTTGTGCGTTTTCAGAAAGTTCTGTCATAAAATATCCAAAGTCGTACGAAAACACGATATAATCTAAATTCTATGCCATCGTTTTTTTATAGGATATTTTATGAACACAAACCAAATTAATGATAAACATCAAGGTAAATTTTTTGATATAGGCAAGTTAGTTTCCTCGATGCCTGAGTGTGTGTACTGGAAAGATACAAATGGAACGTACATGGGTTGTAACGATTTTATGCTGCATTTAGCAGGATTTAAATCACAGAATGAAATAATCGGAAAAAACGATCGTGATATCGGAAAGATGTTGGGATGGGCCGATGATGTTGTAGATGGAATTGTTACAGTCGATAAAGAAGTATTATCTAGTGGTGTTCCTAAACTTAATATTGAAGAACCTCCGCTTATTATGGCGGATGGAAATGTTGCATTTCAGAGAACAAGTAAAGTTCCCCTAAAAGATGATAAGGGAAATGTTGTTGGACTTATTGGTATTTCTATAGACATCACCGAACTCAAAAACTCTCAAGAACGCGAAAAACTTGCAGCAATCCGCATCGCTCAAGAAAAAGCACAAACCGAAGCAGAAAAAGAACTCCGCCAAGCGGTCATGATTTTAGCGGGAAGTATTGCACATGATTTACGCACACCCATTTCTGTTATAAATCTAGAAGGACATTCGCTTCAGCGATCGTTAAATTATTTATTAAAAATGTATCGCGATAGCGGCGATGATAAATTTTCGGATTCACAATTAAGTGATTTAGAAAAAGCAGGTGATGAACTTCGCAAAATTGCAATGCAAATGCATGACTATGTCGAAGTGACATTGAAAACATTAAGTCGCGGATTAAAAGGCGGGTTAACACAGGAAGATCTCGTCGAATGTTCGATGTGGCATTGTATTCATAATACGCTCCTGCGATATCCTTTCTCGGAAGAACAAAAAAAATTAGTCGAATGGGATCAGGCGGATTTTAAATTTATGGGAAATGAATTGCTGACCGTAAGAATATTTTCTAATTTGATCACGAATTCATTACAGCAAATCGAAAAAAATAAAACGGGCAAGATTTTTATCAGTACTGAAAAAGCGGATTCTGGAAATATTATTCGATTTAAAGACACCGCTGGTGGCGCATCACCCGAAATCGTTAATCATCTCTTCGATGGCTACAAAACCACAAAAGAAAAGGGTACTGGAATTGGTTTAGCGTTCTGTAAAATGACGTTGGATAGCTTCGGTGGATCAATTAATTGTCACTCTGTCGAAGGTGATTACATAGAATTTGTATTAAATTTCCCCGGAATTTCCTTGTAATAGCCTGCCTACATCCGTTACAATTGCCGCCAATGACGCGGGGTGGAGCAGTCTGGCAGCTCGTCGGGCTCATAACCCGAAGGTCGTAGGTTCAAATCCTGCCCCCGCTACCAAAATTAATGTGAATGATGGAAACCCCTTTAAGGGGTTTTTTATTGGCTAAATTTTTATGCGAAACGTCACACCAGCAGCATTGGAAGCGATACTGATTCCCGCATTAGCGGCGGTTGGCTATACGTTTTGGGGCTGTCAGGTGGAGTTTTCAAAGCGTCCCGTGTTACGAATTTTTATGGATAAAACGGGTGGAGTGACTGTCGATGACTGTACTCACGCAAGCCATCATATTAAAGCTGTTTTAGCCGTAGAAGCAAAAGGGCTCGATGACTATATATTAGAAGTATCGTCGCCCGGGATGGATAGACAATTGTTCAAGCTTGAGCACTATGAACAGTGCCAAGGGAGTGAAATCAAGTTGCGTTTGAGAAGGCCGCTGGAAAATCAGCGTAATTTTCAAGGGAAAATTGAAAAAATTGAGAACAATGCGGTTATACTCCACACCGAAAAGGGTCTCATTGGTGTAGAATTTGAGAATATAGAGCGCGCCCAAGTGGTGCCAGAAATGAAAATTGAGGGCAAAAAACGATGAGTAAAGACACGTTGTTGCTTGTCGACGCACTGTCGAACGTAAAGGGGTTAGCTCCCGAAGTGGTTTTTGATGCGGCTGAACAAGGCATCAGGGAAGCTATCGTCACGACTTTTCGTAAGATGCATGGCACGGATTTAGATCTCAAAGTAAAAATAGACCGCGTGAGCGGTGACTATGTTATTTCTCGTCACTGGAAAGTGGTTGAAGATGGTCAAGTCGTTAATCCGGCCACAGAAATTGCACTGTCTGATGCACAGAAGAAAAATGCTAACGTCGAAGCGGGTGCAGAATTAAACGAACCGATGGAATCCATTGAGTTCGGTCGTATTACCTCGCGCACGGCAAAACAATACATCATGAAGAAAATCCGCGAAGCGGAAATGACTCAAATCGTGGATTCTTATAGGCAGCGCGTGGGTGAATTAATGTCCGGCGTTGTTCAACGTGTCGCTCGCGAATTCGTCACGGTAGATTTAGGCAATAATGTAGAGGGAATATTTTTACGCGAAGAAATGTTACCGCGCGAAGCTGTGCGTGCCGGTGATAGATTGCGTGGCTATTTATACGAAGTGCGATCCGATGGTCGTAGTACGCAATTATTATTGTCCCGTAATCGTCCTGAAATGTTAGTGGAATTATTTAAAATAGAAGTGCCGGAAATCGCAGAACAATTAATTCAAGTGAAAAGCTCTGCGCGCGATCCGGGCGTACGTGCAAAAATTGCGGTTAAAACAAACGATGGCAGAATTGATCCGATTGGTGCGTGTGTCGGTATGCGTGGTTCACGTGTACAAGCGGTGTCGAGCGAATTAGGTGGTGAGCGTATTGATATTGTGTTGTGGGATGATAATCCAGCGCAAATGGTCATTAATGCAATGGCACCTGCAGAAGTTGCCTCCATTGTTGTTGATGAAGAGTCACACTCTATTGATGTTGCGGTAGATGAAGATCAATTGTCTTTAGCGATTGGCAAAAATGGGCAGAACGTAAGATTGGCTAGCCAATTAACGGGTTGGACATTGAATGTCATGAGCAAAGCGCAAGCTGAAGAAAAACATCAATTAGAAGCACAAAAAGTGATTCAATTATTCGTCGATGAATTGGGTGTTGATGAAGATCTTGGTAAGATATTAGTCGACCAAGGATTTACAACAGTCGAAGAAGTCGCGTATGTTGCACCTGAAGAATTATTAGCTATTGAAGGATTCGATGAAGAAATTGTAGAAGCTTTACGAAGTCGTGCGAAAGATATTTTATTAACCAAAGCGATTGCAAGTGAGGAGCGCTTAGTGGAAGGTGAACCAGCAGCAGATTTATTGGAACTTGAGGGGATGACGCAAGCGTTGGCAAATGAATTAGCGCGCAAAGGTATCGTGACGCGTGAAGATTTGGCTGAGCAAGGTGTTGCGGATCTATTGGATGTGGTTGAAAATTTAGAAGCATCGAAAGCGGCTGAATTAATTATGCTTGCGCGTGCACCGTGGTTTGCCGATGAAAAGAAGTAGTCGGTCGAAATGAGAGGGTTTGAGCAATGGCGGAAGTGGCTATCAAGAAAAATGTGGGTGTCACTGTCGACGATCTGTGTAAGATGGTCGGCGTTTCCGCGTCCAAATTGCTCGAGCAATTAAAAGAAGCGGGTGTTAGCGATGTTTCTTCTGCAGATACACGGTTAACCGAAGAGCAAAAGTTAAAATTACTCAGTTATTTACAACGTCACCGTGGTGCTGAAAAAGAAACCACATTATCGACGTCCAAAAAAATTACCCTCAAACGTAAAAGTAGTGTCACCGAAATTAAAGTTTCCGGTGGAACAGGACGATCAAAAACCGTCAGCGTAGAAGTGCGTAAAAAGCGGCCTATTATTAAGAAAATAGAAGAAGTTGAAGTTTCTCCTGTTGCTGAAATCATTGAGGTAAAACCAGAACCCGTTGTCGAGATTAAAGAAACGAAAGAAATAAAAGAAGTAAACGAAACCAAAAAACCAGAAGTACATAAACCGTCAAGCAGTAATAAAGCCGCGCCTAAAAAAGTCGAAGAATCTCAACAACATCGTGCGACACGAGAAATCAAAGAAAAAGAAGAAGTGAAGAAAGCCACAAAATTACGCGAAGAAAAAGAAAAATATCGTCATCGTCCTGAATTTTATTTGGGCGGTGGTGCTGAGGAAGAAGAAAATCTCAGCGGTCGTCCGCGCAGACGTTCTCATCGTCATCGTCGTTACGAAGCGCAAAAAGCACCCGAAAAAGTCATGGGTCCGATTATTCGCGAAGTGTCTATTCCCGAAACGATTACGGTTTCAGAATTAGCGTCAAAAATGGCAGTTAAATCCGCTGAATTAATTAAATCCATGATGAACATGGGATTACTCGCGACCATCAATCAAGTTTTAGATCAAGATACGGCAACGTTAGTGGTTGAAGAAATGGGCCACACGCCGAAACGATTAAATGCAAATGCATTGGAAGAGGCGTTAGTTGCAGAACGTACGACAACGGCAGAATTATTACCACGTCCTCCTGTTGTAACCATTATGGGACATGTTGATCACGGTAAGACGTCTTTATTAGATTACATTCGTCGAACGCGAGTCACTCAAGGTGAAGCGGGTGGAATTACACAGCATATCGGCGCTTATCATGTCGAAACACCAAAAGGGGTCATTACTTTCTTGGATACTCCCGGACACGCAGCATTTACAGCGATGCGTGCACGTGGTGCAAAATCAACGGATATTGTTGTTCTTGTGGTTGCAGCAGATGACGGCGTGATGCCACAAACGATTGAAGCGATTCAGCACGCCAAAGCAGCAAATGTTCCTATCGTTGTTGCGGTGAATAAAATGGATAAATCGGGCGTTGATCCAGAACGTGTACGCATGGAATTATCACAACATAATGTGATTTCCGAAGCGTGGGGTGGTGATACGCAATTTGTGCCTATTTCTGCTAAAACCGGTCAGGGTATTGATGAGTTATTAGATTCACTCTTAATTCAAGCAGAATTATTAGAATTAAAAGCGGTTGTGAATGCTCCCGCCAAAGGTGTGGTCATTGAATCTCGCATGGACAAAGGTCGTGGTGCAGTCGCGACGGTTCTTGTTCAAACCGGTACGTTAAAGATTGGCGATATATTATTAGCCGGTCTTCAATATGGCCGTGTGAAAAAAATGAACGATGAAAATGGGCATCATGTTGAATCAGCAGGGCCATCAATACCCGTTGAAGTATTAGGTTTAGCCGATGCGCCGGTTGCTGGTGATGATGCGGTTGTTGTGAGCGATGAGCGAAAAGCACGTGAAATTGCATTATTCCGTCAAGGTAAATTCCGTGATGTTCGATTAGCAAAACAATCACATACACTGGAAGATATGTTTTCACGCATTACCGAAGGCCAAACACAAACGCGCATATTAAACGTTGTGATTAAAGCAGACGTACAAGGTTCTGCAGAAGCGATTACTGACGCATTAATTAAATTGTCGACGGATGAAGTCAAAGTAAAAATTATTGCGAGCGGCGTGGGTGGAATTACAGAATCGGATTCAAATTTGGCCATCGCGTCTAAAGCCATTATTTTTGGATTCAATGTTCGTGCTGATGCGGGTTCGCGTAAATTAATTGAACGTGAAGGTGTCGTATTACATTATCACAATATTATTTATGACATTATTAACGAAGTAAAAGGTTTATTAAGCGGCATGTTGTCGCCAGAAATTAGAGAGACCATTGTTGGTTTAGCCGAAGTGCGCGATGTATTCCGTTCGCCGAAATTCGGATCGGTTGCCGGTTGTATGGTGATGGAAGGATTGGTGAAACGTAACTTCCCGATTCGTGTATTACGCAATAACGTCGTTATTTTTGAAGGTCAATTAGAATCTCTGCGTCGATTTAAAGATGATGCCAGTGAAGTGCGTCAAGGTATGGAATGCGGTATTGGTGTAAAAGATTACAACGATATTCATCCTGGCGATCAAATCGAAGTCTTTGAAACCAAGAAAGTGGCGCGGACGTTATAGTCATGCCAACTAAATCCAGGCCTTCATTTCGTTTGGCTCGTGTCGCCGAACTTATTCAGCGTGAAATCGGCAATCTTATCGTTAATGAAGTCGAAGATCCCCGATTAAAAAAAGTCACACTTTCCCGTGTAAAAATGTCGCCAGATTTACGTCATGCGCGAATTTCTTTTACCGTATTGGATGAAAAAGATGCGCAGTATTCTGCTAAAGCATTAAATAAAGCGGCGAATTTTTTCCGTAAGCATATTGCGAAAGAGTTGGAGTTACGTGTCGTTCCTGAATTATTTTTTGTTTATGATGAAGCGTTACATGAAGCTGAAGATCTGGTGAATTTAATCAATAAATTATGATCCCCCAGGGAGGACCATTTTTATGCAAGGCCGTGTCGTTTACAAACGCTTACTCACTTACTCAAGACAATATTGGCCACAATTTGTATTAGGAATTGCGGGTACGGTTATTTCTGCATTGCTGACCGCATCTTTCACCGGACTTATCAGACCTTTACTCGATCAAGGATTTATTGCGCATAACGCGCGATTTATTCGATGGTTGCCGCTCTTGTTAATTGGCGTGTTTGCGCTTCGAACGGCCGCGAGCTTTGTTTCAAATTATTATATGTCGTGGACCGGACGCACGGTTGTCACAAAATTTCGCCAAGATTTATTTGCGCATTATATGCGGTTACCTGCCAGTTATTTAGACAACAATACCTCAGGACAATTACTCGCTAAATTAATTTACAACGTTGAACAAGTCTCCCAAGCCTGTACCAATGCAATTGTGACCGTCGTCCAAGAAACCTGTTTTATCGCAGGCTGTATTGTTGTTATGTTTTTGAATTCGTGGCGGTTGTCGTTAATCTTTTTTATCGTAGCGCCTATCATTGCCATTATTGCCCGAAAATCCGGCAAAAAAATGCGTCATTTGAGTCAAAATGTACAACAAAGCATGAGTGGTGTAACACAAATTGCAGAAGAAGGGTTAAGCGGGTATCGCGTGATTCGTACGTTTGGTGCGGAAAGTTATGAAACAAAACGCTTTGATGCAATGGCTCTGAAAAATAGAGACCGCGAAATTAAAACGATTGTGACAAATACGTTAGCAACGACTTATGTGCAATTCGTGATAGCACTGTTAATTTCAGCGACGGTGTATTTGGCGACAGCGAAATTAACGCATATTACGGCGGGAACATTCGTATCTATTATCGCTGCAATGTTGGCGATGTTAAAACCCATGAAAAATCTTACCAGTGTAAATAGCACTATCCAGAAGGGTATTGCGGGCGCAGACAGTATTTTCGCCGTATTAGATGAACCACCGGAACCGGATCACGGAACTACCATTCTTGCACGATCAAAAGGCGATGTGGTATTCGACAAAGTTGCGTTTACTTATCCCAACCATGAAAAAAGCGTTTTGAAAAATATTTCGTTTGAAATTAAACCGGGTCAAACCGTTGCGTTAGTCGGACGTTCGGGTAGTGGAAAAACAACGTTAGTGAGTTTATTGCCCCGATTCTATGATAATTATTCTGGGAATATTCTTATCGATGATTTTGATATTCGCAACGTAACGTTAAAATCATTACGTGAACAACTTGCGTTAGTGTCTCAAAATGTTGTTTTATTTAATGATACGGTAAGAAACAATATCTCCTATGGGCGATTAGATGGCGTAACAGAAGAAGAAATTATTCACGCGGCCGAAGCATCTTATTCTATGGAATTTATTAAAGAATTGCCGAATGGTTTAGATACACTCGTCGGTGAAAATGGCGTGTTACTTTCTGGCGGCCAACGTCAGCGTCTAGCTATTGCCAGAGCATTATTAAAAAATTCCCCCATATTAATTTTAGATGAAGCGACATCGTCACTGGATACCGAATCTGAACGCCATATTCAAGATGCGTTAGAATCCTTGATGAAAACGCGTACGACATTAGTTGTCGCGCATCGCTTATCTACCATAGAAAACGCAGATAAAATTATGGTCATGGATAGTGGTTCTATTGTTGAAATGGGCACCCATGAAGAATTATTAGCATTAAATGGTCATTATTCGCGTTTGCATCAGAAGCAGTTTAAAGACTGAGGCTATTCATGGCCATCCCCCAACACATATTGGATCGTCTGCAAAAAAACGATCCTGATATTGTTGGCTTGAGTTTAAGCAGAGAAGTCGAATCAGATGAAGATGTTGTTAAATTAGTTAAAGCACTAAAAGATAATACGCATTTGAGATGGCTGACGATTCAAGGACGGTGGGGTCAACCAAGTATTGGTGATAGAAGTGCGGCGCTTTTTCGTTCTTGTCATCATCTCGTTTATTTGGATCTCAGTTACAACAAAAATATTACCAATAGTGGTGCAGCGGCATTAGCATTAAATACCTCTCTTGAAACACTTTTTTTGCGGGGTTGCAGTGTTACTCCAGAAGGTCTTAAACTGTTTTTAAACCATGATAGGGTCTTTGATTTAAGAATCGCAATTACCTCTAGTCTCTCAGAAAAAATTACCGATGATGTTAAGGCAAAGCTCCAAGAGAATAAAGAAAAGTGGGAGTGTAAACTATTAGGGCAGAGACTTGAGAGGCTAAGTACTAATGAGTTGAGTGAGGAATTTTATATCTTCGTCAGGGAAAATCCAACTCACATTCAAAAGCTTTTGAAGCCGATTCAAGACATGGCGGCAAAAGATTTCCGACACACAGAGAATGCCATAACGGTGGGGTTGATTTTGTCTAATCATTTATCGAAATTAACAGGAATGGTGGCAAAGAAAGCGGCGGTGTATGCGCAACGATACCGTATATTGCGTGAAGCGCCGCACGAAGAGTGTATAGCGTTTCAATCTGAGCGGAGATTGGAAAGAAAACGTTCGAGATCGTATTCGCTTACGCCTCCATCAGAAGCTACAGAAAGAAAAGCAGTTAAGTCTCAATCACTTTCGCTTTCACCGCCGCCTACACCTTGTTCGCTGTCACAATCAATTTAGTTAGGGAAATATCATTTATAATAAAATAAACCGTCTGAACAGGTTGTAGAAATATTAGTACATCAGGTACCATTGGTTTTGAAAGGGTATTATGTAAAGTAGTATTAGTTTCTTCAGGGACTAGAAAACGAATAACAGGGAGCAGTTATGCAGGATTCAACTGATTCATTTAGTTGGCTTTTTGAGGCATTAAAGCGCAACTATCAAAGCAAAACCAACTGGGTTCAAATTGCCGAGAGCTTTTGTCGTCTTGCAGAATGTTACGACAAAGTGCGTAATCCAAAAGAAACTGCAACTTTACTGCTCGATTCCCTCCTGTTTTTACTCGATGAATCATTTCATGCTGATCTTATACCCAAATATGTCAGCGAGTGTTGCAATCATCTTTTTAGAATACAGAAATCCCAAGCAATCTTGCCTGTTCTACAGCGTTTAAAACATCACGGATATTATTTTCTTGCACACGATGGTACGGCTTCACTTGAAACAGTCGACGAAAATTTTGAGCGAGAACTTGCGTTTGCGATTGGAAATCACTATCGAAATCAAGGATATTATCGTCTTAGTCAGTTTTATTTTGCGTATGGTCAATGTTCTTTTGTCGAAATGAGAAGAAATGAAAATATATTTTTAGCGGAACTGTTTTGTGACGAAAATAATATGTTCATGCTAAATCAATATAGATTAGCGATTTTTCAAGGTTGGGATCAGTGTACAGTTGTTCTTGAAAAACTTTTTACGTTGGGAAATTATTTTTGGGCAGTAGAAGACTTCGAGCGCGCTAAAAGAATTTATAAAAAAATAGCGGTATTGTTGAAAGAGCATGGGCGCGACAAAGGTAATTTTCTTGCAAGATGTGCAGAAGGGGTCGGGAAACTTGATTTAAATATTGGGTATTCCGAAGTTTTTCTAGCACAGCCAGTGTCTTCGCGGTGTCTGACCCGAAATGCGGAAACTGAAAAAAACTGGTCAGGGTATGTTAAAGAAAATGTTATTAAAGTTTTATGCGAAGAGGCTATTCAAGATTTAGGTCCTGCGCCTTGTCAGTTTAGTGTGGAAACATTAGGTTCATTGGCGAGAGATGAAGCGTGTTTATATTCTGATTTAGAATTTGCAATTATATGGCGTCGGCCCCCTGGCTCTATCGCCACAGATGCGGAAATAAGAAGTTATTTTCGCCAGTTTATTTTTCTGCTGGAACTTAAAGTGATTTCGTTAGGTGAAACTAACGAAATATCAATGAATTCTGACTTCTCTACAGAGTCAAAAGACAGTCGTGTTTTTGTAAAGCAGCGTATGCGTCGAGGATTACAGTTTGATGAAGGTGACAATTATCCTTTCAGCAGCTTACACCAAAATGAATTATTTCTTGAGATTCCACTTAAACCAACGCTGAGTGCTGATAGAGTCATCAAATATAATATTGTTGAGTCTTGTTATACATATGGTGACGAAAGTCTTTCCAGAGATTTTAGAGATCAGATTCGATCGCTATTGGATAAAGATAATCTTCGTCAAAAAATGGCATTAGATTTATTGGATCAAGAATTTTTTACTTGTTCTACTCCGATTGAAGGTTCTGAAACTTTCCATGTTAAAGCGCACTTATTAAAAATCCCTCAATGGGGCATCAAAGCCATGGCCCTCTACTACGGCATTGAAGAGCGCAATACTTTATTACGTATCGATGCTCTTGTTCAGAGACATATCTTAACGCCAGAAGCAGGCGACCTCTTCAAAAGATTAATTACAAATACGCTTAATCTGAGAATGAAATTGCATCGTGAACACCAATCAGAATACGATATGTTGCCCGTTGAGCAAGCTCACGATTTAGCGCTGAATCCTGCTTTACTGAAATTTTTTAATAACTGGCATGATAACCCTAATGCCCGACATCTTGGTGCTGATTTAGTTCAAGCCGCATGGCAATTAGAACTTTCTCGCGAAATTGTTGACCCTCACAAAAAAACAACAGTTTGTATTCATGGTCTTGCTGAGGAACCAGTCTATTTAAAAGAAGCGCTTTGCGAAACATGGATTGATCCTAAGACAGGCGAATTCAACGCATCCTTACGCAAGCTAGAGGATGGTAATCGCGTTGTGGTTCCTGCAGGTGTAGCCAGTTTTGTGAAAGCACGACCCGAAGGTCCAGGTACGCAAAAAGCGGTCAGCCGTTTTTGTAATTTATTTGGTGGTGATGGATTACCGGCAAAACTCTGCTTTTTTGAGCATGTTGAAACGAAAGTTAAATATCCTGTTTTATTTTCTGCGCACCGGGGTGAAACTTTATTAAAGAAAAGGCGTCGAGGAGAAAGTCTCTCAACTCTCGAACCCGAGATTGATCACTATTACTATACCATCCGAATTTTTGAATGGTTATTACTGCATTTAGAAGATGTTAAAGATGACAATGTTACTTTTTTAAGACGTCTTTTTGGTCTTGTTGATGATGATCATGCTTTTGTTGAAAGTGTTGTGGAAGTACGTGAATTTCTTATACGTATTATTAAATTAAAAGCCAAAAGCATTTTGCCGTGTTTTGAAGCTGTTCGAAATAAGCCGATGGATGCTGAAGCCAAAGCCTGGTTTTTATCACTAAATTTGGGGCAGTTTCTTAGGCAGTGGTTAGCAGATTCCGCTGAAGATGAAGAGAGCTTAACTTTTGATCGCGCAGAACTTCTTGCATGGGCAGAGCATAAAACAGATCCCAGTATTGTTCAGTGGTTACTCGAAGAGGGAATGACGGGTGATTTGTATGCACGTTTTTATCGATTACAACAAGCGTTGCGATCAATCGAAGAAGATGCACCGGTGACATTGTTGGATGCAATCTGTCGCGTAGAACCACATGTAGGAGCCATTTATAAAGAAGTATTTGATCCAATAAATGGCTGGAATACACCTGAAGATCGTTTTGCAAATCTGCGCACGGATTATAAAGTTATTCTCGAGCGAGATGATGTTGTGAAGTATCAATCGCAACATGTCGTCAAAGAACGTGTCATGCGTTCTATTTCACTTCCTCAAGAGCAAAAATCTAAACCTACTTTGCATGAATTAATTACGAAGGGAGAGTTTTATACGCCGAGGAAAGCGTTAGATGAATTGACGCGAGTTGAAAGTTCTTTCCAAGAACGTGAGAGACTTTTTGAAGCGTTAAGCAATGGAAAATGCGATATCTCTCATTTTAGAAATCAGCCGAGTTTCTTAAAAGAATATATTATTAATAGATTGAATTGGAAAAATTTACCTTCGTTTCAGGAGTCTGAAGATTTGCCTGAAGAAGTACGGAGAAAACGTCGTTTAGCGTGGCAAAAAAAATTATTGTCATGTTTATATGGTGTGAGCTTACGTGAACTTACGTTGACGGATTGTGATGGCTTAGATAACGACGTTCTTCTTAAAATTACAGAATCTTGTCCTGAACTGCGTGTTTTAGAGGTTCGTGGTTGTCAAAATTTAACAGGTAATGTTATTCGTGATGTTGCTTCGACGTGTCCTAATTTAGTACGACTGGATGTGAGTGGAACTAACATTAGTTCAATTAAAGTCAGACCTTTTGGTAGTATTCCATTTCCGAAATTACTGCGTTTAAAAACAGAAGGTTGTAGAGCACTTGATGTGGTACGGCTTGATTGCCCTGAATTATTATCGATGACATCAACGGGTTGTGTTGCGCTTGAAGGGGTGAGATTAAATTCTACTAAAGTACAGCGTTTAGAGTTTGCGGGATGTGAAAGATTGGTGGAGTTGGGTTTGGGTGAAGGGGGGTTACTTGATTTAAAAGAAGTGAATGTAAGGTTGTGTCATGCACTATCAAAGAAACAACTAGAACGAGTGTATAGGCAATCTCCGAACCTTAACATTTTTTCATTAAATATTGAATCTCCTGAAGATATTGTTGTGTTACTTAGGGATGACGATGTCGTGTTAGAGGAACCAGATCATATTTTTAAGCTTATGCTTGTTGGTGCCAGTGGTATAGGCAAATCCTGTTTTTTAACAAGATATTTGGATGGTGTTTTCAATGAGGGCGTGATTGCAACAACAGGTGCTGACATTAGAACTAAAAAGTTAAAAATACTTGGCAGTACTTGCGCGCTTCAAGTTTTGGATAGTGCAGGACGAGAAAGATTTAGAGAAGTTCGCGAGTCATATTATAAAGAGGTTGATGGTGTTGTTGTGTTTTTTGATTTGACAAATAAGAAATCTTTTTCCCAAGTTTCAGAATTTTTTGAAGAAATATATGATGCTGCTCCGGAAAATTGCTCAGTAGTCCTCGTTGGGTTGATGGCTGAGTTTGTAGAGCTAAGACAAGTTGGGTTCGATGAAGGAAAGCAACTTGCTGATCGGTTTGGTGTTGCTTATTTTGAAGCTGCTGTGAGAGATAATACTAATGTCAGAGAAGTTTTTGAGAAAATGGCTGGGATGGTGTATGAGAGGGAAGTTTTAAAAATACCTGTTGTTAGTAGAAGTATTGTTGGGGTCCCTAAAAAAGTAGTGCAATCAGTTGTGCCTGCGTTACCTTCACCGAATAAGAGTAAATCGAAAGACTATGATCATGAATTTAAGATTTGTTTGATTGGGGATGGCGGGACTGGAAAATCGAGCTTTTTGTTGCAGCATATAGACAAAAGGTTTAAGCCTGATATTGAAGGAACCATTGGTCTTGAGTTTGGCTCAAGTGTACTAAAAATTCATGGGGGTACGTGTAAGCTTCAGATGTGGGATATGGAGGGCGCGGAAAGCAGTCGTTCTATAAATCGCTCGTTTTATAGGGGTTCACAAGGATTTATAGTGTTTTTTGATGTAAGTCGGAGAGAGAGTTTTAACCATTTGATTGATTGGATTGAAGACACACTGGAACAATGTCCTGAAGGCTCGATTATTATAGTTGGAATGAAAGTAGATTTAGCGAATAAACGAATGGTTGCGAGAGATGAAGGGGAAAAGCTTGCTCGACAGTTTGGCACTCTCTATTTCGAAGCTTCTGCAAAAACTAGCGAAAATGTTGACGAAGTTTTTGAGAAATTATCTGAGATGATTTATGAGAAGGAGGTTTTAAAGAAGACTGCTTTAATTAAAAGTGCTGCTGCAGTTCCTAAAAAAGTAGCGAAAGCAGTTATGCCTGTGTTACACCTATCTAATAACAGTAAACAAAAGAGTAGGGAGCGCCTTTTTAAAGTTTATTTGTCAATGCCTGATGAAGTTGGAAATATATTGCTCGCATTTACAGATAATACCCAGAAATTTTTGTTAACGAGTGATTCTGAGTTTGGAGACAATGAATTAGAAACAACCCTCAAATTACAAAATGACGAGGAGATAGGAAATAAAGATTTTCGTTCGATACTGCGTTCATATGAGAAAGCTTTGCTGGGAGTTATAGTATGTTTCGTCGTAGAAGATAGAGATACATTTCTTTGCTTGTCTTCAAAGCTTGAAGAGATAGCAAAATATGGGCGGTCTAAATATCCTATGGTTGTAGTGGGGTGGATATCAGGTTTGGCAAGTGAACGAGAAGTTTCACATGAAGAGGCAGCGGCGCTTGCTCAAAAATTTGGATTTGCCTATCGTGAAAGTTTAATGAACGTAGACAGTGAAGAAGCATCAACTATTTTTGAAACTATAGCCGACATGATTTACGAAGAAAAGTTACTTCATCGACCAATCGAACAGATGCGAACAGAAGTTTCAAGTCTTAATCCACCAAATTTAAATGGGATTACAGTGAGGGTTGCTCAAACTCGATATGGGTTGAGCCTCAGATTAAGTTCGCCAAAAAAAGATTTTAGAGAATTAAATCTTATTACTGATGATCTTATTTATTACTTTGAGAGTGCGAATCATTGTTTGAGAATAAATAAGCAAAAAAAATCTGAAGCGGAGGCTATGACAGTACCATGTGAATTTTTATTTAAGATGGTATCAATAGGTTATAAGAACATTGGAAAAACAGCGCTGATAAAAAGGTATGTAAATGACATTTACTCTGACAAGTTCCAAGGCACCTTTGGTGTAGATTTTTCTAAGAAACAAATAAATATTATGCAAAATAACATTACCCTACAAATATGGGATTTTGATTGGATAAGCAACAACATGCGCGATGTTTATTTAAGAGACACTAATGGATTTATATTAACTTTTAGCTTGGCCTCTAGATCTTCATTTTTTTATATATTGAGGCTTCTTGAGGAATTATTAGACGCTATTGGTAAAGTAGGTTATGCACATCAATGTACACCGTTTAGCCCGATAATTTTGGTGGGCCTCAGATCAGATTTAACCGAAAGCAGACAAGTTAAAACAGAAGAAGCAGAAGCAGTAGCTCGAGTTCTCGGTATTCCTTACATTGAAACCTCAGCAAGAGATAATATTCTTGTCGAAGAAGCTTTTGAAACTTTAGCGAGAGTGATGTTGGAAAATGCTTTGTCTACCACAGTTAGCGTTAATAATTTAGTTGCAGGTGATTCGTTTAATCGCGAAAGCTGTGAAAGTACTCTTCGATCATTTGGAGCAACCATTGATGGTGGCTTTCATGTGAATTGTCGCGAGGCTGGTGGAGTGGCTAAGGTCAAAGTCCTCAGAAATGTCATGAAAGTATTAGAGAAGATAGCAGACACTGATTGTCCGGAGTTATTCCGGATTGCATGTAGGTATAGAACTAGTGAATATCCCGAGATTGCAGAAGATGCGAATAGAATTTTAGAGAAATATATAAATTCTCCTGCATTTGTCCTAAGGATTTTTGAAGATCTTGGGTATGAAGAATATAAAGTTATAGGTGGGGCTGAGAGTAGACTAGGGATCTTGGAGAATTTTGATTCTCAAAAAATTGTTCTTGTTTGTGTTGAAAACATGGTGCATGCGTCTCCTGTTGTTAGAGCTGGAGTACGCAAAGCACTTGAAAAATTAAGAGTGCTGGAATCGCCTGAAATTATTCAAGCTTATAAAGAAGCCGAAGTCGCTCTCGCAAAAATAAACGGCCCCACCCCCGCCCAAATCATCCCAAGAACAAATAGCCCAATACATTCACCACGAGTATCCCATGTTGTAACGCAAGCAAGCGCCCCCGTTTCAACACTAGAACGCAGTTCTTTGGAAAAGTAGTACTTTTAAACGTTAAGGAGAGTCATTATGGAAGAAGTTGTCAAAGTAGTTGCAAAACCCGTTATCAGCGCGGACGAATCTCGCAGAGATATCGATAAATTGAAAAATATGTTTGCAAGAATTTTTTCGCTCAAATGTGCCTATTTAGATGAATTAAATAAATTGGATAATAAAGCTAAACAATTGCTATTGGATGATTTACGCAGTTACAGAAATAAAGATGCTTATGCAAATCGTGTGCTTGACGAATTAGATACCTCTTATCGCGGTCGTTCTCATCAAATCGATAGTTATTTTAAATCGCTCATTGAGCGTTTGAAGACGTTTATGATGAAAGTCGCGGTTGAAATGTTAGACGAAACGTTTCAACTATTATCGAGCTTAGAAAAAAAATACCACGATCGAGAGGATATTCTGGGTGCCATCAGCGAACATAGAAAATCACTGAATAAATTAAATTTTTCCATTGTTGATGAATATGCAGATCATCTTCGATATGAATTCTGCAAACAATACCGTGCGGTTGAAACAATCCAAGAGCGGAATGCATTAATACGTGCAAATATCACTGCACGAACGCGATTAATTGATCGATGGGAACAATTACTTCCAGCTGAGAAAAGATTTCTTGGTTTTGAAAGTGATTTCAATGCCTTGGATCTTTCTGCAATGGATTTATCTGGTCTTGATTTAAGACGCTCACGTTTTGCGGGATGTTGTTTTCGGCAAACGGATCTTCGCAATAGTACGTGTGTACCAGACCAATTTTTACATTCACGAAGTATGGGTGAAGCAGTGATGGATGCAGGAATGGTTGATGAAGTTTTAGCTCAAAAAAAGAATCGAACTTCAATTATGAGAAAAGAACTCGAAGAAAACTTTTTAGAAAGACAGGAACAAGTCGATGCGCTTCGGTTGTTACCTCGATTAGTTTGTTTGGACAAATTACCTAATTTAGAAGATATCTCAGCTAAGATACTTCAAATGATGGTAGTTGTTTTAATTGGAACGGGTTATATCAATAAATTACCCGATGAAGATGAGTTTTCTATTAAAAGCTTGAGTATTAAGCCAAGTAACTTAGATTTAACAGGGAAAACGCGTGCTGAGCTCTTAGCAATATATGAACGTATATTAAAAGCCAGAGGAATGAAATTAAGCGAAGAGGTGCTTCTTTATGCGCGAGAACATCAGTTTTCTGCTGCGTATGAAAGACTTGAAGGTGAGCACGGAGCATTAGAGAGATTTGAGTGGTTGATCAGTGGGCTGCCTTTAGAAGTACGTGAAGAGCACGAGAAGTTTATTGCAGAAAAAAGAGAAGTTTTACGCGACCTAAAAAAGAATAAAGAAAAACACCAGCGGGAATATCTGCAAGCCTCTATTAATGCGTTTATTACACATTTACACAAAGCGGATGAAGAAGACATCAATCTGACTCCATCAACACGCATTGGGTCAGCGTTAGATGGAGCACGTAAGCGAGATGATGTAGTCGTTGATTTAACGGGAGTTGAATTAACAAAGGAATTGTTAGCCGCATATAAGGGAATTGATTTTAGTTTTGTTCACGTCATCCTCACATCAGCACAAGAAAAAGTGTTGCCGTGGAAATATCGTGAGCAACGTTATGTTCGCTTAATGCAAGCTGTTGAAAATGAAGATTTACGTGAAATTGCAGTTTGTTGTAGACAAGGTTTAAGCGTAAATCATCTTAATGAAGCAGGTCGTTCTCCTTTTATGAAAGCGTGCGCGGAGAATAGAGCAACCGTGGTTGATTTTATGTTGCAGCGTTGTGGTGCAAAAGAAGCGTTGAAATCGCAATCACCTAATGAAACAGCAGGGCAATGGTCGGTACTCGAGACAGCGTTAGTGATGGGTAACGATGCTGTGGCCGATGCATTAATCAAGCACGGCGCTGAAGTCAGTTTTATTGCTGCAGTAATGCTCGACCGTCTATCCGCGTATAACGGCAAAGTAACAGCAGAAAAAATTAACGCGGTATATTTGGGAGGAACTTTACCTTTATTTGTTGCCATTAGAAAAAAGCACCGAGATTTAGTTTCGTGGTTATTGCAAAATGGTGCAGATGTTCGCTTACAAGAAGGTCAAAAAACAGCATTAAAAGAAGCTGTCTTGAGTGGTGATCTAGGTATTGTCAAAACCATTCATAAATGTGGTGGTGTGATTACTTTGGAATTAATACGATTAGCATGTGAAAAAGATTTTCTTGAGATCGCTCAATATTTTACTTCTGAAGCGCCAGATAAAATTGATTTGTATTCTGCATTGTTTGTGAAGCGCCCACAGCATGAAATTGATAAACAGATAAAAGGAGATTGTAAAACAGTTCAACCCGATGGGCTTACGCCATTGGCGACCGCTTGTTTTGCAGGAAATGCGGATGCAGTACGAGATTTTTTGAGGCGAGGTGCAGATGATCATCTTTATATTCCTTCTAAACGACATACATCGCCGGGCAGCGCTGAAATTCCTTTGTTTTACGCAACGATGGCAAGACGAGCCGATGTTGTAGAATATTTGGTTCATCAAGAGGGCGTCTCGCCAACCACTATCGTAAAAGAAAGTACCTCTCCACTTGCTGAAGCGGTGCGTCGTAATTTTACAGATATTGTAATGATCATGCTTAGACCCAACTCAACTATAAGAATCGCCGTTAATCTTGATGCACAAGATGCAAGTGGTAATACTGTTCTATCGATAGCAGTGCGAAATGGTGCGGTTGACGTTGTAAAAGCATTACTTGAAAGCGGTGCAAGTCCTTATATTGCGGATAGTATAGGAAATCTTCCTTTGCATTATGCTCGCAGTGAAGGGCTTACTGAAATTGCAGAAATTTTAGAACATGCCATGCTAAATCCAAAAAATAAGCATAAGGATACGCCGAAGGAAGTTGCTAAAAAAGCGCGTGAATCTGCTCCCGTTTCTGTAGAAAAAGCGGGTTGGGATGCGTATTTTGATTCTGTTGCGGAAATACCTGTCATTCCAGAGCGTATTACTCAGGGCAATGGGTATGTTTGTCATGAAGCGATAGGTGACGGTGAGTGTGGACTGTCCAGAGCGTTTAAAATTCCGGGTGATGCTATTGTTTGCAAATTACTTGTCGATAAAGCAGATGAGGCTGTGTTTAATTTATTACAACCGGCTGTGGTTGCTGCTTTAGCAACAAAAGAGTTTCAAGCCTATTTAGTTGCCAATCACATTATGGCCAGTAGCGGAGATTGTGCGGCACGGATTGATATTATCATGGCCTATCTTGATTACAACCTGAAAGACAGGCAAGTGGCATTAGGTTGGATGCATCCTGCGGTGTTACAAGCCATTGCACATGTTCAGGGTATAGCCCTTTATATGTGGGGATTGGATGAAGGTAAAAAATTAATCCTCTATAAAGTAGCAGAGCAGCGCAATTATGCTGAGTTTATTCCCGAAGGCGCAATGAGTAGGGTGGATTTATTGTGGTCTGGTGACCATTTTAATTGGATTGAGTTAAATCAGCGACTGGTTTCAAGTCCATCCGCACGGGAACATTTTGGATCGCCGCGAGCACTTCTTGCGCCGCCATCTCCAAGGCAGCAAGGACAGCAACCTGTAGATAAAGACAAGGATGAAGCACACAACAATGGAAGATTGGAAAAGTAGGGTTGTACGTCTTGAGCTATCTTTGCAAAAAGATACACATGATGGTCGAGTCCTCACAGAATTAAGAGAATTGTTTGCGTGTGAACGTTATGGCCGGGTTATGGACCCGGCCCGTGCGTTGGAATGCCTCAAAAAATTCTTGGATGCTGATAAATCCTATGTGACAGATATTATTACGCTTGCGTACCATTGTGGGATAGATCAGAAAAATACCTCACTTCTGGTATTTTCGCATGAATGTTCTGGGATGCTGGATGAGCCAAATTTCCCACTTGAATTAAATATTGTTCAGAATTTAGCTCGGCAATATTCAGTTGAGAAAAATTATCGTTTAAGCGCTTACTATTGGGGCTACGCATATCAACTTTCGCAAGACGATAGCATTAAAAATGAATTAACCCTTCAGTCAATTTATGCAGCAGCAGACAGGTTGTGTGGCTCAGTTATTTCCGCAGATCAATGCAGTATAGTAATAGAGTTTGGTGATTATTTCGCTTCTATAGGAAATTACGATCGTGCCAAGCGGTGTTACGACACTGTTTTAAGATGCGCAGCACATAAGCCAGGTGCCCAACATTGGAATGCGCTTTCTCACGAACGATTAAGAGCTATTGCAGAGGACCAACTGATTTCTAGTCAAAATTTTACCTGTGTGAGTACTTTAGAAAGTTGTCGGGAAAAATTAAAAGAGGCGCGTAAAGCAGCGATTGAAGAATTAGCGCATACCTCTGTTTTAGAGGATCAGAAAAAGTTATCTGTTTTTTTCAGGAATAATATTCTTTATCCCTTATGTGAGGAAACTAAAAAAGAATTAGGGACTCCACCCTGTCATTTTAACGTAATGGTCATGGGTTCCCTCGCTCAAAATAGAGCCTGTCTGTATTCAGATGTTGAATTCGCTATCGGTTATCAAAAATACGATGAGGTGAATTCAGAGGAGGGGCTTATTAGTTCTCCTGTGAGAGGGTATGAAGGTCAGTTAAAACAAACAGTAGATCGAAAAAAAATTTCTGAGAGTCGTGAAAATCAGGTGCTTTCTTATTTGCGTGATTTTGTGATGCTTTTGGAGCTCAAAGTCATTGCCTTGGGTGAAACAAATCAATTGCATATTCCAGGTCATTTGAGCGAACCTTTAAAGGGAAGCGTAGCTTTAATTGAAAAGCGAATGAAACGAGGCTTGCAATTCGATGAAAGTGCTAATACTCCATTTGGTCAGGATGAAAATGATAAGCGGTTTCTTTTCGATAGTGAAAAACCCCTTCCAGACAATATCTTTTGTGTCGCAATGGAAGGTGTTGTTGTTAGTAATATTATGGCACTTGAATTTTTATATGGCGATGATGGAAGTAATACGCTGTGCCAAACGCTTATAGAAAAAATTCAAAGACAAATAAATACACCTGATACGCGTCAGAGAGTAAGAGAAAAATTTATTGATCTCTCCATCAGGATGGGAAAAGATCATGAAAAAGACAAGGTGTTTGTTCATATAAAAAATAGGTTACTGTGGACACCTGTTTGGATTTCTCGTGCATTACAGTTAGATGTTAGTCAAATAGCGCATCCTCATTTTCAGGTATTGCTTGATTTAATTATCCAATTTTTGGGTGCCTGTCGTATGCGGGCACACGCATTTTATCAATCTGAAAATGATTATATTTATTTTTCAGAGAGGGATGATGTCTTTTCATTAAAACAATTCCCAGAAGCTAATTGTCTTAGACTTATAATGGATGAAGTGCACCCCTTTTTAATTGAAATGGTACAGACTCGGAAATATTCTTCTCGCGAGTGTGGTGCAGCTTCCGCTCAATGGGTTCTTACTTTTATTCGTCATTTGGCACAAGATTTTCTCAATCCAGTCATACAAAAAATGATGGAAATACCGGATGCGTGGGGGTACCGCATAAAGGAGCGAGCCTTCAATGAAAAATTAATGCACGATTTAATGAGGTTAGGTGGAGATGTATTAGAAGCTGACAATTTTCCTTGGGTTGTGACGGTGGATCATGCTGAGGGCCAATCATGTATGTTGGATCCCGTCGTCGCAAGAAAAATTATTCGAGCAGATACAGGACACTTGAAACATTTGGTCAAAGAGAAGATATCTCAAAAAGTTTATGCACATCGTAATGTCGCTTATACCGATGATAAAGGGGTGCAGTTACATCTTAAAGAGCATTGTGATTTTCCGATGATGCCCTATGCCAGTTATCTATTAAATATGCGATTGATTGGATATGGTGTTCCTCCGAATCGACTGGTTATTTTTACGGTCAAGAATAAACGTACGGGAGAATGGTTTGATTATCCTGTGTTGGTTTCACAAACTGTCGTTGAGGGAAGGGCGCTGAGTACATACGATCCAAAAAGGATCATGAGTAGATTGTTTTATGAGTTCTTTGTGGTTGATGTACTGAAACACCATTGTGATGGATATGATCGAAATTATCTGCTTAATTTATTAGGGGGCTTAGATTGTGTAGACAATGAACAAATTTTTGCACGCGGATTTTCGGAAGAAGGATATTTTCCGGGTCAAAAATTACGTGAAATTAATGCAGTTTATCGTTTAGCTTTTCCTGAAGACAGGGATAGAAAGTGGTTAGAAACGTTTGCTGAATTGGATGTAGATAAAATCTTGAGTGCTTGGTTAGATGATTTGCAAAGCATGCAGGATCATTACCTTCGATTATTGGGGAAGAGGAGAACTGTATTTGAAGCACGAGATCCGCTTAATCCTTTTGTTTCAACGATGGTATTCGCAGAAGGTGTAGTGGGTAAATTGTCATTAGATTTGCGGGTTGTCAAAATGCTCTGCAGAGAAGCGCTCTCGAAAAATACAGTATTAAAACCACGAGAGATACTTGAAAGATGCAGTGGTGCAAGAGTTGCAGAATGTTATTTTGATCGCCCTAACAATGGTTTGTTTGTTCAAGTGACAGCAAGCAGCAGTCAATTTGAGTGTTATTTTTTGGGTAAAAAGAAAAAATTCAAAGATATGATTTCAAAAGATTGTATAGCAGCTGCACGCATTGAGTTACGGAGTTATTCGTTAGGTTTTCCCGAAGAAGATACCAAGGGTAAAGTTTCTCAGTATTTCCCGGGTGAAAGCATGGTGACGCGGCTTGATTATTCCGAGGTTGAGTCAGCGGAAACGCAAGATGAAGAACTAGATCGTTTTATCGATTCTCAATTTTCATTTTCTCAGTTGTTCATAAAAAATTGTAAAGTATTAGATGATGCCAAGTTAGAAAAAATTCTGAACAATAGCAAAGACACGTTGACAGTGTTGTCGATTGCGAATCATCCACGATTGACAGAAAATAGCTTAATTTATTTAGCAGATAATTTTCCGCATTTGGTTATATTGGTTGCCAGCGGTATTGGTGCGGTGAGTGTGACTAAAAGTTTCTCCCGATTACTCCGGTTTCGTTCACTTCAAGTGCTGTATTTAAATCGATGTGCGCAGTTAGAAGCGGCACATATGTGGGCAGAGAATTTAGAATATCTTGAGATGGAAACGAATGGTGTGTTGACGGTTGTTAGGCTTGAGTTACCCGTGAGGTTAGTATCAGCGTCTTTTGTGGGTTCGCGTCGATTGAGTGCGTTAGATTTAGGAAAACAGAAATTACCTCATTTAGAAAATCTTACTGTAGATCACGATGATCATTTAACTAAGGCTAATTGGCGTCGAATATATGACCAAGCTCCGGTTGTTAAGGAAAAGCGTGTTGCGCAGCGGATAGAGGCTCTGAATAAAGAACTCGAAGACCAAGATAAAAGAGTAGAAGCTCAAGCTGAAGAGTCTCAGCGTAAGGTTAAATTTGAAGCAGAAAAGGTACTTAAAAAATTAAGAGAGTTACATTTTATTAATGTAGACATATATGTTGAGCATCTCCGACATGAGAATCCTGAAGTTAGGAAGGGAGTAGTTGCTGAACTCGAAAAACTTGGGAAGTTGGATTCGCTTGAAGTTGTAAGAGCGTATGTCAAAAATCTCAACTATAAATATGATGAAGTTAGCGCTGAAGCTGTTGTTGCGTTAATGAGTTTATGTAGGAGTGGTAAACGTTGCTTAATTTCTCATGCAGTCAAAATTGCTGAACCTAGACTTGTTTTAAAGATTGTTTTGATAGGTACGAGTGGGGCAGGTTTGTCGTCTTTGAAGGAAAGATTTATAAATAATGAATTTAGTTTAAATATTTCCGTAACAAAGACTGTTGATATAGATAAAAAAACGATTGAAATTATGGGGAGTAATTGCGAGTTAAATATATGGGATATGCCGGGTTTACTCAGGGAGCGATATGGTAATAATAGTGTGCATAATACAGGTGCGGACGGTTTTGTTTTTGTTTTTGATTTAACACGGGAACATACATTTCGCAGCGTAGAGTCGTATCTTGAAGAAATGCGAGGATATAGCTCTGAATATGAGCCTGCGATTCTTGTTGGAACGAAGTCAGATTCTTTCGATCCAAGAGCCGTTGAGAGTTCCAAAGCTGAAGCACTTGCTAAAAAATTTGGTATTTCTTATATCGAAGTTTCTGCTCTAAGTGGTCGTAATATTCAAGAGGTTTTTGAGACATTAACAACTGAAATCGGTATGAAAAAAATCTTAACTAATTCTGTTGCGTATGAAGTGAATGTCAATGCGTCAATATCAGAGGATTTACTAGTATCTCAAAAAGATTTAGTGCGAGTTGCTAGCTCAGTTCGTCAAGTAAGTTCTGATTCAATAGGCAGTGATTCAAAAAGGGTGGCAGAGTTTAATGCGCAAGGCCTTGAAAAATTCAAACAAAAAAATTATGAGGGTGCGTTGGAGGATTTCAAAAATGCAACAAAGTTAGATAGTAATAACCCAATATACTTTTCTAATTGTGGTTGCGCAGAATATGAGTTGAAATGTTATGAAGCAGCAATAAGAAGTTATACAAGGGCAATTGAGCTTGAACCTAATAACGCTGGTTATTTTAATCGACGTGGTTTGGCGAAGTATTGGTTAAAAGATTATGAGGGAGAGTTGGAGGATTATAGAAATGCTGCAAAGTTAGAGAGTAATAACCCAGTCTATTTTTTTGATTGTGGTTATGCAGAATATGAGTTGAAACGTTATGAAGCAGCAATAAGAAGTTATACAAGGGCAATTGAGCTCGATCCTAATAACGCTGGCTATTTTAATCGACGTGGTTTGGCGAAATCTTTTTTAAAGGATTATGAAGGAAAGTTGGAGGATTATAGAAATGCAGCAAGATTAGATAGCAATGACCCAGTTTACTTTTCTAATTGTGGTAACGCAGAACAAGAGTTGAAACGTTATGAGGCTGCAATAGAAAGCTATACAAGAGCAATTGAGCTTGATCCTAATAACGCTGGCTATTTTAATCGACGTGGTATGGCGAAACATTGGTTAAAAGATTATGAAGGCGCGTTGGAGGATTATAGAAATGCAGCAAAATTAGACAGTACTAACGCAAACTATTTTTTTCATTGTGGGAAAGTAGCTCATGCGCTGAACCGTTATGGAGAAGCGATATTAAGTTTTGATGAAGCAATTAAACTAGATTCTCAGAATGCGTCATATTTTCATTGGCGTGGATGGGCTAAATATTATTTGGGAGATCATGAAAGAGCGCTGGTGGATTTGAAGGATGCTGCAAAGTTGGGTAATACTAATCCAGAATATGTTTACGATTGCGCTGCTCTTGAATATGCATTAAGACTTTATGAGGCAGCAATAAAGAATTTTGATAAAGCGATTGAGTTAGATTCAAAAAACCCTATTTTTTTAGTGGAACGTGCTTTAGTTTTAAAAAAACTTTCTAAAGTAGATGCATTTCTTCAGGATCTAAAAACTTTACTTTTAATTAACCCTAATCATGCATATGCGAATTACGGGTTAGGGAGAGCGGCAGAGAAAAATTTTTTTGTGTTACCAGATGGCGAAAGTGTTGAAGTTTTTTATAGGCGCGCTTCTGGGTCTTATTGTGAACGTGTTTCAAAAGATTCTACAGATATTGCTGCTTTATATAGACTTGGAGTTATGCATCAATTCGGACGAGGGGTTGATGTAAATATTGGAAAGGCAATTGAATATTATCAGGCATGTATTAAGCTAAATAATGATCGAAGATTTTGTGATAAGGCTTCGAGAAGATTGGCTGGATTGGAAGCAAAGAGAGCCGTATTGATTGTTACTCCAGAATCGCCTCGGATACCAGGAGATGCGCAATTGGCAGTTAAATTCGATGGCGGTGTGATTTATTCCTCTCCTCGGGAATTGTCTCCGGTGATACAATCGAAGGACCAGGCACAGCCTGATTCTTGCAGCCCTAACAAATAGGTTTGTGGTGAACGGGTTAAATTCAGGAAAAATGATGAACCTCCGCGACTTTTTTATAAACAGCTGGCACAACCCCCGCGCATTTCTGCCGTATTTTCTATGGCCGTTTTCGCAGATCTATAAAATAATTATTGCTATTCGCAAAAAAATCATCAAACCGACTAAATTTAATATCCCCATTATTATAGTCGGTAATATTACCGTCGGCGGTACTGGAAAGACGCCATTGGTTATTTGGCTCGCGAAATTTCTCAAAGAAAACAATTACAAGCCGGGTATCGTCACGAGAGGGTATGGCGGAAAAATTAAAATTCATCCGCAACCCGTTCATCCCGACAGCGATGCACAACAAATGGGAGACGAGGCGGTATTAATCGCACGACATGCAGAATGTCCCGTGATTATAGATCCCAATAGAGTCAACGCCGTTCGTTATTTATTAAATAATACAGATTGTAATATTGTGATCAGTGATGATGGTTTACAGCATTATGCGTTAGCGCGTGATATCGAAATTGCTGTGATTGATGGTATGCGACGTTTCGGAAATCGTTGGTGTTTACCGGCAGGTCCGTTACGCGAACCCATTTCGCGTTTAGATGCGGTGGATTTTATTGTGACCAATGGCGGTGAAATTGGCATTGGTGAATATGAAATGAATTTAATTCCGGGTGAAATTTATAATATTTGTACGCCGACATTGAAAGCCAATCTCCATGATTTTGCAGGAGAGACGTTGCATGCGATTGCGGGAATTGGAAATCCAGAGCGCTTTTTTACAACCTTACGAGGTTTAGGGCTAACCATCATGCAGCATCGCTTTCCGGATCATTACCAATTTGAATATAAAGATATTGATTTCAAAGATGATATAAAAATTATTATGACGGAAAAAGACGCGGTAAAATGCGAGACCTTTGCGGATTATCGCTATTGGTGTTTACCGGTTGACGCAGAACTTGACCCAGAGTTTGGGGAGAAGTTGCTCGCGAAACTAAAGGACCGGCATTGACGCGCTGATCATCACGCTCTCGTTATCAACCGTGTTTTGTCCCAACGCGGTATTGTACGCAAGCGTTAAATCCAATCCTGAACTGAATACGGCTTGTATGCCCGTGTTTACATTCACAAAGCTGTTATCCGTTACCGTATAAGGTATGAAGATTGTGGTTGCAGGAGAGAAAACACCCGCAGCAGCTTTAATATTTCTATTCATATTTAAAAACTGGTGATTGTAGGTTGTTTGTAAATACGGAACGAGTTGTGTGGTGCGGAATTGTGTCGCGTAATTCACTTGCCAGCCAGCGCCTGAAATTAATGAATCGTAATCTTGTTTGCCAAATTGTAATGGAACACCAATTGCGCCTGCATTCGTTGGCGTTTCAGCAAAACCATTAATCGTAATGTTTTGATAATCAATATTAACCAATGGGCCCGTTCTTAATTTTTTACTGAAGCAAATAAAGTTATATCCCAGTGTGCCGTTTAAATCGGTTTGCTGACCTGTCGTTTGTCCAGTGAGGTTTTGTGCGCCGATATTATGGTTGATATTGCTGTCGTCGATATTGCCGTACGTGGCGATCGCTGAGCCATAAAAATGGTGAAGTTTATAACCGGCAAAAATGCTGGCCAAATTTTCATCCACTTGAGCACTGCCGTTTCCGCGAGCGTAAGTCAGTGTTCCCATATTACGACCGACTGCAACGCCGTATATGCCGTGAGGGGTGTGATAATCCGTACCGAGGGTAAATGCATCAGCGTTGTCACGATAGCCGGGTTGAGAAATATTGCTGTTTTGAACGCGCACGGGGTTAGTGATAAACGTTCCAAACACTTGCCAGGTATCGGCGGGGGTATTACTGAGACCTGTTTGTAATGTGAGTAATTCAGCGCCAATTTGATTGTTTTGGCTATTCATAATAGAAATCGGAGTCGTCGCTAACGTTCCGGTATATTCAGGCGCGCCGGGAAATGCAGCCGCGGAAAATGCAGCTAATGTTAAAGGCAGGGCGATGACGAGCTTTTTCATATGAAATCCTCACGAATAATCGACTTGCAAAATAGCAATAACGGGGCAGGAAGTCAAAAGAAGGGGTTATATTTGCCGAATCAGATAATCAGAATTATTGGCGAAGAGATTTGTTTTTGTCTCGTGCTATCTCTGGTTCTTTGGCTTTTATAGGGCCATTTTCTTCCTGTTGATCTAAGGCATAGAGTTTTTCTTGAGTGGCTTGACAGGTTTTTCCCCAGAATCTAAGTGCCCTTGCTATCTTCTTGCTAGTTTCCTCAGGAGATAACGGTGGGTTTCTGTGATGCAAACCTCGAATGTAATTTTTCATTCCAGCTTCAAATTCATCGAATGCTGTGTCGAGATCTATTTCGGGTACCTTTTCCATACCTTGATCAGCTGCCATATAAGTCTCCTCCAACAATATTCAATAATATAGATTAGCTTTTATTCGTCACTACCAGCGCGGAAAGATATTCCTCGCTGCGCCTTTTTCTGTACTTCTTCTGTTATTACTGTTTGGGATAGTTTTTTCTCAGCTTCTCCAATACGTTTCGCTGAGTTTTCACGTTTAATTTTGCTACCA
The DNA here is from genome assembly GCA_035943935.1 of Gammaproteobacteria bacterium. Taxonomy (GTDB): domain Bacteria; phylum Pseudomonadota; class Gammaproteobacteria; order DASZBR01; family DASZBR01; genus DASZBR01. The sequence goes on from DASZBR010000017.1 coordinate 100,912, forward strand.
GGGGGCGTGCCTAATTTGACAACCACAGTACCTTTATTTTTCAGAGAGCCGAGTTCAGGGCTGGTTTCTGAGGATGAGCTTTCTGAACCTGGTTTGTTTGAAGCAAAATCTTGTAAAGCCTCACCAAATGTTTTTAATGCGTCCTGGAATTTATGAAGCATATTGACTTGCGAGCTTGACGGCATTTCACCAACAGGAGCAGGTATTTGGGGGGCTGTAGCGGAGGCTGTTGAGTTATTTGTTTCCCTAAATTTAAATTCAATCGGTGGTGCCCATGCAACCATTTTCCACTCTTCATGAAATGGTTGTTCAGGAAAAAGAGCCGGCAATCGTGAAGATCTGAAAAGACTTTCTGCGCTAAATGCAGCGAGAATTTCAGGTGCAACAATAATACTACCATTACCAGTAGTTCTCTCTATTTGTTCTTTTTGCGATTTTTCTACAACAGGCCCAGGTGTTTCTGCTTGAGCGACGGGCATTGTTGGAATCTCTTTTGCATTATTTACCACAACAACTTTCGCAGGTGCGCGTTTTAGAGAATCTTTTGAATAGGTACTCAGTTCTGCAATAACTTTCCCGAAACTTCCTTTAACTTCGCGTTGTCGCATTTCGCGTCGAGCAGTGGTTTGAGCGCCTAAGTCTATACCGACTGAGGGATGTATCGCAGAGATATTGCTTACAAGCATGTTATCTAATTCATCATCATTGTACTGATGTAAACCTGAGACGAATTGTTGAGAATCTTCAGTAAGACCGAGTGTACCGAGTTCCTTCATCAATTTAACAAAGCTCTCTTCCTTAAAAAATGTCTTGAGAAGAGCGAGGTTGGCTTTACGCTTTGTTTTGTCGCCGTGAGTATTCTCAAAAGATAATGTTTTAACAGTGCTAGCGACTTTAGCGTTTACTCTCGTGTTTTTAAATTTTTCTGCGAAAGTTAAAAGACGAATAAAATCTTTTTCGAGAGTTTCAGCATTTTCGCCAGGATTTCGAAGTTTTTGTGAGAACGCTTCAAGACGGCGATCAAATTTTTCTTCACAAAATTCAATGGGTAAGCTTGCTCCAACAGATTTGGACTCAACCAAATTCGCCACATCTTCAAATGTAAATTTTTCCACTGCTTCTTTTTGCTTTTCTATTTCTGCATTTGCTTCCCGTTTGTATCTGCGTAGACCAAATACATGCTCTAAAAATCTCGGTTTGAATTTTTCTCGTTTTGCGCCATCGACCAAAACTGTCAGCGTTTTACCTGTTGTATCGAGAGCGGCAAGCTTCTTCATCTGTACAATTTGAATTTCTGATGCGGATTTATGCAGTGCTTTGCGTGATGTGCTCCACCAAAATCGAGGTGTTTGTTTTGTTGTTTCTACGAGAAATTTATTAATACCATAGACGTCACCGGGGAGTGAGGCGAGTGTAACCAGTTCGTTGCCCAATTTTGCTTTGTTCTCGAAAGCAAAACGAAGCACGCTATTTTTCCATGCGTCATCGCTAGTGTTGCGGGATCTTAAACATTCTTCAACACTGATTTGATATGCCATCAATAGATTGAGTGCGATATCATCCAAGGTAGCATGCATGAACGTAGTCATTTCTACGTTTTGTCTTATAGGAGGAATGCTTTCTGCTAATTCGAGTAACGCTGTTTTGCATTCTAGGTCCACTTCATCCAGATTTTCTGGAAGTTCATCAAGCCTTCTGCGAAGAATAGAGGCATTGGATTCTGCGCATAGGGCAGCCGTATTATTTTGTGATTCATTACGTTCAATCACACTCACATTAACATTCTGAAGCGCTGTTTGAACGTCTGTATTGGTATCTTCAAGTTCAACTCTAAGATTTCTTGAGTAGAGTGTTTCGCCTTGTTTATTTTCACGAAACACAACAATGTTTATTTCTAGTTTTTTTTCTGCCGTAGAGGAAATATAAATTTTGTAATTGTGGCCATGAAATCCAGAGGCTTTTAATTTACGCTCTAAGCTGGGGTCCATAAAATCTTGCTTAAACATAGGGTCATCAGCAAGTGTGAAAATACCTTCAAGATTCATTAAGAGAAATAGGTGCTTGCGAAGCGCTGGAGAGATCGCTGGGTTTCGACTGAGGGCATCGATAGTTGTGGGTTCGCTAGAACCTTCGTGAACAAATAAAAGATTGGGTTGACCCCTTTCTTTTTCTTTCTCAGTGGCAATCAATAATTTGGGGAGTGGCTGTGCTCGTTGAGGAAGCTCCGTACAGTTTAACTGTGCATCCAAATAATCTTCAACAAATTGAATATCTCCGAGAGCGGCTTTATTCCGATGTAAACTCAGAACAAATGCGAGATTTTCATTGCTCCAGATCGCAGCGGGATCTTTGTTTTCAGGTTTTTCTCGAAAGGTAGTAGTACTCTCAAGTGTATTGTTGAGTTGGTTATTCAAATAGCTCTCAACAAATTGAATATCGTTTGGATCAGTTCCATTGACATTTCTTGTTGATGCGCAAAGTTCGCGGAGAGCAGTTTCAAATTCTTGATCGATGTGCGGTTTATCTCTTTTAAGTAAATCGATGATACGTTGTAAGCAAAGTTGTTTTTCGAATGGCAATTTTTCTAAACTTGCTGCTGATAAGGGCAGTAATTTTTTATCTAAGTTTGTATTTTTCGTTAAGTAAATAGCTTCTGCTTTTAATATTTGATAGATAGAAGCGGTGAGATTATCTTCATGCGAATCAAATTCAAATCCATCTTTATTGACTTTAAAGGTAGATTTAGAAGTAAGAGGTGGAGCAATAGTGAGTTTAGCTGTTCCACTTGCAGAGAGGAATTCATGGAAAGTTGCTTCGACAGTAAGAAAAATTTCTCCATTATCATTAATGTTGATTTCGTATAAAGGCTCGCTTGCGGTGAGTCCAACGCCGAGTTTTTTTCTCTCTACAAGCTGTTTTACGTAAGTGATTCCATTCCAGCCGAAACCACCTTGTGAGCCAAAATCGATAAGATGAGCTATGGCGCCACGTGTTTCAGCAAACTTATGATGGGGATCTACTTTTTCAACTATAAAATCTATAATTGTGGTTCTAACGGTTTCTGTTTTTGCATTAGATAAGTCAGTATTTTCTTGTACCGTTCCGCTTTCGGCTTCTGAGAGATTTGTTGAAAGAGCATTAGGTTCAAAATGCGTTTCAAGAATGGCCTCTTCTTGAATTTTTAATTTACTACCGTCCGGGTTTGTAATGGCTCCCGTCCATTGTGTAAGGAAAAAGGCTTCTCTTTTTTTGGAGGGTTTTTGTTTAAATTTTTGAACGTAGGAATTCGGATCCTGGCTAAGGATATCTTCAACATCTTTTGTAGTCAGCGTCGCTGGAAAGGCTTCGTGAGCCATAATTTCCCACCATTTAAATACGTTAAACCGCAATTTTTAGTGCGGACACAATATATCGTAGTAACCTTAAGGAAATATTAAATTTTAGAATTTTTGGAATGTTTTTAGCCACTTTTGGGGAGCCTATTTATTATTTTTGAGTCTTGGTGCTAACGAAGGTACAGCTTTTGCGACAATATCCACATTCCTCTGTGTTCTATTCAAAAAATCTCTCAGAGTTTGCTCCATTTTCTGTTTTTTGTGTATGAGAGCACTAGGATCTTTGCCCTCTTTTATTGCTGCTTCAATTTCTTTATCTTTATTCAGAATGTAAGTAACTGCAGCTGATCTGTGTTGGAGGTAGTTTTCGACATTTGTTTCGATTTTCTTCAGATAAGATTTTTTCGTGTACTCATCAAACATTTTGCTTGCCTCCTTGTTAGCGAAAGTGTTGTTACTAAAAATTACAACTGGCGCTCCGGCGGTGTTCACGGCTGTTTACAGCGGAGTTCACTGCATCATAGTCTTTGACCTTGGTTTCTACTAATGGACGAATTGCTGCTGGAGCATTGGAGCGCAGCTGAGTATTTTCTACAGTCTCATCATTACCCGTTTTTTTTCTGGCAGGTGGTATTATTCTTAGAACTTGAGAAAAAGTTCTTGCGGCTGAGGTTTTTGCTTCACCGTTCGCTACGATAACTGCAGCTTCCCGGATTGCCGCTTCTGCTTCCTGAAGTCCTGCTTCAACATCTCCTGGGGTACCTGGTTCTGACGAAGCACTACTTCTTGGTGTAGTAATCGAATCTTTCTTCGTTTCGTTGGTATCAGTATTTTCGGAGGTATTGGTTGCTGCCTCAACGGGTTTTTTCTCTGCAACATCTGCTGCAAGCGTAATATTGAAAAGTTCAAGTTTTGCTTTAAGGGTGAGTTCTTCAGCTTCTTTGACGCTTTTTTTCGCACTCGCAAGAGGTATCAATGACATTAAAAAACGAAATAATCTTGTAAGAGGTCCTGGGTTAGCCGTTTCTTCAATATAACTTACTGCATTCACGACATTTTTTTTCTTTTCTAAATTATTCACGGGAGTTAAGAAAAAATCACTAAAGCTACCTTTTGCTATAGCTTGCTCGAATCCTCTTTTCTTTGTTTTTTCATAATTCCAGCTCTTCGAATCTAAAGATGATAAAAAGCTATCAAACGTTATTCCGTTCTTTCTGAATTCTTCCAGTAATTCTGTGTTCTTTTTCTTCGTACTATTTTCGCTATTCAAGGAACTATCACCAGCAGTAGTATTAGATGTGGGGGTTAGTGCTGGCCTGCTGACACTATTTTTTACAATATCTGGATGAGATTCTTTAAACTTAGAAAGAGCTTCTAAACAGAAAAGCTTCTTTTTGCTACCAGTGCTATCTTTGGCTGTTTCACTGAGCATAACCAAAATAGCTTCTGCTTCTTTTTCACGGTTTTTAGATTTTAATGAACGAATAGCATCAGCTACTTCATTTGATGTTAAAACTTTTGGTTCACTAAAAAATAAAGCTGAAAGAAATTCTTTTTGAGATGCGTGACCGGATAAAGCGTATCTCAAAACAGAAGCTCGAATATGCGCAGGTTTTTTTAAGTGCTCGAAAATTTCACTAAGTTGTTCGCTTGTCGCAGCTTCGATTGTGCGGATAAGATGAATACGATGAGGATGCTGGTTTTCTTGAGATGATCCTAGAGAAAAAATCTCGACAATGGTTTCTGCTTGTTCTTTCGGCGTGAAGTGGTTAAAAGATTTTTGAAATTCCTCTCTGCTCATTGTCAGAAACTCAGGATTTGATACAAGCTTTAACTCAGATGTCAGTGCCGAAAGTTCGGCTTGAAAATAGCGAAGTAATTTTTTTGCTGCTTTTTTATGCTGGAGTGGTTTTAAAACATACTCGACAACATTTTTAAGGAATTGGCGTCGAGCATAGAGTGATGACGGGCTAGTGTTGTATGTTGCAACGGTTCTTTTAAGCTCGGTTAGCTGGGCTTGTGGCAGTTTTCCTTCTCCAAAAGTGGCTCGGTATAGAGTTCTTGCTGATTCAAGTTTTTTAAGGTCTGACACAAACTGGGCATTAGCGATAAAACCTGCTTTCTTAACACGAGCGCTGCCTGCTTCAAACGAAGAAACAGTTTTTCTGTCTTGCTCAGCGTATGTGGAATGCATATATAGTGTGACCTCTGTCGGCCATTATATAGTATAAACCTTAAGAAAACATTAAGAGTTCAATATTTTTGGAGTGTTTTTAGCCAGTTTTTGCAGGATTAGCTTTCTATTTTGCTCAATTCTTCGACAGTTCCGACGTTATGCCAGAGTCCTTGATACAGCTCACCGGTCACCAGATGGCGTTCTGCGGCCTCCCGGAAGAGAGGGGCGAGGCGAAATCGGCCTGGAGTGCTGCCCTTGAATAAGTCCGGGTTACACAGGGCAATATTGGCGTAAGTATGTTCTGGATCATTGCCTATCAACCCCTGAGGGTCCAACGAAAAGTCACCCTTGGTGTTGTAATCAGGATTGGGGACCAAAATCAGATGGGCTAGGGCGTTAAACCCTTTTGCCCGTTCGACCAATTTCTCATAGGGATAATCTGTATAAATATCCGAACTGATCACCAAAAACGGATCATTACCTAAAAGAGAAAGTGCATTAAAAATTCCACCGCCGGTTTCTAATAATTCAGGTTCATACGAATACATAATCTTGAGATTAAATTTTTTGCCATCGCCTAACGTATCACGAATTTTATCTGCCAAATGCGAAATATTAATGACGACTTCTTTAATGCCAATCGATGATAATTTTTCAAGTTGATGAATTATTAAAGCTTTATTTTTAACAGGAATTAAGGCTTTTGGAAGAGAATCGGTGAGGGGGCGTAAGCGTTCACCACGACCGGCAGAAAGTAAAATCGCGCGAGTCATAAAGTATCCATCAATGTTTCGATCGGATGTAATCGAATTTCGACTATAGCGCCCATTGCTTGCGCTGCACGCTTAATGCTTTTCATTGTAAGATTTTTGCCTGAGGATTCCATGCGTTGATAACTTTGATAGGGAACATGCATGGCTTTTGCGACTTCAGCTAAAGAAAAATGCGTGTCTTTTCGTAATAAATGAAGCAAAACCGGCGCTGAAACATCTGGGCTTGGCATTATGGGAACTTCATTTTTTCTAAGACGTGAAGGTTCTGGGATATGATCACTTTTTTCAATGCGGTCGAGTAACATTAAATCCAATACTTCACGCGCATTAAAAATAGCCTCTTCATAAGTTTCGCCATCAGTGAATGCATTTTTGATATCGCGAAACGTCACAAGATAACCTTTTCCGTCGGGTTTAATTTTCGCACCGTACACAAGTTGAATAGTTTTTTTCATTTCGTTTTATCCTAGTAACTTAACACCTGTTTGTTTCTCGATTGCTTTAATTAGTCCAATTCCTAAATCTCTTTTTCCGTGAACTGGGACAGGAACAGAGCGATGGTTTTTCTTTTCCATCTTGTAATGACTGCCGCGGGTATGAGTATGTTTCCAACCTGCTTGCTCAAGTAATCTAATGATTTCTTTTCCGTTCATCGATTGGCCTTATTAGAGATAAAGAAGTATAGGGTGTTTCAAGGTTAATTACAACATAAATGTTGTGCTGATCTCCCCCATTATATGGTAGAAATCTCTCAGTTCAGGATAATTCTCACTCACACTCACGACATAATTTAAGGTTCGCGGAATATCTTTAAGATAGTGGTCGACACTGTCGCGATGTTTTTTTCGCGCAAAAATAAAACTGGCTTTTAAATGTCGCTGAATGCCCATGAGATCTAAATAACGTAAAAATTGTTCTTGGCTCGGTAAAGTGGTTTTGAGAAATTCTTGATGAAAAAATAATGCCCACGTGATGACATCTTCTTGTGGCCAATCGATATAACAATCTCTTATGAGAGAAACGAGATCATACGTAACGGGTCCGTGCATGGCATCCTGAAAGTCTAATATTCCAATGTTTTCATTGGGTAAAACCATCAGGTTTCGCGAATGATAATCTCGGTGAATAGAGCATTGTGGTTGAGAGGTCGCTGAGTAAAGTAAAAGATCAAAAGCTTTTTGGATGACTTTTTGAGAAACGGGAGATAAATTTAATTTCAAGTGCTTGTCTAATAACCAGTGTTTAAAATTCTCAAGCTCGATGTTCATGAATTTTGCATCGAAACTCGGAAGTTCGAGAGAACAGGTTTGAATTTTACCCAGCTCAACTAAAGACTTTTTATAGTAATGATCAGCATTATCGGGAGAGAGCGTTTGAAATAAAACATTGTCGCCTAAGTCTGTTAATAATAAAAACCCCTGTTGAAGATCATGGGAAAGAACTCTAGGTACGCGAAGGCCGAGATCTAAATAAGCCTGAGAAATTTTGACGAAAGCGTCGTTATTTTCTGTGGAGGGTGGTGCGTCAACAGCGATATACGTTTTATCACCTGTGGTGAGACGAAAATAGCGACGAAAGCTCGCATCGCCTTTCAGCGGATGATGTGCAAACGCCACATGTGGTAGTTGTGCGTGAAGCCATTCGAGTAGTAATTGCATTTTTTGTGTCATCTGAGATTGAATCAAACCCGATTGTATGCGATTTTAAACCCTTTTTGAAATCATACTCCAAGGGATCCATGAAGAAGCATTTCTGGTTAATGTTAATGTTGATGGGCATCAGCAGCGCTGCGATCGCTCAATCACGCTTGGAAGATGCAAAAGCCTTGGGATGGGTAGCCAGCGACAATGTCTGTGGCGGATATTTTTTTGAAACACCTATGCCCATCGCTAACAATTCCGTTAAGTTCATGAAATCACAACCCGTGACCATTACCGCCAACGCGGGTCAATTAGAATACAATGGTGTGTCTACACTCGCAGGTCCTGTCGTTGTCACACAACCGGGAAGAATTGTCGATGCGAATAGCGTTGAATTGGTTTCCGTGAATGGCGATTATAAAACCGCAAAACTCAAAGGCCATGTGGTATTACGTGAAAAAGGTAAAATTGCCATTGGAAAAGAAGCGGATTTAGATTTGCAAAGTCAGTCTTATAGTTTCTCGGATATTATTTATCGTTTATTAATAGGCAATTTTTTGAGTGCGTGGGGCAAGGCCTCCAATGCAACTCAACCACCCGATGGAATTACCGTATTAAAAAATGTGACGTATTCTACGTGTCCCCCGAAAAGTCGTGCATGGGAAATGTCCGCGCATACCATTACGTTGGATCAAGCCTCTGGTCGGGGCAGTGCGTATAACGCTATTTTTTATATGCAGCGCATTCCTGTTTTTTATACGCCGTATATTAATTTTCCGATTGATAGTCGAAGACAAACCGGATTGCTCTATCCCCAATTTTATTTTGGTGGAAATAGCGGTGCAGGAATGGGTTTGCCGTTTTATTGGAATATCGCGCCCAATTATGACGATACTTTTACGCCAACGTATTTAGATAAACGCGGATTTATGTTTGATAATCTTTTTCGCTATTTAACTGAAAGCAATAAAGGAACGATTGATCTTACCGTGTTACCCAATGACTGGGCATTTAGACAATTTCAATCTACGGCAAAGTATCAAGTGCCTCCAGGAACACCCGGTTTAGCTGATCTGCCTGAATTAAGCCCAACGCGCAGTTATTTTAATTGGCAAGATACAACGCAGTGGGATAAGCATTGGAGTGGAGGATTGAATTATGCGCGTGTGAGCGATGACTATTATCCGACTGATATTGGTGGTGTACAAACGGCTGCGCAAAATCAATTATTACAACAAGGACAAATTACCTATAAAGCGTCTTCGTGGCAATTTTTAGGCAATATACAGACGTATCAAACCTTACATCCGGTGAATCAAGCGTTAGTATTGAATCAATACAGTATGTTGCCGCAATTGCTCTTTACCAGTTATTTACCGCAAGATGCGAATCGTTTCTCACCTTCATGGTCAGCGGAGTTTGTGAATTTTTCAGAAGCGCCCACTCCGGGTGCGGGAATTGTTCCGCCATCGGGTAAGCGTATTAATATCATTCCGGGTGTGAGTTTGCCGTTAGCAGATTCAAAAGGATTTATTACCCCAGCCGTTCAATTTGAAATGACTCAATATACGCTTGGCGATCAAATGCCCGGTTTTAGTAATCAAATAACGCGAACCGTGCCGATTATGGATATCGACAGCGGTTTGCATTTCGAACGAGACACGCATCTTTTTGGTGATGACTTTAATCAAACGCTAGAGCCGCGTATTTTTTATCTCTATGTTCCGTATCAGGATCAACATCAAATCCCTGTTTTTGACAGCAGTATTCAACCGTTTACGTTTAATCAATTATTTTTAACGAATCGATTTAATGGAAGCGACAGAATTGGTGATGCGAATCAAATTAGCTTTGCGTTATCGACACATTTTTACAGTAAAGCCACCGGCGATGAAAAATTTTCCGCGGGTGTCGGTATTATTAAATATTTTGAAGATCGACGTGTGACATTATGTCAAACCGTGGGATGTACCGATCCGTTATATTCTGTAGGAAGTACTTCACCGACGGCGGTGACATCTCCTCTTGTGGGACAAGCGACGTATCATTTTAATCCTGTGTGGAGTGCGACGGTGGATGGTTCTTGGGATCCTGAAATTGCGCAGACACAAAATTCATCCATTAATTTCCAATATATGCCAGCCGTTAATCATATTGTTAATGTCGGTTATAGTTATGTACGTTATGGCGATTATTTTTTACTTCCGGGGCAATCGTCACAGATAAATGCGCCGCTGACGTCACTCAACAGCAAATTTAATTTGAGTGAACCCACAGCGTCATTGGTGTGGCCGTTGATGTCACATGTGAATCTTGTCGCGAGTTGGAGTTACAGTTGGAATCAGAATCATTCACTTGCGTATTTTACCGGCGTACAATACGACAGTTGTTGTTGGGCGTTACAAACCGTGGTTGCACGAAATTATGATGGACTGGATTCGTTTGGTACCCCACAATTCTCGACGGGAGTTTATGTGCAAGTCGTCTTTAAGGGATTAGCGAAGTTACCGGTTAATGATCCAACGACATTATTATTAAATAGTATTCCGAATTATCAAGATAATTTCGCGCAAGTGTAATTTCGAGGGAAGATGAATGAAATTTTTACCACTACTTTTTATGGGATTGTGCAGTTTATTTCTCGTGGGATGTTCACGATCACAGACACCTAATTTTCAATCTATGATACTTCCAAACACACCGAATTATTATTTAGTGTGTCCCCAAAAATATTGCAATGTGACGCCCAGTGCGTATTCACCTGTTTTCCATGTCTCTGCGGATGATTTATTTAATGCCTTCAATCAAATCATTGCGACAAAATCGCGCGTACAATTTGTGAACGATATTCCTGAGCAGGGTGAATTTCTGTTGGTTGAGAAAAGTATTTTTGGTTTTCCAGCGGATATTACGGTACAGTTTATCGCGCTGTCAGAGGATACGTCGACGTTGGCTATTTTCAGCAAATCGCGTTACGGCTTTTATGATTTTGGGTCCAATAAGCGTCGTCTGAATAATTTGTTCATGGAACTAAGTCAACAACTTGCAAAAAATGGTACCGAGGGTCGGAATCGAACCGACACAGTGTCGCCACCACCGGATTTTGAGTCCGGCGCGTCTACCAGTTCCGCCACCCCGGCATAAAGAAGCGCGGAGTATAGCAGAGAGAATTGAAATGAATAAACTGTTTTGGATTATTATTTTTTCTGTTTTTTTAGTGACCAGTTGTGCTACGACCTCGACATTTCAACCGCACAATCCAAAAACCTCGCAGCATTGGCGGGTTCAGGGAAAAATTGCGATGCAAGATCAGGGGAGGGCTGAAACAGCGTCATTGGATTGGCAGCAGAACGTTCAAAACTATCAGATCAGAATTTTTGGGCCGTTAGGCATAGGCGCCGTTGAGATCAATGGTAATCCTCAGGGCGTCGAATTGATTGATAGCAAGGGACAAATTCATCAAGCTGCATCAGCAGAATTACTGTCTCAACAGATTTTAGGCTACCCACTTCCTATAGCGGATTTGGTTTATTGGCTGAAAGGGGTTAAAACAAAACATCATCATGGTTGGACCGTTCATTATCTCTCTTATCACCAAAATGGTATGCCAAAACTGATGACCGCAACACATCAAGGAATTAATCTTCGAATTTTTATTGATAAGTGGCAGTTTTTTTGATTGAATACCGGTCCAGTCAACACTCATTGGGGTGTCGCCAAGTGGTAAGGCACCGGGTTTTGATCCCGGCATACCTAGGTTCGAATCCTAGCACCCCAGCCAATTGATTCTTATGTTTAGGAACGACTCGTGTCTAACATGATGATTTTTAGCGGTAACGCTAATCTGCCTTTAGCAGAACAAGTGGCACATTTTTTGAAAATCCCTTTAGGCAAAGCAACGGTTTCAACGTTTAGTGACGGTGAAACCATGGTAGAGATTTTGGAAAATGTCAGAGGGCGAGACGTTTTTATTATTCAGCCCACCTGTGCACCGACCAATAATAATTTAATGGAATTAATTATTATGGCGGATGCGTTACGTCGTGCATCGGCGGCACGTATTACGGCGGTGGTTCCCTATTTTGGTTACGCGAGACAAGACAGGCGTGTGCGTTCTGCACGTGTGCCCATCACGGCAAAAGTGGTTGCTGACATGATCGGAAAAGTCGGAATTAATCGATTGCTCACGGTTGATTTACATGCAGACCAAGTGCAAGGCTTTTTTTATATTCCCGTTGATAACGTTTATGCCACTTCTTCTATGTTGGCGGATATTCGTCAACGCAAATATAAAAATTTAATTGTGGTATCTCCCGATGTGGGCGGTGTAGTGCGTGCACGTGCTATCGCAAAATTATTAAGCGAAGCGGATTTAGCTATCATTGATAAACGTCGTCCGCGTGCAAATCATGCCGAAGTCATGAATATCATTGGTGATGTCAAAGACAGAACCTGTTTATTAATGGACGATATTGTTGATACGGCAGGAACCTTATGCGCCGCTGCCAAAGCATTAAAGAAAGAAGGTGCGGATTCTGTTAAAGCGTATTGTACGCATGCCGTATTATCAGGCGAAGCTATTAAGAATATTGAAGAATCAGAATTAGATGAAGTGGTTGTGACGGATACGATTCCGTTATCCGCAGCCGCCAAGAAATGTAAGAAAATTCGCCAGTTAAATATTGCTGAAATGCTTGCGCAAATTATTCGCAGAATTAATGAAGAAGAATCGGTAAGTTCGATGTTTTCAGAATAATTTTTTTATTTTTTAATTTTGCTGTATCCCATCGCCACACTGCTTGCTAAGAAAAATAAACTGCCGGTTAATATAGGCACAAAAGCGCCCCAATTTGCTAGTAACGCTCCACCAAATCCCATAATTGCAAAAGCGGCTGAACCAATCGCATTGGTAATTCCCATCACCCAGCCTTGTGAATTTTCATCGACTTGATTGGAAAATACGGCCAACAATGTCGAATAGGGCACAGCAACACTCATGCCTATCGGAATCACTAATAACCAGACAACCCACGCAGTGGTTGTTAAAGAAATAATCAGGCTAATTAATCCGCATAAAAATAAAGAGGCCACAATAACTTTTTTGGTTGTAAAGTGATGCGTGACCCAATTAACGATAAACGCAAAGCCTGTGCCAAATCCAATCGCCATCGATGCCATGTAGAGATTTACACCCGTAGAGTGATATCCCAATACTTTTGTTAAAAATAAGGATATGAAGGAATACACACAGGCCCAACCCAATAACATTAAAAATAAGACAAACGATAAATAACGGACTTTATGATTTTGAAAGGCTGAAATAAAGATCTCAATGGCTCGATGAAATTTTAAATGAATTTTTGTGCGCTTCTTAAAGGTTTCTTTAAAGAGCCAAATTAATAAGAAAGCGTTTACTAAAGAAATAAACGCGGCAAAATATAGGGGTGTAGAGTAGGTGAAACCTGAATAAATTTGTGGGCTGGAGAAAAATCCGCCACACATGGGACCAAATAAAAATCCGAGTGAGGCAAACATTAAAATTAAACCAATGTTACGCGCTTTCATATCCGGTTCGCTGATATCAATAATGGCGGCTTGTGCAATGGCTTGGCTACCTGCGGTAAATCCTGCAATCACGCGACCAATGATCAAGAAGGTAATGCTGTGCATTCCGACGGCAACGGCCGAAATCAAATAGCCTAAAAAAGCCCCAAATAAACAAATCACTAAAGATTTCTTGCGTCCAATTGCGTCAGATAAATCGCCTAAATACGCTGCACCAAAAAACCACGCCAACATAAAAATGCTGACCGTAATGCCAAACAATAAATTTCGGGTGTGTGATGAGACATCGCCAGGTAAAAAATGATTATGGGTTCCTATAAATAGGCTGTTTAAAATGGGAAATAATAATCCCAATCCCATGCCGTCAATAAAAATGGCCAGAAATAACGGTGACGCTTTGGCAAAAAAATGCGCGGATTGCTTAGTCATGTTGAAATACTCGTTTATAGATAGAAATAGCACGTTGGCGTGAAGTCGAGAGATCCACTATAGGGGCCCAATAATTACTTGTCAAAGCCTCTGGGCAGTACTTCTTAATAAAAATGAATTCAGGATCAAATTTTTCTGTCTGAGAGAGAGGGTTAAAAATACGGAAATAGGGTACCGCATCTGTTCCTGTTGACGCAGCCCATTGCCAACCGCCGTTATTTGCAGCGAGATCGCCATCGATGAGATGTTGCATGAAATATTTTTCACCCCAGCGCCAGTCTATTAATAAGTTTTTTGTGAGAAACATCGCGGTGATCATTCTGAGTCTATTATGCATCCAACCGGTTTGATTAAGCTGTCGCATGGCTGCATCAATCAAAGGAATGCCTGTTCTACCATTTTTCCAGGCCTCAAAATGGTCCCGGTTATTTTCCCACGGAATTCGTTCGGTAATTAATTTCAACGGTTTATGCATACATACGCGGGGAAAGTTTTTCATAATATGTTTATAAAATTCACGCCATATTAATTCTGATTGCCAGGTTTCATGCCTGGAAGATTCGCGTGCTTTTTTAAAGCAGGTTCGAATAGAAATAATCCCTGACGCTAAATAGGGTGAAAGCTGACTAGTGCCATCCAGACTTGGGAAATCCCTGTTTATTTTATAGTTTTCGAGTTTATGGGAAATAAAATCAGATAATTTTTTATGGGCTATTTTTTCGCCCACGGGCCAGTGTTTATTTTCAGAAATAGAGGGCAATGGTGTGTGTGGGACATCTAATTTTACCGCTATTTTTTTTGGTTTGGGATGTACAATAATTTCAGTTTGATTGAGCTTGTTTAAAAAAGAATTTTTGAACGGAGTAAATACGGTAAAGTATTTTTTTTGTTGTGTCAGGACTTCGCCCGGCGTGAAAATAACCTGGTCAGTATAATTTTTTATGTATATATGGTTTTTTTCAAAGAGTATTTTTATAGCCTGATCGCGACGTAATTCATCTAGCTCATACTGGTCGTTAAAATATAAATTATTTATTTTATGTTTTTGCGAGAGTTTTAATAAAAAATCTGGGATTTCTTTTGGCTGTAAAACAGTATGAATTATCAGCGGAATGTTAAGCTCGGTTAGTTCTTCTTGAAGTGCGTGCAGTTGGCGCAAAATAAAATTTTGGCGAATCGGCGCCATATCATGATTCTGCCATTCTGTTGGATTGATTAAGAAGATAGCGATTAAACCATCATTACTTGCAAGACTTGCATTATAAAGTGCCGTGTTGTCGCGCAGTCGCAAATCATGTTCACGAAACCACATGAGATTACGCATAAAAGCTTTTTTCACCCACAGGTCGACTTTTAAACCGTTTGTATTGCCATATAAATTGCTCAGGGTGTTCTGAGATAACTTTTTCTAGCCATTGATTGATACGCAGTGTATCAGCATAAACATCTCCACTGGGAAAATTATCGAGAGGTTCGTGAAAGATTATATCAATGCCTGTATTGTCTTTTCGTCGACAATAATAACCTGGAATGACAATACAATCTGTCATTTCTGCAAAACGTGAAGTCGCGGTAACCGTCGATGCAGGAATATTAAAAAAGGGTACAAATAAACCTTCTTTTCCGGCATCAATATCGGGTGTATATAAAATGGTTTTATTGTTTTTCATGGCTTTGACGAAACTGCGTATCTCGTGACGTTTTACGGTAAATTCAAAACAGTGAGAGAGGGCCCGTTCGGTAATGTTTCTCAGAAAAGCATTTTTGGGCGGAAAATACATGCCACCGACGGGTTGAACTAAATTTAATAATCGTCCCACGAAGTGGACTGAACTTAAATGTGGTCCAAAGACTATTACGCCTTTTTTTTGTTTTAAAGCATTCTGCAGAATATGAAGATTTTGAATATGCGCTAATTTTTTCAGGCGTTTCGGGGATCCCCAAAAGCCAAACAGCGTTTCGATCATGCCTTGGCCAGCAGAAATAAAGCTGTTTTTGATGAGTGTTTTTCGAGCAAGTAAATCAAGTTGGGGAAAACATTTTTGGATATTAATTTCAGCAATACGACGTTCGCGTTTTGAAAAGTGAAAAGCAAGCCATCCAAAAAATCCGCCTATTTTCAGTTGAATCGCATACGGTAATTGTATAACTAACCATAAAATTCCAGCGAGTAGCCATAAGGGGAGATTAGAGAAGCGCATCTTTTTCTGCCCATAGATTATTTAAGAAGCGTTGGAAGTCTCGACGGTATTCAGGATTATTTTCATAATCTCCGCGTAAATCATTGGTGATCGGAATTTCGCGGGCAATGACCGTAATTTTTTTAAGTTTGCCACGACAAAAATCCAAAAAATTATGTTTCTGATCAGAATAAATAATCGTCACATCTAATAAAGATTTAATATTATCACCCATGTGTTGAAGCGCTATGGCCATACCACCGGCTTTCGGTTTGAGGAGATGAACATAGGGCGATTGTTGTTTTGCGCGTTTCGCTTCCGTAAATCGCGTGCCTTCGGCAAAAACCATGAGACTTCCTGGATTTTTTTTGAATCGCTCGCAGGCTTTTCGGGTAGATAAAAGATCCCGCTGTTTCCATTCGGGATGTTTTTTAAGTTCTGCTGAGGTATGGCGGTACAAAAACGGAAAGCCATAGATCCAGCAAGATAGTCCCACAAAAGGTAACCATCTCAATTGCTGTTTCAAGAAGAATTTCAGCATCGGAATACGGCCAGAAAAGACATCAAACAGGACCAAAATATCTGCCCAGGACTGGTGATTCGCCGTGACTATATATGATTTCTCAGTGCTTAATCCCTCTGGAAGTTGTATGTCGAGCGTGGTTCGGGTAGTCCACCGTAAAATAGCCCTGTTCACATTAGCCCAATAAAGGGGCATGGCAATGACGAAGCGTTTGACCGGCGGAAAGACATAAGAAAAGGGAAAAGCGACTAAAACAATCAAACAAGAGACAATAATGTTCAGCGCATACAGCAAAAACCCCGGCATACGTTACGCTTCCCCCGTCTATTAAGCTATAATCTGCAGTCTAACACGAACTGAGAGTACTTATGACTCCCTCGAATGAGGCTATTCACCAGATTATCGATAAAGAGTATCAACACGGTTTTGTAACAGATATCGAATCAGATACTTTTCCTCCGGGCTTAAACGAAGACGTCGTGCGAGCTATTTCGGCCAAAAAAAATGAACCGGCCTTTATGACGGAGTGGAGATTAAAAGCATACCGTCATTGGTTAACGATGAAAGAACCGCATTGGGCACATGTGCAGTATCCTAAAATAGATTACCAAGCCAGTAGTTATTACTCTGCACCAAAATTAAGTGATCGACCTAAAAGTTTAGATGAAGTCGATCCGGAATTATTAAAGACCTATGCAAAATTAGGCATTCCCTTAAAAGAACAAGAAATGCTCGCGGGTGTCATTGCGGTCGATGCGGTGTTTGATAGCGTATCGGTTGCAACAACCTTTAAAGAAAAGCTTCACAGTGTCGGAATTATTTTTTGTGCGTTCTCTGAGGCGGTTCAGAAATATCCTGAATTAATTCAGCAATATTTAGGCACCGTAGTTCCCTATACAGATAATTTTTATGCCAGTTTAAATTCTGCCGTATTTAGTGATGGATCGTTTTGTTATATCCCAAAGGGTGTTCGATGTCCGATGGAATTATCCACGTATTTCAGAATTAATTCAGCGATGACGGGTCAATTTGAACGAACCCTTATTATTGCCGAAGAAGGTAGTTATGTGAGTTATCTTGAGGGATGTACAGCACCGCGTCGTGATCAGCATCAATTACACGCCGCCGTTGTTGAATTAATCGCCCTAAAAAATGCTCATATTAAATACTCTACCGTTCAGAATTGGTATCCAGGCAATAAAGAAGGTAAAGGCGGAATTTATAATTTTGTGACGAAGCGTGGTGATTGTCGTGAAGCCAATAGCAAAATTTCGTGGACACAAGTTGAAACCGGTTCTGCAATCACCTGGAAATATCCCAGTGTTTTATTAAGGGGTGATAATAGCGTTGGCGAATTTTATTCTGTGGCGCTGACCAATAATTATCAACAAGCGGATACGGGTACAAAAATGATCCACATCGGCAAAAATACAAAAAGCACCATAGTATCCAAAGGCATTTCTGCAGGCCATGGTCAAAATAGTTATCGGGGCTTAGTCAAGATTTTAAAATCCGCAGAGAACGCACGAAATTATACGCGATGCGATACGTTATTATTAGGCTCACACTGTGGTGGTCATACGTTCCCGTATATGGAAGTTAAAAATGCAACGGCAAAAGTTGAGCATGAAGCGACGACGTCTAAAATTGGCGAGTCGCAATTATTTTATTGTCAACAAAGAGGTTTATCAGAAGAAGATGCGGTCAATATGATCGTCAACGGCTTTTGTAAACAAGTGTTTCGTGAATTGCCTATGGAATTTGCAGTTGAAGCACAGAAATTGTTAGGCATCAGTTTAGAAGGGGCCATAGGATAATCATGTTAGAAATTAAAAATTTATATGTTTCAGTCGAACAAAAAGAAATTTTACGCGGCATTAATTTAATCATTAAGCCGGGCGAAGTGCATGCCATCATGGGGCCGAATGGTTCAGGTAAAAGTACCTTAGCGAATATCTTAGCGGGTCGAGCAGGTTATGAAATTACCCAAGGCGAAATTTTATTTCAGGGTAAAAATTTATTGGATTTATCTCCTGAGCAAAGAGCGCATGCCGGATTATTCTTAGGCTTTCAATATCCGGTTGAAATACCCGGTGTGAGCAATATTTATTTTTTAAAAGCGGCGTTGAATGCACAACGTAAAGCGAGAAATCTTCCCGAAGTCGATGCCATGGATTTTTTGACTATGGTTAAAGACAAAATGAAATTATTAGAAATGGACGAAGACATGATTTACCGTTCCCTGAATGAAGGATTTTCAGGCGGCGAGAAAAAGCGTAATGAGATTTTACAGATGCTTGTTTTAAATCCGTCTTTGGCTTTATTAGACGAGACTGATTCTGGTCTAGATATCGATGCGTTAAGAATTATAGCTTTGGGTATCAATGGCCTCAGAAATAAAGACCATTCTATTTTATTAATTACGCACTATCAGAGATTATTAAATTATATTAAGCCAGATAAAGTGCATGTTCTGACGGACGGTAAAATAGTACTTTCGGGTGATGCGCAATTGGCGCTTGAATTAGAATCAAAAGGCTATGGTTGGGTAGAAGAATGAATTTGCCGACATTACCCACAACGCGAGATGAAAATTGGAAATATACGGATTTGTCAGTATTAGCATCTAAGCCACGTGTTTTTACTCAAAACAAAATCATTACTTTTAAAAATCATACCCAAAAGGGTATTGTCATCACGCCATTAACTATTCAGCCTGAAAACTCTCTCGATACATTTGAAAATCTAAATAAAAAGTTTAATACGGAAAATTACAGCATCACTATTTCTGAAGATTTGGCTCAGCCCTTAGAAATTATTTATACCGCTCAGGGTGATGAGTGGCATCAGCCGAGAATTAAAATTATTGTAGAAAATAATATTGCCGCTACTATTATAGAAATTTTTGAGAGTAATATACCCAGTATTATAAATGCTGTTACAGAAATTGAAATGAGTTCTGGATCAAATTTGGCTTATTATAAAATTCAAGCTGAACATATAAACACTTTTCATATTGGCCGAACGCATATTACTCTTGATGCAAAATCGCATGTTCAGGCTTTTACTTTATCTAAAGGCTCGCAGTTGGCGAGAAGTGATATATTTGTTACGTTCCAGGGTGAACACGCCAGCTGTGATTTATACGGCTTATCTTATTCTAAGTCTCGCCAACATCTGGATCACCATACAGTTATAGACCATGCAGTCGGACATTGTACCAGCAATGAATTTTACCGCAGTATTTTAGATGATAAATCACGCGTGGTATTTAATGGCAAAGTGATTGTTCGAGAGGGTGCTCATCAAACAGAAGCGAATCAATCAAATCATAATATTTTATTATCTTCAGAGGCTGAGATTGATACCAAGCCAGAATTAGAAATTTATCATGATGATGTAAAATGCACGCATGGCGCGACGATTGGTCAGCTCGATGACGAAGCGTTATTTTATTTGCGATCCAGAGGCTTAAGTGAAGAAGCATCGAGAGACATATTAATTCAAGCCTTTGGTAATAAAGTTTTACAGTGTATTTCAGATGAGCAATTGCGAGAACGATTATGTCAGTATTAACGTCTTCTGATATTCAAAAAATTCGCCAAGATTTTCCTATATTACATACTAAAGTTCATGGTAAGTCGTTAGTCTATTTTGATAACGCAGCGAGTGCACAAAAGCCAAAAGCTGTGATTGATGCAATATCACATTGCTATGAAACCAGTTATTCAAACGTTCATAGGGGTGTGCATTATTTAAGCGAAAAAGCATCGAAGATGTTTGAAGACAGTCGTGATGTTGTAAAGAATTTTATCAATGCCAAACATCGCGAAGAAATTATTTTTGTGCGTGGCACAACCGAAGCTATAAATTTAGTCGCGCAAACCTATGGTAGAACCAATATTAAATCCGGCGATGAGATTTTAATTACGACGATGGAACATCATTCCAATATAGTCCCCTGGCAAATGTTATGTGAACAAACAGGCGCTGTATTAAAAGTCGCGCCTATTGATCATAACGGTGAAATAATTTTAGAAGAATTTTATAAATTATTATCAGCTAAAACTAAATTGGTTGCTGTTGTATATGTTTCTAATACATTGGGGACCATTAATCCCGTAGAGCAAATTATTACCGCTGCGCATGCAAAACATATACCTGTATTATTAGATGCCGCACAAGCGGTTACGCATATGAGCATAGATGTCCAAAAACTAGATTGTGATTTTTTGGCTTTTTCAGGACATAAACTTTATGGCCCGACGGGGATTGGTGTTTTATATGGCAAAAAACAATATCTAGAAAAAATGCCGCCTTATCAGGGTGGTGGTGAAATGATTAACCAGGTAACGTTTGAAAAAACAACTTATCATGTCATTCCGCATAAATTCGAAGCCGGTACGCCAGATGTCACGGGAGCAATAGGCTTAGCGGCAGCTATAAAATATATCAATAATATTGGCTTGGATAATATTAAAAATTACGAAGCTGAATTATTAGCTTATGCAACAACTGAAATTTTAAAATATCCGGATATTAAAATTATTGGCACAGCAAAACATAAAGCCAGTATTGTAAGTTTCTTGTTTGACAGTATTCATCCGCACGATGTGGGAACTATATTGGATCAAGAGGGCATTGCAGTCAGAACAGGTCATCATTGTACGATGCCATTAATGAATTTCTTTAAGGTTCCTGGGACATCTCGAGCGTCTTTTGCTTTTTATAATACTGTTGAAGAAATCGATGTTTTTATTAAGTCTTTAAATAAAATCAAGCAGGTGTTTCATGTCTGATTTAAGAGATCTCTATCAAGAAGTTATTATTGATCACAATAGAAATCCGCGAAATTTTGCTAAATTAGACAATAGCACGCATGAAGCCGAAGGTTTTAATCCCTTGTGCGGCGATAAATTAAAATTATATTTAATTATAAAAAATAATATTATCGAAAAAATTAATTTCGAAGGTTCAGGTTGTGCGATTTCTACAGCCTCAGCGTCACTCATGACAGAACATTTATTGGGCAAGACAGTTGAAGAAGCTGAAAAAATATTTAAATTGTTTCATGATTTTATGATTACGGATATTTCTACGGTGAGTACTGATCTGGGGAAATTAAAAGTATTGGCAGGCGTAAGAGAATATCCTGCTCGTGTAAAATGCGCGACATTAGCGTGGCATACTTTAGAGGCTGCACTTCATCAACAAAAAATACCAGTTTCAACGGAGTAGTGTGATGGCATACGGCAAAAAAGAAATGGCAAAAATACATGAAGATATTATTGCTATGCTCAAGACCATTTATGATCCAGAAATTCCCGTGAATATTTATGATTTAGGTTTAATCTACGATGTCATTGTTGATCCTTTAGGTAATGTCGACGTAAAAATGACATTAACGGCTCCAGGTTGTCCTGTTGCACAAACATTTCCGGGCACAGTTGAAGATGCCGTAAAGAGTGTATTGGGTGTCAATGACGCGAAAGTCGAATTAGTCTGGGATCCACCGTGGACACAAGATCGTATGACAGATGCAGCGAAATTGCAGTTGGGATTATTATAGGGTATTGTTACGCCTGTTCTTAAACAGGGAGTCAAGGAGAAATCATGCTTAATCTACCTTCAAATATCGGTAAACGTGAAAAAATGGTTCGCGGAATTCTTGGTGCATTAGTCATTGTTTTTGCAATGATTAGCCCGGTGTTAGTCATGCTCGTCGGTATCCTCTTAATTGCTGAAGCTTTCGTGGGTTATTGCGGTATTGTTCAGCTTATCGAAAAATTCAAATTGGATGCAGATAAACCAGTCATCAATAAATGATACTGGTGGGTCAATGCCCCACCTCTACTGAAAAGGCGAGATAATCTCTCGCCTTTTTAGTTTTTAAGCCCTCAACGCCTGTTAGCACAGCTCCCCAAAACCCCTTTTTTTGATCTATACCTTATATATAGAGAGTTGTTCTATGGGGGTGGGTATGGATGAACCAAGAGATGTGCCAGGCCGGTTTGATTGGGCGGCTTATTGGGCAGCTTATGTCGAAGCTCACGGAGAAACGATCGCGCCTACGGCAGAGCTGCGTATGAGAGATCATGAAAAACTCTGTCAGCAATTAGGTCTTATACCTGTCAGTCGTACATTAACAAATATAGAGTTGGCTGTTCAAAATTTTCTCGATAGCGGTGAGATATCAAATGTATTGGATTTTGAAGCGTATAGAAATCATTTTGAAGAACTTGCTGAAGATAACGTCGTATTTTCTGTACCCGCTACACAGCAACAATCTCCAGAACCTCAACGACGTCGTGAAAGACATGCACGACAAAGTTCACTCACTTTTTTTGAGCCGCCGCCTGTCGTAAGGCTGCTCACTCCAGATGACCAACTTATGCGCGCAGGTGCGGGTGTTGAATCATTGCGGGAATGGTTCAATCTGAAGGAGGGCGACCGAATTAAAAAATTAGGGTTGATAGAACTTATAACAAGGTTTTATAGCAATTTAATTTTTACATTAAAACAATTGAATATATCTGATGAAGTGTTGCTAGAAGGATTAATCCAAGAAAGAAATGCCAATAGCGCAAATCCTCAAAATTTTGTATTTGCACTCAAGAATGAAGTCGAAGCAGCTATAGAAAATGCATTGAGAGAGATAAAGGGAAATATTCTATCAGAGTATGTTCCTCGAGGCAGAGAACCTCTCGAACAAGAGATCCTCGATCAACCTTTTTTTCAAGTATTGAAGGAGCACCTTTTTGATCAACAAGATGAAGCCATACCTGTAAAAGAAGGGAATGAAGGACCCTCAGTTGTAACAGATGCAATTAACGCGCTTACTCAAAGATATAGAGCCCAGCTTGATGAACTAGTGCGTAAGCGTGTAGAAAATTATGGCCATGTGCCTCCCGATCAAACAGCAGAAGGTAAACTTAAGCGCACTGTTGCAGCGCTGGAAGCATTGCAGGCGTGGGCATCACTTAAAAAATTATCAGTTGTCGGCAAAGCAACGCCTGAGAGTTTGACGGACGAAATTATAAAGTATTATGGTGCATTGATATCTGAGTTGGAGCCTGTTTTAGGAGCTGAATTTCACTTAAAGTTGAATGAAGAATTGAGACGCAATCTTGTGAGTCCCAAAGTAATTACGTTTAAGTGTGAACAAGAAAGTCATGATGCGCTCGAAAAGATATTTTTAGAGTTGTCAGACTATATTCGAGGTAAATTTTCCGATCTTCCCACGGCTCAATCTGTGTTTGAAATATTTAAAACATATTATTTGGCTCTCGCATTTCGCAATAAGATGACACTTCAGGATCTTTCTACGGCAGATTGTGTGACCTTGTTATCACGTGAACACGAGAAGTTGCTTGAAGATGAGCGGCAAAATCCCCGAGTAAAAGGAAGTACAAAATTAATTGATTGGATTAATGGTTATGCGGCTCCGATTGTAGTGAGAGAAGTTGATCTTAGGGATTTAACGCGAGATGAACAGCAAAAATGCCAACGTATGGGAGATGACCCGTTTGTTTATGTAGATAATAAAATCTTTAGACGAAAAAAAGGTGGGCCATTGTTCGAAGTGCAAAACAATCGAAAGCAACATTATAAGAATTCAGTTGAGGCGTATCTTGCTGAAAATAAAGGCTCGGAGATAGATGTTTTTGTGGGAGTGTTGAGAGATCTCAATACGCTAGCATCTTATCAACAATTTTATATTGTGAAGGTGATGAGTCAGGGTGAAAGTTTGGAGGGTTTTGGCGATGCGCAGCCGTTTAAATCAGTGCGCACTGTTATTAATAGTTTAAAAGCTTTTTTGGCGACATTACCTGAAGACGTTAAGCAGAAAAAAGGATTGCTGGGAAAGGTAGAAAGAACATTGAGCGAAATAGAAAATAATTTAGAGATCATTGAAGAATGGGTGCGCAAGAGTGGCGTTTTGGATAAAGATCAGCTTTGTATGCTTGATAAAACATTACGAAAAGGTGGTTTTTTGGGTGCTCGTTACGTGAAAATTGATCTCAGCGAATTAGAAAAAATAAGGGGATACATTGCTCAACAATTAGGCCATAAAATGTACAGGGATTTGCCGTTGCTGCCACCGCCGTCGGTTCAGCCTGGGCCGGGAAAAAAATAAAAGTTTTGTCTGTTTTTACGCTATACTCTTCCTGTTTTGCCCCATACCATTCAAATAACAGGAGAGAAATATGAGTAATGAATCCCAAACCGTTTCGCCCGTTGTATTCCCCGGTGGTCCCACAGTAGAAACCTTCTTAGAGGCCTATCAAACTTTAGTGTTTGATCAGAAGAAGAGTGTCAGTACGACAACATTTTTCGATGAGCTTAGTAAGGCGCTTGGGCTTGATCAAACCGCTAAAGAAATACTCCGTCCTATTTGGAATAGTTCTTTGACTAACCTTAAAAAGGACTGGCAAGAAAGGCGAGAACAATCAGGGATGTTTTTTCAAACTGGGTTTGCAGAAAAAGTTGAACGAAGTTTTTTGAATATGGGGCTTCAAGCTGTTTTTCAAAAAGAAGCGAGTCTGAAAAAAGCTTAAAGTGAATGACGAGACTATTTTGCTGATGAAGGTATAAAATATATGGGGGAGTGGGGCTTTTTAGGTCGATCTGCAAAGAAGTTAAGAGAGCAAGAGTCACAACCACAAAACCCTCTTCCTGATTTACTTTACCAGTATCATGTATCTTCGGATCAGCTGGATGAAGTTACGCTGTGTGCGCTTCGAGCAAAAATTATTTCAGCATTGAGAGAGGGGGTAGATCCCACTCAGATTTTGCCTGATAAAGATTCTTCTTTAATCGGTGCTAAGGGAAATACCGTGTTAACGGCAGCATTGGTTAAAGGTGATCAAGTATTAATTAATGCTGTCTTCGAGATATTTGAACCGGGACATCTGATTTTTAGTGTAATGGATGGGGTGTGTTTGGCAGGGAATTCTCCACTGAGTTTGGCTTTAAAAACAGGACGGTATGATTTGGCAGAAGAGTTAATTCTCAAAAAGGCGTGTGATGTTGATGGCATAATTGGTAATTTTGATTTTACACGTATACACCTATTGCATTTGTGTGCTTTTTTGATGGGAACCTATTATGGAATCGACAATGCACAAGAAGAAAGATTAGTCCGAATTATGAAAGCAATTTTGGAAAGAACTCAGAATAAAGAGGTTCTTCTTTCTGAATGGGGACATACACCGCATGCTGTTTTGATGTTAGATGTTGGGCAAGACGATTTTTTATTGTACAAAGATAGTCGCAAAAAAGGTGCTTATTATTCCTCTTTGAGAGAATTAAAACAATCGTATGGAGATCCTGCAGAATTTCCAACGTTTTACACGTTTGTGGGTAAAATATTTGGACGTAGTCTTAACGTTTTTTATATGTTAAACGATCATTGTCATTGGCATAGACCAGATATCGATTTTGAACGACGCACCGCTTATTTTAGTTCGGATGAAGGGCGGCGAGTGCGTGAAGAGTTGGCTCAATTGATGAAGCCGAGTTCTCCGAGGCCGAAGTAACACTTGTTCACGTCGTCCCGAAGGAGCGAAGCGATGAGGGATCTCCTGCTACGATGTTCAAGATATTTTTCGAGGTAGTACTTTCTAAGTAGGGTTCAATTTTTTCACCGAATATTTTTTGTTTTTTATTTAAAAATAATATGAATCCTGCTTAAATATATTTATGTAAAGTATTATGTTCAACATCGTAGCAGGAGATCCCTCATCGCTTCGCTCCTTCGGGACGACGTGAAAGGTGGTGTTTTTGCAGATTTGTAGATAATTGCGCAGCAGGCTACTGCGTAAATTCATCCAAGGACCTCTTATGGGCGGGTTAATATCCTGCCCCTACGATTTTTTATTTTTCTGCTTCAACACTCGAATCTCATCTCTCAACTCCGCCGCTTTTTCGAATTCTAAATTCTGCGCAAAGAAATGCATTTCGGCTTCGAGCTCTGAAATGGTTTTCCCGCCAGATAAGAATTTTTTACTTTGTGGAGTCGTCGCGGGTGCCGCTTCTAAAATATCGTGAATGGCTTTTTGAATAGATTTTGGGGTAATGCCGTGTAAAGTATTATAGGTTACTTGTTTGGCACGTCTTCTATCAGTTTCCTCAATTGCTCGTTGCATCGAGCCGGTTATTTTATCAGCATATAATATAGCCTTGCCGTTGATGTTTCGTGCTGCTCGTCCAATCGTTTGAATCAATGATCGTTCAGATCTTAAAAAGCCTTCTTTGTCTGCATCTAATATTGCTACGAGAGAAACTTCAGGCAAATCTAAACCCTCTCGTAATAAATTAATGCCCACAAGAACATCACACTTTCCCTTTCTGAGATCCCGAATAATTTCCATGCGTTCAACCGTATCGATATCAGAATGCAAATATCGGACGTTTATTTTTTTGCCTTGTAAATATTCGGTCAGATCTTCAGATAATCGTTTGGTGAGTGTTGTGACTAATATGCGTTCATCATTCGCAATGCGTAATTTTATTTCGCCTAATAAATTTTCGACTTGATTACCTACAGGACGAATTTCAATCTCCGGATCAATAAGTCCAGTTGGCCGAACCACTTGTTCAATCACAGCTCCCGAATGTTCTAATTCATACGGGCCTGGAGTGGCAGAAATATAAACCGTCTGTGGAGAAAGATTTAAAAACTCTTCAAATCTTAAGGGTCTATTATCTAATGCACACGGTAAACGAAAGCCGTAATTAACGAGATTTTCTTTGCGTGCGCGATCGCCTTTATACATTCCACCCAGTTGCGGAATAGTCACGTGTGATTCGTCAACATATAAAACAGCATCTTTGGGTAAATATTCAAATAAAGTAGGTGGTGGCTCGCCAGGATTTCGTCCGGATAAATAACGCGAATAATTTTCTATCCCCGAGCAATAACCTAATTCATACATCATTTCAATGTCATAGGTTGTTCGTTCTTTTAGGCGCTGGGCTTCTATTAATTTATTATTGGCATAAAAATAATTTAATCTATCTTCAAGTTCCGCTTTAATTTTATCAATCGCCTCTAAGATTTTTTCTCTCGGCGTGACGTAATGGGTTTTGGGATAGAGAGTGTAACGCGCTATTTTTGAAAGTACTTCGCCAGTCAGGGGATCAAAAAAACTTAAATTTTCGATTTCATCACCAAACAATTCTATACGAACCGCATCGCTGTCTGCTTCAATAGGATAGATATCGATCACATCGCCACGTACTCTATACGTTCCCCTGTCGAAACTAATTTCGTTACGGGTGTATTGCAATTCAGCCAGTCGTCTTAATATTTGCCGCTGATCAACCGTATCTCCCTTTTTTAAAATTAAAATCATGCCTAAATATGATTTCGGATCGCCCAAGCCATATATCGCTGACACCGTTGCGACAATAATGACATCTTTGCGTTCCATTAAGCTTTTGGTTGCAGAAAGTCTCATCTGTTCTATTTGTTCGTTAATAGAGGCATCTTTTTCGATGAAAGTATCGGAGGCGGGGACGTACGCTTCTGGTTGGTAATAGTCGTAATACGATACAAAGTACTCAACGGCGTTCTTAGGGAAAAACGCTTTCATCTCGCCGTAGAGTTGGGCAGCCAGTGTTTTATTGGGGGCCAATATGATAGCCGGGCGCTGAATATGCTGGATAACATGTGCGCACGTGAACGTCTTGCCCGAGCCCGTGACACCCAAAAGTGTTTGATGCGCGAGTCCGGCCTCAAGTCCTTGAACAAGACCTGAAATCGCTTCGGGCTGATCGCCGGCGGGTTTGAAATGGGATTCGATGACGAAGTTCTTCATAATGGCCAAATAGTAGCATTTTTCAGGTATAATCGGGGGCTCTTAATAGTTAAAAAGGTAGATTTATTATGTCATTTGAAGTTCTCCCAAAGCCAGTATTGGCTATCATCATGGGTTTTTTTCCTCCCCCCCAACGTGGCAGTTTGAACCAAGTAAGTAGAATATGCAGGGCGGTGAGCCGCTTTCGTGATGATGTATTTAAGCAAAAATATCAGTCTGACTTTCCTTTGGATTACGCAAGATTAGAAAGAATAAACCATTATTCTAATGGATTGGCCGTCCCTAGTTGGGAACAGCAGTTTATTGAAAGGCATCAAGAAGTGACTGGAAACTTAACGCAATCAAAAAAAGAACTGCGGGATATTTTTAAAGAAAAAAATCTTTCTAGACTGCAAAAGTCCATTGAAGAAAAGCGAATCAGTATTGACGATTTGGATTTTTTTTCCGCCCGGTGGCCCTCCAGTGAATCCGCATTTGCTGACAGAACGCTGCCATTTAAAATGCCCTACTTTAGAGTTGATGGCGCTCAGTTTTCGACAATGTATGCTTTTCAAGCAGGCTTGGATGAAATTTACAGGTCGATTGTTACTGTTATGCCTAATAAGAAAGAAGATGCTTTTGACTTGTTTGGACTAGCGATGGTATGCGCTCAACCAATAGAAAAAATTAAGAGTTTTTATAGTGACAAAATTAGTGACCAAATTCTTATTTCCGAATTTGATTATGTATTGATGACTGCTTGTGCATTAGGGCGGACGGATGTTGTAAATTTTTTGATGGGAAAGAAAACATCAGATACCAACGCTCAAGGCCATATGCTTTATGAATCTGCATGTAAAAATACTTCAAATGCAACATTACTGGGGTATGCAAAAGTTATCTGTGCTTTTATAAACGAGAAAAAAATTGAGTGGCGACAAGATTTCTTAACCTATCTTTGTTCAGTGGGTGCGAGTGAGGCTGTGCAATACTTATGTGAAAACATGAGAAATTTGGATGTTAATAAACCTGACCGTAATGGAAGAGTGCCGTTAGTGGAAAGCAGTTTGATTGGAGATGTGGTTACATTAGAAGTTTTATGCCGTGCCAAGGCTAAAGTGGATGTTCGGGTTTTGATATCGGCTGATCGTGAGGATTTGATATGTTTCGTTGGCCGAGAAGTTACGCCTTTGATTGTTGTTTGTGCATGTGGATACTTTGCTTCTATTCGCCTTTTAATTGAACGAGGCGCCAATGTAAATCAATCTGTCGATATATTTTCTAGCCCACTGGGTTTAATCGGCAGAGCGTATACCGCTAAATATCTTATCGAAAAAGGCGCTGAAATAGATGAGAAAACTATTTTAGCGTTTTGGTGTCAGTGGACGCCAAAAAAAGATACTTATCTTTTACCGCTCGTGCAGCTATTACTAGATAAAGGATGCGATCCTAATGCATTGCTCGAGAGTGATGATGAGCCTCCTCAAACTCTGCTTAACCTTGTTTGTAAAAACGGACAAAGTCGCGTGGCTCGACTCTTGATTGAGTACGGAGCTGATCCAACCGTTTTAACGCCTGATCAAATTAGGGAACACGAACTTGATGGGGCAGCTCATACGAAAAAACCAGCCAGGTGTTCGATTCAATAAAAAACATAGCGATAGGTTCAGAATTATCTTCATTCTGATATAGAATGTACCTTTGGCTGTATATTAAGAGGATAGTGACCCATGAGCCTTTCGCATCTTTCGCTGCGTGCCCAAAAAATTAAACCCTCGCCCACGATGGCGATCACCAATCGCGCAAAATTATTGCAAGCTGAAGGTAAAGATTTAATCAGCCTTACGGTCGGTGAACCGGATTTTGATACTCCAGAATTTATCAAAGATGCCGCACGTGATGCGCTGAATAAGGGCTATACAAAATATACCGCAGTCGATGGCATTCCTGAATTAAAACAGGCTGTAATAAATAAATTCGAACGAGATAATAAATTAAGTTTTTCGCCGAAAGAAATTAGCGCAGCGGCAGGATGCAAACAATCGGTATATAACACTATTCAGGCTTTAATTAGCGAAGGTGATGAGGTCATTATTCCTGCACCGTATTGGGTGTCATATCCAGATATGGTGTTATTAGCTGATGGAAAGAATATTTTTATCGAAACAACCTCGGAACAAAGCTTTAAAATTACGGCTGAGCAATTAGAAAAAGCCATTACGCCTAAAACTAAATTATTAATCCTAAACAGCCCGTCAAACCCTACGGGTATTTGTTATTCACGCAAAGAATTGGAAAAATTAGCTGAAGTTTTATTAAAACATCCCCAGGTTTATATATTAAGCGACGATATGTATGAGCATATTATCTGGGGTGCAGAAAAATTCTGTAATATTCTTATGGCTTGTCCAGCATTAAAATCCCGAACCATAATATGTCACGGCGTTGCAAAATCTTACGCGATGACGGGATGGCGAATTGGGTATGCTGCAGGGCCTGTAGAAATTATTACGGCCATGAATAATATTCAGTCGCAATCAACCTCAAATCCTAATTCCATCGCACAATATGCCGCGGTTGCAGCGTTAAACGGCGATCAAACGTGTGTACATGAAATGACCGCCGCCTATCAACGCAGACATCAAATCGTCTTTGAGGGGCTTTCAAAAATCAAAAACATTAAAGTTTTACCGGCAACAGGGACTTTTTATAGTTTTCCTGATATATCCAATGCGATGAAACACTATAAGAATGATCTGGAGCTTTGTGAGGCATTATTAGTCGAAGCGGGTGTAGTTGTCGTGCCAGGTAGTGCATTTGGTTGTGGAACGGGTTTTCGAATTGCCTATGCCACATCAGAAGAATTGTTACATAAAGCGATGGAACGATTGCAGAAATGGTGGGGGCATAGTTAAATAGGCGGATCACGAGGGGAGAGAAAAACATGGGTTCAATTATAACGTTAGCACTATTTGTAGGATTGTTTTATTTAATGCTGTGGTTGCCACAAGCGAAGCGCGCTAAAGCGCACCGTAATTTAATGAGTAATCTCCAAAAAGGCGATGAAATTATTACATCTGGTGGAATGCTCGGAAAGATCGCAAAAGTCGAGGATGATTTTATTACCCTCACTATTGCGCCAAATGTTGATATTGCTATTCAAAAAGATTCGGTAGCGGCGTCTGTTCCTAAGGGCACGTTGAAATGAATCGTTATCCCCTCTGGAAAAATATTTTATTAGTCATCATTGTTATTCTGGGATTTTTATACGCGTCTCCGAATTTATTTGGCGATGACGCGTCTGTTCAAGTGTCAGGTAAACATGGCGCTATGATTAATTCAGCGGTGCTGACGCAAGTTGAGAATGTGTTGAGCCAACAACAATTACCGTATAAATCAGCCAAAATAGAAAACCAAGAAAACCAAAATATTTTAGTGAGATTTAATAATACGGATACTCAATTAAAAGCGAGTGATTTTATTAAAGCTGCTTTAGGTGATGATTATACCGTTGCATTAAGTTTGGCGCCCGCAACGCCAGATTGGTTAACCTCAATTGGCGCATTGCCGATGAAGTTGGGGCTGGATTTACGCGGCGGTGTACACTTTTTAATTAACGTCGATATTGATTCTGTGATCTCACGTCGCCAACAAGGTGTTGTCACGAGCATGATTGCCGATTTGCGTGATAAACATATTCGTTATTCTAATGTTGTTTTACAAAACGATAACAGTATTTTATTGACGTTTCGGGATGCCGATCAAAAAACAGCGGCGTTAGATTTTCTGCGCAGTGAATTTCCTGATTTAACACCGACCGATACTTCAGCGGGTAATACGTATTCACTTTCTGCCGTATTGAGTCAAGCGGGCTTAGAAAAAATTCGCGAATATACTCTCGATCAAACCATGACGACGTTACGTAATCGTGTGAATGAGTTGGGTGTGAGCGATGCGATTGTGCAGCAGCAAGGCTCGGATAGAGTTTCTGTGGATTTACCGGGAATTCAAGATACGGCGCATGCGAAAGATATCTTAGGCGGTACGGCTACCGTTGAATTTCATATGGTGAATACCACAAGCGATCCACAAACCGCGATGAGTGGATTTGCACCTCCCGGATCGACACTGTATCAATTTGAAGGTCGACCTGTTTTATTACAAAACCAAGTATTGCTAACGGGATCGTCGATTACTGATGCATCCGCCAGTTTTGATGATGCGGGTCGTCCGTCGGTCAATATTCGTCTAGGCGGTGGCGGTGAAAGTTTATTCAATCGCGTGACCGCTCAAAACGTGGGTAATCCGATGGCGACGGTATTTATTGAAACGACATTCGATACCAAAATAGTTGATGGCAAACCGGTCAAAGTGCCTCAGAAAACAGAAAAAATTATTAATATTGCGACCATTCAAAGTGCGTTAGGTAATAATTTCCAAGTGACGGGATTGGGTTCTCAACGTGAATCACAAAATCTTTCATTATTGTTGCGCGCCGGTGCATTGCCCGCAGCAATTAATTATGAAGAAGAGCGAACCGTTGGTCCAACACTAGGGCAGGAAAATATTCATAAGGGAGTATTATCCATTGAGGTAGCGCTTGCGATTGTAATAATCTTTATGGCTTTTTATTACAGATTATTCGGCTTGATTGCAGATGCGGCGCTGTTATTAAATTTAATTTTATTATTAGCGTTATTATCTTTACTGGGTGCAACGCTCACTCTACCGGGTATGGCAGGTATTGTGTTGACGTTAGGGTTAGCCGTCGATGCTAACGTGTTAATTTTCGAACGTATTCGAGAAGAAGTGCGTAATGGCATGAGCCCACAAGCCAGTATCTTTCATGGTTATGAACGGGCTTTTGTTACTATCGTTGATGCCAATGTCACTACGCTGATCGTCGCCATGGTTTTATTTGGTATAGGTACAGATGCCGTAAAAGGTTTCGCAGTGACGTTAACGTTGGGTGTATTAACGTCAATGGTAACGGCAATTATGTTTACGCGTGCGATGGTGAATGCGATTTACGGTTCACGCACAGTCAAAAAACTATCGATAGGAATGTAAAGCGATGGAATTTTTCAAAAAGAAAACTGAAATTGATTTTATGGGTCTTCGCAAATGGACAGCCATTTTGTCCATTGTATTATTTTCGTGTGCGTTAGTGACCTTAGTTACAAAGGGTCTTAATTGGGGATTGGATTTTACGGGCGGCACGCAAGTTCAAATTTCCTATCCACAGCCGGCGAATTTAATTCAAGTGCGTGAGCAATTAAATCAAGCAGGATTTCATGAAGCGGTTGTACAAAGTTATGGAACGTCTAAACAAGCGTTGATCAGTGTTGCGCCCAAAGTAGGAGAGGGACAGCGTGAAATAAAAGCTGAAATTATCAGCGCATTACCTGGTGCCTCTATAGAAAGAATGGAATATGTGGGACCTCAAGTCGGCAAAGAAATGGAAACCAAAGGTTTTTTGGCAATATTAATTGCGTTGCTGGGCACCATGATGTATATCGCCATTCGATTTGAATATCGATTTGCCATTGGTTCATCTGTTGCCTTGATTCACGATCCCGTATTAATTTTAGGATTATTTTCGTTTTTCCATTGGGATTTTAATTTAAATGTATTGGCAGCCGTACTCGCCGTCATTGGTTATTCTCTGAATGATACGATTGTTATTTTTGACAGAATCCGTGAAAATTTTCGGAAATTAAGAAAAGGTTCGCCGGTTGAAGTCGTTAATTTATCCATTAATCAAACCTTATCACGAACGATCATGACGTCTGCGACGACATTGGTGGTTGTACTTTCGTTGTTTATTTACGGCGGAAATATGATTCACGGATTTGCGTTAGCGTTGATGATTGGTATCGTCGTCGGAACGTATTCGTCTATTTATGTGGCAGGTGCGTTGGCTGTGGCGTTAGGATTAAATCGTGAAGATTTGATGCCAACCGTTAAAGGCGCTATCGACGACAGACCTTAATAAAATCATCCATTAATTTGGGGTTAGTCGAGATAAGATTACCTGATTTTAAATAATCGGTTCCGCCGTTGGGTTCACTGATTAAACCACCGGCTTCGGTAATCAATAAACTACCTGCTGCAGTATCCCATGCGTTAAGACCTTCATCCCAAAATCCATCTAATCTTCCTGCGGCGACATAGGCAAGATCCAATGCAGAAGAACCGGATTTGCGTGTGCTTTGTACGTTAGGGCAAGGAAATGAAGTGGCAACTAATGCTGAGTTGAGATCTAAACAATTGCTGACTCTGAGTCTGTATTGATTTAATTTTGCACCCGAGCCTGCAGAGGCGGTAAATAATTCTTGTCGAAGTGGATCATAAATCACACCGTGTTCAATACGACCTTTTTGCATCACCGCAATGGAAACACAAAAATGCGGAAAGCCGTGGAAAAAATTGGTCGTACCATCAAGAGGATCAATGATCCATAAAGTATCAGTATCTTTACCGAGTTGTTCACCGAACTCTTCGCCCAGAATTGAGTGGTCGGGATAGGATTTTCTGATAATTTGAATAATCTCAGTTTCGGCTTTATGGTCAACTTCTGTCGCAAAATCTTTAGGACCTTTAGGCGTGACTTTAACGCCTTCGAGTCTATCGAGTGCGCGAATAATAACAGTCCCGGCTCGCCGGGCAGCTTGAACAGCAATGTTTAATAAGGGATGGTTAGACATCCTGCTATAGTAACAACTAAACTTTGATTCGGGAACGTAAATAAGGCTGTTTTATATGAATTTATCTGAAAACGTTGTTCTTTTGCATGGATTGGGGCGTAGTTCTCGGCATATGGCCAAGCTTGCGCGGACTCTCGAGGCTCAGGGCTATGTGGTTCATAATCTGGACTATCCTTCAAGGCACTATGCGGTTGAAAGGCTTTGTGAATATATCCATGAAAAATTATCCCATCTTATTTCGCCCGATCAAAAAGTCCATTTTGTAGGATATTCTTTGGGCGGATTATTGGTTCGCTTATTTCTATCCAATCCAAAATTTCGCCCGAAAAATTTAGGTCGTGTTGTTCAATTGGCACCGCCGAATAAAGGAACGGATCTGGCAGATTTTTGGCAGCATCAGTGGGGTTATAAAAAAATCTATGGTCCAGCCGGTCAACAAATTATTACGGATCAAAGTAAAATTAGTCATTTATTTTCACCGATCGATTATGAATTAGGAGTTATTGCGGGAACTGCAACGGCAAATCCTATCGCATCATTAATTATTAAGGGTAAAAACGACGGCAGGGTGTCAGTTGAAAATACAAAAGTCGAGGGCATGAAAGAACATATTGTTTTACATGTGACACATCGATTTTTTCCGAAGAATAAAAAAGTTATGGAATTGACGGCGAAATTTTTGGCGCAAGGAACGTTTGGCTAATTAAACTAAAGAGGAAAATAACGATGCAAGAAGAAAATAATTTTTACAATAAGGGTTGGGAAAAAATTAAACAAAAAGATTATGTAGGCGCAAAAGCAGATTTTTTAAAGGCGTTTACTACGGCTGAGAAAGAAAGTTTAGCAAGAGTATTAGCATTTTTTTCTAGCGGTTGTGTAGAGATATATTTAAAACAATATGACAAAGCGCTTAGAACATTTACTCAAGTCATTGAGTGGCATAAGCAGAAAAAGACTCCAGAAAATGAAGAATATGGAAGAGCGTATTTCAATCGTGGTTTAGCGCAGGCAGGATTACTTAAAAAAGATGAGGCGATAAGTGATTTCAATATGGCATTGGATTATGGCAGTGGCGCAGCGTCTTATGCGGCGAAAGCGTGGCGTAAATTAAATCAATTAGGTCAGTTCGAAGAAGTTGAATCATCTCCTGAAGCAAAACCAAAATCGTTGGTCGTGCCACCTGCAAAAGCAGTTGCAAAAAGTTTGCCGAATGCATGGGGAAATAATGGAAAATTGGAAGACGTCAAAAAAACGTTACCCCAAAAACCAGTGCAGGGTTCTGTAGGAATGAATAATGGAAAACGAAAATAGGGGAACAAAATAGTCATAGATTTGGTGAGGGTTGTAGAGGCCAGGCTTGCAGCCTGCAAGGCCATGCCTGGTCCTGTTTGCGGCAATTCGACTAGACTTTTCCCGCTTCCTGCCTGATCATAGCCGTCGTACATATATATAAGGTATCCGAACCAGAACAATGACAGACCTATCTCATATTCGAAACTTTTCTATTATCGCTCATATTGACCACGGCAAGTCGACGCTGTCAGACCGACTTATTCAAGTCTGTGGCGGTTTGGAAGCGCGCGAGATGCAAGCCCAAGTCC
>DASZBR010000018.1:0-29829 GCA_035943935.1 Gammaproteobacteria bacterium
AATGGTAATGCCTGGCGATAATACGAAGATGGTAGTGAAGTTGATAGTGCCGATAGCGATGGAAGAAGGTTTACGCTTTGCGGTAAGAGAAGGTGGACGCACTGTAGGTGCGGGTGTTGTTACTAAAATACTTGAGTAAAAAATCATGGCACAAAAGATTAGGATATATTTAAAAGCATTTGATCATCGTTTAATTGATCAGTCTGCGCGAGAAATTGTTGAAACCGCAAAACGAACAGGGGCGCATATTAATGGTCCCATTCCATTGCCGACAAAAATTGAGCGCATGACGTTACTCGTTTCTCCACACGTGGATAAAAATGCGCGTGATCAATTTGAGATCAGAACACACAAAAGATTGATTGTTATTTTGGCAACCGATAAAACGGTTGACGCGTTGATGCGTTTAGATTTATCTGCCGGGGTTGACGTTGAGATTAGTTTAGAGAACCAATAGATTTAGTTGAGTGGGGATATCCATGGTACCGGGTTTAGTAGGACAAAAAGTAGGAATGACAAGAGTGTTTACCGATAAAGGCGATTCTATTGCTGTGTCGGTGATTGAGGTTATCCCAAATCGTATTACGCAAGTGAAAAATATTGAAACAGATGGTTACAAGGCAATTCAAGTAACGACTGGAAAGAAAAAAGCTTCGCGTTTATCTAAGCCAATGATTGGACATTATGCAAAAGCCAATGTTGAGCCTGGTATAGGTTTGTGGGAATTTCGTGTAAATTCGCTTGATGATTTTAAGGTGGGCAATGAGCTTACTGTGAAATTGTTTGAGACCATTTCGTTGGTTGACGTTGTGGGTGTTTCGAAAGGTAAAGGATTTGCCGGTGTTATTAAGCGCCATAATTTTTCGACACAAGATGCCTCGCATGGTAACTCACTGTCTCACCGAGTGGGTGGATCAATTGGACAGCGTCAGTCACCAGGTAAAGTTTTCAAGGGTAAAAAAATGGCTGGGCAAATGGGAAATAAACAAATTACTGTGCCAAATCTTGATGTTGTGAAAATCGATGCCGAAAAGGGATTGATCTTAATTTCAGGTGGTGTACCAGGAGCTCCAGGATCATATGTTGTGATTTATCCTGCTAAAGGAGAGAAAGAATAATGGTTAAGAAATTTGATATTAAATCACTGGATCTTTCTGCGGATGTTTTTGATAAACCATATAATGAAGCTTTAATTCATCAAGTAGTTACTGCTCGATTGGCAGGGTTACGCGCGGGAACGCATCAGCAAAAAACACGTGCTGAAGTGAGCGGTGGTGGTGCTAAACCTTGGAACCAAAAAGGTTCGGGGCGTGCGCGTGCGGGTACAACAAGAGGCCCATTATGGCGTCACGGGGGGGTAACATTTGCTGCTCGCCCAGGGGATTACAGCCAAAAAATCAACAAAAAAATGTACAGGGGTGCGCTTTGCTCTATTTTGTCACAGCTGATTCGTGATGAACGTTTACTTGCTGTCGAGGAAATTAAATTAACTCAATCAAAAACAAAAGAATTAGTGAGTTTTTTAGCGAAATTGAAAGCTGAGAAACCTTTGATTATTGTTGATGAAATTGATGAAAAGCTTGTTTTGGCCTCACGAAATTTGTTGCATACAGAAGTCATTTCTGTGAGAGGTATTGATCCAGTATTTCTTTTAAGACATGAGAATGTTGTGATCACAAAGCAAGCGCTGGTGAAATTGAATGAGGCGTTACAACATGGCTAAACATATTATTAAGGTTCTTGTGGCCCCGCATGTTACTGAAAAAGCTACGATGTTGTCGGCAAAAAATCAGTATGTATTCAAAATTCACAAGACGGCAAATAAAGCACAAGTAAAAGCTGCTGTTGAGAAAGAATTTAATGTAAAAGTTGCTGCAGTGCGCACAGTTAATACACTCGGAAAAGAACGGAAATCAGGTGCGATCACTGGTAGACGAAGCGATTGGAAAAAAGCGTACATTTCACTTATGGATGGTTTCGCTATTACTTTACCTGAACCTGAAACAGTCAAGGATTAATGCATCATGCCAATTAAGAAATCTAAACCAACGTCTCCCGGAAAACGGTTTCGTGAAACAACGACTCGCGAGCATCTTCATAAGAAAGGACCGGAGAAATCACTGGTTGCTGGTGCAACGAAGCGTAAAGGTGGACGAAACAATACGGGTCGTATTACCACGCGACATCAGGGTGGTGGCCATAAACGTCAATTCCGTGTAATAGACTTTGTTCGAAATAAAGACAGCATTGTTTCAAAAGTTGAGCGTATTGAATATGATCCAAATCGTTCAGCAAATATTGCATTATTATTGTACGCAGATGGTGAAAGAAGGTATATTGTCGCCCCTTTAGGATTGAAGGTGGGTGATGAAGTTTCTTCAGGCCCTGAAGCAGCAATTAAGGCGGGTAATTCATTACCTTTACGTCTTATCCCTGTCGGAACAAATATTCATTGTATCGAATTAAAGCAAGGCAAGGGTGGTCAACTTGCTCGCTCAGCGGGATCTTCTGCTCAGTTGATTGCGAAAGAAGGCAAATACGCGTTGATTAAGTTGAAGTCCGGCGAATCGCGTAACGTTAATTTGGATTGTCGCGCATCGATTGGTGAAGTAGGCAATGCAGAACATAATTTACGTTCAATTGGTAAGGCGGGAGCTAAGCGTTGGTTGGGTATTCGTCCTACTGTACGTGGTGTGGCAATGAATCCGGTAGATCACCCTCACGGAGGTGGTGAAGGTAAAACATCTGGTGGTCGTCATCCAGTAACACCTTGGGGTGTTTCTACGAAAGGGTACAAAACGCGTAAAAATAAACGTACAGCGGTATTTATTATTAAAGATAGAAGGGGTTAATTGTGGCACGCTCTGTCAAGAAGGGACCATTTGTTGATTTTAAATTGCTCAAGAAGGCGGAAATCGCTGTCTCTGCAAAAGATAAAAAACCAATAAAAACATGGTCAAGATCTTCTGTTGTGGTACCTGAGTTTGTGGGGTTGACCATTGCGGTTCATAACGGAAAAGCACATGTGCCAATTTTCGTTTCTGAAAACATGATTGGTCACAAGTTGGGTGAATTTGCGCCAACCCGAATTTTTAAGAGTCACTCTGCCGCTGATAAAAAAGCAGCAGCTGCGGCTGAAGCTGATAAATCTAAATCATAGTGAGTGAAGCGAAGATGGAAAGTATTGCTATATTAAACAACGTGAGAATTTCGCCGCTGAAAGCGAGGTTGGTTGCGGATAAAATTCGCGGATTGCCAGTAGATCGCGCATTGAATATATTGAATTACATGCCGTTAAAAGCGAGCGGACTGATTAAAAAATTATTAGAATCGGCTATTGCAAATGCAGAGCATAATCATGGCGCTGATATTGATACGCTTAAAGTGGCTACTGTTTATGTTGATGAAGCAGGCGCCTATAAGCGTATGATGGCAAGAGCTAAAGGTCGTGGTAATCGTATTTTAAAACGCCTGTCACATATTACTATTAAGCTCGCAGAAATTTCTCAAAAGGAAGATTAAGATGGGTCAAAAAGTCAGTCCAATTGCATTTAGAGTCGGCGTTATTCGAGAGTCAGATTCTATATGGTATATGGATAGTAAAAAATATCCTGAAATGTTACTTGCCGATTTTCGGGTGCGTGAATTTTTAAAAAAATCATTAGCCCATGCGGGAGTTGCGAAAATTGTTATTCTTCGTCCGACCAGCAATAAAATTACGGTAAAAGTATTTGTTGCGCGCCCAGGAATAGTATTAGGAAAAAAAGGCGAGGAAGTTGAAAGATTGAAGGGTGTTTTGAGCCAAATGCTAGGCGGTGTTTCTGTTCATATCGTGATAGAAGAAGTCAAAAAGCCAGATACGGATGCAAAATTGGTTTCTGAAAGTATTGCGCAACAATTAGAAAAACGCGCTATGTTTCGACGTGCGATGAAAAAAGCAATGTCGTCTGCTCTACGCCAGGGTGCAAAAGGAATCAAGGTCTGTGTTGCGGGTCGTTTAGGCGGCGCTGAAATTGCGCGTACTGAATGGATGCGTGAAGGGCGTGTGCCTTTGCATACATTAAGAGCTGACATTGATTATGGTTTTTCTGAAGCGAAAACAACAGCTGGAATCATTGGTGTGAAAGTGTGGATTTATAAAGGTGACGTTTCTGCAAAGCGTGATGCGTCCGATGCAGCTGAGCAGAAGTAGAGGGTAGGAGAGTTATACATGTTACAACCAAAACGAACAAAATTTCGAAAAACCATGAAGGGACGCAATCGTGGTCTGGCTTTTGCTGGATCAAAAGTGAGTCACGGTGAATTTGGTCTGAAGGCAACCGATTGGGCTCAAATAACTGCGCGACAAATCGAAGCAGCACGAAAAGTGTTGACGCGCTATGTGAAACGTGGCGGAAAACTTTGGATTAAAATTTTTCCTGATAAACCAATGACGAAAAAACCTTTAGAAGTACGTCAAGGTAAAGGTAAAGGTAGTGTAGAATACTGGGTTGCTCAAATTCAGCCAGGTCGTGTTTTGTTTGAGTTAGAGGGTGTGTCGAGACAAGAAGCGGTAGAAGCCTTTCGTTTAGCGGCAGCAAAGCTTTCGGTTTCAACGATTTTTGCACAACGTGAGGTGCTATAGTGATTCAAACGCAATCGTATTTAAAGGTAGCAGATAACAGCGGTGCGAGAGATGTTATGTGCATCAAGGTGTTGGGCGGCTCTAAGCGTCGGTATGCTGGTGTTGGTGATCTGATTAAAGTTAGTATAAAAGATGCTATTCCTAATGGAAAAGTTAAGAAAGGTGACGTGTATTTAGCCGTTGTTGTTAGGACTGCCAAAGGTGTTCGTCGTAGCGATGGTTCGTTGATTCGTTTTGATACTAACGCGGTTGTTTTATTAAATGCGCAGAATCAACCTATTGGGACACGTATTTTTGGACCCGTAACAAGAGAATTACGCGGTGAAATGTTCGCTAAAATTATTTCTCTTGCAGAAGAGGTTTTATAGTTATGCGTAAAATTAAAAAAGGTGATACCGTCATCGTCATTACTGGTAAAAGCAAAGGAAAAACGGGCAAAGTATTGTCTATTCTTCCTGAGCTTAATAAAGCGTTGGTCGAAGGCGTTAATATGGTGAAACGAGCAACCAAGCCTAATCCTCGTGCGAATAAACCGGGTGGAATTATTGAAAAAGAAGCAAAAATAAATTTATCCAATATTGCTATTTATAATCCGATTAAGCAAAAAGCAGATAAAGTGAAAATTAAATTTTTAAATGATGGAAAAAAAGTTCGTCATTTCAAATCCGATGATGAACTGATTGATATTTAAGACAGGTAAAACCATGGCAAATTTAGAACACCATTACAAAACGAATGTGACGAAAGCTTTAGCGAAGGAATTTGGGTATTCCTCTGCGATGGAAGTGCCGCGTTTCGTTAAAATTACGTTAAACATGGGTGTGGGTGAGGCTGTTGCGGATAAAAAAATATTGACCGCTGCTATTTCGGATTTAACAAAAATCACGGGCCAGAAGCCACTAACAACGCATGCACGAAAATCTATTTCAACATTTAAAATTCGTGAAGGTTGGCCCATCGGTTGTAAAGTTACATTACGCCGTAAGCGTATGTATGATTTTTTAGAAAAATTGATTGCGGTTGTTATCCCGCGTATTCGAGATTTTCGTGGATTATCGAAAAGATCATTTGATGGTCGAGGAAATTATTCTTTTGGCTTGAAGGAACAGATTGTATTTCCAGAAGTTAATTATGATGAAGTTGATGCGTTACGTGGTTTGGATATTACTATTACAACCACAGCAAAATCAGACAAAGAAGCTTATGCGCTTTTAAAAGCGTTGCAGTTTCCGTTTAGAGAAGATTGAGGAATTTTATGGCAAAACGCTCGGTGGTAGTCCGCAATGAAAAAAGAAAAACAATAGTCAATAAGCATTGGAAAAAACGTCAGGAATTGAAGGTGGCAGCGATAAATCCAAAGCTGTCTCTCAAGAAGCGACAAGAAGCGCAACGAAAATTGGCAGAATTGCCGCGTGACTCTAATCCAATTCGTTTGCGTAATCGTTGTGCATTGACGGGTCGTCCCCGTGGTGTGTATAAGAAATTTGGTATTTGTCGACACATGATTCGCTTACTTGCGTCTCGGGGACAAATTCCTGGGCTTTTGATGTCAAGTTGGTAAAACAGAGGGTGGAATCAGGGTTATGATAAACGATACATTGTCAGACATGTTGGTTAGAATTAAAAATGCGCAGACTATGGGGAAAAAACAAGTGGATGTCGTTGACTCCAAATTGAATCGTAGTGTGTGTGATGTATTGGTCGACGAAGGATTTGTGGAATCTTATGATGCGATCAAAGTCGAAGAGAAGCCTTTTTTGAAGATAAACTTAAAGTATTATATGAATAAACCTGTTATTCAAATGCTTAAGCGTGTCAGTAAATCCAGTCTTCGTGTATATAAAA
Source organism: Gammaproteobacteria bacterium (assembly GCA_035943935.1). Lineage (GTDB taxonomy): Bacteria > Pseudomonadota > Gammaproteobacteria > DASZBR01 > DASZBR01 > DASZBR01. The sequence continues at coordinate 6,470 of DASZBR010000018.1, forward strand.
AATGCCGTGATGTCCCAAAAATTATCGATGGTTTTGGTGTGATGGTAATGTCTACTCCTAAGGGTGTGATGTCACATCTGAAGGCAAGAGAAGCGAATTTAGGCGGCGAAGCCTTATTTATTATTAACTAATTTTAGGTAAATTGTTATGTCAAGACTTGCAAATAAGCCGTTAATACTTCCTAAAGGAGTAACGCTTCAATCGCATGCGGATTTCGTGGAAGTAAAAGGCCCTAAGAAAACAGTGAAAATTCGCCTTCACGAGGGTATTACAATCGCGGCCGAAAATAGTAATATTTTTGTGAAATGTGAAAAGGGTGATCAAAAAGTACTGTTAGGCACCGTATGGGCAAACTTGCGTAATACGCTTGTTGGAGTGAGTGAAGGGTTTAAACTGCACTTGGTTTTGGTTGGTGTGGGGTATCGCGTTCAAATACAAGGTCATAAATTGAATTTGACGTTGGGTTTCTCTCACCCCGTTGTTTATGAATTGCCTAAGGAAGTTACTGCAGAATCCCCCAGCCAAACAGAAATTGTGTTATCTTCGCATGATAATCAGTTGTTAGGCCAAGTTGCCGCTGAAATACGTTTGTATCGTATGCCGGAATGTTATAAAGGCAAGGGAATTAAATTCATGGGTGAAGTGATTCACTTGAAAGAAGTGAAGAAAAAGTAAGGTGAGAGATTTATGAAAAAAGAGGCAAGTGGTCGTCTCCGTCGAGCAAAAAAGACGAGACATAAATTAAAAGTGCTGGATGTGCCGAGACTTTCTGTGCATCTCAGTTCTCAGCATATTTATGCACAAGTACTGACATCTGATGGTAGCAAAGTGCTTGCCGTTGCTTCGACGCTGGATAAAGAAGTTAAAGCGGCGTTGGATAAGCAAGCGGCGAATGTAAAATCTGCAGGTGTTGTTGGGCGGATTGTTGCTAAACGCGCTGTTGCAGCGGGTGTTTCAAAAGTTGGCTTTGATCGTTCTGGGTTTAAGTATCATGGTCGTGTGAAAGCTTTGGCTGATGCAGCCAGAGAAAATGGTTTGATTTTCTAAGGATTTACCGTAATGTCCACAAGTTTTGGTTTTGATTCATCAACAAAAAGTGACGGGATGCTTGAAAAGCTTATCCACGTTAATCGCAACTCAAAAGTCGTTGAAGGCGGAAAAAAATTCAGCTTTACGGCGTATATTGTTGTCGGTGACGGAAAAGGTCGCGTCGGATTAGGCAGCGGAAAAGCGTTGGAAGTTTCTGCGGCGATTCAAAAAGCGATGCAAGCCGCACGTAAAAGCCTGGTTAAGATCGAATTAAACGGTTCGACATTGCAACATCGTATTGTCTCCTGTCATGGTGCATCAAGAGTATTTATGCAGCCTGCATCAAAGGGAACGGGAATTATTGCGGGTGGCGCGATGCGTGCGGTATTTGAAGTTTTAGGTGTGCATGATGTGTTAGCTAAAACGATGGGTTCTTCAACGCCTATTAACGTTGTTCGTGCAACCATTAAGGGTTTGCAAGATATGCGTTCGCCTCGTTATGCAGCAGATAAACGTGGTAAGAAAATCTCTGATATATTGCCACCGAAGGAGATTGTGTAATGATGCGTTTAAATACGATTCAGCCGGCCATAGGCTCGAAAAAAACAGGAAAACGATTGGGGCGTGGTATCGGTAGCGGCCGAGGTAAAACTTCCGGAAAGGGCCATAAGGGTCAACATGCGCGCGCAGGTGGTTATCACAAATTAGGTTTTGAAGGCGGTCAGATGCCGATGCAAAGACGCATGCCTAAATTTGGATTTCGCTCAAAAATGTCACAATTCACACAAGAGATTAGATTGTTTGAGTTGAATGATTTTGAAGGTGAAACCATCAGCCTTGAAACATTACGTAAAGCTAAATTAATTAAAGACAGTATTAAAACCGTTAAAATTATATTAAACGGTGAGATCAAAAAGAAATTAACGATCAGTAATGATGTAAAGCTTACCAAGGGTGCCAAGGAAGCCATAATCGCAGTCGGTGGAAAGGTTGAGTCATAACGAATGGCATTAGGTAATATCCAAAAACAGTCAGGGATGTTTTCAGGATTGCACGAGCTGAAGCAGCGTCTTCTTTTTGTATTGCTTGCGCTCATTGTTTATCGCATTGGAGCACATATTCCTATTCCAGGATTAGATCCTGTGAAGTTGGCGAACTTTTTTCATAATGAAAAAAATGGAATATTAGGATTATTTAATATGTTTTCAGGCGGTGCACTTTCTCGCTTGACGATTTTTGCTTTGGGTGTGATGCCGTATATTTCCGCATCGATTATTATGCAATTGTTGGTATCTGTATTGCCGTCACTGGAAGAATTAAAAAAAGAAGGTGAATCGGGTCGTCGAAAAATTAATGAGTACACGCGGTACGGAACAGTAATTCTCTCATTGTTTCAAGCGTTGGGCGTTTCGAAATGGTTGATTAGTCAACAAATTGCGCTGAGCAGTGGATTGTCGTTTTACATTATTACGACGACGTCACTCGTGACGGGCACGATGATTATTATGTGGCTCGGAGAACAAATTACGGAGCGTGGTGTCGGTAATGGTATTTCCTTGATTATTTTTAGTGGAATTGTTTCAGGATTACCTGCTGCGATAGCGCGATTCTTAGAACAACTACGTCAGGGTGAAATTCAGTTTTTCGCATTAATTATAGTGACTTTGTTGGTGATAGTCGTGACAGGATTTGTTGTGTTTATGGAAAGAGCGCAGCGAAAAATCACGGTGAATTACCCGCAACGTATGCAAGGGCGAAAAATTTATGCGGCACAAAGCAGTCATTTGCCACTGAAAATTAATATGTCAGGAGTGATTCCGCCGATTTTTGCATCAAGTATTATTTTGTTGCCGACGACGTTAGCTACATTTTTTTCGGGAAGCCACTCGATGCAATGGCTGCAAGATATAGGCTTTGCATTGCAACCTGGCCAGCCGTTGTATGTTTTGTTGTTTGCGGCCGCGATTATCTTTTTTAGTTTTTTCTACACAGCAATAGTATTTAATCCTCGTGAAACCGCGGATAACTTGAAGAAGTCTGGTGCATTTATCCCGGGTATTCGTCCAGGTGAACAGAGTGCAAAATATATTGATGGCGTCATGACTCGGTTGACATTGGTTGGCGCAGGTTATTTGGTTTTAGTGGCGTTGTTGCCGGAATTCATGGTTTTAACGTGGCATGTGCCGTTTTATTTTGGTGGGACGTCGTTGCTGATTATTGTTGTTGTCATTATGGACTTTATAGCGCAGGTGCAGGCCCATCTGATGTCTAGGCAATATGAGTCTTTGATGAAGAAATCGAACCTGAAAGGGGCTGGTAATCCAGTTAGATTTCTCCGATAAATGTTGTATACTGTGAAGTTTTTGAGTATTTGGTGGGGGACGGAGTAATGAAGGTTAGAGCGTCAGTGGGTAAAATGTGCAGAAACTGTAAGGTAATCAAGCGACGACGCGTGGTGAGAATTATCTGTACAAATGCAAAACATAAACAAAGACAAGGTTAATAGTTAGGAGAGTCAAAGCGATGACACGTATTGCCGGTGTGAACATTCCAGCAACAAAGCATATCGTTATAGGTCTGCGCGCGATTTATGGTGTAGGGCCAACTTTAGCACGATTGCTTTGTGAAAAAGCGAACGTGAATGGGGCCACGAAAGGTAAAGATTTAACTGAGGCGCAAGCAGAAGCGATTCGACAAATGATTGCTCAGCTTAAATTGGTTGTCGAAGGTGATTTGCGTCGTGAAACGACAATGAATATTAAGCGATTGGTTGATACCGGATCTTACCGTGGTGGTCGTCATAAAAAGGGGCTTCCTGTACGTGGGCAACGCACGAGAACAAATGCCCGTACTCGAAAAGGTAGAGCGAAGAAGGTAATCAAGGCGTCAGCACCTGCCAAAGAATGATTTTTAGGTTTTAATTGTTATTAGGAAATAAAGAGATATTATGTCGAAAGAGAACGTTGATACAGATACAGGCGAAGCTGGTGGAAAAGGCGGAAAAGGGGCCTCTTCTAAAGCTGGAAAAATGAAAGGCAAAGCAGGCGCGTCTACTCGAAAGAGAAAGGCTCGAAAAGTTCCTCAAGGGATCGCTCATGTGCAAGCGTCGTATAACAATACGCTGATCACCATGACGGATCTTCAAGGTAATGGCTTGGGTCAAGCAAGTGCCGGAAGTGAAGGCTTCAGTGGTTCTCGTAAGAGCACACCGTTTGCTGCACAGGTTGCTGCTGAGAAATTAGGTCGAAATGTTAAAGAAGTTTATGGGTTGGTTTCAATTGTGGTTTATATCAAAGGTCCTGGACCGGGTCGTGAAGCGGTGATTAAAGCATTTTTGGCTGCAGGGCTCAAAATTACTGAAATCCGTGATGCGACAGGTATTCCTCATAATGGTCCACGCGATCCCAAAAAGCGTCGTGTTTAGAATATACAGGAGAATGTAGTTAGCTATGGCTAGATCAAGTGGTAAAGCATGCAAATATGCCCGACGTGAAGGAACTGATTTGTTCCTTAAGTCGAAAGGCTTGAAAACGAAGAAATCAGATAAAAAGCCAGGACAACATGGTGCAAAAACATCGCGGTTGTCAAATTACGGTATTCAACTTCGAGAAAAACAAAAGATCAAGCGTATTTACGGAATGACTGAACGCCAGTTTCATAATTACTATGTGAAAGCTGCGCGTAAGAAGGGTGCTACGGGCGTTACATTGCTTGAGATGTTAGAAGCTAGGCTTGATAACATTGTTTTTCGCGCAGGATTTGCTGCGACGCGTCCTGAAGCAAGACAGCTCGTTAATCACGGTGCCATTATGGTGGACGGTCGAAAAGTGGATATCCCATCTTTTCAGGTTTCAGCGGGCGCAATAATTTCGCTGAGCGAAAAGGGACGACTCCAAAAGAGAGTGGATGGTGCTTTAGCAATCTACAATGAAAAGCCAGCGCCGGAATGGATAACTACAAATACCAGTGAAAAAACAGCAACTTTTAAACGGTTACCTCAGCGTGACGAATTGCCCGCTGAGTATAATGAGAACTTTATCGTTGAGCTTTATTCCAAGTAAGGGTGATATCGCATGAGTGTTATGAGTCCAGTGAACAAATTTTTAGTGCCGCGCACTATTGATGTTGAGGCGATTGATAAACATCGCTCGCGTATCACCATTCAACCTTTGGAAAAAGGTTTTGGTGACACATTAGGTAACGCTTTTCGTCGTACGCTATTATCATCAATGCCTGGTTGTGCGGTTACACAAGTTTCAATTGATGGCGTTTTGCATGAATTTGGCGCTATAGACGGTGTACAAGAAGACGTGGTTGAAATTTTGCTTAATCTTAAAGGTCTTGCGATTAAATTAAATGCAAAAGACGAAGCGACATTGTCATTACACAAAGATGGTCCCGGCATTGTGCATGCATCTGACATTACTCTTGATCATGATGTGGAAATTGTGAACCCTCAGCACGTTATTGCGCATTTAACCCAGAAGGGAAAATTGTCGATGACGATTAAAGTTATGCGCGGCAGAGGTTATCAGCCAGCCAATATTTCTGACACGCATCACAAAGAAGATATTTTATTCGGCCTTGAATCTGAAAAGAAAAATGTTATCAATGCGCTTAAATTGGACGCGACATTTACACCGGTCAAAAAAGTTACTTATACGGTTGAAAATGCTCGTGTGGAGCAACGTACTAATCTTGATAAGTTAATTATTGATCTTGAAACAAATGGTACGATTGAGCCTGAAGCTGCGATTCGTCGAGCTGCGACAATATTGCAAGAACAATTGTCGTATTTTGTCGAGCTCAAACACGAACATCAGCAAATTGCGTCTGAATCTAAGCAGGAAATTGATCCATTACTTTTAAGACCTGTGGATGATTTGGAATTAACCGTTCGTTCGGCTAATTGCTTAAAAGCAGAAAATATTTATTACATCGGTGATTTGGTTCAGCGCACAGAAGCAGAGTTATTAAAAACGCCTAATTTAGGCAAGAAGTCGCTGAATGAAATTAAAGATGTTTTATCGACTCGCGCACTTTCACTGGGAATGACCATTAAAAATTGGCCTCCCGTGTCGTTTAACCGTGAGAATGAACAACATTAAATTTTAAAAGGGTTTTGTTATGCGTCATGGTAATACAGGTCGTCAATTAAGTCGTAATTCCAGCCAGCGACGTGCGTTGCTGAGAAGTCTCGTCATCTCTTTGGTTGATCATGGTCGCATTACGACGACAGTTGCTAAGGCAAAAGAGTTGCGTGGTGTTGCTGAAAGATTGATTACATTAGCGAAAGTTGATTCTTTGGCGAGACGTCGTTTGTTAGATTCAAGGCTTCGTAACAAGGCTGCGGTCGCTAAATTATTTAATGAGCTTGGGCCGCAATACAAAGAACGTGCGGGTGGCTATTTACGTATTTTGAAGTGTGGATTTCGCGCAGGGGACAATGCGCCTCTTGCTCTTGTGGAGTTAGTCTAACTTAGGGATCTAATGCATACCTTACTCGTAATCGGTGCGGGTAGAATTGGGACATTAACGGCTGCGCTTTTGAAGCAAGCGAAACACACTGTCATACTTGCTGATGCAAAGCCGTCTTCTTCTGCTGTCGTTAAGTTTGATATCACGGATGATTCTGCTGTTCGTGCTTTCTTCAAGAAAAACAAAGCCATTAATACTATCATTTCTTGTTTACCCTATTTTTATACTCCTCACGCTGCAAAATTAGCTAAGCAATTCAGCTTAAATTATTTTGATCTAACTGAAGATGTGGGTGTCAGTAAAATCATTAAAAAACTTGCTAAAAATTCGCGTTCTGCATTTGTGCCGCGTTGTGGTTTAGCGCCGGGACTAGTCGGTATTATTGCGCATGATCTCGCTTCTCGTTTTTCCAAAGTGGATTCTATTCAATTACGCGTGGGTGGATTGCCGCAATATGCTCACAATGTATTACATTATGCGATTACTTGGTCAGTCGATGGTTTGATTAATGAATATGGTAATACCTGTTATGGTATTGATCATCGAAAAGTGATTGCGCTCAAACCGCTGGAAGATAAAGAAGAATTAGAAATAGATGGCATGTTATATGAGGCGTTCAATACTTCCGGAGGCCTAGGAAATTTAATTGATTTATATGCGCATAAAGTCAATCATTTGCACTATAAAACTATCCGCTATCCGGGCCATTGTGAAAACATGAAGTTTTTAATGAATGATTTAAAATTAAATGATAATCGTGAATTATTAAAAACCATTTTAGAAAACGCTCTTCCAACAACAAATCAAGATATCGTCATTATTGCCGTTTCTGTGAGAGGTAAAAGAGATGGCGTTTTGTGTGAGGAGCAATTTGTTAAGAAATACTACCCCCAGAAAATAGGGGCTAAATTGTACTCAGCATTACAAGTTTCTACCGCAGCATCACTTTGTGCAGTAGTACATCATGTGCTCAAACACCCCTCTAAATATCATGGATTTATTTTCCAAGAAGAAATTGAGTTGAGCGCATTAAAAAGAGACTTCTTCGGGAAATATCTATAGTTTTGCTTAAAGGGAGAAAAAAATGGAAAAGGATATTCTGAAACAGTGCAAAATCCAGCCGATTAATTCAGGGACTTATTCAAACGAGTCGTGGTTAACGTCTGATGAGCCTTTGTCTAATCTGATTTCGATTAATCCGGCCTCAGAGCAGCCCATTGCAGAAGTCGTGCCTACCAGCGCAACCCAATTTCAAAAAGTGCTTACGCATGCGCAGAAAGCCGCACAGACATGGTCATTGATTCCTGCCCCTAAGCGCGGAGAGTTAATTCGTAAAATAGGCGTGTTGCTCAGAAAAAATAAAGATTTTTTAGCGGGATTAATTTCTCTCGAGATGGGAAAAATAAAAGCAGAAGCAGAAGGCGAAGTGCAAGAAATGATCGATATGGCAGATTTCGCCGTAGGTCAATCACGGATGTTATACGGTAAAACGATGCACTCAGAGCGCGTTCAGCACCGTATGTATGAACAGTGGCATCCGCTGGGTGTGGTTGCTGTGATTACCGCATTTAATTTTCCTATGGCGGTGTGGGCATGGAATGCTTTTTTAGCTGCTGTGTGCGGCAATGTCGTTATCTGGAAACCCTCTTCAAAAGTGCCATTATGTGCGATTGCTGTTCAGCATTTGTGTTCTAGAGCGATGAAAAAATTGGGGTATGCGGGTGTTTTTTCTTTGGTCATTACAGAAGATAAAACCATTTCGGAGCAATTATTAACAAATAAACATATCAATCTGGTTTCGTTTACAGGCTCATCTTTTGTAGGACATAAAGTGGCTGAGTCAGTATCTAAGCGCTTTGGGCGATATTTATTAGAATGCAGTGGAAATAATGCCATTATTATAGATAAAACGGCTGATTTAAAACTGGCGATACCTGCGGTGGTATTTGGTGCAGTAGGAACATCAGGACAGCGCTGTACAACAACACGCCGGTTAATTGTTCATGACTCCATCATTGATCATGTTATCGATGCACTAAAACATGCGTATCAACAAATTCAGATTGGTGATCCGTTGGATAAAAAAAATCTCATGGGGCCATTAATTAGCGAAGACGCGGTGAATGCATTTACCGCAGCGTTGGCAGAATGTCATAAACAGAGTGCGGAAATTATCACGGGGGGAAGTTTATTGCCGGGTACCGGATATTATGTCGAGCCAACCATTATTCGTGCTGAAAATCATTGGCCTATCGTACAAGAGGAAACTTTTGCACCCATATTATATGTGATTAGTTTTAAAGATTTTGAAGACGCTATAAGACTTCAAAATACCGTGCCGCAAGGATTATCTTCTGCTTTATTTTCTACGCAAATTAAAAATATCGAACGATTTTTGTCAACACAAGGCAGTGATTGTGGTATTGCCAATATTAATATTGGCACATCGGGCGCTGAAATTGGTGGTGCGTTTGGCGGTGAAAAAGAAACCGGGGGCGGGAGAGAAGCGGGTTCAGATGCCTGGAAAAATTATATGCGTCGACAAACCAATACGATTAATTGGAGCGATAAGCTACCGTTAGCACAAGGAATAAAATTTTATGAATAAATCTCGAGTTCCGTTTGATTGGCAATCGCCTTTTTTATTTGATGAACAGCTGACGGCTGAAGAAAAATTAATTCAAAAGACGGCTCAAGATTATGCGCAGACCAAATTATTTCCGGGTATTCTCAAATCTTTTCGAGAAGAGAGTTTTGATAAAAATATATTACGCGAAATGGGTGAGCTAGGTTTTTTAGGAGCTACTTTAAAAGAATATGGGTGTGCAGGGGTGAGTTATGTCAGTTATGGTCTTATTGCGCGTGAAATTGAACGTGTGGATTCTGCCTATCGATCTGCTGCAAGCGTGCAATCTTCTTTGGTTATTTATCCTATATATATTTATGGTTCAAAAGCACAAAAAGATAAGTTTTTGCCTAAATTAGTTTCGGGTGAATGGGTAGGATCGTTTTGTTTAACCGAACCGAATCACGGCTCAGATCCATCGGGACTGCAAACGCATGCGAAGAAAGTAAAAGGCGGATATGAGCTATCGGGTAGTAAGACTTGGATCACAAACGCTTCTATCGCAGATGTTTTTATCGTGTGGGCTAAAAATGACGAGAATAAAATCCAGGGATTTATCGTAGAAAAAAATATGAAGGGTTTGTCGACGGTTGCGATGCACAATAAATTTTCGCTGCGTGCATCGTTAACCGGCGAAGTTTTTATGGATAAAGTATTTATACCCGACGAAAATATGCTTGAAGAAGCAAAGGGCTTGGGTGCTGCAATACACTGTTTAGAAAATGCGCGTTATGGAATAGCGTGGGGTGCGATGGGCGCTGCAGAATTTTGTTTTCATACCGCACGTAATTATGTTTTAGAGCGAAAACAATTTGATAAGCCTCTTGGTGCCAATCAGTTAATTCAATATAAACTCGCTGAAATGGAAACTAAAATTAGTTTGGGTTTACAAGGCTGTTTGAGATTAGGCAGATTAAAAGCAGAAAATAAAGCGGCTACAGAAAGCATTTCTATGATGAAACGATATTCGACATTAAGTGCATTAGATATCGCTCGAGAATCACGTGATATGTTGGGTGGTAATGGCATCATGGATGAATACCATGTTATTCGACATGTTTTAAATCTCGAGACTGTTAAGACGTATGAAGGCACAGCAGATATTCATGCTTTAATCTTGGGCGCGGGAATTACGGGTATTGCAGCATTTTAGGAGAAGCGATGAATAATGGTTTTCTGCCACAAAAAGATCCCCTCGAAAAATTACCCCCAAAATTTGCAGCATGGGAAAATATCGCGCGTGAGTTACCCAAATTATTAGTCAGTAATTTCACACGAAAAACGATTCGTGAGTTGCCGGAGTTTCCTGTCGAACAGTTAAAAAATATCAGACAAATAGAGCGGGCGATGCAAATATTATCCTATTTAGGCCATGCGTATGTGTGGGGCGAAAAACCCGTTATTCAGGTTTTACCTGCTGTGCTTGCAAAGCCATGGCATGAAGTTTCGCAAAAATTAAACAGACCGCCTGTATTATCGTATGCATCCTATGCTTTGCATAATTGGCGAAAAATAGATAAAACCGGCGAAGTGGAATTGGGAAATATAGCGTTAATTCAAAATTTCTTGGGTGGTATCGATGAAGAATGGTTTATTTTAGTCCATATTGATATCGAACAAAAAGCCATACCCGCATTGGAAAATTGTATGCCAGCGATACAGGCGGTAAAACAAAAAGATAACCATAAATTGCTTTCAGCGTTGAATAGCATTTCAAAAGCACTGGAAAAAATTTGTATAGTAATGGACAAAATGCCCTCAAATTGCGATCCGTATATTTATTATCACAGAGTCAGACCGTATATTCATGGCTGGAAAAATCATCCGGAATTTCCGCAAGGATTAATCTATGAGGGCGTTGAAGCCTATCAGGGCAAACCACAACAATTCAGAGGCGAGACGGGTGCCCAAAGTGGCATTATTCCGTGCATGGATGGATTGTTGGGAATTACCCACCAGAACGATATGTTAAAAAGCTATTTAGAAGAAATGCGTTTATATATGCCAAAAGCGCATAGGCTGTTCTTAGAAAAAATAGAAAAGCAAAGCCGAGTGAGAAAATATATTCAAAAAGAAAACAATTCAGAATTAAAAACCGCTTATAATGCGTGCATTAATCTGGTAAACCGTTTTCGTCAAACCCATTTGAGTTATGCCGCGAGTTATATTCAGCATCAACATCAAATGGACACCGGAAATCCCAATGCAGTAGGAACAGGTGGTACGCCGTTTATGGCGTACTTAAAAAAACATCGAGAAGAAACCGAAAAATTTATATTAGTGTAGGGGCGGGATATTATCCCGCCCGTGTGAGGGTAAATGCTGAAGCGAGACATCTCCACCGTAAACGTATTAGTCGCTGCTGCCGGTGGCATGATTGGCTCGGGTTGGTTATTCAGCCCTTTCATCAGTGCTCAAATGGCAGGAAGCAATGCGTTAATTTGCTGGATCATCGCCGCCGTATTTATGTTATTCATCGCATTGCCGTTATGCGAATTGGGAACCATGTTTCCGATTTCAGGGGGTATGTCGAATTATCCAACCTTTACTCATGGTCGCGAAGTAGGTTTTATTTTTGGCTGGGTCTCGTGGCTATCTTATGTGGTAATGACCCCCATCGAAATTCAAGCTATTTTACAATACGCGAGCCATATCTTTCCCTTATTGGTGACGAAAGAAAATAATATGACAAAATTATCTGAATATGGATATCTCGCGGCTTTTATTATTATGGGCGTGGTCGTATTGCTGAATACCTTTGGGGTTAAATTATTAGCAGAATGCAATAAATACGCCAGTATAATTAAATTTGCGATTCCCTCTTTGGCTATTTTAAGTCTTTTATATACGGCGCATGGCGCACATACTTTTGGGAATGTCAGTATAGATTTATCTGGCAAACAACAATGGCAATCTATTTTTATGGCGCTTTCTTTAGGTGGCGTTGCGTTTGGATTTACGGGCTTTCAGAATGGCTTGATGTTGGCCGGTGAAGTCAAAAATCCCGAACGTAATATACCGATTGCCATTTTAGGTGCTGTTTTGATTGGGTTTATTTTGTATTTTATGTTGCAGTTAAGTTTTATTGCAGCCGTTCCAAAAAGTCTTCTTACTCATGGCTGGAGTGGACTGAGTTTTGCAGGAGACAGTGGGCCGTTAGTTGGCTTGACGTTATTATTGGGATTATCTGTTATCTCAATATTACTTATGTTTGACGCGTGCTTTTCGCCGATGGGAACTACGCTCGTCTATACTGCAGCAACATCGCGAATTTTATATGGCATGGCACTCAATGACCATTTGCCTAAATTTTTATTAAAATTAAATAAATATCAAATCCCCTATGTGACGTTATATATTAATTTTGCGGTGGGATTGCTGTCGTTCTTGCCATTTCCGGGGTGGCAAAAAATGGTCGGATTTTTATCGTCTGCCAGTATTTTATCGTATGGCATTGGGCCTATTTGTTTATTAGCTTTGCGGAAATTACAGCCGGATATGAAAAGACCATTTAAACTTTCAGGTGCGACGGGGTTTTCGTATATTGCTTTTTGTGTCTGTAATCTCATGCTGTATTGGTGTGGATTTGCCATCTTATGGAAATTATATGTTGCCGTAGTGATTGGGCTTGGAATAAATTTAAGCTATCAGAAAAAAAGTTTATTTGAGTGCAGCAAAAGTTTATATTGGTTTTTCAGTTATTTAACAGGATTGGTACTGTTGTCATGCTTGGGTTTTTTTACGGGGATGATAGTGGTAATACCGTTTAGTATAGTGATGCTATATCTCTCACAACGTTGTCTGGATGCTGATCCGGTTAAGCAAAATGTAATACGGGATACAGAATGGGCGACTTAGATTTATACGTCCACTTTCTGCATTGCCAGTAATCTAGCAAAATAACCGTTCTTTTTCTGTAATTCAGCAACAGTACCATCTTCTACAATTTTTCCTGCATCGAAGAATAATATTCTATCCATCGCCATAATCGTTGATAGCCGATGAGCAATAACGACCACTGTCTTATTTGCCATGACAATGTGAAGTGCATCCTGAATTTCTCTTTCAGTCGCTGAATCCAACGCAGAAGTGGCTTCATCCAAAATTAAAATGGGAGCATCTTTCAAAATGGCTCGTGCAATTGCTATGCGCTGTCGTTGACCGCCAGAAAGTTTAATGCCTCTTTCACCGACCATAGACTGGTATGCTTCGGGAAGATGGCTAATAAATTCATGACATTTTGCTAGCTGTGCTGCTTTGTAAACCGCTTCATCAGACGCTTCTGTATCACCATAGCGGATATTGTCCATCAAACTACGATTAAATAATTCTGGATTCTGAGGAATGAGCGCAATGTTTTTTCTCAAGCTTTCGCGATTAACGGCATTGATATTTTGTCCATCAAGGATAATCTCGCCGCTCTGTATTTCATAAAGACGGAAAAGTAAATTAATCAATGTTGTTTTTCCCGCACCAGAATAACCAACCAGCCCAACTTTCTGCTTCGCTTGAATCGTGAGATTAAAATTTTCAAATAATGTGTTTTTATCGTAGCTAAAGTTGACCGCACGGAAATCAATTTCGCCGCGTGTAACATTTATAGACGGTGCGTTTTCAGTTTCTAGAATGTCGTGTGAAACAATAATGGTATTCAACGCTTGCTGGCATTTGCCAATGTCCTTAGCTAAATCCGGCATCGCTTTTGTCAAGCCATTTACCATCGTTGCAATCGTGATAGATAAACCAAGAATAAAGGCAAAATCACCCACGGTAATTGAATCATGGACTCTACCATAAATTAATCCCGCCATTAAGAAAGCAATGAGCAGGGTAAAAATTATGTTTTGATAGAAGTCAGTCCACATAATTTGTCTTTGCAATAGTTTATCTTGATCACCCACAGCGTTGACTGCTCCATCAATACGGTTTGTCTCAAAGGAAACATTTGAGAAAATCTTTGCGCTAAGAATGTTTGCAATACTGTCAACTAATTGCCCAGTCAGATGACTGTTTGCTTGCGAAAAATCATGTGCAATTCGTGTTGTGTTTTTTGCCATGGCATAACCATTCCACACGTAAGCAATTCCCCAGAGTAACAATACTACGGCGAAAAAAAGATGAACGGTGGTTAATAAAATGAGCGCTATAATTAAGGTAAAGAAATTTCCCAATACATAACGATTTATGTTTTGAATAATGGATTCTACGCTATCTGACACATTTTGAACTTTGTTGGCAAGGTCACCAGAAAAATTGCGCTGAAAAAATGAGACGGAATGTTTAGTTAAATGATTAAACAAGGCAACGCTTATTTCCGTTCTGAGTTTTGGAAATAGTTTCAGACAAATATAATGATATATGCGCATGGCGATATTATGAATGACAGTCAGTAAGACATATAAAACAGCGGAATAAGTGACGACATGTAAAAAGATAGTCGTATTGTCAGTATATCGTGTAGCGGTATCGATAATAATTTTTAAAACGTAGGGGCTGAATGCAATTTCAAGCGATGCGATTAGAATGATTATCAGGAATCCCGCTACGGAAGTGAGGTGTTTTCTCATGAAGTACCAGATGAACGCGAATAAATTGTCTGGCATCAAGTTAAGCGAAATGTAATACGGGATACAGAATGGGCGACTTAGCTTCTTTATCTTCAAACGTGACGATTTCATAAGCGGTTTGATCGGCTAACAACTCGCGTAATAATTTATTGTTTAAAGCATGGCCGGATTTATAACCCGAAAAAGATCCAATAATAGAACCTAATAAATAGAGATCACCAACGGCATCTAAGATTTTATGTTTGACCAGCTCATCTTCATAACGTAATCCACCGTCGTTTAAAATTTTATAGTCATCAATAACAATGGCATTGTCCATGGATGCGCCGAGTGCAAGATTGCGCGAGCGCAAATATTCATACTCTGAAATAAATCCGAAGGTTCGTGCGCGACTGACTTCTTTGACATAAGACGTTGTCGAAAAATCAATGCTGGCTTCTTGTGGTTTGCCATGAAAAAGAGGGTGATTAAAGTCAATGGATAACGAAACTTTAAAGCCTTCATAGGGCTCAAACGTTGCATATTTATCATCGACGCGTACAGTAATTTTTCGTTTTATACGAATAAATTTCTTGGGCGCGTTTTGTTCTTTAATTCCTGCCGATTGTAAAATATACACAAATGGACCTGAGCTGCCATCCATTATGGGAATTTCAGATGCACTGACATCTATATACGCATTATCAATTCCTAATCCTGCAAGTGCTGACATTAAATGCTCAATAGTCGCTATGCGCACGCCGTCTTTAACAAGACAGGTCGACATGACTGTGTCTCCTACATTTTCGGGACGCGCAGGAATGGATATTGATGTGGGTAAATCTGTTCTATAAAAAACAATACCCGTATTTTCTGGAGCAGGACGAAGAGTAAGGACAGTCGGTTCACCGGTATGCAGCCCAATACCGGTGGCTTTAATCGCAGTTTGCAGGGTGCGCTGTTTGATCATTCTTTAGGCTTCTTCCTGCCTACGTAAGAAAGCAGGAATATCCAGATAGTCTATATCATGAGGATTATTCAGTGCTTCAGTCGATGCTTTGGCTGTAGCCGCTTGTTTACGCAAAACAGTAGGACGCGCTAATTCTTGATAGTTAGGTTGTTCATCAGATTTAGATAATTGAACAGGTGGATCAGTTAATTTCCCCAAACCCGTCACAATAATGGTTACGCGTAATTCATCCGTCATTTCAGGATCAATGGTTGTACCCACAACAACTGTCGCACCTTCTTGAGAAGCGATAGCTTGAATGACACTGCCGACTTCATCGAATTCGCCGATGGACATATCTAAGCCTGCGGTAATATTGACTAATATTCCTTTGGCACCTGATAAATCGACATCTTCTAATAATGGACTTGCAATCGCGGCTTCAGCAGCAGCGCGCGCACGATTTTCACCGTTTGCAATACCGGTTCCCATCATTGCCATGCCCATTTCAGACATAACGGTTCGAACGTCAGCAAAGTCAACGTTAATCAAACCAGGACGAGTAATTAATTCTGCAATTCCCTGTACTGCTCCCAATAACACATTATTTGCTGCTTTGAATGCATTGAGGAGAGTAACGTTTTTGCCTAATACGCTTAATAATTTATTGTTGGGAACAATAATTAAAGAATCCACGTGTGAAGAAAGATTTTTAATGCCTTCATCTGCAACAATCATTCTCTTTCGGCCTTCAAAGGAGAAGGGCTTTGTGACAACGGCAACAGTTAAGATTCCCATTTCTTTGGCAATTTGTGCAACCACAGGTGCTGCACCGGTTCCCGTACCACCACCCATACCCGCAGTGATGAATAACATATCTGTATTTGCTAAAAGTTTTTTGATCTCTTCTTTATCCGCTTCAGCTGATTGACGACCAATCTCTGGATTTGCACCCGCGCCTAAACCACGTGTGATTTCATTGCCCAATTGTAATTTAATGGGGGCGCCCGATTTTTCGAGGGCTTGTTTGTCGGTGTTAGCATTCATGAAAATTACACCGTCAATTTTTTGCTGCATCATAAAGTTAACAGCATTACTTCCGCCGCCACCGACGCCAATGACTTTTATATTGGCATTTTGCTCAATTGGATTTAGATTTGACACGTTTTTTTCTCCTCAAAAATTCCCTTGAAACCAGTTTTTCATTCGTCCCCATATGTCTTTCACGCTGCTTTGTGATGGGATATCAGTACGACGATCAAATAGGTGTTGTTTTCCAGATAATAATAAACCAACAGCTGTTGCATAGATAGGGCTGTGAATGACTTCACTCAAGCCTATCGCTCCTTGTGGAATGCCCAAACGGACCGGCATTCTAAAGATATTTTCAGCTAATTCGAGTGCGCCTGGCATTAACGAAGCACCGCCAGTTAATACGATGCCTGAAGCCACCGAGTCTTCAAAACCACTGCGACGTAATTCAGCTTGAACCAGTCTAAATAATTCTTCATAGCGTGGCTCAATCACTTCCGCCAATGCGCGTTTGGATAATCTGCGACGAGGACGATCGCCAACGCCAGGTACTTCAATCATTTCTTCAGGATGTGCTATATCGACTAATGCGCATGCATGTTTGAGTTTTACTTCTTCTGCGCTTTGGGTAGGAGTGCGAAGGGCAACCGCAATATCATTAGTCACTTGGTCGCCAGCGATAGGAATAACAGCCGTGTGACGAATAGAGCCTTCGTTAAATACAGCAATATCTGTTGTGCCACCACCAATATCCACTAAGCATACGCCCAATTCTTTTTCATCTTCTGTCAGAACAGAATAACTAGACGCTAATTGTTCTAAGACCATATCAGCGACATCAATGCCGCATTTCTTCACGCATTTTAAAATATTTTGTGCAGCACTGAGTGCGCCAGTGACTAAGTGCACGCGTGCTTCTAAACGCACGCCGGACATGCCAATGGGTTCGCGAATGCCTTCTTGTTGATCAATTATAAATTCTTGCGGAAGGACGTGTAATATTTTTTGATCAGCAGGAATGGCAACCGCACGAGCAGCATCAATCACACGCTCAACATCCGTTGCAGTGACTTCGACATCGCGGATCGCAACAATGCCGTGAGAATTTAAACTTCGAATATGACTTCCTGCAATGCCCGTAAAGGCAGAATGAATTTGACAGCCGGCCATCAGCTCAGCTTCTTCTATGGCTTGTTGAATGGATTGAACCGTTGCTTCAATATTAACGACAACGCCGCGTTTTAATCCTCGTGAAGGATGTGATCCCAACCCAATAACTTCGATTTGATCATTGGCATTGAGTTCGCCTACCAGCGTGACAATTTTGGAGGTTCCAATATCAAGTGCCACTATAAGGTTGCGTTCTGCGCGTTTCGTCATTTTTACTCCTTTCCTTTCCACTTTACTGCTAAACCGTTGTTATATCGTAGGTCGATATATTCTACTGCATTAGCATTATTGTCAAAGATTTTAGGATAGATTTCGACAAAACGTTTGAGGCGTGTGATGACTTCATCTTTGCCTAAAACAATAGGCATACCATTGTTTAATTCAATTTCCCATGCGTCACTCGGACTTAAATTTACCGCGACAATTTTTAGTCCTAAGGGTGCAACCAGAGATGACATATCTTGGTATCCTGCCCAAAGATCCGTTGCGTTATTCGTGGGCCCGTAAAGCCAAGGAAGATCTTTTAATGTCGACGGAATAGTTTGGGGTGCGAAAATTTTTCCATCCGTATTTAATAATTCTGTTTTGTCCCAATGTGCGCCCGGTTTTTGTTCGGTGATGGTGACAATTAATTTATCGGGCCATTGTCGTTGAATATTAACGCTTTGAATCCAGGGCAATGTTAACAATGACTTTTCTAATTGATTTACTTTTAATCTAATCATACCCTCATCTAAATAAGGCGAAATGGTTTCACGTAGACTCGGGTGATCGACAAAAGATTGCGCATCAACAATTCTAACGGAACGAATAGGAAATGTTTCGGGATTATGTAATTTGGCAATACACCATACTAAAATCACTGAAAACAATACAAATAACGTAATTTTTCTTCCTTTACGCGAGGAGGTTTGCGCTGAAGCGGGTGGGGATGCGTTACGTTTTCTCATCCGTGTTTTTCCAGGCCTAAGTGAATTAATTTTCCGATCAGTTCTGAGTAACTTAATCCTGCCGCTTCCCAGCATTTAGGGTACATACTGATGTTGGTAAAGCCGGGAATGGTATTGATTTCATTCAGAAATATTTTTCCTTCCGCCGTGAGGAAAAAATCCACGCGGGCGAAACCGTCGCAACACAGTATTTTAAATGCTCGTTTGGAAAGTTCTTGGAACTCAGTGACAATATTTGGCGCTAGTTTAGCAGGAACTTCGACCGTTGCACCATTCTCGTCAAAATATTTTGCCTGGTAAGTATAGAATTCATGATGGGGAATAATTTCTCCGGGTATGCCGATTGACAATTCGGTATTTCCCAGTACCGCTGTTTCGATTTCTCTGCCAGGAATATATTCTTCCAGAATAATTTTTTCGTCATAGTTAAATACTTCTTTAAGGGCAGTCTCAAATTGGCTTTCTGATTTTATTTTATGTACGCCGATGGACGATCCGGTATTGGCGGGTTTCATAAAAAAAGGCGAACCTAATTCTGTAATAATATTTTTATAATTTAATTTATCTTTTTCATTTTTTTCATGGACATAAAAAACCAGAAATTTTGCAACGGGAATACCCGCATCACGCAATAATCTTTTGGTGACATCTTTGTCCATATTAACCGCTGAACTTAATACGCCACTACCCACATACGGAATGCCGCATAATTCAAATAATCCCTGAATCGTTCCATCTTCGCCATTTTTTCCGTGCAAGATAGGAAATACAATATCAAGTTCTAAATATTTATCAGGATGATTTTTATACCGCAAGAATTTTTTTCCTGCACCGGGTGCTAAATATAATTCTTGATCTTCATGTGCCCATGTTCCATCTTTATTTATTTTGATAATAAAGCTATTAAATTTATTTTTATCTATCGCCGCTTCGACATTTTTGACAGAAAACAGTGAGATATCATGCTCAGGCGACTGTCCACCACAAATCAAACCAACATTAATTTTCAAGTGAATCTCCTATAATATGCACTTCGCGAATGAGTTCTATGTCATGCTGTTTTTTAACGGCATCCGCAATATGTTGAATTAAAGCTTCGATATCATGCGCAGTAGCATGACCCGTATTAATAATAAAGTTAGCGTGTTTTTGGGAAACTTCAGCTCCGCCGATTTTAAAGCCCTTTAAGTTACAGCTTTCGATTAATTTTGCAGCGAAGTTATTGGGAGGGTTTCTAAATACCGACCCGCAATTGGGTAAATTAATCGGTTGTGTATTGGTGCGATGCGCTAATAAATCTTTAATTTTCGCTAAGCTTTCTTCTTTGTTACCCGGAATTAATTTTAAATAACCTGCTAAAAACCATTCTTGATTATCAGGGCAAATAACTTGTCTATAGCTAACTTTATAATCAGCAGCAGGTCGAATTTTAATTTCACCCCGTCTATTTATTACTTCACATTGTTCGACGTAGTTCCAGGTTTCGCCACCGTGTGCGCCCGCGTTCATGGCAAGAGCACCACCCATGGTGCCGGGTACGCCGGCTAAAAATTCAATGCCCATTAAGCCTAATCTTGCGCACGTTCGTGCAACGGTTCCGCACGCCGCACCCGCGGATATTTTAATAATATTATCTTCTAATTTTTCTATAGTATTTAAAAAACTTCCTTGGGTGATGATTACCGTGCCGTTATATCCACCATCGCGAATTAATACATTACTGCCTAATCCAAGCCAGAGGATATTTTCAGATTCGGGGAGAGTTTTTAAAAAATTAACTAAATTATTTAAATCATCAGCGATAAATACATTTTTTGCAGGACCACCGACACGCCAAGAGGTATATTTCGAAAGGGGTTCGTTGTGTAATAACATACTAAACCTGTAATTGTGTAGTGGCTAAATTGCTCGCAATACTGCCAATATCACCCGCGCCTTGCATTAATAAAATATCGTTATTTTTTAATACTGTACTCAAGACCTGGGAAAAAGACTCTTTGGGAGAAACTAATACAGCATGTGACTGAGAATTTTTAAGAATAGCATTTAATAAACTTTGACTGTCAGCACCCTCAATATGCGCTTCACCAGCAGAATACACATCAAATAATAATAATTGATCTGCCGTTGATAATACATTTGCAAAATCATTAAATAAATCGCGTGTGCGTGTATATCGATGCGGTTGATACGCCATGACAACTCTTCTTTCCGGCCAGGCTTTTCTGATAGCATTTAAAGTCGCGGTAATTTCACGCGGATGATGGCCATAGTCATCTATTAATAATATTTTTCCCTGATTTGTATCATATTCGCCTAAGACTTGAAGTCTTCTTCCCACGCCACCAAAATTTTTCAGAGCGGTTTGTATTGAGGCATCGTCTATTCCTGCTTCGGTCGCTATTGCAATTGCAGCCAGAGAATTCAGGACATTATGCTCGCCAGCTAAATTAAGCGTAATTTCTAAGGGGTTTTTATTGGGGCGGTGTACCGTAAAATAATTTTGCGTACCAATTTGTTTAATATTTTTCGCATAAAATTCTGCTGAGTCATCAAAGCCATAAGTCTTAAATGGTCTTGAGATTTGCGGGAGTATTTCTTTTACTACAGCATCTTCGTTACATAAAACAGCCAAACCGTAAAAGGGTAGGTGATGAATAAAATCTATAAATACTTTTTTGAGTTCATCGAAATTATTGTGATAAGTTTCCATGTGATCAGCGTCGATATTAGTCACAACCGTCATCATGGGATGTAAATATAAGAACGATGCGTCACTTTCATCGGCTTCGGCTATTAGATAATCACCTTGTCCAAGCCGTGCGTTACTTCCTGCAGAGTTTAATAATCCGCCGATGACAAAAGTCGGATCTAATCCCGCTTCTGCAAATATGGAGGTCACTAAACTGGTTGTTGTGGTTTTGCCATGTGTGCCGGCAATCGCAATTCCGTTTCGAAATCGCATGAGTTCGCCGAGCATCATGGCTCTGGGGACGACAGGAATATGGTTTTCTCGTGCGGCTTTTATTTCGGGATTATTGTCAGGGATAGCGGTGGATCTGACTACAGCATCGGCACCCAGAATATGTTTGGCGTCATGGGCATAAAAAATCTCGGCGCCTTGTTTTTCGAGCCGTTCTGTCATGGTGTTTTTGTGGAGGTCGCAACCGGTGATTTTGAAGCCTTGATTGAGGAGTACTTCCGCGATTCCGCCCATGCCTGCGCCACCAATGCCTACAAAATGCAGGTGTTTTATACGCGATAAAGGCGTCAAATTTGTACGGGGGGTCTTCATAGGCGCCAATAAACCATGTTGGGGCTGCTAGGTCAAGGCCTCATCACACTGTTCAGAATGACAGTAGCGGGGCGGAGGAGAAGTCTGGCAATGTACGATAAACCCGTCGCTTAATAAAACCTTAAGGTTAGGTCTGTATAGTAAAGGCTGTAGCGGCGTCCTTGTGTAGAAGTGATAACGCGAATTATTTTTAATTATAGAAGAGGTGTGTGATGGAAGAAGTATCAGATTTATTAAGCAGTTCGTCGGATGTATTGGGATTGATTGGGTCCTATTTGTCAGGAGATGATTTGCTGAACTTTGCCCAAGCACATCGGAAATTAATGAGAGCCGTAACACGTACTCAAGCCGAGAATTTACAAAATCTTATTCAGCCCTTAGGTGATCAGCTGGTCAAGTTATTGCGACGAAATAAGTCGAATTTGTCTTCAGATGAAGTGGAGTCGATTTGGCGATTGCATCAATTTTATGAGTTATGTGGTGGAAAAGCGCCACTCACATTAATAAAACAAAAAGCCGATGAATTAAATAAACGTGCTAATCGTCAAGAAAAATTAGACGGTTGTGTTGCGTATGCGTCGGAAGGTGTATGTGGTTCCATGTGTTGGGGCGTTTTTGGAATAGCGCTGACAGCTTCATCGGCCTGTTGTGGTTGTAATCCTGGTGTTTTGAAGGTGGGATTAAGTATAACGGGTGCAAGTGCAGGTTCAGCAGGACTCTGTGGTGCATTGAAGTATGAAGCAGCCCACAATACTTTTCGTGGCAAATTCTGTGATGTTCAATATGATCTCGAAGCCCATCCTGCTAATGATTTTCATTCTGTGCTTCCTCCTGAAGTCCAAATGGATGCTGCTCAAGAAGAAGTTCAGCCGATGCTAGTTGAACAAGAGCAAGAGCCCAGTTGTTTTTCAGGCGTTGCGAACTTCTTTAGAACAAGAATGAGAATTACTCCAGCAGAAAATGGTCAAGAAATGGCGGTTATATTTAATCCGTAACATTATTTCGTAGGGATTAGGCCATGCCTAATCCTAGGATCGGGCGTGGCCTTGCAGGCTGCAAGTCCGATCCCTACGAAATGTATTGCCTCGCCCGAATAGGGAAGATGATACAAAAACCCGCAAAAAAAACCACCAAAACCCTAGAACCTTAAGAAAACCTTAAGGTACAGGACAAAAAGTGAATTTTTTCATATGTTTTCGCTTCTCCCGGAGGGAGAAGGTGCCCGAAGGGCGGATGAGGGGGGGATTTAAATAGCTGTTGAAGTTGATTTCCAAAACGCTTTAAT
>DASZBR010000019.1:0-204167 GCA_035943935.1 Gammaproteobacteria bacterium
GCGGGAGCCTTCAGATTAATTTGGTGCCCCGCCGTAATATCAATATTCTGACCGGTTGTTGTCATCGCAGCATTAATCGTTACATCATGAAGGGCATTCAGAAATAACGTTGCGGTCGCACCCGATGATGTCATAACAGAATTAAACGTAATATCACCGGCTTGAGCACCTGGCGATCCTACACCGCCTGTAGCCAACGTAACGTTTGTGCCACCACTTAATTGGGTATCAATTAACGCTACATCAATGGTTGAATCATTTCCTGTCGGAGTAAAATTCGGTTGACCTGAATTATTAGATGTACTTCCTGCGCCTGCAACAATAATATTATACGGATCGACTAACCACGAACCACCTTGTCCTGCATCAATTACTGCGGTAGGCTCAATAATTAATTTATGTCCCGAGGTTTCAATATGTCCACCACCGGATGCTTTTAATTTTCCGGAAACTCTTGTTGTTCCTGCATTTCCGCCATTTAAAATAATTTCGCCTTTTTTATTCACTGACACACTTGTTGCTTCGATAGTTCCTGACATGCTCACAACATCTTGTACGACTTGTGCTGCAGAATTTGCAGTCATGTAAACTTTGCCGCCGTTGGCGGTAATTGTTCCGGAATTAGATACATAGCCGTTTTGGACTGCAGGACTGGTTCCGAAATTAATTAATTGATCACCGTATAAATCTAAAACAAAACTTGAACCTGAAGATAAATAAACTTTGCCTAAATTGGCTGTAATAATTCCATTATTTTCTACACCGGGTGCAACCAACGCGACCATGCCAGTATCTGCAACGGTAATACTGCCGTTATTAATAATTTTTGAGTTTTCAAAACCGGGAACCATATCAAATTTATATTGACCAGACATAAAATTACTGTCGGTAATGTTATGTGTAGTCACTAATAAACCCGCAACGTTCACTTGGCTGTTTGCGCCAAAGACAACACCGTTAGGATTAACGATCCAGACTTGGCCATTTGCAAAAAGTGATCCATTAAAATTGGTGGGGAGTCCTGAGTTAATTTTATTTAAAGCAATTGAACTCACACTGGGTTGATTAAATCTGACGGTTTCATTTACAGCAGTATTAAATCCAGTCCAATTAATTACCGTATTTTGTGAAGATTGATTAATCGTTGTGGTAGTACCTGATTGTGTAACAGTTGCGCTACCCGCACTTACCTGTGCACCTTCTGGCAACGCAACTGCAAAATGCCAAAAGAAAAAACTGGCAATTGCCGTTAATTTAAACCCTCTTTTTAGTAGCGTTGTTATATCCATATACCCCCCACAAAAGCAGGACAGGAGAACCTGTCCTATATATAGGTATAGATCAGATTTCGGGGGTTGGTGGGCGGTGGGAGGGTTGGGGTGAAATATATTTGAGGGGGGGTATTCCTTATATATAGGGCAAAGCGGCCTTTGCCCCCCCTCCTGTTTCCCCCACACCCGCGCTGCCGCGCGCCCCTCTCCTGCTTCTAGGCGTTGTTGAATAAATAGGGCTTTGTAGCCTGGATTGAGCGGAGCGAAATCCGGGAAATATCAATGTTTTTTGCAGTTCCTGGATTTCGCTCCGCTCAATCCAGGCTACAGGTGAATTATTCAACAAAGCCTGCTTCTAGGAGAGGGGCGCGCGGCAAACGGGGGTGAGGTAATAGAAAACCCCCTCCCCAGCCCGCAACGGCGCCTTCGGGGGGATCCGGGCGCGACAAAACGCCCTTTCCGAGGCAAAAACCGCCCCGAAGCTGTAATGGCGGGCTGGGGGTGGTCAAAAGCCAGTTTTCGGGGCATCGGACCGCCCCCAAGTTGTCACAACAACTTGAGACATCAAAATAACGAGACAAATTTCGTATATCAGAAGAAAACCGGCCAATGAAAGTGTCACCCATTTATCAATTGATTGAAAAATGATTCGTTGATATACTATCGCACTAATATGTTGTTTTAGGAGATCGATATGTTACATCATCAAGTTAAAGTCGTCGGAGTCAATGGCCAAATTTCATTGGGCAAAGCACTGGCCGGCAAGATCGTCAAAATCGAGCAAATTGATAAAAGCACCTGGGTCATTAAATCAGGCGAATTTATTCCTGATTCACAGAAATGGCTCAGCGAAAATGATAATATGGGAAAAATTGATGCGGCAGTAAAATGGGCCGAAAAAAATCCTACCCGCACAGATAATTCCGAAGAAATTTTAAGCAAAATGGAAACTTTGGCGAAATCAAAAGATGTCAAAAATTAAACTGGACTTAAACCATCCAATATTTCAGCAAGATTTTTTAAACCTCGAAAAGGTTGAGATTGTCGCACTACAAAAAACCTTGCGAAAAATATCCAACTTAACCTGGATAGAACTACACAAAGATAACGGGCTTAAATGGGAGGCTATCAATGTGAAGCATGATAGAGTTAAAGATCGCATTTATACATTTAGATTTTCACAAAAGTATCGCGCTACTGCTATTAGAGAAGATAACACGATAAGAATTCTCACTCTTCACGTCGACCATGATAGCGCTTATTAAAAAATTTATTTTTCAAGGGGTTTACTAACATGGAAACAAAATGGATCGTCTTCGCCAACGCAAGCTTGGCTCATATTTATAGCGTCAATAAATCAGTTGAATTAGTCCAAACACTAGAACATTCAGCAAGCCGAGAAAAAACACATGATTTAGTCGAAGACCGACCCGGGCATTATCATAAAGGCGGAGATTCACGCGGCGCGTATTCCCCACACAGCACACCCAAAGAACAGGAACAAGATAAATTCGCGAAAGAAATAATTGATCTCTTAGAAAAAAATCGAAATTCACATCAATTCACACAACTCATTATTATTGCCGCACCTCGTTTCCATGGCTTATTAATCAACCATATCCATGAGCCGTTAAAAAAGCTGATCACTAAAATCATCGAGAAAGATGTTGTTGAACAAACAGATAACGAATTAAAAAAATATATTCAAGCGCTCGCATCTGACGGTAGCTTATAAATACGCGAAGATTTTTTATTCTGCGCCGACGGCAACCAACTCAATAATACATCAGAAAATGTAGTCGCCATCAGAGGCGATAAATTCGATGACTCAAACCCTAAATCCACTGCGGTTAAATTCGGCATTTTTTTAGTCGCCCACTCTACTGCTGATTTCGTCGTTAAAAATCCTAGACCTGCATGTAACAATAATTTTTTTATCTCGCTCTCCTGCAACCACGCCGAATATTCTTCAATAACAGAAATCACCGGACTCTCCGAATTAATATACGGATTATCTTGGAAAGTTTTTAAAAAAGCCGGAGATAACATGCCCTTCGCTTTACCCGATTCTTTTTTGACAAATAATTTTAAACGCTCAAAAAACAGCGAAATGTCGAGATGATTTTTCTCTAGGCGTAAATAGGCTTCCGTAAAGACCAAACCTGATATTTTATCAGGATATTGACGCGCATAATCCAATCCCACAATGGATCCCCAGCCGTTTAAAACTAAGGTTAAATCTTGCAGATCTAACGCATCAATAAAACCTTTGAGAAATAACACATGATCTTCTATGGAATAATCTAATTTGGGTTTGCCTGATTTTCCCAAACCAATTAAATCCATTGCAATACACTGTGCATGCGAAGAAGCGTTTGAGATAATTCCTTCCCACATCAGGCTGGTGCCAGGAACGCCATGTAGAAACAAAAGAGTTTTCCCCATGCCTTGCGTGATATAACTCATATCAACATTGTTTACGGTAATCGTTTGCGATTCCATTAGCGAGTCTCCACTTCACAAATCGCATCAACCAATTCTTGACGCGTATGTGCGCCTTTTTGCAAAATACTTTTGCTGTATTTTTTTAACATCGTATTTTCATCGGGCGTTAATTCTTTTGCAGAAACAATAATAATAGGAATATCGCGCCATTGTTCTTTTTTCTGCAATTCCTCAATCAAGCTAAACCCATCCATTTCCGGCATCATCAAATCTAACAAAATAATAGACGGTAAAACATCAGCCATTTTATTCAATGCATCACGACCATTGATGGCTTCGATGGAATTCCACCCTGCTTTTTTCGCTGCAGCCGTCATAATGTCGCGTGCGGATTCATCATCATCGACCACTAATAGTGTGGACACACCCTCGGGCAGTAATTCTTTAATTTTTCGAATCATGATATTGATATCGATGGGTTTAGAGAGAAAGTGAACTTCACTCAACATCAGCCCTAAATTTTCTTGCGAAGATTTTTGTGTCGTGACAACCAGAGGAATTTTTGATAATTGATCATCAGATTTTAATTCCAATAAAGTTAATGTCTGTTCAAGCAAAGATTCATCAAACGTCATTGTTTCTGAAATATCCAACACAATTATACTGGGGTCTGTTTTGCGTGCGAATCGTAATCCTTCTCCACCATTTCTGGCATGCAAGACTTTAAATCCCCGCTCTTGAAAATGAGAGAGAATTTCTTCCAACGATTGAGGAACTCGACTGATCACCAACGCAAGTTTGCGGTTATCGTTATCTTCGGGCAACAATGACATGCAGAAACTCCCTTTTCATAAAATCACCCGACACCATACGGGAAACAGCGGGAATATATCAAGTAGTTTGTATATTTCAAAACTGGTAAGCTTAGACAGAATTTTTTGCCGGGAGAAATACTATGCAAGGATCCGCACCGTTATTACCCACACATATCACACGCGGACTCATCACGACAATATTATTGATGAGTCTTATTTTTTCGCGATGGTTCTTGATACAACCCAATACCGTATTATGCTTTGGCGTGCTCTCTCTCGGATTATGGTTACAACCCACCAAAAACACCTTCGCCCAACTTACTACCATCGCTTGCGTCGGACTGGCCATCGTGATTGCATTATTTGCCAATCACATGTCGCCGCTCACAACGTTTAATGTTTGCATCATCAGCGTAGGACTCGTCTTATTTTTGGGCGATCGTAACGCTCAATCTACGGCTCAATATTTTTTATTAGCGTCTTTAATCATTCCGCTGATTGTCTTCACCAGTTATCTTTATAATAACCCGTCATTTTTTCAATTCGGAAACGTCGCGCCACTGTCTTTTTCAACGGCCGCGCTGTTTCTGCTTTTTTCTTTTACGGCATTGTCCTGTAATCCTACTCAAAGCATTTTGAGCATTTTTGGAACTCACGGCTCAGGCGGGACACTGGCAAAATATTTAATCCCGACGGTAATTTGTCTTCCCATCATCTTTGGCTATTTTCGTGTAACCGGCCAAACCGTGTATGTGCACACGCGAGAATTCGATGTCACCTTGATGACCTTAATGATCGTTTTTTCTTTTGTACCCATTGTCTGGTTCACTGCATTTTTATTGAATAAATCCGAAGAAGCTTTACGCGTTGCAAAACAACACGCCGAAACCGCCAACCAAGCTAAGAGTGCTTTTTTAGCCGCCATGAGTCACGAAATCCGAACACCATTGAATGGCGTGATTGGAATGACCACGTTATTGTCCGATACCTCACTCACATCTGAACAACGTGAATATGCAGAAACCATTCGAATTTCAGGCGAATCGTTGTTGCGCGTAATCAATGATATTTTAGATTTTTCAAAAATAGAATCAGAACGTCTCAAACTCGAATTAATTGATTTTGATTTGCGCACGATGGTGGAAGAATCAGTGAATGTCATCTCCTCCACAGCCACGCAAAAAGGATTATCCCTCCGTACTATTATGGATCCGACCATTCCGACGTGGATCAATGGCGACCCCGCACGCTTAAGCCAAATTTTAATTAATCTGTTAGGCAATGCTGTGAAATTTACCGACAAAGGCGAAATCACCCTCCATGTTTCACTCAGAAGTCAGGTATTACGTTTTGCAGTAACGGATCACGGCATTGGCATCACCCCTCAAGTCAAAACACGTTTATTTAAAACCTTTTCGCAAGGCGATAGTTCGACGTCACGTAAATACGGTGGAAGCGGTTTAGGTTTAGCGATTTGTAAACGATTAGTCGGATATATGAGTGGCAACATTGATGTCGACAGCACTCCCGGTCAAGGGAGTACCTTTTGGTTTACCATTCCCTTTGTTCCAGCAATATCTGAAAAACCCACAAGCACTAAACCGACACAAGACACTGAAATAAAGCCGCTGCTCACCTCCAAACAGACAAAAAAACGCGCGGATATATTATTAGTCGAAGATTATCCCATCAATCAACAAGTGGTATTGGGCATGTTAAAAAAATTAGGCTTTAATCATGTCGATGTCGCCAACAATGGAATTGAAGCCTTAAAAGCATTGGAAAAAATTTCCTATGATTTGATTTTCATGGACTGTCAAATGCCTGAAATGGATGGGTATGACGCCAGTCGTGAAATTCGTCGCCGCCACAAAAAAAATATTCCCATTATTGCAATGACGGCACATACGTTAACCGGTGATCGTGAAAAATGTTTAGAGGCAGGCATGGATGATTATTTGGCAAAACCGATTGATCGAAAAGAATTGTCACGTGCATTAACGCAATGGTTACCTGAAAAATCACAGCAAATTGAAACGCCCCTCGCCATTGATCCTGCGCGTTTAAAAGATATATTCGGCGACGATACCGAAGCATTACAGGCTTTTCTCAGAAAAATTTCGCGTTCAATGACAACGCTGCTTAACCATCTCGAAAAACATATTGCTGCGCGCGATGAAATTCACGCAAAACAGGTTTGCCATAATATAAAAGGCGTGAGCGGAAATATTGGTGCTCATCACATGCATGAACTCTCAAAATCACTTGAGGAAAAAATTCTTCAACAGGATTGGCAAAATACAGAGATTTTATATCAATCGCAGAAAGAGGCGTTCAAAGTCCTCAAGAAATTCATACAACAAGAGCTGAAAAGTGGGAAGTTACAACCAACCCAATAATGCCTCTGAAAATTTCTGCGCCATCACACCCGACAACGTCGTCGCTTCTATGCCTAAATCAACAGCGGTGATATTGGGCAAGGTTTTGATGGCCCAATTAGCCGCGGCACGTGTCGTCAAAAATCCCGAACCTCCGTATAACAATAATTTTTTATTCGGTGCTTGTTCAAGCCACGCGGAATAATTTTCAATCACAGGAATTACAGGGCTATTGGGATTCACATAGGGATTATCTTCCAGTGTTTTCCAGAACGCATGCGTCAGCATCATTTTCAACTTTTCCGATTCATTTTTCTCAAGCTGTTTTAATTTTTCAAAAAACAATGAAATATTTTGATGATCTTTTTCTAGCCGTAAATACGCTTCGGTAAAGACTAAACCCGCTATTTTGTCCGGATATTGGCGCGCATACTCCAAGCCTACAATAGAACCCCAACCGTTTAAGACTAACGTAAAATAGTCCAATCCCAACGAATCAATAAATCCTTTTAAAAATAACACATGGTCATCAATCGAATAATCTAATTTGGGTTTATCTGATTTTCCCATGCCAATTAAATCCACGGCGATACACTGCGCTTGAGAAGATACCAGTGACATAATCGGTATCCACATGTCTGAAGTCCCGGGCACCCCGTGTAAAAATAACAAGGTTTTACCTTTTCCTTCAGTGAGGTAATGCATATTTTTACCCATGACAACTATATTCTGTGATTCCATTCTTAAACCCCTTTTATTTCACTAACTTCTCTATCTTCTCAATCAACGACACAAAATCAACGGGTTTGCTTTCATATTCTTCACAACCCACTTCAATGCTGCGCTCGCGGTCAGTCGCCGTCGTATGTCCCGTCAATGCAATAATCGGAATATGTTTTGTCGCCGCATCGGCTTTCAATTGACGCGACGCTTCCCATCCATCCAAAATCGGTAATCCCATATCCATTAAAATAATATGCGGCAACTTTTTTTTGGCGATTTGAATCGCTTCTTCGCCATTCACCGCCAATATAATGTCATACCCTTTTCGTTTTAATCGCTGCGATAACATATCGCTGTTTAATTCATCATCTTCGACAATTAATACCTTTATCTTTTTCACCGCCATAGCGTTTCCTTACTTTACCTGATCACAAATCGCATCGATCAATTCTTTGCGAGAATAAGCACCCTTTTGAAGAATGCCTTTACTGTATTTTTGCAACATCGACCGTTCTTCGGCAGACAATTCTTTTGCAGAAACAATTACAACAGGAATATGTCGCCATTGATCATTTTTTTGAAGTTCAGTGATCATGGTGAATCCATCCATTTCGGGCATCATTAAATCCAACAAAATAATGGATGGCACGAACTTCGCCATTTTATCCAACGCATCACGCCCATTCACCGCTTCAATGGATTTCCACCCTGCTTTTTTCGCCGCGGCCGACATGATATCGCGCGCCGATTCATCATCATCAACCACCAATAGCGTAGGCATTATTCCTTCCGGCACTAATTCTTTGATCTTGCTCATCATACTGTGAATATCGATGGGTTTTGTCAGAAAATCGACTTGACCTAACACAAATCCTAAACTTTCTTGTGAGGCATCTTTTGTCGTCACGACTAAAGGAATTTTCGAGAGTGCCGCGTCTGATTTTAATTCAGATAAGGTCATCCACTGATCCATGAGCGCATCACCCAACGTGAATGACACGGCAATATCTAACACAATCAAATTCGGAGGATTTGCGCGCGCCAACCGTAATCCCTCATGACCACTTTTAGCCTTCGTCACCTCAAAACCCATGTTTTTAATATCACTTAAGACCTCGCCCACGGTCGCGGGATCATAGCTAATCACTAATGCTGTTTTTCCTTGGAATTTTGTAACTTTTTCATCAGCAGCGATCACAGCCGGTTTCTTGAGCGGCAGACTGACGATAAATGTTGTGCCCTTGCCTACTTTGCTGTTCACTTGAATAGTGCCGCCGAGTAATTCACAAAAACTTTTGACTAAATACAATCCCACGCCGGTTCCGCCATATTTTCGCGTCAGCTTTGCATCACCCTGTGAAAATCGCTGAAAAATCTTGTCCGTATATTCAGGCGAAATACCAATCCCCGTATCGCTCACCGTAAAATTAACCCTACCGTCTTTCGACGTGCCTTCCAATGTAATAAGACCTGCGTGAGTAAATTTATTGGCGTTATCCAACAAATTCAGCAAAATTTGTCGCAGACGTGATTTGTCCGTGTGCAACGTCATATTGTCGTGTGCGAAATTCAACGTCACCTGCAGGGTATTTTGATTTTTCTCGAGTAACGTTCGCATGAGAGCCTGACATTCTTTGACGACATCGCTAAGCGCCACGTCTTCTAAAAAAATATCCATGGTGCCAGCTTCGATTTTGGACACATCAAACATTTCATTGATCAGTCTCTGCAATTGTCGGCCAGAATAAATAATTTTCTGAAGATTTTCGGAATAAGCGGTGAGACCATCGGCTTTTGCGTTTTCTTCCAGCAACTCACTGTAACCGATGATAGCATTGAGGGGAGTGCGTAATTCATGACTCATTGCAGCTAAGAATTCGGATTGTAACTGCTTACCCATACTAAAACCCCTCGTTAATAAATTCTGTTTTCATAAATGCAGTCTATGAAGTAAAATCGAGTTTACGATGATTTCGTGTCGTTTTCCACCCAAGCGTCGCCAGGAGATATCATGCAGGAAGCCGCTCTGTTCTCTAAAAATGTTACGCGTCTGTTCGCCAGTATCATATTGTTTCTCAGCCTCTCTCTATTAATATCCCCTCAATGGCTACTGACTCCGCCTACAACACTCGTCTGTTTTATCATGCTTTCGGCCACCTTACTGTTACTGAATCTAAAAGGCACGCTACCAAAAATACTGCTGATTATCGCGCTTTCTGTCACGACCATTTTGGCACTGCTCCCCCATCAAATGTCTTACTTGACCAGCGTTAATGTTCTTCTGGTGACAGTAGGATGTGTATTGATGCACGGAAAACAACAACGGCAATCGCAAGCGCAATATTTTTTCTTGGGTTCACTGCTGATTCCCCTGCTCGTCTCGGTTGGTCACCTTTATAATAATCCTGCGTTTTTTCAATTCGGCGCATTTGGCACGGTTTCATTTTTTACCGCCATTCTTTTTCTACTTTTTTCGCTTGCCGCATTTTTCAGCAATCCTTCACCTGGGATTGCCCAGATTTTTAGTCACTCGGGTCCCGGAGGCACACTCACCAAATATTTAATTCCCACCGTTATCCTAGTTCCCATCATATTTGGTTATTCACGATTAACCGGACAAGCCGTCTATTTAAATGCACGGCAATTTGATCTCTCATTAATGACCGTGTTTATTATTTTCTCCTTTGTGCCCATCGTATGGTTTACGGGAATTTGGCTTAATCAAATCGATGTGGAATTACAAAAAAACAAAGCGAATTTAGCGTTAGCACTCGCATCCGCCAATGCAGGTTCTTGGGGTTGGGATTTTTTCTCAAACCTCATCACCGTTGACGATCAAACACGCAAAATGTTGGGCTTGCGCCAAGAAGATCCCTGCTCAAACATCGAACATTTTTTAGCTATTGTGCACACAAGTGATCGAAAACAAGTCGACACTGATGTGAAAAACGCCATCGCCAATCACACGGATTACAACAGTACTTTTCGTGTCGTCCATCCCAATGGAAAAATACTCTTCCTCGCCGCACACGGAAAAGCCTACTACACCCTACAAGGACGACCGAGACACTTGAGTGGTATCTTTTGGGATATTACCGCTCAGAAAAAAGCGGAAGAAGAATTACGCTTGGCAAAACAAACCGCCGAAGCCGCTAACCAAGCCAAAAGTGCATTTTTAGCTGCCATGAGTCATGAAATTCGCACCCCCTTAAATGGCGTCATAGGAATGACAACGTTGTTATTCGACACCCCACTCACACAACAACAGCGTGAATATTCTGAAACCATTCGATTATCCGGTGAAGCATTATTAAATGTTATTAATAATGTTCTGGATTTTTCAAAAATAGAATCTGAACGTCTTGAACTGGAATTAATTGATTTTGATTTGCGTAACGTGGTTGAAGAAGCCGTTGAGATTGTCGCCACACGTGCTCACCAAAAAGACTTAGCCATTGGCGCCATGATCGATCCGGCCATGATCACGTGGATTAATGGTGATCCTGCACGCATCAGTCAAGTCTTAACCAATCTGTTAAGTAATTCCGTTAAATTTACCAGCAAAGGTGAAGTGAGGCTCACGGTCTCATTGGAAAACAATCTCTTTCGTTTTGCAGTGAAAGATACGGGCATTGGAATCACGCCTGAAGTCAAAGAGCGATTATTTAAAATTTTTTCGCAAGGCGACAGTTCCATTTCGCGAAAATACGGCGGCAGTGGTTTAGGGCTGGTGATATCAAAACGCTTAGTGGAATACATGGGTGGCGAAATCGGCGTAGACAGCACTCCCGGGAAAGGTACTACTTTCTGGTTCACCCTTCCGCTGATTCCAGCAAGTACTGAAGAGCCCGAAACGAAAGAAGAATTTTTTCCCCAGCTTAAAAACTTACGTCTATTAGAAGTTGATGATGAGCCGGTGAACCACGCCATCATTTCTCAATTAGCCAAAAACTGGCAATTTCGTTGTGATAGTGTTGAGAGTGGATTTGAAGCGTTGGCAAAATTACGCACTGCTGCAGTCGAAAATGATCCGTATAAACTGGTTTTACTCGATCATGCGATGCCCTTGATGAGCGGCATCGAATTAGCGCAACAAATTCAACAATCTCCAGACATTGCGAACACCCCTTTAATCATGATTACCTCACGCGGTCAAACCGTTTCTTCACCTGAGCTAAAAAGCATGGGGATTTCAATTTGTTTAACAAAGCCCGTGCGTCAAGCAAAATTATACGATGCGATTATTACCGTACTGAATGTCAAACCCAAAACAGAATCCGCAGAACCCGTCGATACGTCTGTCACCTCTAAACATGCGCGAATATTACTGGCAGAAGATTATCCGATTAATCAACAAGTCGTTATTGGGATGTTAAAAAAATTGGGGTTTGACAATGTGGACGTTGCAAACGATGGACTTGAAGCATTAAAAGCATTAGAAGAAGTCCCCTATGATTTAGTTTTTATGGATTGTCAGATGCCGGAAATGGATGGTTATACGGCGACCCGTGAAATACGCCTACGACACAGAAGACATATTCCCATTATCGCCATGACAGCGCACGCGTTAAAAGGCGATCGTGAAAAATGTTTAGAAGCCGGCATGGATGATTACATTCCGAAACCCATTGATCGAAAAGAATTGGTGCGCGTCTTAACACAATGGTTATCCGAAAAAAATCTGAATCCCCCCACAGAAAAAAAATCCGCTGATCCCATTACAACTAACATCATTGTCGATCGCGGAAGATTAGAAGACATTTTTGGAGATGATCCTGAAGCGCTGCACGCTTTCCTTGAAAAAGCCGTGAAATCAATCACTACTTTATTAACGGATATTGGTGCAAAAATTCTCGAACACAATGAAATAGACGCTAAAAAACTCACGCATAATTTAAAAGGCGTCAGTGGCAATATGGGCGCGATGAAAATGCATGAGCTTTCAAAAAAATTAGAAGAAAAAATTCTGTCGAAAGAATGGGAAGCGGCAGAAACACTTTTTCAAGCAGAACAAAATGCTTTTACTGATGTTGTAAAATTTATCCAGAAGGAATTCAAATGAAATCATCCGCGCAAGACGCGCCGTTGATATCCAAAACCGCAACACGCTTTTTTGCCAGTTTAATTTTTATAACGTCTATACTTATTCTCATCGGTTGGCATTTTAATATCACCGTATTAACCAGTATTTACCCTGCATGGCAATCCATAAAACCTGCTACGGTTTTCGGGTTTATTTGTGTTTCAATAGCATTATGGTTTCTATCAGAAAAACCCTCTCGAGCAAGAACCGTTATGCTTTTTTTCACTGCTTCAATAGGAATTGCTATTTCCGTGACTGCATTTAGCGTTTATTTATTTTTTGGCACGAATATCAACCAAATCATTCTTCCGCAACTTCACACTGTTGGCTCAGCATCACTATTAACGATCATTAATTTTTTTATCCTATCAATCGGATTTCTTTTCACCGCACTCACGCGTCGATATCAATCATTTGCGCAATACCTTTTCTTATGCGCTTTGCTGATTCCTTTATTTGCACTCATCGGATATCTCTTTAATGTTTCTGTATTTTATAATCCCGCAAATATTGGCGCGATATCGTTCATTGCAATCATACTTTTTGTCATTTGTTCATTGACTGCTTTATTCAGTAATCCTAATCCAGGTATCGTCAATGTTTTTAGACGCGGCGATCTACCTGGCAGTGTATTAGCACGCTATTTAATCCCTGCCGCCATTATTATTCCCATTAGCTTTGGATATGTCCGCTTAAGCATGGAGAAAGCCAATTTATTCAACGACCAATTGGGCGATATATTCATGATTTTGCTCATGATTCTCTTGCCTGTTCCCATTATTTGGTTTTTCACGCTGTGGATTAATAAAACAAGAATGGAGCTACTCGAAAAAGAAGAAAAATTACGCATTGCACAACAAAGCGCTGAATCCGCCAATCGCGCCAAAAGTATTTTTTTAGCTACCATGAGTCACGAAATCCGAACGCCGCTAAATGGTGTGATTGGTATGGCGACTTTATTATCCGACACTCAATTAAACTCTGAACAACGCGAATTTGCCCAAACTATTGAATTATCGGGTAATGCTCTCTTAAACATTATTAATAACATATTGGATTTTTCAAAAATAGAATCGGGTCGGCTTGAATTAGAAAATATTGATTTTAATTTAAGAAAAACCATCACTGAAACCATCAACATTATGTCGCCGCATGCCCATAAAAAATATCTCGCCTTGACTGTGAACATCCATCCTGATGTTCCAACCTGGATTAATGCCGACTCGACACGACTCAGCCAAATAATCATTAATTTTTTAAGCAATGCCATTAAATTTAGCCAGATGGGTAAAATCACAACTACCGTTTCTTTAATAAAAAAGAATTTACGATTTGAAGTGACAGATACGGGCATTGGCATGACGCCTGAGGTCAAAGAGCGTTTGTTTAAATCTTTTTCACAAGGCGATATTTCTACCACGCGTAAATATGGAGGCAGTGGTTTAGGTTTAGCGATTTCTAAAAGACTCGTCGAATTTATGAAAGGCGAAATTGGTGTAGAAAGCATTCCCAATCAAGGCAGTACTTTCTGGTTTACGATTCCCTATCTCCCTGCTCTTTCTGAAAAGAATATTACTCAAGAACCAAAATCTACCGTACACACCGAATTTTCTAAAACCATAAAAATATTAATCGCTGAAGATAACGAGACGAATCAACTGGTGATTCTCGCTATGCTAAAAAAATTAGAACTTAAAAATAGTGACATTGCCAATAATGGCATTGAGGTTTTAAACTTATTAGCAAAAAATTCTTATGATTTAATTTTGATGGATTGTGAAATGCCTGAAATGGATGGTTATGAAGCGACACGTCAAATCCGACAAAAATATAAAAAACATATTACCATTGTCGCCATGACCGCACATGCGTTACAGGGTGATAAAGAAAAATGTTTAGCCGCAGGCATGGATGATTATCTTGCCAAGCCTATTGATCGAGCAGAATTGATTCGCGTATTACAGTTATATCTTTAAACCAGAAGGCATGAAAATGAATAGTCTTAACCAAGCCACTCCACTCTTGAATAAATCCATCACTCGTTCACTTGCAGGGCTCATCATTTTATTTAATCTGATCGTTTTATTTTCTTGGTATATTCATCCCGGCCTTATTGATATGAAACCCAATACGGCAATATGTTTTATTCTGTTGGGAACAGGATTATGTTTTCGCTCAATACTGAAAACTATTGCCTTCCTCGTCTTTATGATTGGTTTGATTACAGCGGTTGAATATTTTTTTCATACGAACTTTACTATAGAAAGCGCGTTGGAACGCATGCCTCTTTTTGCTGCCCTTAATTTTATGATAATCAGTGTTGGATATTTTTTAATGGCAGGTGAACAACCCAAACAATCTTTAGGACAATATTTTTTATTAAGCTCTTTACTGCTTCCGTTGCTCGTGATAATTGGCCATCTTTATAGTTCCCTATCACTTTTTTCATTTGAAGGCTTGGGAGGGCTTCCCATCGAAACCAGCATGGCTTTTTTTCTACTCTCCCTTATTACGCTTTTAAGTAATCCAACGCCGGGAGTTATGGCTATTTTTAACGATAAAAGTTCAGGTGGTTTACTGGCAAAAAATTTAATTCCCATTGCAATTATTCTTCCCATTATGCTGGGATATCTCAGATTACTGGGAGAATCTGCTGGATTATATGGAATGCAAGTCGGCGTTTCACTGATGGCAGTGTCCATTATTCTTTGTTTTGTGCCGATCATTTGGATTATCGCCATTCGCCTTTCTAAAATGGATGCGATCTTATCACTTACCGCACAAAAAGCGGATGCCGCCAATAAAGCGAAAAGTGTTTTTTTAGCCACCATGAGTCATGAATTACGTACACCGCTAAATGCGATTATTGGCTACAGTGAAATGATGGAAGGAACAGCAAAAAAAGAGGGGCTTGAAAAATATACGAAGAATTTAGGTAAAGTGATTTATTCCGGAAAACATCTTTTATTGCTGCTTAATGACCTTCTGGATCTGTCCAAAATTGAAGCAGACAAAGTGGAAGTCTTCTTAGAAGATATTAGTATTAAAGAATTAGTGAACGATTTGGATTCAATGATTCGTCCCTCTCTCGAAAAACATAATAATACCTTTAAAGTGAATATCAAAACAGATGG
Source organism: Gammaproteobacteria bacterium (assembly GCA_035943935.1). Taxonomy (GTDB): domain Bacteria; phylum Pseudomonadota; class Gammaproteobacteria; order DASZBR01; family DASZBR01; genus DASZBR01. Next base: position 15,850 of record DASZBR010000019.1, read on the forward strand.
AGAGATCATAATGCACACGGATATTCTACGTGCACGTCAAGCGTTGCTGAATTTACTCGCGAATGCCGACAAATTTACAGTCAACGGACAGATTACACTGGATGTGACGTCACACGGTTCTATGATTCAATTTGATGTCACTGATACCGGCATCGGTATTCCTCCAGAACAGCTGGAAAGGCTATTTCAGAGTTTTTCACAAGGCGATTCCAGTACAACTCGACAATATGGTGGTACAGGACTTGGATTATATTTATCGAAATGTTTTTGTGAATTGTTAGGTGGAACGATCAGTGTTAAAAGCAAAGTAAATGAAGGTACCATTTTTACGATTCAGTTGCCTCAAACGACTCGGATTACCAAATACTGATCGCGAACACCCACAGTGAAAGCGCCAAAGAGATAATAAAGGCAACATAACTGACCCACATCTGGACCTTCCATTCACCCACAGTGACATCCATTCGATAAACCACACGTAATAAATGCACAAGAGCCAATACTAAAAAAGCAATACCACACAAAACTAATGCATAATATTGTGACCACGCATAACATGCTGCCAACGCTGTTTGTAACATATCATCCTCCTTGAGTGTTATCTGACTCATAGTAGCAGAAATCCTAAAAAACACGTAACTGCGTGCGCTTAGCCTCGCCCAACACTCAATTGACGCTGATAATTATATTTGCTAGGTTCATGCCTAAACACACTTTACATCAGGGATTTTTGATTATGCAACAACTAAAACAGGGCTATGAAGTCCATAAATTTGGCGGTTCCAGTCTTGCTTCAGCAGAACGCTTCCGCGCATTAGAATCCCTGTTACCCACTAAAAATGAAATTATTGTGGTCTCAGCCGTACAAGGCACAACGAATGCACTGCAAAATATTATTGATGCTGCCAAAAACGGCGATGCTTATTTAGATTTATTAGCCCACGTAGAAAAAACACACCAAGAAATTAGCCAACAATTATCACTCAACAAAAATTATGCTGATATAACAGAAATAAAAGATCTGTTGCATTCTGTTCAGCTAACCGGTTCGTGCTCAAAAGAAATACAAGATTTTATATTGGGACAAGGCGAAATATGGTCAGCACATATACTCACGGATTTTCTGGCTAAAAATAATCAGGTGATTTACTTAGATGCATCGACCGTATTATTTACCAGTGAAAAAAATGGCCTGATCAATATTGATTGGCCAAAAAGCCAAATTGCACTGGATGCTTTTTTAAAAGATAAAAAATTTGATCAAATTATTATTACGGGTTTTATTGCATCAACCTTAGAGGGACGTCGAACAACCTTAGGTCGTAATGGCAGTGATTTCTCTGCGGCTATTTTTGCAAAACTATTTAACGCAAAGCATTTGACTATATGGACCGATGTAGATGGAATCTACTCCGCTGATCCAAACAGAGTCCACGCTGCGTTTGTCATAGATTCGCTTTCTTATAAAGAAGCACTTGAATTGGCTTATTTTGGTGCAAAAGTGCTGCATCCTATGACTATTGCGCCGGCATTAGAAGGTAAAATTCCCATTACTATTAAAAACAGCCTTAATCCAACGGCTAGGGGAACGTATATTTCTGATACGCCTAAAAAATCTCAACATCTTATTAAGGGCCTGACGTGTATTGATGCTATTTCGTTGATCAATATTGAAGGCACTGGCATGACGGGTGTGTCGGGTATTGCAGCACGCGTATTTCAAATATTACATCACAATGGCATTTCAGTGATTTTAATTTCGCAAGCCAGCTCTGAGCATTCTATTTGTTTTGCAGTGACTAATACGGACACGGAAGCGGCGGTAAGTGCCCTAAAAGAAAACTTACAATTTGAAATAGAACGGAAGACTATTGAAGGCATTTATGTCGATAATCAATGCGCTATTCTTTCTGCCGTGGGCGATAACATGGTCGGTGCCATTGGCATTTCGGGAAAATTATGTGAATCCCTCGCAAAAGCCAATATCAATATCCGCGCGATTTCACAAGGATCGTCAGAACGTAATATTTCTGTCGTGGTTAAACATCCAGATATTAATCGAGCTTTGCAATCAGTTCATGCCGGTTTTTATCTTTCTAGAAAAACAATCTCGATTGGACTAATTGGTCCGGGCTCTATTGGCAGTACCCTATTACAACAAATTCACGCAGAACTTGAGCATCTCAAATTAACCTATCACGTCAATTTATATATTCGCGGCATTATGAACAGTAAAAAAATGTTGTTGAGTGAGAATGCCATTGACTTAAGCACATGGGAATCTCAGCTAAATAATAAGGGAAAAGATGCAGAGTTGAATCAATTCATGACTCATATTTCAACCCATGATTTACCGCATGCCGTTATTATAGACTGCACAGCGAATCCCACCATTGCGCAGCATTACATCGATTTTATGGATCGCGGTATTCATGTCATTACGCCGAATAAACATGCGAATGCCGGTGATCTTAACTATTATAAAAAATTAAAATTATTAACACAGAAAAAAGAAATACATTATTTATATGAAGCAACGGTCTGTGCAGGATTGCCCGTCATTAATACGCTACAAGATTTGCTTAAAACGGGCGACCATGTCAATAAAATAGAAGGCGTTGTGTCAGGTACGCTTAGCTATCTTTTCAGTGAATTAGCAAAAGACAAAAAGTTTTCAGACATTATTAAAGAAGCGAAAAAATTGGGTTATACCGAACCGGATCCGCGCGAAGATTTATCCGGAATGGATGTTGCGCGAAAACTGGTGTGTTTAGCACGTGAAATGGGTCATGCGGTTTCGATCAGCGATGTTAATCTTCATAGTTTAGTCGATATTACGGATGATGAAATACATGAGATGGTTTCTCAAGCAAAGATTAAAAATCAAACGTTAGCGTATGTCGGTGAAATTAGCGCTGACGGAAAAATTACGGTTAATATTAAATCTTTACCACAACATCATCCTTTATCAAGATTAGCCGGCACAGATAATATGTTGATTTTTCACACGCATCGATATCATACCTACCCTTTAGTTATACAAGGCCCCGGTGCCGGTGCTGAAGTCACTGCCGCAGGAATTTTTGCGGATCTGTTGCGTTTAGTATCTTATTTATCTTAAAGAAATAGGCTTAAAGAAATATGAAGGAATGTTGATGAATACAATTAATGCGGATATTAAATCAGCCAGTGCATTTGCGCCAGCGACGTGCGCAAATGTCGCGGTTGGATTTGATATCTTAGGCTTTGCGTTAGAAAACATTGGCGATACTGTCACACTCACTCGACGCGATGATGATAAAATTATAATAGACTCTATAGAAACTCAAGAAACTTTACCGTTAGAAACGCATAAAAACACCGCCTCTTTTGTTATTCAAAAAATTTGTGAGGATTTAAAGATTAAGTCAGGCTTTGGATTAAAAATTAAAAAAAATATTCCCTTAAGCTCGGGCATGGGCGGATCAGCCGCCTCTGCAGTAGCCGCATTAGTGGCTTTCAATAAATTTTTAACGACTCCCCTCTCCACTCACCAACTATTACACTACGCATTATTGGGAGAGGCCTTAGTCAGTGGTCAACCTCATGCGGATAATATAGCCCCGTGTATTTTTGGTGGCTTGACGTTAATTACATCACGTGATCCCATAGAAATTATTCAATTACCTATTCCTGATATTTATTGCGTGTTAGTGCATCCACATTTACATGTGTCGACAAAACAAGCGCGAAAAATACTCACACCGACTATTTTACTCAACGATCATGTGATGCAATCAGCCAATCTGGCTGGATTTATTTCGGCTTTATATGAAAATAATTTAACTTTATTACAAAAGTCTTTAAGTGATATTTTAATTGAACCACAACGCGCACAATTTGTTCCCGGCTTTTATAAAATAAAAGAAGCGGCTTTAAAAGCGGGCGCATTGGGCATGTCTTTTTCAGGTTCCGGTCCGAGTTTATTTGCATTTGCGAAAAATAAAGTCGATGCTGAAAAGATTGGCAAAGCGATGCAAGATCAATTAAAGCAAACACACATTCTGTCTGATTATTGGATATCACGGATTAGCAAGGAGGCTGCACATGCGTTACCTTAGTACTCGAAACAAAATCACGCTTAAAACATTGTCTGAAGCCATTCAACTGGGTTTAGCCAGCGACGGCGGATTATTTGTTCCAGAATCGTTACATAAAATTACTCCCCAATATTTTCCTGCTGATTTATCTTATGTTGAGTTCTCCGAAAAATTACTCCGTAATTTTTTCTCTGGGGATATACTCGAAACAAAATTAGGCGCTTTATGTAAAGAAGCGTTTAATTTTCCTGTACCGTTACGCCAATTAAATCCCAATACCTTTATGCTAGAACTTTTTCACGGACCCACTTCTTCTTTCAAAGATTTTGGCGCGCGGTTTTTAGCAGGATGCCTCACTGAATTATCCAAAAAACAAAAAACAACTATCATCGTTGCGACTTCTGGTGATACTGGCTCAGCCGTTGCCAGTGCATTCTATAAAAAAAATAATATTAATGTCGTTATTTTATATCCGGATAAACTGATTACCGAACGACAAGAACATCAAATTACCTGCTGGGATACCAATGTTCTGGCACTCGCCGTCAAAGGAACGTTTGATGATTGCCAGAAATTAGTCAAAACGGCTTTTCATCATTACAGCACGGCGAATAGCATTAATATAGGACGATTGTTACCGCAAATTATTTATTATGCGTATAGCAGCATACAATTTTTTCATCGCCATAAAGTGGCTCCGGGTTTTATTGTCCCAACCGGAAATTTGGGTAATGCTACTGCTGGGTATTATGCAAAAGCGATGGGATTTCCCATTCGTGAAATCGTGTTATCCACCAACATCAACAGGTCTATTCAGGATTATATAAACTTAGGCGAATTTCATCCGCGGCCCAGTCTTTCTACGTTAGCGAATGCGATGGACGTGGGAAATCCCAGCAATTTTGAACGGCTCACCCATTTATTTAATACGCATGCGGATTTCAAAAAAAATGTGATCGCCATAAGCGCAACCGATGCGGATATTAAGAAAACCATCAAAGATATGTATGAGAAATATAAAGTAATAGTATGTCCGCATACAGCAACAGCGTGTTTTGCGCGAGAAGAATTATCTGATAAACCGTGGATTGTGGTCGCGACAGCAGATCCGTCTAAATTCGATGCGGTTATAGAACCTATTCTTAATATAAAAATCCCCACCGCTCCTGCTCTACAAGAATTATTGAATAAGTCTTCGCATATTATGGAAGTCGACAATAACCCGGTGATGATACAGAAAATCATCGATAAATATTTGGAATAATCATTTCAATGAATTTAATCTTTGATTTTGACGGAACCCTCGTCGACAGTTTTTCAAAAGTCATCGAGAAATTTAATGTTGTGGCAGATGAATTTAACTTTCGAAAAATACCGCCGCATGAAGTAGAGACCATTAAAAATTTAAACTCGAGAGAACTCATTAAATATATGGGAATTCCTTTTTATAAAATTCCTCGAGTATTGCGCCACGCCAGAAAAGCCATGAATGCCGAAATGTCGACTCTCATACCCTTTTTAAATTTGCCCGAGATATTACAGCAACTGCATGACAAAAAATATTTTTTAAGCATATTGACGTCTAATTCAGCTGAGAATGTAATCCTCTGGCTTAAGCTAAATAACATCCACCATCTGTTTAATTTTATTCATACCGAATCCAGCTATTTTGGAAAAGCGAGATTAATTAAAAAATTATTAAAAAAGCATAATATAAATAAATCACAGGCTTTTTATATTGGCGATGAAACGCGTGATATTGATGCGGCAAAAAAGAGCGGTATTTATTCCGTCGCTGTGACCTGGGGATTTAATTCCGAAAAAACATTATTACACCATCAACCGGATTTTGTTGCACGAAAGCCAGAGGATTTGCTGGTTATTTGTGGGCAGAGTGATCCTGCGCCAGCAACATATACATCGCCGGCACAACAAATAACGTAAACAACGTCCCAATAGAAATACCCGTAGCAATCACCAAGCCAATATCATATCGACTTACCGCTCCCGCGCCGGTGGCTAATATTAAGGGGAATACGCCCAATACCATCGAGCCTGTTGTCATTAATATAGGACGAAGCCGAATACCTGCAGCCATTTCAACAGCTTCGAGTTTAGATTTTCCCTCGCGTTGTAAATCATTCGCAAACTGGACTATTAATATACCGTGTTTACTGATCAGGCCAATCAAAGTCACTAATCCTACTTCGGTATATATATTCAGGGTCGCGCCACCTATGCCTAAACTGATAAATATCATCGCGCCGCAAATCGACATGGGTACGCTAATGAGAACTATCAACGGGTCGCGAAAGCTTTCAAATAATGCGGATAGAGACAAGAAAATAATAATTAACGCAAAAATAAATGTCGTGACTAATGCACCCCCTTCTTGTTTAAATTGACGAGATTGCCCGGCATAATCAACGCTATACCCTTGTGGTAATACTTGTTTTGCTAATAGATTTAATTCATCGAGCGCCTGCCCCATCGTCAGACCCGGAAGTGCAACCGCAGAAATCGTTGCAGCATTCAATTGTTGAAAATGATTTAACGATTCTGGTACAACCGTTGTTTTAAGTTGCGCAATCGTTGACAACGGCACTGACGTTCCATCGGATGCGGTCAACGTATAATTTAATAACTGTTCTTTATTCATGCGATCGGCTCGCGCCATTTGTGGAATCACTTGGTACGCACGACCCGAATAATTAAAATAATTAATATATCCCTGACTTAGCGCGGCACCTAATGCATTGCTGATATTTTGCATGGTTAATCCCATATCCGACGCTTTGTTGCGATCGATAATAAGACTCGTCTGTGCTTTATCAATTTTGAGATCACTGTCGACATACATAAACATGCCACTTTGCCATGCTTTTGCAATTAATGCTTGGCTAACCTGATTGATTTGATCGTACGGCTGAGTGGATTGAATGACGAATTGTATCGGCAAGCCTCGCGCGCCAGGCAATGACGGCAATTGAAATACCGCAATATTTCCACCCGCAATTTTATTTAATTGCGCTTGAACCAGAGGCTGTAATTGATTTGACGTACGACTGCGTTTATCCCACGGTGTTAAACGCATCCCCATCAAACTGGTATTTAATCCCATCAACCCATCAATTTGAAATACACCGCCCGTTTCAGGAAATTGCTTAAACACCTGATACATCTGACTTGAATATAATTCTGTTTGATGGAGTGTCGCATTCGGTGCCGTGGTGAGTTGCGACAAAATCACACCCTGATCTTCTTGGGGTGCCAATTCTGTTTTCGATGTCGAATATAAATAGCCAATACTGATAAAAATAATCACGGCAAAAACCATGATAGTTTTTAAATCCTTCAACGAGCTATTTAATATTCTTTCATACCGTGCGCGCAATACTTCAAATTTTTGGTCAATATAGTGGACGAGATTAAATTTATTGCCGGTTTCTATTTTTAAGAATTTAGAACACATCATGGGAGATAACGTTAATGCAATAATCGCCGATACACCCACCGCTGCTGCTAGCGTAAACGCAAATTCAGTAAATAACGCACCCGTTAATCCCCCCATAAAACCAATGGGTAAATACACAGCGATTAATACCACAGAAATAGCAATAATCGGATTGGCAAGTTCGCGGGCGCCTTGAATGGCCGCTTGTAATTTCGGCACACCTTCTTCCATATGACGCTGAATATTCTCCACCACAATAATCGCATCATCAACAACAAGTCCTATCGCTAAGACTAATGCTAATAGGGTTAATAAATTTATGGAATATCCTAATAACAACATAATAAAAAACGTGCCGATTAAAGATAACGGTATCGCTAATACAGGAATAATCACGGACCGCACAGAACCCAAAAATAAAAATATGACCAATGTAACAATTACTAACGCTTCTAATAAAGACTTCACGACTTCGTGAATAGAACTGTTCACAAATTCCGTTGTGTCATACACAATTTTGGCATTCAAGCCTTGCGGTAATTGCTGTTGAATGCTGGGAAATATGGCTTTAATATTCTTTACTACGGTGAGAACATTTGCATCAGGCGTGACTTGAATACCAATATAAACCGATCGTTGACCATCAAAACTGACTGAGCTGTCGTAATTCGTTGCACCCATCGACACATTGGCCACATCACCCAAACGAACAATCGAACCGTTCTGAGATTTAATAATCATATTTTTAAATTGATCGACAGATTCTAATCCCGTATCTGCCGTTAAATTAACGGTCACCATATTCCCATCGGTACGACCGACAGCAGAAATAATATCGTTTGCACTTAATGCGGTTGCAACATCAGTCGCCGTTAATCCATGCCCCGCTAATTTCGCGGGATCCAACCACGCGCGTAACGCAAATTGTTTTCCGCCTAAAATTTCAGCGACTTGCACACCCGGAACCGTTTGTAATTTCGGTTGAACGACTCGATTTAAATAATCCGTAATTTTATTGTTGGGTAGAATTTTACTGTAAAAACCCATATACATCGCATCAGTGGTCTGACCAATCGAAACGGTGATAACCGGATTTTGAGAACCTTTGGGTAATTGATTTAATACCGCGTTTACTTTGGTATTAATATCCGAGAGTGCTTTGCTGGGATCATAATTCAATCGTAAATTTGCAGTGATAGTACTGATATTTTGCGTGCTCGCTGACGTCATGTAATCAATGCCGTTGGCTTGCGCAATCGAATTTTCCAATGGCGTTGTAATAAATCCTGCAACAACCGCCGGATCAGCACCCGTATAAGCAGTCGTCACCGTGACCACGGCATTTTCAGTGTAGGGATATTGTCGAATGGGTAATGAAAATAATGCGCGAAAACCTAATACTAAAATTAATAAACTGACGACAGTGGCTAAGACCGGTCGATGAACAAAAATATCAGTAAACCGCATGACTGTCCTTAATAATCATTTGCCGTATCCGGTGTCGCACTACTTCCCGGTTGAACGGAATTATTAATCTCAACGGCACTGCCATTTTTCAGTTTGAGTTGACCTGAGGTCACCACTTCATCACCTTCATGCAATCCCTGCACAATCGCAACTTGATCGCCGCGCGTTTGACCTGTGGTCACTAACGTTTCAGTTGCCGTCAATGTTTTGTCTTTTTTATTAATCACATACACAACATCACCGTAGGGATTATACGTAATGGATGCTTGTGGCAATGTTAAGAATTTTTGCGGTTCACCCACAGTCACACTGACATTACCTGACATACCCGACACTAATTGATCACCGGGATTCGGAAACATGGCTTCGACTTCGACATTACGCGTCGTGGTATCTAAAACCGGATTAATCGTCGTAACGGTGCCCGTGAACACTTTCCCCGGAAACGTATCAACCGTGAGTGTAATGGCTTCGCCAGTTTGTAATTTCATTAGATCTTGTTGGGGAACATAAAAATCCGCATACATATTGTCTAATTCTTGAAGCGGCACAATCGCGTCACCGGCGTTTAAATATTGGCCCGGATTAATCGTCGAAATACCTAAGCGACCTGCAAACGGCGCAACGATAGTTTTCTTTACCGCAATGGCTGCTTGTTGCTCCACTTGCGCTTGTAAACTTTTCAGATTGGCATCATCAATATCCAGCGCCGCTTTGCTGATCGCTTTAATTTTATATTGCGCTTCATCGCGGTCATACGTTGATTGCGCTAATCGTTCGTTCGCTTGTAAAGCATGTAATTGCGCAGTTTCTGCATCCGCATTTAATTGCACTAATACGGTACCCTGCTGAACATCCTGTCCTGTCTTAAAATAAATCGTCTGAACTAAACCAGGTAATGACGTTGTGACATTGATTCCACGACGTGCACGCAAACTTGCATAATACGTTAGCGATGATTGCCACGTTGAATAATCCGCTGTCATCGTTGATACCGTGACAACAGGCGCTTTATTGTGCGCCATAAAACGACTGAACATATACGCGCCGATAGATTTATAAACAAAAATACCGCCGAACAAAATGCCCGTAAAAATCAGCATTTTTATCATGCGCTTGTTTATTTTTGCCACCAACCACCTCCGAGAGCTTGAAACAATGCGGCTGTATCTGTGAATTGTGCAGCTTTGGCTTGAATAAGATTTATTTTTGCCGTTTGATATTGGCGTTGAGCCGTTAATAAATTCAAATAACTGACACCGCCCAGTTTATATTGTTTTTGTGTCATCGTCAGCGAATCATACGCGGATCGGGCAGCCAACTGCTGAGATTTTATCGCATCAGCATCATTTTGTAATGCTTGCAGTGTATCCGCGACATTCTGAAAACCTTGTAAGACCACTTGACGATATTGCGCGCAGGTTTGATCAAATGCATCGATCGCTGCACGACGTTGTGCCAACAATGCACCGCCGTGGAAAATAGGCTGTAAAAAAGTTCCGCCGTAGTTCCAGATAATATTCGCGGGTGAAAATAAATTTGCAGTACTTAATCCTGAACCACCATAAGCACCTGACAACGTAATTTGTGGATATAAATTCGCGGTGGCGACACCGACTTGTGCACTGGCTGCATGCAATAAGGCTTCTTGTGCACGAATATCTGGACGTTGACGGGCTAATTGTGAAGGTAAACTCGTCGGTAATTTTGCGGGCAAAGTTAATTCATTTAAATTTAATTTCAGTAATTTAAAGTCGCTAGGCGCCTGGCCCACTAATACGGCTAACGCATCTTGTGATTGTGCGAGACGCTGTCTTAAAGGTGGCAAAGTTGCTTGTGTGGATGCCAACTCACTGTCTTGGGTGAGAACATCTGCACCAGAAGCGCTGCCGAGTTGTACTTGTTTCTGAACAATATTTAATTGATTTTTTTGTGACTGAATAAGTTGCTGCGTGGCCTGAATTTGTTCTTCCAGTGAAGCGATAGTAATAGCCGTTGTGACAATATTAGATGTCAAGGTTAGGCGCGCAGCTTCAAATTCAAAACGTTGATAATTCACTTGTGCACGCAGTGCTTCGATTTGACGTCGTGATCCCCCAAATACATCGAGGGTATAAGAAACATTCACTGTCGCGTTATAGAGATTAAAGATAGTGGGTGATGTGGTTTGTCCTGTTGTGGACGTTGTCACACGTTGACGCGTACCCGATGCTTGTCCATTTATCGCGGGTAATAAAGACGAACCAATTTGTGCATTCAAATTTTCTTGGGCTTCTTTCAATGTAGCGTTTGCTGCAACTAACGTTGGGCTATTCGCTAATCCTGCTGTGACTAAATTATTAATTTCGGGAGAATGAAATACGACCCACCATTGCGCAGGAATATCTTGCGATTTCGCGACAGATGCATCGGGCGAATGATAATCAGGTCCGACCATGCAGCTCGAGAGCAGTAAACTGAATAATGGTAATAAGATATTAATGCGACGCATTGAGTGTGATGATCCCCACGAAAACACTGATCCTACTGAAGATGGAGGTGTATGTCACTGTATACTAGGTATAGAGTGACCATGAAAATCTATAAACTTTTTATAAAATCCCTGAATGCGGGATCTAAAACACCAATAACGCCTTCCCTATTTTTGAAAACATAATCCATTAAAAGTAATTTTCTAACGGATTGTCGAACACTGGCCTCCGGCAAACCAGTTTCCCTGCAAACTTCTTGACCACTAGGAGACGTCGTTGGATGACAAGCCAGATAACGCAATACTTTTCGTTGATTTTTACTCAATGCCAAAATATCTTCAGTAAACTCAGCATGCCTTGAATCGATAAAAGTCTCCCAATATTTTTTTATACTTTCAACAGTTGGAAACTCATTTAACAACCAAAAATGTCCACAAATTCTATTAACAAAGCTAGGATGAAACTCAGATAAATTAAAAATTACTTCCAGCACTTGGTCTGACAATGGTTTATGCCATTTTTCTTGTGCAGCATGCTGAATAAAATATACATAATCTTCACGAGAAATACGTTCAATCTTCATAATTTCACAAGAATTATAAAACGGACGATTTTTACTATTAAACATGTCTTGCAACATATGACGATGACTGCCAGAAAACACATAACTCACTAATTTACTGTATTGCATAGCATGACGAATAGCCGCCTCTAGCGGATGATTTTGAATTTCACTCACTTGTTGAAATTCATCCATCACCACAACCACTCTCTTTTTAGCTAAGACAGCGGCATCATCGAGCTTCTTAAGCATTTCTGAAATATTTTCAACTGCAGTTAACTTGCTGCGCTCCGGATGAAAAGTAAGTTTCTGTCCACTGACGGTTAACACAATCTCTGGATTTAACCATTTAAACAATTTCAAGATACGCTGTTTAGCTTTCGTGGTTTTAGGTAAAATCGAATCAAGAAGATCACCGATATACTTTATGATGATTCTTTCCATATCCTCAATTGAAACAGCCATAGTTAATTCCATAATGGCGTAGGGCAAACCCAGTTCTAATAGCACCTGATTAATCAAACTGGTTTTTCCATACCGTCGAGTTGCCATCACCACGGTATGCCTACCCTGTTTAATAGATTCTTTTAATTGCTTTCTTTCCACCACTCGATTACAAAAGGCCTTACCTGTGGCGATACTAACCGGAAAAATTTCCATCTCTAACAACCCCTGCTCATGAAATCGTACACTATAGTACCGTATAACTATATACGGTACTATAGTGTACGTCAACAGGGATTCGTGGGCATCCACCACAACTTAACGTTAGAATAATGCCCACAAGGAGAACCCCATGCAAAACCCCAGAGTCGGTGTCGGAATTATTATTACCAGCGGTCAAGAAATATTGCTCGCACAACGCAAAAATAGTCATGGCGAAGGAACGTGGACAACCGCAGGCGGACATTTGGAATTATATGAAGACGTATTGTCTGCTGCAGTACGTGAGACAGAAGAAGAAACGGGCATCCTCTTAAACACAAATAATATTAGAGAGTTGGGATTTACGCAGGATATTTTCGAGCAAGAAAATAAACACTATATAACCTGCTTTTTAAGCTGCGAATTAGATAAAACAGTGGTTAAACCAAAAATAGTAGAGCCTGATAAATTCAGTTCTGAGTGGATTTGGTTTAATGTCAGAAACTTACCCACGCCTGTTTTTATTCCCGTTACCAATGCATTAAAGAAATTTCGTGATCAGCTTTTTTGAGATCCCGATCAACGCTCGCGCCGATCGGGATTGAACACAGCAGATATTTTTAAAAGTAATAGGGTTTAAGATTTAACCGCAAGATCAGACTTTACACTCACAACACCGCCCACTGCTCTAGCCAGTTGAACCGCGTTTTGACTCTGCGCAGAACTTTTTACAAATCCACTTAAATAAACCACACCGTTTTCGGTTTCGACTGTCGCACTCACGCCATGAATAAGCAAAACAATTTTTACTTTCGCTGTAATATACGCATCCATATAAGGTTGATGACTCGTTCGCACACGAAGCTGACTTGCATTAACGCTTTTCACACCGTCTGTTGCTTGTGTGATTTGTATTGCCGCTGTCGCCTGTGTTTGTGAATCGGTTGATCCTGATAATGTCACGACACCATCATTCGTTGTCACGCTAATCTGTTGATCACTGGTTATTGCGTTGATGGCTAAATCGCTTTTGACTTTTCCGGTGATAAGCGTGTCACTGATCGTGTTACCCAAACCCGACGATGCAAATACCAAAACAGGAAAAAAAACACTCATCAAAAATATAACGGCATAACCTCTCAGCTTTTGAATCCATTGCATATTCATCGTACCTCTCCTTTACCAAATACTTACATTAAACATCCAAAACGAAAGACAAAGTGGAACAATAAAACCAACAACGCTCACCCACATCGGAATCTCAGTTTTTCCAAAAACGACTTTCACTTTATAAAATAAACGCAGCAAATGCATCAACGCTACAAAGCCAAAAACAACTCCTGCAGTAACTAAAGCATCATAAGCCGTTAAACCTGTGATAACTGTCATCGTCCTCTCCTCTCCATTGATAACCGGAGCTTATGTTACCATTGCCGCTTCCCGATGAGGAGTCGTAAAATAATGTCTTCATTGAAGTCTATTGTTTGGTTTTTAAGCCTCGCGTTTGTCACGCTGTGCTTTATCACATTAGGATTTATTCTGTTCTTGGGCTTTTCTGATAATACCCAACCCGCTGACGTTGCTGTCATTTTGGGCAACCAAGTCCATCGCAATGGCCAACCCTCTACACGTTTAGCCGCACGTCTCAATGAAGGCATTACGCTATATCACGCAGGTCTTTTTAAACACATTATCGTCAGCGGTGGAATTGAAAAAAACGGATGGAGTGAAGCGGTTGTCATGAAAAATTATTTAGTCACGCACCATATTCCTAGCACAGCCATTATTGAAGACAGCCATGGCAGTGATACCTGGGATACTGCACTGAACAGCAACGTTATTATGCAAAAAAAGGGTTATAAAAGCGCGCTGGTGATATCACAATATTTTCATATCGCGCGAATTTTATTGGCGTTTAAAAAATGTGGAATTTCGCCGGTATATCATGCGCATGCTAATTATGTTGAGTTACGGGATTTATATTCGACCCCGCGGGAAGTGTTGGCGATTTATTATTACTTATTGTTTCATTTTGATCAGGGGCGGGATGGAACTTAGCCAACACGACATACGCGCCATAAACAGCAACGCAATATACCGCTAAAAAAAGCATCAGATACTTAAATCGTTTGGTCATATTTGTTACCCAAATAAATCTGCATGAGAGCCTAAACGCTCAAAAACAATTTCGCGTTTTTCCGGTTTATAAATTAACAACCAATCTGGTTCGATATGGCATTCTCTTCTATCCGAATAATTTCCAACCAACCAATGATCATGATATTTCTCGGGTAATCTTGAACCACCCAATAATATCTCTATAGCATCTTTAAGTTTTTGTATGTTTTTTCCACGTTTACGAGCCAACTTCAAGTCTTTCTCAAACCTTCTGGTGTAAACTGGCTCAAACATTTTACATTCTTATTAAATTCCCAACTTCTTAAACATATCTTTTGCATTTTTTGCACGCACCAAACCACGCTTTTGATCAGTATCCTTAAATACTTTAAGCGTTTCTTTATTCGGTACGGTAACATCAAAAGGAATACCCTTTCTAAGTCTTATCTGTGCCATAAATAAACTAATTGCCTCTGAAACGGTTAAACCAAGCTTTTGAAGAACGTGCTCCACATCTATTTTTACCTTTTCATCAATCCTTGCTCTGACAGTCGCTGTTTTCATAGTTCTCCCCTTGTCTTAACATTGTAGCCTATCTGCACCACAAACTCAAACTCAGTATATGACTCAATTATCCCGCGAAATATCAGCGTAGACGGCTTATTCACAGTTAGTTATGCTTGTTGCTCCGAAGAGGATTGCGTCATGCACGACTATATTTATCAAGAGATAACCCTAAACAAAATAAGCCCAGACATTTATTTTGCTTTTTTGGAGCTCTATTGGCCAAGTTTTGTTCAGCATGAAGGCCATATTTTTCTAAAAGAAACATTCTCAGCAGAAAAATTTGAGGGCCTCAAGTCGCAAAACGAAAATATTGGGTACTGGATGAATCTTGTGACAATCGATCCGTATTTTGAAAACGATGAAGATCAAGAAGAAAAAGCAGCGCATCTCTCAAAAAAACTGGTTGATCTATGGCAGGCCAAATTGGATAAAGAATATCCCGAACTCAAATTTACCGTTGCCACTCTTGAAGATAAAGAAATGGGAGATTATGGTTTAACGTTTTATCAGGAAAAATATGCCAAAAAATAAATGGGCTGCTACTTTACACTAGTAACGAGGTGCGTTACTATTTCTAATCATGATTAAATCCTTTAGATGTAAAGAAACACTAAGAATATTCAACTTGGAGCTTTCCAAGAAGTTACCTCGTTCCATACAACAAAGGGCTTATGAAAAATTACGTATGTTGCATAATTCAAAGGACTTAAACGATTTAAGAGTCCCGCCTGCTAATAACCTTGAAAAATTAAAAGGTGACCGAGCAGAAAATTACAGCATCCGAATTAACAAGCAATGGCGAATATGCTTCAAATGGACAAACGGCATTGCTGAAGACGTAGAAATAATTGATTACCACTGAGAGACTAACATGAGCGCAATTAAACCCGTACATCCAGGCCGGATTCTTTTAAAAGAATTTCTTAAACCTTATAAAATTAGCCAATATAAATTGGCAAAAGATATTAGCGTCCCGTCGGTACGAATCAACGACATCATCCGAGAAAAAAGAGCCATTACTGCAGACACCGCATTAAGACTTGCAGCGTACTTTGGAAATTCATCAGAATTCTGGCTTGGTCTTCAAAAAGATTATGAGCTAGATCTCGCTCGCATTTCGCTTAAAAACAGACTGAAAAAAGAAGTTCACCCATTCAATTTCGAAGAAGCTTACGCTCAGTAACCATGTTAAACAAAAACTTTTTCACCCTGCTTTTCTTTTCAACAATCTGCTCTACTGCATGGGCAGATAATCTTCCTGTACAAGTCACGCAGAAAATTAATGAGAATTATCCTGGCGCAAAAGTATTAGTCAAAACAGAATGCCCGCTGGGCGTAAAAAAAACTGATTCATATGGCGTGCTAATTAAAAATGAAAATGACTCACTCGACGCAATCATACTTTATAGAAAAAATAAAGAATGGAATTTATTGTCAGTGCCGCACAAACTACAGGGCAACGGTTTTTTCATTGCTGATTTTTTAAGTGATTATTATGATCATCCGAAGTCCTTTGATATTCTCTGCACAAATCCCAGAACCGACAAAGACAACATGAATACTGACGGAAATGCAGAGTTCACAAAATTCGCTACTACATTGCCAAACAATGTCCAACATTTATGTTTATCCACTGATGTGACGTATAACAACTGGTATTGCTACACCATTAATCCAGCAACCTCAATTCCAGAGGTATCCTATACTCAGGCCACTGCAGATTGAGATTTTAGACGTTTGATTTCATATCAGACAATAAATCTTGCATATCTTTCAATCGCTCTTGTGTTAAATAATTAGACATACTTTGAGCAATTTGCTGTTGCGTATTATTTCCACAGGTTTTCTGATCAGCACAATAATTTTTTGCGAATAGCATAAAACTACTGCGATATCTAAACCAAGCCCCTTGTGGCTCAACAACCTCTGAGCAGCTAGGGCCAGCATTTTGACACGCTTTCGTTTTCTCGAAATCTTTTGCTGCCGTATAGGCAATTGTTAACTGTGCATCATTAATATTCGTATTATTATTTTTATTGATAAAACTTACCGGATCTCCCGTAAAATCCAGAAATAATGCTTGGAACCGAGTCGCCATTTCCAGCGTATCGTCATCCATCGCAGTATCACAACCGGATGAATCCACACCACAATTAACCGTTGCTTCTGTACTGTGTGCAGCAAAATAAACAGTGAACACGTCGTAAAGATTCTCCAAGCTGTTAAACGTCGCGGTATTAAGATTATGTTGAGAAACAAATTTATCCAACCGATGAGCAAGAGACGAGAGTTTTACCTGACTTTTATCACCCGAACGATAAACAGGATTTGTCTGTAAAAATAACTTAACAAAAACATGTTGCCGAGGAAAAGCAGCATTAGAACAAACAGGCATAGTATTAAACAAATCATCAGATAAATACGACCTGAGCGTAATGTTTTGATATTTTTGAGGAACAGCACACGTGAGCGTTTTATGATTATTGGGCAGGTTAATCTCTTCAGTCATTTTTAACGTACTGATATTCGCATCGCGATCAATCGTAAACCAATGGTGACTCCCTAATTTATCAAAAAGCGTTTGTGTCATTCCAATAAGATAAAAATCACCATTCTGATAACGCCATTGCGTATAGGCATTTATCCCGTGAGAAACACCACCCCCTTTGTAAATAAGGGCAAATACGCCCGTTTTACTTCTGGCATAATCGAAAGGTATTCTGTCGCCCGAGATTCCTCCACAATAAGCACAAATGGCATGAGGATTATCAATAAAAAGTTGCAGTGAATTATCTTTTGGATTTCGCATATATATTCTAAGCGTAATCGTATTACCCTTATCTTTAGATAAAACGGTAGCAACATAGGATTTATTCGTCTGACTGATGTCTCCCGCCACCACTCCCTCAACATGCCAACCCGGTGCCACTTTTTGAACTTCATGTACAAGTGCTAACCCATTCTTTTGTATTAAAACTTTGCCGTTATTATCTGCATAAACGAACGGTATATTAAATATAAACAAGCTTGAAATCATATAGAACAACAATTTTTTCATAGGTATTTTATTCATTCTTGCAACAATGCCCCCATATCAATGATATCTGAAAAATAATCACTGTCGGTCACGTCATCACTCACCCCATTAACATGAATTAATACTGGTCGGCATGAGTATCCTTTTGGAAATTTCAACTTATTTATTTTGTCCTTTACTTCATTGATAACATCTACATCAATTACATTTTTTGAAAATTTAATTTCACACACATATAAACTGTTAAATTTTGTTTGAATCAAATAATCAATCTGACAACCAGAAACACGCTGTGTCTTTCTCTGCAGAAATGGATTTTCATTTACAATTTCATCAGGCTTAATCTGCAACACTTTATGAAGAAGTAGACGGTTATTCAAAACTAAATTCTCAAATTGCAAACCCATTATAGCGTTCCATTCTGGAAGCGCAGTTAGCGATTTCAAATGAAAAGCGCCACGTTTTATTTTACTCATATTTTTTTTAATGTATTTCAAATAAAAACGCAAATAATTGTCCCGGAGTCGATAGACGCTCAGTTTGGAATCGGAGCCTTTAATAATATCCCACGTATAATCTCGCCTGATAAAGTTGGCTTCTTCCAGTTCTGAAAGATATTCTGTAAGACGACCATAACGCTGAGCATCATTTTCTTTATTAATTTCCTTTTGAATTAAAGTCTGTGATTTAGCACCAGTGGATAGTAGCGTAACAATTTTTTCATAGAACCTACTTTCTCGTAGAAAAAGATCCGAGAAAATGCGATTGAATTCATTCACCAATAACGCACCGTCGGTAAAACACAATTGCTTGATGTTTTCTTCCGCGCTGTTTTTGGGATTAATCTCCTCGAGATATCTTGGTATGCCCCCAGTTACTGCAAGTACTTTCAGTTTTTCATAAGGTGCAATATTATCTGGCCAAAACTGATTGCAATCAGGTAAGGGCAATTCTTCTAGTGTTAAGGTTAATGAAATCCGCCCAACAAAAGCCGTGCTGCTAAGCAAGTTTCTTTCTACCCAAGAAGAAATAGAACTGCATGCAACAAAAATAAGTTGTGGATTTTTAGAGAGTTGGTTATCCCAAAAACTTTTTAACTTAGCAAGAAAGGTTGGCGACTGATCGCTCATCCAAGAAATTTCATCAAAAAACAATAGGATTTTTCCACGTTGAACACGCTCACCAACAGACCACAACGCATCACTCCAATCATCATAACGGGTCTTAGCTGTTTTAAATTGACGGCTCAACTGTCTAGAGAACTCTTCAAGCTGATGTTCTGCGGTTACTCCCAACTCCGGCGCCAACCCTTCAAACTTATAGTAGTGATCAAACGATTTACTGAATTGGTCTACCAGTCGACTCTTTCCAATACGGCGCCGTCCTTTGATCAAGACAAAAGAAGATTTTTTATTATTAACTAGCGCATTTAAACGCGATAGCTCATGTACTCGTCCTACAAAAACAGTTGATTTCATCATAATTCATCCTGGAGGCACAAATCGACATTTTGTTGATTTGTGCCTCCAGGTTATCACAGCAAAATGGAGTAGTAAAATTATAAAATATCTGCTTTCGACTCTGTTAGTTAACACTCATCTTTTTCGCAATAATATATCCACCCAATCCCACAGACGCATCGATATAAAAAAGCTTTTTTGAGTTTGAATTAATCAGCTCAATATATTCTTGTGGGATATTAAAAACTTTTATAATCCATTCGGGAAGTGTTTCTTGATTAAATTCATGCAAATCAAAAATAGTGTTTTGTTCTTGAAAGGGACTTAAATCCCAGCCGATGACTTTTTCAAATATTATTAAGGATTTATTCTTATTGGGGAAAATAATATTCAGAGAAAGACTTCCCTCACTTTCCTCATGAAATAAACCGACTATTTCTGCGTCGTGATAGCTTGTGCTTTTAGTCACTCTTATTCTCCGGCGTAAGAAGATGAAGCCCCCACCACACAGATACTTATGCTGAAAATAATAGTGGAAAATAATTTTTTCATATTACATTCATCCCAACCTTGCTCTTGGTGCAACCGCATTGGGTTGATGCTGACGATTTGCTGCCGCACCTTCACCTTGGAAAAAAGAATAATAGGCTGACTCCATTTGCCCATACGCAAAACCTGCAACTCTTCCGAACAAATATCCCCCACCGTTAAAAATAAATGTAGCGAAAACCATAGGAAGTACCATCTGATGATTGCTCCTGACTCCGGATGCTAGTATGGCGTAACTCGTCGCTAATAATCCCGCACACAACCCTGCCTTCCCACCTTGCTCCGAACGACTCTCTCGCATAACACTCTCCTGAAATAAATAAATTTAATACGCTTTCCCATCTTTATGGGTGAAATGCCACTGACCACTACTGTCCATGGTTGCAGCCAAATCATCGCTGGGATACGTCACCACATCACCAACACTACGATCGCCTACTTCAAGATAAACCACTTCATCAGCTGTGCGATTCACTAATTGATGTGCAACACCGCGAGAAACAAATCCTGCACACATTCCCGGATGCAATTGAATTTCTTCTGTTTCAGTCACCAAGATAGGATCGCCCGAAATAATATAAATAAATTCTTCTTGTAACGAATGTCGATGCAATAATGCTGATTCAGCACCTGCTCGCAAACGCGTCAGATTGACACCAAAATTTTTAATCCCAAAAAATTCTCCCAACGGATGTTTTTGACGGCCCTTCATTCTCGATGCAAAGGGCTCAGGATAAAGAGAAGGTTTGATTCGTGCAGGAACGCTTTCTGCAGTAATAACAATGTTTTGTGATTTGTCTTTCATTGAAACCTCCCTTCCCTATTTTTGCGAAACATATTTTTCAATATTCTTCAGCTGTTCTGTCCATCCCTTGTCATTCATCTGCAAGGCATCCTGTTGGCGATCCGCAGGAATATATTCAAACCCCGTTTCAGTGAGTATTAATAAAGTACCGTTGGATATTTTTTCTAATGTAAATTCGACCAATGTCGGCGTTTCTTTTGAGTAATCGATTTTGGGATCAACGGCATAAGGATGCCACATAAAAGAAAAAATATGTTCAGGTTCTATTTTCTGAACAAGGACTTCCCACTTTAAATGTTCATAACCGGGATAGGTGATATAACCTTGTGAAGTACTACCCGGCACAAACGGCCCTTCTAATTTTACCTGAAACCACTCGCCAAATTTATGATGATCCGTTAATGCATTCCACACTTGTGAAAGTGGTGCGTTGAGTTCAATACGTTTTTCGATGCGGTTTTTCATGACATCTCTCCTGTAATACCTAATTTATAGCTACTATACTAGTGTGTTACTCTCTCGCAAAGTAGTTTCACGGAATGGAGACGCGAATGATATCCACAAAAATTATCCCATGGGCCAGCCATTATCTTTTATCACACGGATATACCCTAAAAAACGAACAACCTGAAACAGTACAAAGCACACCCTGGTCTTATATCGTTCGCTTCGAAACAAACCAGGGCTATATATATTTAAAACACACTCCCCACTTGCTTGCATTGGAAGCACCTATCACCCAAATTTTGCATGATCAATTTCATGCATCGGTTCCCGACATTATCGCGCACAATATTGAATTAGATTGTTTTTTAATGAAAGATGCGGGTACGCCATTACGACAAATCTTGAAGAACCAATTTAATACAGAATTACTGTGCAAAGCCATTGAACTCTTTACTTCTCTTCAGCTAGCTGTTGCAGATCATGTCAATACTTTTCTGGATATCGGCGTTCCCGACTGGCGACTAGATAAATTAACGGATTTATTCCAGCAATTGCTTTTACAAAAAGACATGCTGATTGCCGATGGGTTATCAGAAAAAGAAATCAGCGAATTAAAATTATTACTTCCGAAAGTGAATAATTTATGTCAAAAATTATTGGGCTATGCTATCAAACCCAGTCTTGTTCAGTGTGATTTTCATGATAATAATTTGCTGGTTAATGAAACCATGCAGAAAATTACGATGATTGATTTAGGCGAGATTGTGATCTCACATCCATTTTTTTCATTGATTGGTTGTCTGCGACAAACAAAAGTTCATCATGGACTCAACGATGAAGACATTGCCTATCAACAATTATTTGAAGCTTGCTTTAAAAATTATCTGGCTGTTGAATCCAAACAAAATGTACTCGATATTTTTAAATTAGCAGAAGTATTATGGTACGTGTATGAAGCATTGGCTCAATATCGATTACGACTCGCGTGTGACGAAGCAAAATTTATGGCCTTTCAACGACAGGGAAAACTGAGCGGGCGATTGAAAGAATTTTTAGCTATTTTTACTCATGCTATTCCCTATAATGCAGCTGCACATTAAATCCTTCGCTATTTTCAGGGGGCATAAAATATTGATTAATGGCGTTGAATTCCTCATCCGTCACTCTCTTTGAACCTTCAGGCAAATCAAGATTTCGTTGTTTATACTGTCGCCGACATAAATCATCTGAAGCGACAACATAGTGTAATACATGGAATGCCCCGGCCTTTTCAATAAGGGATTTTACCCACTGTCGTTCCTGCGGAATATTGCCTGCAAAATCAAAAACCACAGAAGTGCCTTTTGCTAATAACTGAGCGACGTGAATCGCGATGATTGTTCTGAATATTTTAGAATAATGCAAATAATCTTCAAAGCCATGAATCATTCTCGGAAATAAGGTATCAAGCCAACTGTCTTCGCTAATAAATATCGCATTATTTTCCTGTGAGATTTTTTTAGCGAGCGTTGTTTTACCCGAACCTAATTTGCCGGATATAAAATGAAGTGTCGGTTTATTTTGGGTCATTTATTTATCTCTAAATCGATAATTTAATACGCTTTTCACTTAATTTAGTGGTATATCTCACGCCTATGACCAACAGCAATTACCAAGACTGTAACCATTGAATCTTCTATTCGACAAATAACTCTATAGTCACCCACTCGGTATCGCCAATACTTTGAGAATTTACCCTGAAGCGCTTTTCCAAACATCCGTGGATTTTCTATTTTCGATAGCTTTTCTTCTAGAAAAGAATAAATCCTCTTCTGTATAACACTATCAAGTTTTTTTAGATCCTTTTTTGCTTCGTCTTTTACTCTTATTAACCAAGCCAAGTTGCTCTCCTAATTTCTTAAGTGATACTGATTTACTGCCTGATTCAAAACGTGATACCGCAAGCAAATAATCTTCTCTGTCCTGTATATATTGTTCGAGCGCTTTTCTTGCATAGTAGCTCTTAGACCTATTTTCCTTGTCTGCAAGCTTTTGTAATCTGTCTTCTAGCGCTTTGGGTAATCTAATGGCTAACATGATTTTATTCCTCAGTGATACACAGTGTATAACAATTATACACATAGTTTGACTCAGTCGCAAAACGGCGCTACCGCTTCCCTCGAACATCCGCGACTAGTGCTAGCACATCTTCGGACTCAAACTCATTCTTACTGATACGCTCCGCGATAGCGTCATACCCACCCCGCTCACTCAACTTAATCACTTGAGTATTTTCTTGAACGTCAGGATGCTGAATAATTTCTTGGATACAGCTTTTTATTTTCAATTTATTTTCGCCATACTGTGTATAGTATTTCTTACTGTCCTCCAGCGCACCGAGCTTTGTGGTGGCAATTAAATAGGTCAATTTTTTTTGTTCTAGCTGATAGTCCACATAGTTTTTCAGTAAATCCGTTAATATTTCTTGAGCAATAACTTTAGGCTGTTTAGGAAAATCTAATACGCTCTCTTTTCGGGGACTTCGACCTAATCTTGCAGACAACCCATCAATATTTTTATAGGTTTTTTTATCCGCAAAAACATGGCAACTTTCTTTATGTCGACTCAACGCAACATAAGCTAAATGTTTGTCCCAGTAAGCACCCGCGACAAAAACTAAACTGTGATTCACCGTAACACCTTGCGCCTTATGAATCGTCGCCGCATAACCCTGTGCAAAATATGCATATTCAATGGGATTAAACTCAACCAATCGCCCCGTATCTGTTTTAACCATAATATTATTTTCTGTTATGGATTTAATGGTTCCGAACTGACCGTTTTTGACATTCATGGTTTTATTATTTTGCGTAAATAATATTCGGTCATGTTCACTTAAATAAATCTCTGCTGTTTCTGTTTGTATTAATATTCCCACCTCTATTTGATTAGCATCAAGACGATGTTGACGTATTAATTGATTAAGTTCCCAGACATCTGTATTTCGATGCGCTAAAACCAATATTTCTGATAAGTCGTTTTCTTTTTGTAATTCCACCCATCGCGATACCACACCTTGCTTAGCTTCTGTTAATGACTTATTAAAATTAATACAGTTGTGCTTATCATAGGCTTTTAATGCAACATCTATTTTTCCTAAAGATAAATTTTTAGTGGCTTGTCGTTGCCATAATTCGACTTGACGATAAATGCGGTTTATTTCAGTAAATCCGGTATTTTGCAGAATAGACTGAAAAATGGGACCCGATCCAATGGGCTGAAGCTGTTCTGGATCGCCGACTAAAACTATTTTGGCATTCGCTTTTTGAATTTCGTCTAAAATATACGCCATGGATTCACTGTCTGTCATGCCCGCTTCGTCCATGACGACTACATCATTTTTATATAACGTAATCTGAGAAGATAAGAGTGCGTATTTAAAAGATGCAATGGTTCTACTAGGAATATTAGATTCTTTTTCAAGATTAACGGCGGCGATTCCGGACAGGGTAATACCTTGTACAGTTATGCCCAGTTTTTGCCAAATATGACGTGCCGCGCCAAGCGTAAAACTTTTTCCACTGCCTGCGCGGCCAATGACACACGAAATTTTCTCAGGTTTCATGAGATGCGCAACAGCCTCTTGCTGTTCTTGCGTAAGACTTAACGCATAATATTCTTCATAGACAGATAGCTCTTCAGTAATAAACGCTTTTGATATTGCTTTACCGCGTCGATTTTTGAGTGTATCCGTGCAATGATGGATAGTCGTTTCCAATTCGAAATAACGCGTACTGGTATATTTTTCTTCGTCATCCGCACCTATCCCGAGAAACATGATGGTGGAGTGTGATTTAATTTGCTCACATAACTCCTGCAGGATTCCTGAATCATTTGTATAAACAGACAACGTACGCCCGATTTCTTTATTTCCAAATACCGCATAATTTTGTTGCACGGTTTTGATGACGTCAGTCACATTGGCGAGATCAAGTGCTGGTATAGGCTTTTTCACACATAACCTTGCGAATAAAAATATTGCTCGAGCGCATCGGGAGATGCTTGAGTCGTGACCAACGCAACATACGTGTCGGGCCGAAGTAAATACATTGCATTGCGGGTAAGACCCACTTTTTGATAACCCGGTTTCCATTCGATGACGTGGAGAGTAACGTGATGTTGCTCACACCACGCGCGAAGTTCCGAATTAACTTCGCCGTAAACGTGCACTTGCCATCCAATACTATTATTTAATATCGTGTAATTATCGAAGCCTTGAGATCCCGTCCAGGGTAATCGGTCGCCTCCGCGCACGTTGCCCACCTTACCCTCACTCAGCGTACTGTTACGATAGTGCAACGTTATTTGCGAAACTGTTTTGAATAAAAATTCACGCACACCTTTGATTTTATAGGCAAAACTTGCAATGGCCGGAACAATATACGTTTTAATAAAATTAGCCACTTTACCTTCAGTCGTGACTAATATAAATATCCGATCAGTTGTTGACACTAACTTTCGGGCAAATGCTTGTCGCTCTATCGCATAACTGTTGAGGAGATTTATTGAAGCATGGCCTTTGATGACCTCTGCAAGTTTCCACGCCAAATTGTTAGCATCGAGAATACCCGTATTCATTCCTTGTCCACCCACGGGACTGTGAATATGCGCAGCATCACCCAATAAAAAAATACGACCACGTTGAAATTCGTCAGCAATTCGGTGATGAACATGATAGGTAGAAAACCAATTAACCGTATGAACATTTAATCCAAGATGTTTGATGACATCCTGGCCCACATCTTCGAATGTCAGAGTCTCAGCCTTTTCAGCACGTTCATCGCGAACAGTTCCAATGAGACGTCTTCGCCCTTCTTTTCCATATGAAAACACGAGTACAAAATCGCCACTATCGAGTGCAACGTGAATTTCATCTTCTGGTTCCAAACCACTGGCTTGCACGTCCGCTACATAAAAAATGTGTTTGTACGTTCCGCCTTTAAATCCGGTGCCTAATTGTTGTCGTACTGTGGATCGCGCACCATCGCAACCCGCAAGAAATTGCGCTTGTAGTGTAGATTCAGTTCCATCCGGCAAACGCAAACGCGCGGTAACAAAATCTCCTTCGTCCTGAAAAGAAATCAATTCCGTTTTCCGTTCGACGGTGACACCCATTGTGGAAAGTTTCTCGACTAATAATTGTTCGTGCTGATCTTGAGGATAAACCGTGACAAATGGATACGGAGTTAAGTCGGCACCTGCGACAGCAAACACAATTTTTGCACGACGCTTTCCGCGCGCCCACATATTTATCGAAGGATTCTGATGTCCCGCAGAAACAACGGCTTCAGCAAGATCTAACTGACGATAAAGTTCTAATGTTCGAGCCTGCACAATCATGGCTCGTGATGTTTCGCCGGGACCAGCATCTTTATCAATGATACGAACTTTTATATTTTGTTTCGTCAACCACAAAGCCAAAGCAAGACCCGTGGGACCTGCACCTACAATTAACACGCTATCCATGTGTTACTCCTAAATACTATATAATATAGTAAAAAATGTAGCCCGGATGGAGTGCAACGAAATCCGGGATCACAAAAAAGCTATTAGTTTCCCGGATTCCGCTAAAGCTCCATCCGGGCTACTTATTTTTTCACGTTTTTGATAATAATGAAGAACCGTGGTTTAATTTGCACTTTCATCTTCTCACTTTAGTATTCCACTTAACGTAAGATTTTTTTAAACATGAAGATTCAGTCTTATTGGGTTTATATCCTGTATTGCAAAAATGACACTTATTATACTGGCTATACCATTAACATGCAGAAACGCTATCACTCTCATGTTAATGGTACGGGGAAATGCAAATATACGCGCAGCTTTAAACCCCTTCATATCGCGCAATGCTGGAAAATTCTGGGTGATAAATCCTTGGCAATGCAAATTGAGCGCCATATCAAAACGTTATCACGCGCTGAAAAAGAAAAGATTATCAAAGAGCCTTTATCTCTATCCGCTGATTCAAACATACAGGTAGTCTCGAAAGAAGAGTTTCAATTATTTCATGCTGAGGGATGATTGGGGAGTAATGCCTCTACTTATCCACCGCCTCATAAAACTCACTTTTCGATACCCCGGCTTGTTTAATCATTGAGCGAATATTATTTGCACTGACCTCGCCTCTATGACAATCCAGTGTTACTTTAAATAAATGGCCATTAACAATTTTTCGAAATTGCCGGTGGGAAGTTCCTTTATGTTTATCTTCTACAAAACCTAAATTACGAAGTGCGCGCTCTGCTAATCGACAGGCGAGTGGTTTGAAACGATGAAAAAGAAGGTTACCCATAAATTTACCACTGTCTTATTATGAATTAAATTAAAAAACTTTTATTTGTGTAGCGTGCCTGAAACAGGCGATAAATGTTCTACAAATAAACGCGAACGAGCGTAATGCGTTATTTTGTGAAACTTAACTAAAACACTGGTGAGGTAATAACGGAACATGAAGATAAACGGAGCTTTACGAGGAACGAGATCATCAAAATATTTTTTATCTTTGGTAAACGCTTCAGCAAGATAATCATTAATAAAAACATGTAATTTACTACGCGCTTCTTTTTGTGTATCACCTTGCGCAACAAGATTGAGATCAATACATACCGCTAACCACGAACCATCAGGCTCTTTTTGGAGATAACCACGCAGTTTTAGATCGCTTGGACGCATCCTATTCACCTCTTGTACGCATTATGATAATTGGCTCCCCGACGAGGACTCGAACCTCGGACCCAGTGATTAACAGTCACTTGCTCTACCGACTGAGCTATCGGGGAATATACTGGAAAGGCGGCTAGTCTAAACGGGCCATGCGGTTACGGTCAAGCAATTGCGCGGCAAACTGACTAAACTGTTTTTTCTCTAAACTTTCGCGAATTTTACTCATCAAAGTCTGATAATACCGAAGATTATGAATGGTATTTAGCTGTGCGCCCAACATCTCTTGGCACTTATCTAAATGGTGCAAATACGCCCGTGTGAAGTTTTGGCAGGTATAACAGTCACAATTGGGATCCAACGGCTGAGTCGATTTTTTATGCGGGCTGTTTCTAATACGTACAACGCCCTCGCTGGTAAATAAATGCCCGTTGCGTGCATTTCGCGTGGGCATTACGCAGTCGAACATATCCACACCACGTAATACGCCTTCTATTAAATCATCAGGCGTGCCAACACCCATTAAATATCTGGGTTTATTTTCAGGCAATTGATGGCCAATATGATCTAATATTCTGAACATTTCATCTTTGGGTTCGCCGACAGATAATCCACCAATCGCATAGCCATCAAAGTCTATTTCAATTAATCCGGCTAAAGATTTTTCACGGAGATCTTCATACATGCCGCCTTGAATAATTCCAAATAACGCCGATGGATTTCCTTCGTGTGCAATTTTGCAACGCTTTGCCCAACGTAATGACATTTCCATAGAATCAGAAGCCACCTGATACTCTGCAGGGTATGGCGTACATTCATCTAATACCATCACAATATCTGAGCCTAATGCGCGTTGCACTTCCATCGATTTTTCAGGTGATAAAAAAATCATTTCACCATTTAATGGAGATTTAAAATGCACGCCCTCTTCTGTAATTTTTCGAATATCACCTAAACTGAATACTTGAAAACCACCAGAATCAGTAAGTATGGGTCCTTGCCATTGCATAAAATCGTGTAAATCACCGTGTGCAGCAATAATTTCCGTACCCGGTCGTAACATTAAATGGTACGTATTACCTAAAATAATTTGCGCGCCAATTTCTTTTATATCTCTGGGCAGCATTGCTTTAACAGTACCGTATGTTCCCACTGGCATAAATGCGGGAGTTTCGACAACGCCGCGATCGAAAATTAGGCGTCCGCGACGCGAATGGTTTTCTGTATTTAACAATTCAAATTTCATAACTTACCCTCACCACCTTCGGCATAAATAATCATGGCATCACCATAACTAAAAAATCGGTATTTATTTTCTACTGCAACTTTGTAAGCATTAAGCGTATTTTCATATCCACCCAACGCACAGACGAGCATTAACAACGTCGACTCCGGAAAATGGAAATTTGTAATTAACGCATCTACACAATCAAATTTATAACCCGGCCGAATAAATAATTTCGTTTCGCCAAAAAATGGCTTGTTTTTTGCGGATTCTAACACTCGGACACTGGTTGTTCCCACAGCAATAACTTTATTATTTCTTTTTTTAGTTTCTAATATTAAATTACAGCTTTCTTCGGATAACTCAGCATATTCTGAATGCATAATATGATCATCCAGATTATCCACTCTCACTGGCTGAAATGTGCCCGCGCCTACATGTAATGTTACATAAGTAATATTGATACCCTTTTCAAGTATCTTAGCCAGTAGTGCTTCATCAAAATGCAATCCTGCCGTCGGCGCTGCAACGGATCCTAAATCTTTTGCATAGACTGTTTGATAGCGCTCGCGATCCAGCGCTTCATCTTCTCGGTCCATGTAGGGAGGTAATGGCATATGGCCATATTTAAATAAAATATCTTGAATGATTTCAGCGCCAGAAAATTTCAATGTGAGTAATGGCCCATTATCGTCAGCAACTAAGGCTTTAATATTCTGTTCAAATATAATTTCAGAGCCGACTTTGGGTCGCTTACTCGCTCGGCAATGCGCTAAGACCGTATGGTCATCCAGGATTTTTTCGATGAGGATTTCGACTTTCCCACCCGACGGTTTTTCGCCAAATAACCTCGCTGCCATAACCCGAGTATTATTAAGAACCAACAGGTCGCCACTCTCCAAATAATCGAGAATATCCGGAAACATCCGGTGCTGGACTTGGCCAGTAACTGAATTGAGACACAAAAGCCGGCTTCCTGTCCGTTCGGGCGCGGGATAACGGGCGATCAGGGTCTTGGGTAAATCGAATGTAAAGTCTGTACGGTGCATGAACATGGTTATAATTTATGCTAAGCTAGTCGGGTTGTATTCCCACATTAACATAGGAGAGTAACGATGTGTAACAAGATCTTTGGAGGAATAGTTGTTCTGGTAGCCATTGGTATGGCTCTGATGGTCAATTTTGTTTCAATCGATAACATTGACGGCGTTATGCGGGTTTTCAAGTTTTTTGATGCGATGATCCCTGTTCTTGCTGCCGGTGCGTTGATTAAGTTCCTGTTCTGGGGCAAAAAAGGCTGCTGCGGAAAATGCGGTCAAGAAAACTGCAAATGCTGTAGCAGATGTGGTAAAGAAAACTGCAGCTGTAAATAAGGGAATATTCGCATGCTCGGGATCAAAAAAACCAGTCTTTTTGTACTGTTTTTCTTAGTCTTTAGTGTTCGTGCGTTCGCGGCGATTCCAAGCCCTGTGGGCAATTGGACCACCATCGACGACCTCACGCACAAGCCTCGTAGCGTTGTTAAACTTTGGATAGATTCTGAAGGTCATTTGACCGGAAAGATCATAAAAATTGATTTTCGCCCCGGCGAAAACGCCAAAGATGTATGTAACAAATGCACGGATCCCGAACATCGAAACAAGCGTATTTTAGGTATGACAATCATATGGGGATTGTCGGAAGACAAATCAGATCCCCTGCGATGGACAAACGGTAAAATCCTCGACCCTGAAGATGGTCGAATTTACGGTTGCAACATAACAGTGTCACCCGACGGAAAAACAATCAACGCTCGCGGTTACCTGGGCGTTTCACTATTAGGCCGCAGTCAACTTTGGTTACGAGCACATTCATGAAATTATGCGGTTTTGAAACTGATCTCAAAAAGCCCTTTTTTTTAATTGCAGGACCTTGTGTTGTCGAGTCTGAGCAATTAGCCATAGATACTGCCGGTACTCTAAAAGAGATTACTGATAAATTAAACATTAATTTTATTTATAAATCCTCTTACGACAAAGCAAATAGATCTTCTCATACGAGCTTTCGCGGTTTAGGTGTTGAAAAGGGCCTGCAAATATTAGAGCTTGTTAAAAAACAATTTAAATTGCCCATACTCACCGACGTTCACGAAGACACGCCGTTTGATGAAGTGTCAAAAGTTGTTGATGTATTACAAACTCCGGCATTTTTATGTCGCCAAACCAATTTTATTCAAAAAGCCTGCTCACAAGGATTGCCCGTTAATATTAAAAAAGGCCAGTTTTTATCACCGTGGGAAATGAAAAATGTTGTTGAAAAAGCCAGAGCCACCGGCAATCAAAATATTATGGTCTGCGAACGCGGTGTTTCATTTGGTTATAACAATTTAGTGTCTGATATGCGTTCACTCGTTATCATGCGCGATACTGGTTGTCCTGTTGTATTTGATGCAACGCATTCGGTGCAATTACCCGGTGGCCAAGGAACATCAACCGGCGGACAACGTGAATTTATTCCGGTATTAGCACGCGCCGCCATGGCCGTCGGAATTTCAGGATTATTTATGGAAACACATCCGAATCCTGAAAAAGCCTTAAGTGATGGACCTAATTCGTGGCCATTATCCAAAATGAAAGCCCTCTTAGAAAATCTAAAAAAATTAGATGACATTACGAAAGAGGATTTACTGCATGGCAGTGATTAAAGAAATCCGCGCACGCGAAATTTTAGATTCGCGTGGCAATCCCACCGTTGAAGCGGATGTCATTCTCGATAACAATATAATGGGTCGTGCTGCAGTTCCTTCTGGTGCATCAACCGGTTCACGCGAAGCCTTAGAATTACGCGACAAAGATCCCGCACGTTATGCAGGTAAAGGCGTGTTAATGGCCGTGAATAATATTAATACTGAAATTAATGCTACTCTCAAAAGTCACGTTGTTACAGAGCAATCCAAAATAGATAAATTATTAATTCAATTAGACGGCACGCACAATAAATCTCGTTTAGGCGCAAATGCAATGTTGGGTGTTTCGATGGCCTGCGCAAGAGCGGCTGCGTTATCTGAACATATTCCCTTATATAAATATTTAAAAACCGCAGAATTTAAAATGCCCGTCCCGATGATGAACATTATTAATGGCGGCGCACATGCGGATAATAATATTGATATTCAAGAATTCATGATTATTCCGACGGGTGCAGAATCTTTTTATGAAGCCTTACGAATGGGCGCAGAAGTATTTCACACCCTCAAAAAAATATTATCCCAAAAAGGGTTTAATACAAACGTCGGAGATGAAGGCGGTTTTGCGCCTAACCTGCCCTCCAACCAATCTGCTATAGAATTTATTTTAGAAGCCATAGAATTAGCAAGATATAAAGCCGGCAAAGATATTAATCTGGGATTAGATGTCGCCAGCTCGGAATTTTACAAAGATAATTTATATCACTTAAGCGGCGACAATAAAGTGTTAACCTCAGAATTATTCACAGGCTACTTTGAAAATTTAGTCGCACAATATCCTATTATTTCTATCGAAGATGGGATGGCAGAAAATGATTGGGGTGGCTGGAAATACATGACTGAAAAATTAGGTCATAAAATTCAATTAGTCGGCGATGATCTTTTCGTGACCAATACCGAAATATTAAAAAAAGGTATTGATGAAAATATTGCCAATGCCATATTAATTAAGCTTAATCAAATCGGCACATTAACAGAAACATTAGATGCTATTGCGATGGCCAAAAAAGCGAATTACGCGACAGTGATTTCGCATCGCTCCGGTGAAACCGAAGACAGTTTTATTGCAGACTTAGCTGTCGCAACCGGCGCAGGACAAATCAAAACAGGCTCATTGTGTCGTTCCGATCGTGTAGCAAAATATAATCAGTTATTGCGCATTGAAGAGAATCTATGAAAGTTTTGATTGCAGGTCTTGTCATTGTTTTAGCCTTTCTCCAATATGAGCTTTGGTTTTCCGATAATGGTGTGCGTCAATATTTTGCATTGAAACATGCGGTAAATCTTCAAGAACAAGAAAATCTTGCACTGTTGCAACGGAATCATCAACTGACTTCTGACATTACCAACTTAAAACATGATCGCGAAGCAACCGAAGAACATGCGCGAAATGATTTGGGGATGGTAAAACCGGATGAAACATTTTATCAAATTGTTGGGCCGTCGAAAGCTTAATACCCCACTCCCACCAAATACAATCCTTCCGCCGGAGCAGTAATTCCTGCATATTTACGGTCTTTTTTATCCAAAACTTCTTGGGCCCAATTGATATCTTTTTTGCCTTCACCAATTTCCAATAAAACGCCTGCTAGATTTCTCACCATATGATGCAAGAAAGCATTGGCTTCTATTTCGATTAATACAAAAGCATTAAGTCTAGATATATTGATATATTTGATAGTTCGTATAGCCGTCTTGGCTTCGCATTGAGACGAACGAAAAGACGTAAAGTCATGCTCACCTACAAAGTATTGCGCAGCCGTATGCATCTTTTTTTCATCGAGCGGAGCATACACTAACGTCGCTTTTTGATGCCAAATGGCGCTGCGTATTCGGGAATTAAAAATTAAATATTGGTATTTTCTGGATTTAGCTGAAAATCGCGCATGAAAATCATCGGGAACTTTTTTGATCCATTTAACGCTAATATCTTTGGGAAGATTCGTACTGGTGCCAATTAACCACGCAAAATCATCTCTGACAGAATCTGTATCAAAGTGAATAACCTGGCCTGTTGCATGAACACCTGCATCTGTACGTCCCGCAGTAATGATAGAAACAGCATGATTAGCAACAATAGAAATAGCCTTTTCTAATTCAGCTTGAATTGTTTTTAACGGCGAATCAGGTTGAGATTGAAAACCCGAGTAATTCGCGCCATCGTATTCCACACCCATTGCGTATCGCATTAGTAACACACCTTAATATTCTCAACACCCACTTCCACCCTCAACTTCTCCAACAACTTATCCTGTAATTTTACTTTCCATTCAGAACCCAATTGAATTTTCGCCCTCTTATCTTTTTGCTCATATTCTATATAGACAGGACACGTACCCGACTTAAATGGTCTGATAGATTCAGTAAGAGAATTAACATTAACAACCTGCCCCTGCTTAATATTAATTAATAACACCTTGGCAAATTTTTCTCTGAACGTATCGAGATTATAAATATTACGGGCTAAAAGTTTTTGACCGCCTGTAAAATCATCGTCCGCCATATCTCCTTCTATTATTAATATAGTATCTTTTGTGAGAAGCTCTTTGTTTTTTTCAAATACTTCTGAGAATATCGTCACATCAACCACAGATTTTCCATCATCCAACCCTAAAAAAGCCATACGATCACCACGCTTAGTAAACATGGTTCTAAAATTACTCATGACACCAAACTTTAAATTATCGGATAATAAATCTTTAAATTCTGCTTCATGGGACTCGAGTGGATGACCACTGATATACACACCCAAAATATCTTTTTCATATTGTAATTGTTCCGCCATCGGCCATTTTTCTGCAGGAAGTAATTCAAGATGAGATTCTTCAATTTCGCCAAATAAATTCTGTTGTTTCTTCGCCGATTGATTTTGCTCAGCTGATTGCAATGCACTGTCTAGATTTGCCATCAATTGCGCACGATGCAATCCTAAGCTGTCTAAAGCACCGGCTTTTATAAAAGACTCAAGAACTCTTCTGTTTACTTTACGTGAATCAAAGCGCTTTACGAAATCAAACAAATCTTTAAACGGGCCGTTTAATTTTCTGTCTTCGACGATAAGAGAAATAGCCGCTTCGCCAGCACCTTTTATTGCGCCGAGACCATAAATAATTTCGCCTTCGGGTGTATTTTTAAATTTATAAAAGCTTTTATTAATATCTGGAGGCAGCACCTTCAAATTCATGTTTTTACTTTCTTGTAAAAATATCACCACTTTATCCGTATTATCCATATCAGACGATAAAACAGCTGCCATAAATTGCGCGGGATAATGTGTTTTCAACCAGGCGGTTTGATATGAAATAAGTGCGTAAGCCGCTGAGTGCGATTTATTAAAACCGTATCCTGCAAATTTTTCCATCAAGTCAAATATATCGGTTGCGATTTTGGGAGCAACACCACGCGCTTTTGCACCATTCACAAATATTTCACGCTGTTGCGCCATTTCTTCTGCTTTTTTCTTACCCATCGCGCGACGTAATAAGTCTGCGCTTCCCAATGTATATCCTGCCAATACCTGAGCAATTTGCATCACCTGCTCTTGGTAAACAATAACGCCGTAAGTCGGTTTTAAAATGGGTTCAATATCCGGGTGAAAATAATGAACTTTGGCGCGACCATGTTTACGATTAATAAAATCTTCGACCATGCCCGATTGAAGTGGTCCCGGTCGAAATAATGCCACCAACGCAATAATTTCTTCAAAATTATCTGGCTGTAATCTCTTCACCAGATCTTTCATTCCGCGAGATTCTAATTGAAATACTGCCGTAGTTTGACAGGCTTTGATTAACTCAAATGTTTTGACATCATCAACGGGTAATTGATTTAAATCGACATCTAATTCTTCAATCGCCCACGCCATAATGGTGAGAGTTCGTAAACCTAGAAAGTCGAATTTCACCAAACCGACTTCTTCGATGTCATTTTTATCAAACTGCGAAACGAGATTTTGACTTTGAGGTTCACAATACAGCGGCGTAAAATCCGTTAATTTGGATGGAGCGATAACGACACCACCCGCATGTTTTCCTGCGTTTCTTGTAATACCCTCTAATTTCTTTGCCAAATCAAATAATATTTTTACTTCTTCTTCTGTTTCATATAATTTTTTTAAGTCCGCTTCTTGCTCTAACGCTTTATCTAACGTAATGCCTAATTCGAAGGGAATTAATTTGGCGAGTTTATCGACAAATCCATACGGATGACCTAATACTCGACCGACATCTCGAACCACGGCTTTTGCCGCCATGGTGCCATACGTAATAATTTGCGAGACGCTTTCACGGCCGTATTTCTCTGCAACGTATTCAATCACTCTATCTCTATTATCCATACAAAAGTCGATATCGAAATCGGGCATCGATACACGCTCAGGATTTAGAAATCGCTCGAAGAGTAGATCATAAGGAATGGGATCAATATCTGTTATACCTAAAGCATACGCAACGATTGATCCTGCACCGGAACCACGACCCGGTCCAACGGGAATGTTGTGATCTTTTGCCCACTGAATAAAATCCGCGACAATTAAAAAATATCCCGCAAATCCCATTGGATTAATAACATCTAGCTCTGTCTTCAACCGAACACGATAAACATCAGTGTCAGTAATTTTATTTTGGTTTAATCTTTTCTCTAGGCCAATATTAGATTTTTCTGATAAATAGCTTTCTATTGTATAACCTTCGGGAATGGGAAATTGCGGCAAATACACTTTACCCAACTCAATCTTTAAATTACAGCGCTTGGCGATTTCTAACGTATTTTCTATGGCCTCGGGAATATCGGCAAATAATTCCACCATTTCTTCGGCCGTGCGCAAATATTGTTGATGCGTATATTTTTTAGGCCGCTTAGCGTCATTTAAAACATACCCATCATGAATACAGACGCGCGCTTCATGCGCTTCAAAATCTTCTTCTGAGAGAAATCTGACATTATTTGTTGCGACGATGGGCAAATTAAATTTATGGGCAAAATCTAACGCCTCTTGATTTTCGGCTTCTTCGTTTGGCTTACCAATGCGTTGTAATTCTAAATAAAATCTATCTTTAAAAAAATCATGATATTTCTCATAATTTTTCAGATGCGCAATACAAATCAATCCATCGGTATGTCCCGCTAACCACTCATAATCAATTTCAGGAATTTCTTGTGTTTGACCCTCGAGATAACTGCGTGAAATAAGCTGGGTCAAATTTCTATAGCCAATATTATTTTGGCATATGAGCGTTATTCTTCCGCCGTCTTTCACAAAAACGTCTGAGCCTAAAATAGGTTTAAGTCCAGCAGATTGCGCGGCTTTATAAAATTTAATCGCCGCAAATAAATTAGATTGATCTGTAA
Organism: Gammaproteobacteria bacterium; assembly: GCA_035943935.1. Classification (GTDB taxonomy): domain Bacteria; phylum Pseudomonadota; class Gammaproteobacteria; order DASZBR01; family DASZBR01; genus DASZBR01. The sequence goes on from DASZBR010000019.1 coordinate 53,509, forward strand.
TCGCAATCGCCGGCATATTATTTTTAACACATGCGCCAATCAAATCGTCGAGCGTAATAATGCTGTCTATTATGGAATATTCACTGTGAACCCGTAAATGAACAAACATACGTTTTTAGTTTCCTACTAAGCGTCTATGTGTCTGAATAGACATCAATAAGCCAAAGCCAGCTATAAGGGTCAGCATAGAGGTTCCGCCATAGCTCACGAGGGGCAGAGGCAATCCCACAACAGGTAATATTCCCGTCACCATGCCCAAATTAATAAATACAGAAAAGAAAAACGTTAAGCTAATACTGCCGGCTAATAATCTCGAAAAAGTATCTTGCGCATTATAGCTAATAATAAATCCGCGAATAATTAACAAGGCATATAAGCTGATTAAAACTAATCCACCCATTAAACCCAATTCTTCGCCGCACACGGCAAAAATAAAATCCGTTGTATGTTCAGGCAAAAATTGTAAATGGGATTGTGTGCCATGCAAATAGCCCTTACCAAATATTCCGCCGGATCCAATGGCTATTTTAGATTGAATAATATGATAGCCCGCACCGAGCGGATCGCTTTCGGGATTTAAAAAGATCATGAGGCGTTCGCGCTGATAACCATGTAAGTGATGCAATAGAAATGGCGCACAAATTCCCAGAACAACCAGCGCAAATAAAATAACAGTCCATCTCACGCCTGCCAGCAAAATAACACCCACACCGGCACTGGCAATAATTAATGCTGTTCCTAAATCGGGCTGTTTGGCGGTTAACACGGCAGGAATTAAAATCAAAATTAAGGCCACACCTAAAACCCTTTTTTTCGGCGGTAATTCATGTTCGCTAAAATACCAGGCTAATATTAATGGCACGGCTAACTTCATTAATTCTGATGGCTGAAATCTAAAAAATCCTAAGCTTAACCAACGTTGTGCACCCTTACCGACTTCGCCTAATCCCAAAACCAATAATAACAAAATTAATCCGAACGCATAAAACCACGGCGCGAATTGTTTGATTTTATACGGTGGAATTTGTGCCAACATAAACATCAGAAAAAAAGCCAGTGCAAATCGTATAATTTGTGCAAACACCATACTCATATTTTGATTCGCAGCGGAATATAAAATAATTAAACCCATCAGAGAGAGTAATAGCAAACCAATAAATAAACTCAAATCAATTCGTAGTTTCATAACTGTCCAATATTTGGCGAGTAATGAATGGCGCTTTGCCTTCACCGCCATGTTCGAGAAAAACAACCATGACCATTGTCGGATGATGTGCCGGAACAAATGAAACAAACCAAGAATGATCCCGTAATTTTAAGGGCAACATTCCAGCGTTATCTTTTTGTCCCTTCTGCAAAGAAAATACTTGTGCGGTTCCACTTTTTCCACCGTAGGTATATTTTGCGGTATGCCCTGATTCATAACCCGTGCCTTTTGGATTACTCACCACTCCTCGCATCGCAGCTAAAACCAAATCAAAATCTTTTTGTGGGAGATTAATCTGTGGCAAGGGTGTTGGATTTTCAACGGTTACGACTCCCGCTGGCGTTTCTGTTTTTAATAACAAATGCGGCACAAATCCACCACCGTGATCCACTAAACGCATTGCCGCTGTCGCTAATTGTAATGGCGTCGTTAAAATATAACTTTGACCAATACCTGCTGAGATAGTATCGCCCGGCCACCATTGCGCATGTTTAACGCGTTCTTTCCACTCCGGCGTTGGTACTAATCCTGAAGATTCGGTATCGGTATCAATGCCCGTCGGTTGACCAAAGCCAAATAATTTCAAAGTATCGCTCATTTTTTCTATACCCACCCGTTGCGCAAGCCGAAAGAAAAAGACATCGCACGATTCGGTAATCGCATCACTGACATCCACCCAGCCGTGTCCACCACGAACCCAATCGTGATAAATATGTGAACTTCCCGGCAACGTAAAACTACCCGGATCAAAAATATGGTATGTGGGTGACAACATGCCACTCGCTAATGCACCCATCGCATAAAACGGTTTGACCGTAGAACCCGGTGCAAATTCACCTTGTAATGCACGGTTATATAACGGTCGGCCCGGATTATTACGCAATAGTTTATAGTCTTTAGATGAAATGCCCGTGACAAATAAATTGGGATCAAAACTCGGTGTACTCGCCAATGCTAAGACTTCTCCATTTCGAGGATCTATTGCAACCACCGCTCCCGCAAAACCCTTCAAACCCTTTACAGCATCGGCTTCTAATTTACTGTCTATGGTTAAATAGAGATTATCTCCTGCAACAGCACCCCGACTTTCATGGCTTCGCACGACTTGGCCTTCAGCGCTGGTTTCGATTTGCTGAATACCAACGGTGCCATGCAATAGGGTTTCGTCAAATTTTTCTACGCCCTCTTTGCCAATATAATTTGAGGCGCTGTAATTAGTCGGATCAACACCGGCTAATTCTTTGGCATTAATACGGCCTACGTAACCTAAGACCGGTTCCATCAGCGCCGCATCCGGATAATCACGAATCAGATGGGCTTGCACAAAAAAACCGGGGAAACGATAGGCATTCACAGCAAACGCCGACATTTCTTGGTCAGTCAATTTAACTTTCAGCGGCACGGGATTGAATTTACGATGCTGCGCCAGTTGTTTACTAAACTCGTCCAGATCGGCCGGCGTTAGGGTAATAATCCCAGAAAGCTTTTGTAATTGACCCTGCAAATTTTTGATTTTATCCGCAATAGCCTCAAGACTGAAAACTGGCGTATTTCCCGCTAAAAGTGTCCCATTTCGGTCATAGATTAGCCCTCGACTGGGGTCAATCGGCGCCACGCTCAAAAGATTCTGCTTAGACAGGGTTAAATAATATTTATGCTGGACTATCTGTAAATAACCCAGTCTGGCTATTAACGCCAACAGCAAAACGAGCATAAAAAAACCAATCGCGACAATGCGACGCCGATAGTGGCGAATTTCATCTCGGGAGTTATGCAAAGTGAAATGTTTCATATCCTATAGTATATTAACGTCTGAACTTTTAAGGGAGACTTATTTGATGAAAATGCGTAATTATTTATTTTTCTTAGCTGGATTCTCAACCATGGCCTTTGCTCAAGCCCCTGTCGGTAACAACGCACAGCAATTCGCTCAGATCACGGGTTCGATTGCGGGAACCTCTCAAGCCTGTGGCCAAGATGTCAGCACCTTGAGCTCGCGCGCAGCCGAAGTCATCAATCTCCTCACCACTGTTCCTGCGGAACAACAACAGGCGATGATGGTTTACGAAAAAGCATTAGCGTCCAGCGCGATGATGCAAGAAAAAAATCATACGATGAAATGTCCTGATGTGTTGATGGCTTATGCCTCGTTACCGATTCTGAAACCAGATTACAAAACCACCGTGCTTCCAGCGATGGCAAAAATGGGTACCGCTAATGCAGGTTAAAAAAATTATTGTCGGTTTTTTAATAGGCTTTTTAGGTTGTAGTTATCTGAATACTGCACTGGCGGATCCCACGGCCAGTGCAAATCTCACGCAGTTATTACAAAATCTTAAAACCTTTACCGCGGATTTTTCCCAAGTCATTCAAGATAATCATGGCAATGCTCTTCAAGAAAGTAGCGGACGAGTAGCGCTGGAACGACCTGGCCATTTTCGTTGGAATACCCTAAAACCTAATCAACAATTAATTGTGGCGGACGGCAAATATATTTGGATTTATGACAAAGATTTACAAGAAGTGCAGCAGAAAAAACAAACCGAGGACACACAATCGCCTGCGTTATTATTAAGCGATTCTGTAGTTCATTTAACAAAACGTTTTTCAGTCACCTCGCCCGATAAAAATGATTTTAAATTAGTTCCTGTCAAAAAAGATTTATTTCAATCGGTTGAGCTGATATTTAATTCTCAAGGCACGCTGACGACAATGACATTACACGATAATTTGGGGCAAACCACTCAGATCCAATTTACGCACACAGCAACCAACCAATCGCTTCCATCCAATTTATTTAAATTTACACCTCCAAAAAATACTGACGTTATTACGGGATAATAAATGACTGCACCACTGGCTGCCCTGCTTCGCCCCAATAATTTAGATGATTTCTTCGGCCAGTCACATTTATTAGGCAAAGATAAACCATTACGCCGCGCCATCGAAACAGGCCAATTGCACTCCATGATATTTTGGGGGCCACCGGGTACGGGCAAAACCACACTCGCGAAATTATTAGCGCATAAAACAAACGCCAATTTTATGACGCTTTCTGCGGTATTAGATGGCGTCAAAGAAATTCGACTCGCCATAGAAAAAGCAAAAGCCCATGAAAATCCAACCGTCTTATTTGTCGATGAAGTCCATCGATTTAATAAAGCGCAACAAGATGCTTTTTTGCCTTTCGTTGAAGACGGGACAATTACTTTTATTGGTGCAACAACGGAAAATCCGTCTTTTGAATTAAATAATGCTTTATTATCCAGAGCGCGAGTTTATGTATTAAAAAGACTGACAGAATTAGAACTCTTACAAATTATTCAGCGAGCAGCAGATTATTTAAAATTAGATTTTCCTGAAGCTTTACAAAAATTATTAGCGGATTATGCTGACGGCGATGCAAGACGGGCTTTAAATCTAGTCGAAATACTACATGATCTCGACGAGCCCATTACGGAAGAATTAATACAAGCCACCTGTTCACAAAATCAACGACGCTTTGATAAGCATGGCGAATTATTTCACGATCAAATTTCGGCGTTACACAAATCCATGCGCGGTTCTTCACCTGACGCGGCGTTATATTGGTTATGTCGCATGCTCGATGGCGGATGTGATCCGTTATATTTAGCTCGGCGTATTGCACGCATGGCGAGTGAAGATATTGGCAATGCCGATCCCCGTGCATTGCAATTAGCCTTAAACGCATGGGATATTCAAGAAAGATTGGGCAGTCCAGAAGGTGAATTAGCGTTAGCTCAAGCCATATTATTTATGTCCTGCGCACCCAAAAGCAATGCGGTATATACCGCTTATAATAAAGTCATGAGTGATATGCAAAAATACGGTACTGCAGAAGTGCCGTTACATTTGCGCAATGCGCCCACTAAACTCATGAAAAATATTGGTTATGGCAAACACTATCGCTACGCGCATGATGAACCTAATGCGTACGCCGCCGGTGAAACGTATTTTCCTGAAACGATGCCACAAGATACACAGTATTATTTTCCCACGGATCGGGGGCTGGAAATTAAAATAAAAGAGAAGTTAAATTATTTGCGCCAATTGGATAGGGAAAAAGCATGATGATGAATATTATTGTAATTTTTGGATTATTATTAATTACGGTATTTATGGGAATAATAGCTTACAAATTATTTGAAAAGCGCGATGAAAGTTTAGACAATTTATTAAATCCCATTAAAGATTCTCTGGAAAAATTCAACACTAAAATTCAAGATATAGAGAAATCTCGAGTAGGTGCTTATGAGGGCTTATCTCAACAAGTCAAATCTTTATTAGAAACGCAATATCAATTACGCCGCGAAACCAGTAATTTAGCCAATGCACTTCGCAAACCGCAAGTCAGAGGCCGATGGGGTGAAATTCAGCTACAGCGCGTCGTAGAACTCGCTGGCATGTTAGAACACTGCGATTTTTTTCAACAAGTGTCTGTTACTACGGATGATGCGCGTCTTCGTCCTGATATGGTGATTAAACTTCCGGGCAATAAAAATATTGTGGTGGATGCAAAAGTGCCTCTCAGTGCTTTCTTAGATTCTTTAGATTCGACCGATGAAGCTCAACAAAATCAATTACTCATTCAGCATTCACGATTAGTCCGAGAACATATTAAAAAATTAAGCCAGAAAAATTATTGGGCACAATTTAATCCCAGTCCGGAATTTGTGGTGTTATTCCTTCCCGGTGAAACTTTTTTTAGCGCAGCCCTTGAGCATGATCCGTCTCTGATAGAATCGGGTGTAGAAGAAAGAGTTATTATAGCCACACCGACAACATTAATCGCTTTATTAAAAGCCATTTCATTTGGCTGGCGACAAGAAAATTTAGCCAAGAATGCAGAATTAATTAGTCAATTAGGTAAAGATTTAGCTAAGAGAATTACCGATATGCGCGACCATTTCAGTCAGGTCGGCGATAAGCTTCATAAAGCGGTTGAGGCGTATAATAAAACCGCCGCGTCGTTTGAGTCTCGCGTATTAGTCAGCGCACGCAAATTTCAAAGTTTAAATAATAATCCCGAAGCAGAAATATTAGACCCTATTGAATCACTTCCCAGAAACTTAACCGAGATCGAAAAAATATGTTAGACATTAAATTATTACGCGACAACATTGATGCGGTTGCCAAAGAATTAGCGCGTCGTGGCTTTAAATTAGATATTGATAAATTTAATGACCTTGAAAATAAAAGAAAAACACTGCAGACACGCACACAAGAATTACAAAATCAGCGCAATACGCAAGCGAAACAAATTGGCATGGCAAAATCCAAAGGCGAAGATATCGCCGCCCTTCTTAAACAAACTGAAAATATGGGTGAGGAATTAAAAACAGCCGAAGCGGATCTGGCTATATTATTAGCTGATTTAGATAGTTTTTTAGCGGGTGTTCCCAATATCTTAGATAGCTCTGTTCCAGATAAACAAGAAATTATCAGAACATGGGGCGAGCCGCGCAAATTTGATTTTGAGATTAAAGATCATGTTGATTTGGGTCAAAATTTAGGTCTGATGGATTTTGAATCCGCGACTAAAATCACCGGCACGCGTTTTGTGGTATTAAAAAATAATTTAGTAAAACTACACCGGGCGTTAATTAATTTTATGATAGATACGCATACTAAAGAACATAATTACCAAGAAATCTATGTACCGTATATTGTCAATGCTGAGAGTTTATTTGGTACAACCCAATTACCGAAATTTAAAGAAGATTTGTTTAAGCTGGATACCGAACAAGATTATTATTTAATTCCGACGGCAGAAGTTCCTGTCACCAATATGGCGCGCGGAAAAATATTTGCAGAAAACGAATTACCACAACGTTGGACAGCACATACGCCGTGTTTTAGAAGCGAAGCAGGAAGTTATGGCAAAGATACGCGCGGCATGATTCGTCAGCACCAGTTTGAAAAAGTTGAATTAGTCCATTTATGTAAACCAGAAGAGTCCAAAAAAATTCATGAAGAATTGGTTTCGCATGCTGAAAAGATTTTACAAAAATTAAATTTGCCGTATCGAGTGGTTGTATTAGCCGCTGATGACACAGGATTCGGCGCAGCCAAAACCTATGATCTGGAAGTCTGGTTGCCGTCGCAAAATACGTACCGTGAAATATCTTCTTGTAGCAATACAGAAAGTTTTCAAGCACGTCGTATGCAAGCACGATATAAAAATTCGCAAACTAACAAAACAGAATTTATTCATACCCTCAATGGATCGGGACTTGCAGTAGGAAGGACATTGGTCGCTATTCTAGAAAATTGCCAGGATAAAGACGGACATATTCATGTGCCGGACGTGTTGGTGCCATATATGGGTGGCATTAAAATTATATAAGGGGTTAATGCCGCCCCTCACCCGGATGAACATGAACCTCATCATCATCTTTTTCTTCTTTACCTTTCTCACCAGAAGCAGGCTGAGGTTTTTTTGTGGGATACGCTGAATACTGAGTTTGCTTATCTTTCTTTGCTTGGAGAGCACGCTCTTCTTGTAATGCTTCTTGAAATTCAGACGCTTCAATTTCACCCAATATCTTCACATCCGATTCTGCTGCATTACCAAATTGTTTTTTATCTTTTTGTTCAGCACACGCTTTCTGCACTGCTTCTTGAAATAATAATCGCCCGCGTGGTTTACGTACTAAATCATACGAGGCTTGAAGCTTAAGTATCGTCTCATCCTGATTTTTCAATTTATCTTCAAATGCGGTTTTAAATGCTTTTTCGGCAATAGCTAAATCACTCGAAAGATTTTTAATGACGGCTTGATCCGGCTGGACTTTCTTTTGCTCTGCTTCAAGTTTTTCCTTAATGTCATTGACGACTTTTTTCGTCGGCATTAATTCCGCTAACGTATCTTCATATCCCCTTTTCAACACAGCCGACACTGTTTTTTCTTTATCTGCAGCAACTTGTGCTTTTTGCTCTACGGTTCCAAATCGACCACGCCAACGTTCCAAAACAGTGTCTTTTAATTTAACCAAGAAATTTCTTTTGTTCCTTTCTTCATCATATTTAAGTGCCAGATGAAGATTATAGCGATCAGGATTTATAACATCGTATGGATTTTTATTTTCAGCTTTTAATTCTTCAATCGTCTTTTTCCACGCACGATTTTCTTGAACGGTTTTAATAATTTTCATTGTCACCATCGTCGCCACCGTTACACCAATTACCGTAAGCGCAATCGTTGCACCAATGGGATTCGCTATTCCCGCCACCGTAGCCGCCGAAAACACAATCGCAAACAACGCAACAGACACCGCCAATACTACAAGCCCTACGGTTTTAATCGCTTTATGTGTTAAGCCTATTTTTCTTAACGGCGTGCGATATTCAGGGTTTTTATACAGATGTACGGCTTTCTTAATTAAACCCGCCACACTTAAAACCGCGGCGAGAGATAAAATTCCCGTAAAAACAAACGGTCCTGATGCTGCAACCGACGCGAGAAAACCCGCTTGGTATCCGCCCCACTTCACCGCATCAACAATGGCCAAAAACGCCATGCTGCCAACACCTAAAATAATGACAAAGGCAATTTTTGCCGGCGCAGATTCTTTTTCAATTAACGTGTCGACTTCTGCAATAAGATTAATAATTTCGAAGGGGATGGAGGCAGCGGAAACAACATATTTTACCAGTGACGTAAGACCTAATCGTCCGATGGTTAAAAAACCACCAAAAATAGCCTGACCGATGGCGTAGAGCGTCGTGCGAATCGCTAAACGTTGGCGCTTTTTTTTGCCCATTAACTCAATGCGCTTTTGCTTGGCCGCATCATCTAACTCAATGTCTTCTTTGTTTTCTGGCTCTTCATTCATAGGCCACCTCTTTTATGATACACATATAGTATAGGTGATTATCCGTAATGTGGGAGGCTGTCCTGGCGCGGTCTATATCAAATGGTACACTCGGCTATTCTAGAGTGTTTCCGCAGTGAATTATAACGAATTTACGTCACTTCAGGTTAACTTTTCGTTAATATCAGTAATTTTTCCGTGAGAATAGCATCCAACGTGAGGTCTTTGGAGTGGGGTTCAAGCCTCTCAACCTCCTGAAACGCATACCCAACGCCAACCCTATAAGGTGTCTTCTTTAGACCATGGAGGGTCGCATCGTAATACCCCTGCCCCATGCCCAAGCGATTCCCCTGCTTATCGAAGGCGGTCAGGGGGAGCAAAAGCAGTTCCAGGGCGTCCACTTCCACACACAGCCCATCCTGCGGTTCTCCAATGCCAAATTTATTTTTAATTAATTTTGTCTCTGAATTAAATTCACAAAAAATTAATTTTTTATTTTTATTATTTTCAGCATTAATTAATTTTGGCAAAAATATTTTTTTATCGGCCTGCCAAAAATAATTAATGACATCACTTAAACTTAATTCGCCATCAAACGCTGCATAGACGCCAATATTGTTATATTTATCAATGTTTTTAAGCTTTTTTACATTAATTAATAATTTACGCGAAGCTTCTTCACGAAATTCTTTTGTCAACGAATTTCTTTTTTCGCGCATTGATTTTCTGAAAATATTAAATTCATTCATAAATAAAAAATTCCTTGACAGTGATGCGTTAATTTTGTTTATATTGTAACTGAAATAATTAAATTTTTTTTCATGGATGATCACGCAGCAGGGGGATATTTTATGATTGAAACAGATGCAGCAAATGTACAAGTCGCAGCAGATTTACCCATCGCCGAGCATGTTACAGTCGCTACAACTTCAAGCGAAAGACCTGTATCTCCCGTTTTCGTTAAACCTCTAAAACTTTCAAATCCAGATAATCCGCCTCCCGTTGACGCAACGAATACTAAACCGTCTGCGCCTGCGAACGAATATTTTTCGATTCACTTTCTCGGAAAAGAAACCCCAGAATTCTCTCTTTCAACCAGTAAAACGACCTTAATATATTCTCGCCCCGTTAAGCCCACTGAAGTCAGTGAAGTACTGCGTGTTTACCAGCAAGCCGTCAAACAGTATCCACAGATTTCTTCCACGAGATACCTCTATATTCCATTGGACATGCCCCATGGAAAAGATGAAAGTATCCCCAGCCTTGATTTAATTATTAGTAAAGAAGGCATTATTAGTACTGCGGCCGTAGGCAAAAAATTAAACAACACCCGTGTGGATATGGATGAAAACGGTTCACAAATATTAAACTCTTATTACACAAAACTCCGCGATCAACTTCAAACTGCTGTACGCATTTTAGATCCGCAATCCCATACACTCTTAACCGCCGTAAAGTCTTCTTTTGGCCGAGAAGATTCCGACATTGAAGATGGCCCATTAACCAACCGAGATCTGCTTCGAGTCTCTACTTCGTCCCCATCACCCCGAACACCTCGCGCTGCTACACCTCGACTTCCAGAAGAAACTGAGCGAGCACAAACAAAAAAATACATCCTTTTTAATAAAATCAGTGACTACAGTTTGAACACGCTTGCCAAGAAAGGGATACTTGAATCAGTACGTAAAGTCTACGAAATCAAAAAAATTGAATTTTTAAACGCCAAAAGAAAAGGCAATCCCTATCAACCAAGGCAAGTTATCTCACTAGCATTTATTGAAGATTTTGGGAAACATCTCAAAGAACAAAAACCCTTTTTATGGAAATTACGAAGAGCATGTGGCGGAAAATCTTCGATTGCTTACGGCGAACTTTTGCAACAATTCGAGACGATGAGAACAGAATGGTTTAAGTGGAGACTCACTAAAGAATACAAAGATGACGCAAAACCAAAAATACTGACTAAGAAAAAAGAAGAACCCGTTTTTGATTTTTCTGAGAGAAAAAAATACGTAAATAAAAATTTATCTTTTAGAGAAAGATGGATTTATAATTCTATATACAACAGCAAGCCAAAGCTGGAAGGCGTAAATGTTGATCACTACAAACTGGACGTCAGTCTTCACAGAATGGGAATGAGAGCGGTAGCAGCTGCAGCGGCGTAACATTAATAATAAAAACTAAAACAGATAATTATTTACGTTTAATTTAAATTACCTTGACACGAGTATACTAATTTTGTTTACATAACGATCCACTCAACAAAAAAACTCTCGCTCAAGGAGAAGGTATCATGCAAGCGCTATTACGAAAAATTCTTCCTGCGGAAAAAAATCCACAAAATAAAGCTGCGCCTCCTGTCGTCGAAAAAACTATTACTACTATAATACCCGCGCCCACAATTCTTGTAGCTGAAGGCAATAGCCAAGACAATGAAGTATCAATATCATCCGATCAGCAATCTTCTCAATCATCCAGTTCGACAGGCACAGAATATTCACGTAATAAAGATACCTCTCTCAACCTCACCACAACAGGTTTTGCTGGAGAAGAACAAGAAGATGACACAGCGATAGATTCATCAGGCGATCAAGAACAGATACCGGGAACTCCTATAACAGTTGCTCCCACACAAACACTCGATAGCACTCTTCCTCGACATCAAACAGAAAGAAACATCACCGAAAGTCCTGTGCGCACACATGCAAAAAGAGGTGGACCACTACTTTATGATGATGAAACAGAACGCGCGGCAGTAAGAGAAGGAAAAGAAGATGCTGAGCCAACAGTTCAATCACAACCTGTTTCACTCCTTGCTATCTATTTTGAGAAAGAAGAAAAACCAGAACTGATACAATCAGAAGAACAACCAATATTTATACAATCATCGGATCAAAAAACACTGATATATACACAAGCTACTCCTCCGGAAAATATAGCCGAGGTCATCAATACTTATCAGCGCGCTATTACAACATACCCAGATATCAAAGAAATCCGTCGAGTATATATCCCTCTCGCCATCCCGCATCAACGTCAAAATGGCGAACCTAATCTTTTTTTATTGTTTAGCAATGAAACACTTTTCGCAAACGCTGATATTGAAATCTCGGATGAACCTCAACCACGAAAAGCGCCTGAAGACGATTCCGCAGAAAAAAAAGCTGAAAATAAACCACCCTACCAGGACCATTTTCTAAAGGCTCTGAAAATATTAAACCCAGCCATCGAGAAAATCTCGTACTCCACTAAAAACTTTCCTGATGCCCCCGCAGAGAACAAAGAACGCCAAACACATAAATATTATATTCAACGCAATGGAAAACAACCTGCTGCAGAAACTTCCTATCATGCGGTTTACTTTGTGGGTGAAGAACAACCAGAATTTATACAATCACTCGATGGATCAACATTGATATTTACAAAAGATATTCACCCAAAAAATATAGCTGATGCGATTAAAATCTATCTACGAGCCATTGAGACCTACCCCAAAATTAGAAAGATATCTCAGATCTACATCCCTCTCGCCATACCACACGAACGCGCAAAAAAACCAAATCTTCACCTCACCATTTCCAATGGAACTTTTTTTGCAAACGCTGACATTGAATTCTCTGAAGATCCTCAACCACGCGAAGCATCTGATGCTGAAATATTTGAAGATGATGCTCCACCCATTACAAAAGACAGACCTCATGAGAAACAATTTCTAGAAGCCTTGAGGATATTAAATCCGGACATTGTCATCAATTATTCAAGCGAAGGATCTTTTTTTGCCCCTGATACTCCCTTCACTCCTTCGCCAAATGCGCCAAGAGCATTTGTGGATTCTGACGAAGAAGTAGCCAGCACACCTCGCGCACTCAAAGTTAATGATAATCGAATCATTAAATGTGAAATCCAACGCGATGGGACTCTTCCGGGATTACTTGATGACATTAAGATAAAAGAATTTAACCAAACTAAATTAAATGAAGCACACGAAGCATACGCGAAAAAAAAGGTTGAACGACTGAGAGCACTCGGTCGCCAAAATCCCTACCAAGAATCAATCCGAAGAGAATTCACAAAACTCAATTTCATTGTTGATCTGGATAAATATCTCCAAAAAAACAAACCTAATCCAGTCGTTCGATTTTTCGGATTTTTATTTCAAACAACGTCGTATAAAAATTATACCAATGCGTCCAACTACCTTGACGAACTTTCTCAAGAGTGGCTAGAAAAAAAGATCGCCTCGGAGAAACAAATTTCTAGAATTGAAACCTTAGAACCTACGTATGCGTTATATAGCTCAGCTGGAATTGAAACCTATGTTCGAACAAATTTGAATCCCGACCAAAAGCAACAATATTATTCTATTTTTTCTAACCTGCGTGTTCCAGAAGAAGTTAGAGGTAACCGGGAAAAAGCAGATCGCTTCGTCACTTATGCGCACAATTTAGGCATCGCTCGCGTAAAAGGACATCGTTAAGCGGACACTGCAAAGCAACGCGTGGTCGTTACCTTGAACCCAGAGGTCAAAGGTGGAGTCAGGCATTCCATCTTTAGGCTTCTGAGATAAACCCAGCATGCACACCAATGAACATAAACCCAACCCCCTGCTTATAGCGTATCGGTTCAAGAACGCATCGCGCCGCTTGAGTGTCCGCGGGGGTAGTATAATGTTAAAATACCGGCAATTACATCCGAGGATTAAAAAATGACACTCATCGTACCTCCCGACATCAGTCGTGAACAATTTGCTGAAATCAAAGGCTATCTTTGTGGGTTTATTTGCTCGGGAACCGAAAGCGAAGGAAAACAATGGCTAGACACTCTCACCGCCAATCTCAAATCCTTCGACAGCAGCATCGCTCTACAACGTAATTTATTAATTGATCTGTATAAAGAAGTCTCCGATGAAGTTCACCAAGAACATTTGGGATTGCAAAGCACTCTCTTCGAAAAAGAACAATCACTTTCCAGTCGCGCCTATTCACTCAAAAAATGGTGTGTCGGATTTCTCGCCGGACTTCATCAAGCCGGATTCAGTTTAGAGAATTCAGATATCAATCAAAACTTTCAAGAAAAAATCGAAGAATTCGATGGTCTCGCTAATCTCGAATTACATAACATCGAAATTCGCGATGAGGACGAAGCCTCATTCAACGAAGTCGCTCGTCACATCGAACAAGGCGTGCTCGCTATTTACCATCTTTTTCACCATGGAAAATCTAAACATTAAATAAGGACGTCTATGACCTTCGTCACTCCCGCTGAATTTAAATCCCGTCGCCAAAAATTATTTAAATACCTTGGAAATAAATCTGCCATAATAAATGGCTCAATAGAATTCATTCGCAACGGTGATGTGCACTTCCCTTTTCGCCAAAACAGCGATTTTTATTATTTAACGGGATTTAATGAACCCAATGCCATTGCGGTATTTCATGACGGCGAATTTATTTTATATAATCGTCCCCGCAATCCTGAACGCGAAATATGGGAAGGTCCGCGTGAAGGACAAGAAGGTGCAGTCAAAAATTATGGCGCAGATAAAGCGTATCCTATCGATAACTTCATATCTTCTCACTTCAACGTGAAAGACTATAAAAAAACGGTAGATATCGAAGCCTTTTTGGCTGAAGAGCGCTTAATCAAATCAGCGGATGAAATAAAAACAATGCGCAAAGCCAATGAAATATCTATCAACGCGCATATTAAAACCATGCAACACGCTAAACATTCTCAACACGAATATGAATTACAAGCGGCTTTTACCGGCGAATGTTTAAAACAAGGCAGTTTTGCGATGGCCTACCCTGCTATTGTCGGCGCAGGAAAAAATTCTTGTACATTGCATTATTCAGCCAATAACCAAAAAATGAATTCAGACGATATTATTCTTATAGACGCCGGTTGTGAATTTGAAAATTATGCGTCTGATATTACGCGCTGTTATCCCAGCAAGGGTAAATTTAATCCTCAACAAAAAGCGGTTTACGAAATAGTCTATGAAGCACAACGCGCTGCCATAGAAAGTATTAAGCCCGGATTAATGTGGACGGCGCCGCAAGATATTATTGTTAAAATCATGACGCAGGGTTTAATTGATTTAAAACTATTAACCGGCAACATCGACGACTTAATTCAACAAAAAGCTTATATGCGTTATTACATGCATAGTTCAGGCCATTGGTTAGGATTGGATGTACATGATGTTGGCAAGCGCGAAAAACTCCAACCCGGCAATGCATTAACCGTCGAGCCAGGCTTATATATTCCCGAATGGAATATAGGGATTCGCATAGAAGATGATATCGTCGTTACCGAATCGGGTTATGAAAATCTGACGGAAAAACTCCCGCGCAAGTTATCTGACATTGAAAATTTGATGAGCACTCATGACTGATTTTGATATCGCCATTATTGGCGGCGGATTAGTCGGAACAACGCTTGCGATTAAATTAAAAAATTCTGGATTTAAAATTTGTCTTGTCGAAGCGTTTGATCCCCCACAACACCAACAAGCCACAGAAGACATGCGATCCATTGCGTTAAATTACCAAAGCCGAGAAATATTCAAAAAACTGGGTATTTGGGATGAAATTGAATCTCTCTCCACACCCATCAAAAAAATTCATGTATCAGAAAAAGGTGCTTTTGGGCATACGCTATTAGATGCGGAAGAGTTGGATGTCGATTCTTTTGGTTCGGTCATTCCCATTGTTTATTTATATACTCTTTTACAAAAAAAATTAAGTGAGTGTAATAATGTTGAGTTGTTGCGCCCTGCTAAACTATCCAGTCTTTCTCAACATCCTGATCACTGGGAATTAGAAATCAATCAAAAAAAAGTTGCCACAAAATTTCTGATCGCCGCTGATGGTGACAAGTCTTTTATACGAGAATTTTTAAAATTACCGACTGAAAAAACGGATTTTCATCAGACTGCACTAGTGTCTACTTTATTAGCTTCAAAAGACCATAATAATACAGCCTATGAAAGATTTACGAAATTAGGTGTATTAGCTTTATTGCCGCTACAAAATAATAGAGTAGCGTGTATATGGACCTGTGATAACCATAATATGGAAAACATCAAAAATAATTTTGTAGAGATTACGCAAGAATACATTGGCCATCGATTAGGTAAGTTGTCTCAGCCGGGAAATATTCAGACTTATCCTATTTATGAAATTTCAGCCAAAATCCAAACCTTGCCAAGATTTATTTTATTAGGCAATTCTGCGCATGTGTTACATCCAGTGGCGGCCCAAGGATTTAATTTAAGTTTGCGTGATGCGGATGGTTTAGCAGATATTTTATTGAAGTCCAAAGATTTAGCGGATGCTAATATTCAAGCAAATTATATAAACTTAAGAAAATCAGATCAGGATAATACCAGCAAGATGACCAACATGATTATTAAAGTCTTTAAACCTCAACAATTCCCGCTGCCCTGCTTAAGGGGCACGGGATTATTTGTATTTAATTTAATGACGCCCTTGAAAAATAAATTCTGCGAACGCGCGATGGGACTGTAAGAACTATCGTTTCTTCTTAGGAAGACCTTCTTTTTCTAACCCAGAGTTCGCTTCACGCTTTTCTCCCTGACCTACTGTCAACTCCTCAGCTTCACGAAGCTGTCCATATTTTCTCAATGCAAATAGGGTATGACCTTTTTCCCACCAAGGCGTTGCTGCTTGAGGACATAAGCGTATCATTTCATCACAGAGCTCAAGTTTTTCACGCTGTTTCTGAACGGCCTCCTTCAAACTTTTTTCAGCGTGTTTTTTGCCAGCAGAAGCCAACGTATTGGTAGAATCCTGACACAACACAACACAACATCATATCTATCCACAGCAGCTTTATAATCTTTGCGGTCTACTAACTGACTTGCCGCAGAAAGTTGCATCTGAATGAATTGATCTCGACGCTCTAAAACCGTGAGCGTATCTTCTCTCGCTAATGGATGCGTAGGTTCTAATTCAAGTGCTTTGCTTAAAAGTTTTAATGCGACAACATAGTCATGTTTTTTCGCATAATAAACACCGTGCGACACCAATCGAGTAATATTCGCTTCTTTGAGTTTCATTGCCTCTGGATGATCGGGGTTGTAATTTAATACCTGCAATAGATCAAGATGGGCATTTTCATATCGTCCCGATTCCATGAAATATTTTGCGCGCATAATAATGGCTTGTGTGAGATTTTTAACAGCCTTCTGATCATCAGGGAAATGATGAGCGACTTCACTAAAACATTGTAATGCTAGAAGATAGTTTTTGGCTTGAAGATGTGTAATCGCCTGATGTTCGAGCAGGGTTCTCACACTCTGTAACGCGGGTTTATAAAAGCGATCAATCTGTAATACTTTTCGGAAGGTACTTAAGGCCTGATCAAATTTTCTTTCAGCGAGTTGCATAACGCCTGCTTCAAAAAGTTTCTGTTTTTTATCTTCCTCTTCTGCGGGATTAACCACAGGCGTATGAGGTGCTGAAACCGTGTCGCTGCTCGAAGTCACTCTTGTTAAACCACAAGAACTTTCTTCATGTTTCGATAACGCTGCTTTAGCCTCTGCTAACATGGCATCTATTTTTGCGCGTTCATGAAGAGGAATACCATCAAGTTTTTCAAGGCACGCAACTGCTTGCGCATATTCTTTTAATTCAAAATGCGATGTACCTTTATAACGTAATGCAGATAAATCATGAGGGTATTGACGTAAGACCTGATTAAAATACGTGAGAGCTTTTCGATGATTATTTTTTTTCGCGAAAAAACACCCGCGGTTTGTTTTCATGATGCGAATATTGTCTATGACTTTCTGATGGCGAGGATTAATCCGAAGTGCCTGTTCATAAAAAGAGAGTGCCTTAGAATATTGTCCGCGACGAGAGGCCAAATCACCAAGACTATGTAATGTGTCTGCTTTCACGGCTCTTATTTGTTCATTAGTCGAATCGTAGGCCAGATATTTATCACAACTCTTAATCGCCTCGTCGTACTCTCCGTATTTCCAAGAGTAATAGGCATTGTTGTAATGATAATCTAATTCTTCGTCGTCTAGCATGGCTTTCCCCAGTGAAACACTGAGATCACTATACCAGCCAAACCTTAAGGTTTTATTAACAAATGAGGGTTTTACCGCCTCATCTCATTCCTCGCCCCCCACATCCCACCCAACACCGTCGCTGCCACAATCACTTTTAAGATAGTACTCGTTTCTAAATGATTAGCCGTGAAAATCATACATGTCGTTGAAAACATCAGGCCCTTTGCCAATCCCTCACCTATCGTTTGAGGCGCACGCGACACTAACGCCCGATGACCAAATAGTCCAAAACGTTGCCAACCATTGGCGGCATGTTCATTAAAAATAATATCCACTCGACGTTGTTCATTTTGCAATCCCCACGCAAATCCAATCAATGCACAACCGAACGATAATTTCAGCGTAAGCGTTTGAGTTTCAGGTGTAATTGGCATGATTCTAAAAATATCCAATGCACCCACCACTGTCATTGCAAACATGAAACCCTTTAGTAAACCTTGAAAACCTCTTTCAGGTGGAGCAGTAATTTCTGCATAAATAATTTCATCCAAGCGTCGCTCTTCCATAATAATTCCCCTCTTAAGTGATTGCCTAAGAAGTAAAATAGAAGATGCGCAATAATAGATAAAATAGATTGTTTAGATTACATCGATAGATTTTGTTGATGAATAAAATGCGGACGAAAAAAAAGGGCGACCTGTACAAGCATCGCCCAATGTGAAAATACTATACTGCTGATGATCTGCTTCTTCTGGGACAACAACCGCCCGACGGCTTTTTATCGCCAAGGTGATCACTGTCAACAAGAGCTTGATGTTCTGGGTCTACTTTTTTCGCACGCTTGAAAAAACAACACGTGGCAGCCACCGCGATACCCGCCGCTAAAAGTGCAGTGGTGGGCGTAACAATAGCCAAACATGCACCAATGTTATTCGCACACATCTGAAGCACACCACCAGCTGTTGCGTTACCGGCACCAGTTGCATTGTTAACAACAAATTCAGCTGCTTCTCTCATATTCTCTCTCCTCATTAAGTTCCATTTTTTAACGCAGGAGCCAAGTATGCGCACTCCCTACGCCGCGGCTATATTAGCTAAAGAATCAAAGGATTTCTAACGAAAAATTATTTTTTTGCAGGAGGGGCATATGGGGATTGTGTGATTGGGTGGGTTCTGATAGACCCTCACCCCCGCTATTGTACGACCCTCTCCCAAAAGGGAGAGGGGAATATAGGAAGAAAACTAAATCAACTCCAACAAAAACTTATTCAATCGCACCACAAAATCATTCGCGTTCGGCAACTGACCGCTTTCGGATAAAATCGCTTGATCAAATAATATATTGGTTAACTCTTTAAATCGCGCATCATCCGATTCATCACGCAATTTATGAATTAATTTATGCTCAGGATTGATTTCAAAAATAGGCTTACTCTCCGGCACAGCATGACCCGCAGATTTTAAAATACGCTGCATATGACCGCCTAAATCTGCTTTATCCGCAACGATACACGCAGGAGAAGTCGTCAGGCGCGACGTCAATCTCACCTCTTTCACGCGCTCACCTAAAATATCTTTGATTTGCTTGGTCATACTTTCAAAATCTTTTTCTAATTTTTCATATTGTTGTTTTTCTGCTTCGTCTTCTAATTTACCCAAATCCAAACTGCCTTGGGTAATAGATTCTAAAGATTTGCCTAAATAAGTCGTCAAATGCGCAGCTAGCCATTCATCGACTCTTTCAGATAATAATAAAACTTCAATGTTTTTCTTACGGAAAATCTCTAAATGCGGGCTGTTTTTAGCCGCTTCAAAGTTTTCAGCGGTAAGGAAATATATTTTTTCCTGCTCAGGTTTCATGCGAGAAATATAATCATCTAACGAAATCTCTTGCGTTTCGCTATCGTTATGAGTGGTTGAGAATCTTAATAATTTCGCAATTTGTTCTTTATTACCAAAATCTTCGCCCGGACCTTCTTTCAAAACTTGTCCAAAGTTTTTCCAGAAAATTTGATATTTTTCTTTATCTTCGGTAGACAAACTTTCTAATAAACTTAATACGCGTTTTGTCATTGCAGATTTCATGCTGTCGACTAATTTATTGCCCTGAAGAATTTCGCGAGAAATATTGAGGGGTAGATCACTGGAATCCAATACGCCTCTAACGAATCTTAAATATAACGGCAAAAATTGGTCTGCGTCATCCATAATAAATACGCGCTTTACATATAATTTTAAACCACGCGGATGCTCACGGTTGTATAAATCAAATGGCGCATGAGACGGAATATATAATAAAGAAATATATTCTTGCTTACCCTCTACTCTATTGTGACTCCATAAAAGAGGATTTTCCCAATCATGCGAAATATGTTTATAAAAAGCCTGGTAATCTTCGTCTTTGAGATCAGCTTTAGGCGATGCCCATAACGCTGTTGCTTTATTGACTGTCTCAATGGTCTCGCCTTTTTCGCCACCGCGCATTGTTACGGGAATCATCAAGTGATCAGAATATTTTGTAATAATATTACGTAAACGCCATTCATCTAAAAATTCATGTTCTTCATCACGTACATGTAAAACTATTTCGGTACCACGTGTGGCTTTCTCAATATTCTCAACGGTATATTCGCCATCGCCGGTGGATTCCCAACGCACGCCATGATCTTTTGTCATACCTGCGCGACGACTGGTTACGGTTACTTTTTTAGCGACGATAAAAGAGGCATAAAAACCTACGCCAAATTGACCAATGAGATGCGCGTCTTTCGCTTGATCACCACTTAATTTTTCGAAAAATTCTTTGGTGCCGGATTTCGCAATGGTTCCTAAGTGACTAATAATTTCATCGCGCGTCATGCCAATGCCATTATCAGTAATCGTAATAGTACGGGCTAATTTATCAAAGCTGACATGGACTTTTAGATCCGCATCGTTTTCCATCAAAGCGGAATCAGAGAGAGACTCGAAGCGCAATTTGTCCGCGGCATCGGATGCATTGGAGATCAACTCTCGTAAAAAGATTTCTTTGTTGCTGTAGAGCGAATGAATCATCAAACGAAGCAGTTGTTTCACTTCCGCCTGGAAGCCTAGGGTTTCTTTCTGTTCTGCGGCCATAAAAATCTCCTCATAGAATACTATTGGGAAGTTGGGGCCAGATTTGCCGATTTCAAGCTTAGCGAGTAAAATTTCCGGCTGAAACAATAGAAAGGAACGTGTTCATGAACAAAAGCTACCATGCCCTACCGACGCTCAACCTACAAGGCCCCTGCTTTCCGACGCAACCCATCGAACTTCCACCCATTATTCATATCGACGACCCTGCCACGACCACGTTTGTGAGCTTCGAACGTCATCGCGCGCCGATTATTTCGACCTATCGTTCACTGGGTGATGCTCGTGCTGAAATGGAATTGTTTAATCTTCCCGTCCTTCTGGTGACGGATGTTGATAAGCATGTCATTGGCATTATTACGCGAGAAGATATTTTGGGTGAAAAACCCGTCAAGCTCAGTCAAGAAAAACGTATTCCGAGAAGTGAGATTGAAGTTGAAATGGTCATGACCCCTATCCGGGAAGTGCATGTCATTGAGGACAGTGATTTAACGCACGCCAAAGTCGGTCATATTATTCAAACCTTACGCGAAGTGAATCAACATACTTTATTAGTCAAAAAAGACGATAAAATCCATGGTTATTTTTCAGTGTCGATTATCAGCAATCAATTGGATACGGTTATTGCCGATGTATTATCTAACGCATTATCCATTGCCCAACTACAACATGATCTTCACGCGTAGGCATCATAATCACAAACGAGCTGACTAATACTCTTTCGCCCAAGATCATTTCACCCAGCTTATCACTTCTTGAGTCTAGAATTATCCAGCGGGGAATAAATTCTTTTACCGTAACAGCAATATCACCAAAATATTTTTTCAAATCTTTATATAAATTTTCGCGAGATTCACCAAAGGTTAAATTGATATAAGTATCATACGATGAGCTAGTCTGGGATTTTTTAATCGCCTGATAAAACAAGCCATATAATTTATGTTCTAATTTATTAAGCAACAGCGAAGATTGTAAGTAATAGGGCAAAGCTGAATCCACACCCGTTAAGCCCATAAATCCTAACTCAACCTCACCGGTTGTTTCTGAATAACTTAATACATCGCTCACGGGAAAGCTTAACTTAGGCGAAGAAATAAATTTAATTTTCTTATTATTTTCAGCTAATTCGGCTAATTTATAAAAGCTATAGTTTAATCCCATACTAATATTCTCGAGGAGGGGAACAACAGAATCCTTGTTTTAATTAAAGTATTAACAGACGAAATTAATTTTAAATAATTGTGTAGCACACAACCAAACAAATAAATCTCACTCACATTCCTGAACCCTTCTTCTTTTATGCTTAAGATAAATTCACTACCCTGATAAAAAATGCCCTTTATAATTTTATTAATAGGCTTATTTTCTAAACTCACAATACTGTCTATTTGTTTTAAATACGCTTTTTTATCAGACCAGTTAAATAAATTTAATGTTTTCTTGAGATCTAATTTGTGGATATTTAAATTTAATACACTGATTAATTGCCACAGATAATCTTTATGCATAGGCGGAAGTAAATACGGCGACGGACGGACAATATTATTCATGCTATTTTCCCGTATATATTGGTTTGGGTAATGGCCGTTAGTCACAACAACATCACACGACAGCGGCGTATTGTTCTCCAACGCTTTGTCATGAACCCTTAATTTTTTGCGCAAAAACTCCCATTGATAGTTTATTTTTTTATGATCGAGTGCTGAAATTTCTTGGATGCTCTGCAACAAGATACTTTCTCGATGATTACGATCAGGAATAATCTCATAATCATATTGACTGGATTTATATACGATGGGTTCGCTTTGGGTATGATATTCGTTGATGGCAGCCACGCAATTTAATTTGAAGCATTCTTTTTTTATTTCTATCCCCGGCGAAAGAGAATGCTTAAAGGGTAACGTTGCCTCGAAAAATTTATTATGACTGTCTATATGGATATTATTTATTTCTAGGAATAAAAACTGCTCACGAAACCCAAAATAATCTAGCCATAAATTTGTAGGTGATTTAATTTCAGCGCCCTGCCCTAAGGCGTAATATAATTCCAGGGCAGTGTTAATATCCGTGTTTAAATATAACTTAAGTTTATCCAATTTTAAATTAGCTTGTTTAGATTCAAAATAAAACTTTAATGCTGTATGACTAAGCTCTATTTTAAGTAATATTATGGGATAGATAATGAGATCATCTAGCGTCGCGAATTTACAGCTGGTTTTCTCTTCGCCTACAGGCTGCGAAGAGATAACAGTACTCTTGGGAATAATAGTCTGAGTATTACTCGAAAACTCTACAATAATTCTAGACGCATACGGCTGTAACATATACGGCCAATGTTGATGTAATAATTGCGCAGGAATTTCAGGGAAATCAGCATCGAGTCGTTGGTGAATTTGTGCAGTAAGATACGCAACGCCTTCGAGAATTCTGTCGACAGACGGATCGGGCTCAGCGTTTTCATCATGGATGTGTTGCAAAGCACGCATTTCTGCGTCGAAATAAGATTGGAAATTCACTTTTATTATTCCTCACTTTAGAAGCAGGTCCTTCGTCGCGAAAAAACGCTCCTCAGGATGACAGGTTATACCTGAAACGGCGTAAACACCTCATTCAACTGCTGTGTCACTCGCACAAACGTCGTGCGTTTTGATAATTCTTTTAATCTTTCAGCACCCACATACGTACACGCAGATCGCACTCCACCTAAAATATCTAATATGGTTTCTTTGACAGGACCACGATACGGAACATCAACCGACTTTCCTTCACTCGCACGATATTCTGCTACACCACCTTTATATTTTTTCATCGCTTCTTGTGAACTCATGCCATAAAAACGTTTAAATTGTTTGCCGTGTTTTTCAAATATTTCACCCAAACATTCATCGTGTCCGGAAAACATTCCACCGAGCATCACAAAATCGGCACCCGCTGCAAATGCTTTTGCGACATCACCGGGAACACTGCATCCACCATCAGAACACAACAAGCCCTTTAATCCATGAACCGCATCAGCGCATTCAATGATTGCGGATAATTGCGGATAACCTACACCAGTCTTTTTGCGAGTAGTACACACCGAACCGGGACCAATACCTGCTTTTACAATATCGGCACCCGAAATAATTAATTCTTCGGCCATCTCACCCGTCACAACATTGCCAGCCATAATAGTTTTCGTCGGAAAACCATCACGAACTCTTTTTACAAAATCCACAAAATGCTGCGAATAACCATTCGCGACATCAAGACAAATAAAATCTGTGTGAGCATTTTTTAAAATAGCTTGTAATAATTTAAAATCTTGATCGCTGGTTCCTGAACTCACAAAGCAATGTTTTACC
This sequence comes from Gammaproteobacteria bacterium, assembly GCA_035943935.1. Classification (GTDB taxonomy): domain Bacteria; phylum Pseudomonadota; class Gammaproteobacteria; order DASZBR01; family DASZBR01; genus DASZBR01. Next base: position 78,052 of record DASZBR010000019.1, read on the forward strand.
GCATCTTTATGATGCTTTTGAAAATCTTGCCATTGATCTGGCGTCATGAATTTATGAACGGCTGTCATGAGCAGGGATTCTGAAAGCACTTTTGCCATCTCAAAAGTCCCCGTGTGATCCATATTGCTCGCAATAATCGGAACACCAGACCATTTGACTTTGCTGTGCTTGAATTGATATTCGCGCGTGATATCAACATCAGCGCGCGAACGTAGAGTGCTTCTTTTAGGACGGATTAACACATCTTTGAAATCTAGCTTTAAATCTTCATCAATACGCATTGTTTTCTATCTCTTAATAATGGCCTTTTAAACAAAACTCCAGGTCAATTGTACACCAACTAGGTCAGCATATGATTTCGCGGTCCCAATGACGGTCGTCGATGACGTCCCTGCTCGCTGCGTCACACTGACATTGCCGTTTTGGATGAACAAATGCGTCCAACCCACATCAACGCCCAGCGCTTTAATCGGTTGATAATGCACACCCAACGACGTTGCAAACCGATTGCCGTCCGGTAAGCGCGCGTTACGCGCGTTATCTACCGTAGGTGTTTCGTCATAACCTACACCGGCACGGAAAAGCCATTGGTCAAACGGCTTGAATGTCGCACCTAACGCTCCACGCCAGGTATTACGAAAATTCTGTGGTATTCCAACATTAGTCGTTCCTGTTGGTAATTGGACATTTTGAAGCACCAAGTTGTTGAATACACTCCACTGGGTATACATCACTGTCGCTTCACCGCCCCATTCACAGTTAAATTGATGATCGACACTGAGGATAGAGGTTGCAGGTAAAGTCGTATCTACCGTTAAATTATTATTTGAAATCATCGCGCCACCGGATAAAGGACCCACAAAATCACTGGTCCCAGTAACGGTATAAGACACTTTTGAACGATACGCCAAACCCACACGCGTATCAGGGGTAAATTGGTACATCGCACCGGCATGCCAACCATATCCCCAACCTGTCGCGTCATTTCCACTTAATGAATCAAGACCTGTTCCAAAAAACGGACCTAACGCAGGCACACCTGCGGCAGAATTAAATACGGCATGCAATCGGTCTGCATCTAAACCAAGCCCCAATGAAAATTTGCTGGTCACTTTAAAACCTAAGCTAGGACTGATATCAATGTCTTGAACAGAAGTTTGTGTAGCCGCATAACGCACAAAAGAATTGGTATCGTAATTGGTGTCGAGGCCAAATGGCACGGCAACACTGAAACCCCAAGAAAGCTCATCATTAATGGGTCCCGCTGCTTCTAAAGAAGGAATTGTACTGTACGCTCCGCCCTGAGCAGTTCCTGCAAAAGTACCGGTAGAAGAAAAAGGAGGGACAGGCAAAGCGGTGGTCAGTCTATCCGTTCCTGAAAAACTGATGTCTGTCCAAACCCCAACAGCAGACAATTGAATTTGAGGGGCTTTCATCGTCACTAACGCAGCAGGGTTGAAAAAAGCGACACTGGCATCATTCGCATTTGCAGCAGCCCCAGCGTTGAAATCACCGATGCCCGCCCCATTCGCTTCAAACAATTGAAATCCAGATGCATAACTGCTGGCAGAAAAGCCTAGGAATAATCCGGCTAAACTTAACTGAACCAATCGCAACGACACTCGCTTTTGCATACAACCCTCCACTGGTAATAAATTCAGGAAGAAATGCTATCATAGTCCGCTATAACTTCACAGGGAGACACTACATGATCTTAAATACTATTTTAGAAGCGATCGGCAAAACACCCATCGTTAAACTCAATAAAATTGGCAAAGAATTACCCTGTGAATTATATGTCAAATGCGAATTTTTAAATCCGGGTGGTTCTGTCAAAGATCGCATTGGCTATTACATGATCGAACAAGCGGAAAAATTAGGACAAATTAAACCCGGCGATACGTTAATAGAACCCACATCCGGGAACACCGGCATTGGCATGGCACTCGCTGCTGCTGTTAAGGGATATAATATGGTTATTACCATGCCCGAAAAAATGAGTCGCGAAAAACAAGTCGTGCTCGAATCACTCGGCGCAAAAATTTATCGTACGCCTACGGAAGCGGCGTGGGATGCACCGGATAGTCATATTTCACTTGCGAAAAAATTACAGAAAGAAATACCTAATTCTCATATTCTTGATCAATATGCGAATCCCGCAAATCCCAATGTCCATTATCATCATACTGGGCAAGAAATTTTGGATGACATGAAAAATAATATCGACATGGTAGTGATGGGTGCCGGAACCGGTGGAACGATTACAGGCGTTGCACGAAAACTAAAAGAACATAATCCTAAAGTACAAATTATTGGCGTCGATCCCTATGGTTCTATTCTAGGCGGTGGCACCGACGTTCATTCTTATTTAGTAGAGGGAATTGGGTATGACTTTATTCCCAAAGTTTTAGATAACTCTTTGATCGACAAATATATTAAAGTCAATGACAAAGATTCTTTTTTGATGGCCCGACGATTAATTCGTGAAGAAGGTTTATTAGTTGGCGGCTCATCCGGTTCTGCAATGTGGGCGGCACTACAAGTCGCCAAACATTTAGCACCGAAACAAAAATGTTTAGTGATACTACCTGATTCGATTCGCAATTATTTATCGAAATTTCCTGACGACAAATGGATGAAAGAACATGACTTTATCAATTGAAACACGCGCCATACATGCGGGACAACATCCGGATCCGGCAACGGGTGCCGTAATGACACCCATCTATGCCACGTCTACTTATGCTCAAGAAGAACCGGGTAAACATAAGGGCTTTGAATATTCGCGCACGGGTAATCCTACGCGAAAAGCCTATGAAGATTGCATGGCGAATTTAGAATCGGGCACACACGGATTTGCGTTTGCCTCAGGACTTGCAGCGATTGCAACGATATTAGAATTATTAAAACCCGGCGATCATATTGTTGCGGCAGATGATCTCTACGGCGGAACATATCGATTATTTGAAAATGTCCGCAAACACACCGCAGGATTGGAATTTACGTTTTGTGATTTTGGTGATCTCGCCGCTGTCGAAAAAGCGATCAAACCTAATACTAAAATGCTCTGGATTGAAACTCCCACAAATCCGTTATTAAAAATAATTGATTTACATAAAATAGCTGAGCTAGGCAAAAAACATAAATTGCTTTCAGTAGCAGATAATACTTTCGCCTCACCCATATTACAAAGACCTTTAGAATTAGGCTTTGATATGGTTATGCATTCTGCGACAAAATATTTAAACGGCCATTCGGATATTATTGGCGGCGTTGCGGTCGTTAATAATAAAGAACTCGCTGAAAAATTAGGTTATTTACAAAATGCGGTTGGAGCCATACAAGGACCGTTTGATGCTTTTTTAGTCTTACGTGGTTTGAAAACATTACCTATTCGAATGCAACGCCATTGTGAAAATGCGAATGAACTCGCCCATTCACTCGAAAAAAATAATAATATTATTAAAGTCATTTATCCGGGCTTAAAAGCACATCCTCAACATGAGTTGGCCAAACATCAAATGGCCAATCAGTTTGGCGGCATGATTTCTATTTATACGAAAAATCCTGCCGTGAATGTCCTCAAACAATTTAAATTATTTACTTTAGCAGAAAGCTTGGGGGGCGTTGAAAGTTTAGTATGTTATCCTGTACAAATGACACACGCTGCGATTCCCAAAGCCACACGCGAAAAATTAGGGATTACGGATAATTTAATTCGATTGTCAGTGGGCATAGAGAATGTTGAGGATTTGAAAAAAGATTTAATGGATGCATTAGCGTAGGGATCAACATGAGATTTTCATTTTCAGATTGGTTTGTCAAAAAAGTCAGTAAATACTTTTTGAAAACAAGCCCTTCGCATCGTGGCTATTTGTGCGATTTCAATCATATTCTTCAAGAAGTCAAAATGTGTGATGTGCTACTCATCGAAGGGCGAAATCGTACCAGTGAAATAATTCGTTCCATTACGCAAAGTCCCTGGACACACGCCGTACTTTATATTGGCCATCCCGATGAAATCGAAAATCCTGAATTGCGCGAAATGGCCAAACGTCAAAGTGAAAAATATGGCTCTTCGCAACTGATCATTGAAAGTGATATTGGTATTGGTACCGTCATTTCACCGATTGAACGATACAAAGATGAACATATTCGTATCCTTCGTCCGGTCGGTTTACTCAAAGAAGATGCTCAAAAAGTCATTACCTTTGCGATGCGACGACTCGGCGCGCACTACAATATTCGACATGTTTTTGATTTAGCGCGATTGATGGTTCCGTGGAGTATTTTCCCAAGACATTGGCGGTCTTCTTTATTTCAACACAATGCGTTAAAACCCACACAAGAAATTTGTTCCTCGATGATTGCCAGCGCATTCGAATCCGTGAGTTTCCCGATATTGCCGATAGTGCGAGAAGACGAAAAGAAAAATATTGAATTGATTAACCGCAACTCTAATTTATATACGCCCAGTGATTTTGATTATTCACCCTACTTTGCCGTAATTAAATATCCCATTCTGCCCTACTCAAAAAATATGCCGTGGCGACATGATGTGATGAGTGATGAGTAGATTTAATTCATCTGCCAAATCATAAAATTTAACAGCCCTGCAAACGAAATCCATGCCAGATAAATCAGCATTAAAATCCCAGCAACGCGCGATTGTTTAAAAAATAGAAAAGTCGTAATAGCCAGCACTAACCATAAAACATCAATCAAAATGACACTGCCCAATAAGCCTTGATGACCAAAAAATAACGGCGTCCACAAGCCGTTTAAAATTAATTGGATAACCCAAAATACAATGGCTCGTCGATAATGGGGTTGTTTTGCTCGCCACACTAACCAAACAGCAACGGCCATGACAATATAGATTGTCGTCCACACGAGAGGGAAAGCAAGACTGGGCGGAGTCCATGACGGTTTGTTCAACGTGTTGTACCAATTAAAGGCTTCTGTGGTCGTAAAAAAAACACCCATTTGACCGACGGCTAAACACAACAAGACGAAAAACAACAACATGCTAAACGTACGCCAGGTTCTCAACATTTTTATTTCGCTCCATTTACAGTCCTGAATAATTGGGTCCCGAACCTCCCTCAGGAGGAATCCATTCTATATTTTGGCGGGGGTCCTTTATATCACAAGCTTTACAGTGGAGACAATTCTGAGCGTTTATCTGCAATTTCTGATTGATAACCTCATATACTCCCGCCGGACAGTATGAATAAAAACTAATGTCCTGAGGATTTTTTAAAACAAGATGGCACGGCTGAGATTCATCGTGATGAATATTAGATAAATATAAAGAACTCGCTTTATCAAAGCTTATTTTGTTATCTGGCTTAGGATAAATAATAGGCTCTAGTTTTGAATCAGCAAATAAATAATCGGCTTTTTGGTGTCTTAAAGTCCAAGGCGCTTTGCCCCGAAAAATATAATTATCTAATCCGGCTAATAATAATCCGGGAATTAAACCGTATTTAAATCCGGGTCGAATATTTCGGGCTTTATATAATTCATCCCATAGCCAAGAATTTTTAAGATCATTTTTATAATTAGCCAAATTATTTTGGATAACGGTTTCTGCTGCAATCATTCCTGATTTTATCGCCATATGAATGCCCTTTATTTTGGGGACATTTAAAAATCCTGCGCTATCTCCTATTAATAATCCACCCGGGAAATTTAATTCAGGTAATGATTGAACTCCTCCCTCCACTAAACTGCGAGCGCCATAACCAATGCGTTTGCCATTTTCAAAAATATTTTTTATGTTTGGGTGAGTTTTAAATTTTTGTAATTCTTGAAACGGATCCATACTGGGATTGGCATAATCTAATCCCACCACAAATCCCACTGAAATTAAATTATTATCTAAGTGATACAGAAAACTTCCGCCATAGGTTGCATGATCTAACGGCCAGCCTACGGTATGAATAATTGTTCCGGGTTTACTTTTGGAAGGATTGATCTCCCATAATTCTTTCACGCCCAATCCATACGTCTGGGGATCAGAATTTTTGGCTAAATTATATTTTTGGATAATTTTTTTAGTGAGGGAACCGCGCGCGCCTTCTGCTAATAAAACAACTTTTGCAAATAAATCTGCACCCGCTGTCTTGATACCACAGACTTTTCCGTCCTGATCAAATAAAGCATCGAGTGCCGCAAAGCCCGGATAAATTTCAACGCCCAGTATCTCTGCTTCTTTTGCCAGTGATTTACAAAAATTGCTCAAGCTGATGATAAAATTGCCCGAATTATGCATAGGCGATGGTGTGGGAAGTTTGTAGGAATTTTTTTCTGTTAAAAATAAAAACTGGTCTTCAACCGCTGGCGTTTTTTCATAATCAAATTCTGGCAATAATTCTCGTATAGCACGAGGGTCCATCACCGCGCCTGACAAAATATGCGAGCCTACTTCCGCGCCCTTCTCAAGCACGATGACGTGTAACGAGGGATTAAGTTGTTTTAGCCGTATCGCCGCGGAAAGTCCGGCCGGTCCTGCACCGACAATAACGATATCGCCATGAATCGATTCCTGCGTCATAATACTCATCCCTTATATATGGTATCGCCATTGTATGAAAATTCTCGTCAGTATCAAGCGTGTTATTGACTATAACGTCCACATTCGTGTGAAATCGGATGGCAGTGGCGTTGAAACACAGAATGTCAAAATGGCCGCGAACCCATTCGATGCCATCGCACTCGAAGAAGCGGTGAGATTAAAAGAGAAAAAAATAGCCACAGAAATTATTGCGGTTTCTATTGGCCCCCAAAATACTCAAGAGACTTTACGCTATGCTCTCGCGTTGGGTGCTGATCGCGCTATACATGTCCTGACAGAAAAAAATCTCGAGCCCCTCAACATAGCCAAAATATTAAAAAATATTGTTACTACAGAAAATCCCGATTTAATTATCTTGGGTAAACAAGCGATAGACAACGACTGTAATCAAACAGGCCAGATGTTAGCGGGATTATTGAACTATCCTCAAGGAACTTTTATTTCTAAATTAGATATTAATAATAATACAGCGACTGTAATACGCGAAGTCGATGGAGGATTAGAAACCCTCGAACTTCAATTACCTGCAGTAATTACAACTGATTTAAGACTTAATGAACCCCGATATCCCAGTTTGCCGAATATTATGAAAGCCAAACAAAAGCCTATTGAAGTTATTGAGTGTCCTGAAAATCTTTTGCCACATACTGAAATTATGTCTACCTCAGAGCCGCCTGTAAGAAAAATGGGCGTCATGGTTTCATCCCCCAAAGAGCTCATTCAGAAATTAAAAACAGAGGCAAAAGTATTATGAGCATGATGAGCAAAATACTGATATTAACCTCTGAAGAAAATCCGGCTTTATTATCAGCAGCCAGTTTGTTAGGCCAAGACATTACCGTTTATATAATAGAAAATAATCATACGGCTGAAAATATTACTCAAGAAATTATTAAATTAGCCCCAGAATATACGCATATATTAGCGCCTGCGAATACCTGGGGAAAAAATTTACTCCCGAGAATAGCTGCGTGTTTAGATTGTTCCATGATCTCAGATGTCATAGAAATTAAATCTGAAAATACTTTTATCAGACCCATCTATGCGGGCAATGCATTAGAGACTGTCAAGAGCTTAGATAAAATTAAATTATTAAGTATCAGGACTACGGCATTTCCACACGAAACGCAAACTAAAATTAATCCTAAAATTATAAAAATAAATCCAGAAAATAATTTTAGCAAAACTAAATTTATGAATTACAACCTTACCCCATTAACCAGACCTGAATTATCTCACGCCAAAATTATTGTATCCGGCGGACGTGGATTACAAAGCGCAGAGAATTTTAAATTATTAGAACAATTAGCGGACAAACTACATGCCGCAATTGGCGCATCACGTGCTGCTGTTGATGCGGGATTTGTACCGAATGATTACCAAGTCGGTCAGACGGGAAAAATTGTCGCGCCTAATTTATATATTGCGATTGGCATATCGGGTGCCATTCAGCATATTGCTGGCATTAAAGACAGCAAAGTTATTGTGGCAATTAATAAAGATCCCGATGCACCCATATTTCAAATTGCCGATTATGGTTTAGTCGGTGATTTGTTCGAACTTATCCCTGAAATAATAAGGCTCTTAGATGAATAAATTACTTGCTGCTGAAAAAAAGTTTTTGCAAAAGCTGTGCCCTACCCTCCGCGGCTACCATTTATTATTGCTGGGCGATCAACGGCCATTGAGTTGGCTTCCTAAAAATAGATTGCATAATTTTACGCTTGCACCCACACACGGCAGTGCATTATCTCACTACGAAACACTACCCCTGCGAAATAACAGCATTGATGTTGTATTTATGGCGTATGAATTAGAATACTGTGAAGAACCCTTATTGGCATTACAAGAATTGCACAGATGCTTATTAAGCCAAGGTAAACTATTTATTTTCTTCACTCACGCCTGGCATCCTTTTAATCTTCTCAAAAAATCATTGTCTTTTTTGAAAGTAAAGCACTTATTAGAACTGGCTGATTTTGAATACAAAAAATCTTACTTCTTACATTTCGGTTCCGTAATAGTTATTGAAGCGCAGAAAAATACATTGGGTATGACGCCCCTACTCAAACCAAAATGGGAAGAAAAATTAATCTTAGAAAAACAATGGCAACCCACGACAAGGAAAATTCATGATTGAAATCTTTACCGACGGTGCGTGTCGCGGAAATCCAGGCCCCGGTGGATGGGGTGCTATCTTACGCAGTAACCATCATGAAAAGACTGTCTCAGGCGCGGAAAAACATACGACGAATAATCGCATGGAATTAATGGCGGTGATTGGCGCATTAAGTTTATTAAAAAAAGAAAGCAACGTCGCCATCACCACAGATTCGCAATATGTTAAGAATGGCATTACCAAATGGATTCACGGCTGGAAAAAAAATGGCTGGAAAACAGCAAGCAGAGAACCTGTTAAAAATGCTGACCTATGGCAACAACTGGATGATCTCGTTAAACCCCATGATATTAAGTGGCATTGGGTACGCGGACATACAGGACATCCGGAAAATGAATGGGCAGATGAGTTGGCGAATCAGGCGATAGATTCGCTTCTGTCATCCTGAGGAGTGTTGGGGGGTGTTCAAGACAACAGTAGTTATATATGCCTTTCTATCCAACTCCCATGATGACACGCCGCGCACACTTCATGATCCGCGTAATCACCCCGCTCATCATATCGGCGTAAAATAATATTCACGCCATGCCCGACTTGCGCAATATCCATATCATCAAACATAAAATAGATTTTTTTGTTTGTTGTCTTCGCTAATTTTATAAAAATATTATTAATACTTTCTTTTTGAGATTCGCTTAATTGGTAAAAAACCCATACCGCATAAAAACATAATATTTTGCTGTCCGCACAAACTGACATAATTTTATCTATATGGTCCTCAAGAGTGCCTTTTAAAATTAATAATTCTTTTTTATTTTGCAGTAATACTTCACACGCAAAGTCTAAATTTTCCATGCGATCCACATGCTCAGGCCAGGTTAATGCTTTGAGCCATAAAAACTCTTCTTTATTCTCTATATTTATAGGGTTAATATCTATGCCGATTTTATGCTCTGGAATAATAAAATTATCTTTAAGATTTTCGGGTAACTTACCGGTCCATGTTGTTTCAAATATTTTTTTGGCTGATTTATTGCCCAATATTAAATTATTAATTTTATAACCGTATTTATCCAGATTAAGTAAAAAACCCGCACTGGTGCCGATTTCGATTAAAGATAATTTATTGCTTTTTTCACGTTCAATGATTTCAGATAAACCGGGTAATAAGGCAAAACTGCGCTTGGCTTCGTTAGTTTGGGTATTTTTTAAATAATAGGGTTTGAGCTCAGTTTGGTATTTTCGGTAAAAATCTAAAAAAATTATTTTAAATTCTGTTAGATTCTCATCTGATATTATTCGTTGGCCACCCACTGTTGGATAAAAATCAGAAAGCGCATGTTTAGCACCGCTTAATAAAACCGCATGTATGGCGGCTAAAAAAACCGTTCGAGGAGAATGCTGAAGCGGTATTACTGACAGTGCGTCTAATATGGCTGGCTGTGTTGCGACAATCTGTGCGATAGCCGTATAAACGGGCGAAGATTGCGGCGTAAAATATTCAAAATGTTCGCGCAAGCTGTCCATTATTTAAAGATCTGATGAAGCGTAAAATAGTGCGACGGATCGCCCGGACAAGAGCTCAGGCCACACTCAAATAATACCGAAGCCATATTGGCCGCAATTAAGACTATAAAAATAAAAAATAAAAGATGCATGATAGATTTAGATATAAAAGATTCATAATAAAATTGATTAGTTTCAGAAGGATATTGCGACTTAAAACTCAGCATAAACAACGTGCCTATTATAGCCACCTGCGAAATAATAAATGCCCAGGTATAGAGATGTAAATGATAAAACGGATAGCCATACCATCCCGTGCCGGGAATAATATGCATGCTGATATGATTCAACGCAGCCCAGCTCGTAAAAACTAAGCTCATCAGTGTCACGGCATAATGACTCGCACGAAAACCAAAACGTAAATTCAGTAATAATCCAAATGCCGCGCACAACAATCCAAACCGCTGCAAAAAACACAGTGGACAGGGTAATTCTGACAACTGCAGCTGAAAGGCAAACGCAGAACCCAATACCCCAAAAATAAGCAGAATGGCGAAAATATTTAATACACGCATCGGCATCTTATTTTCTCCTATAACATTAAAATTGCAGATGACCGCCAGCAAGATTGAGCCAAAGTATATATGCCGCACAAATAAGCGTAGCACCTAAAAAACACAACGCGGTTTTTTTAAATCCCACCCATCCCAATAACGCAGCGACGAGTAAAATACCAAACATAATCAAAATCATTTTTATTTCTCCTGTAAACTCACGTAATCGATCTTCCCTGTCCCTAATAACGGCATTGATTGAATGATTTTCACACGTTTCGGAAGACTTAATTCACTTAAGCCCTCTTTACGGAAAAACTCAATAATTAATCTTCTATCAGCTTCCGGATAAGTGGTTATTAATAATAACTGCTCGCCCTTTCTTTCATCGGGTAAATTCAACACCGCGTGTAAAAATCCTGGCCATAAATGCGAAATCGCTTCTTCGACAGCACTCAAGGAAATCATTTCGCCGCCCACTTTCGCAAACCGCTTTGCCCTTCCTCGAATACTGATAAATCCATCGTTATCAATAGAAACAATATCACCCGTGTCGTACCAACCATCTTTTGGCGAAATTAATTCACCGGGTTTTTGATCGAGCAAATAACCTAACATAATGTTGGGGCCTGACACCCACAAACGTCCGCCCTCTTCGATTCCCTCAACCGGTTCGAGACGATATAAAATACCCGGCAATAATTTACCCACCGTGCCTTTTTTATATAACATGGGAGTATTAAGAGAAAGAATGGGAGCCGCTTCTGTTGTACCGTAACCTTCTAATATTCGCACACCGAATTTTTCAGACCATAATTGTCGCGTTTCATCGCGTAATTTTTCCGCACCGGCAAATACATACCGAATACTGTAGAAATCATACGGGTGCGCAAACTGTGCATATTTTGCTAAAAACGTATCCGTGCCAAATAAGATAGTCGATGTAGTGTCATACACTAATTCAGGAATTATCCTAAAGTGTAGTGGCGATGGGTAAAAGAAAACTTTAGTACCCAATAAAAACGGCAATATCATCCCACCCGTTAATCCAAACGAATGGAAGATAGGTAACGCATTAAATAAATTATCGTATTGTCCGAAATCAATACTCGCGCTAATTTGAAAGCGATTCGCTTGAATATTGGAATGGCTTAACACGACTCCCTTCGGTGACCCTTCAGAACCAGAGGTAAATAATACGACAGAAGGCTTATGAGATAAACGCATTAAATCCTGATCCGTCTTTATTTTAAATAAGTGCTTGTAATACATTTTAGGGAAATAGCTGACGATAAAACCCTTTATTTTTCTAATCATACTGATTTCATCGCGTAAGACTTCTAAATAAATAACTTTTATATTATGTTGCTCAAGCAATCCAATCGTGGGGATCAACTTGGCTTTTTCGATAAATTGCTTAGAGGTATACACTCGTTTAATTTTTGCGACTTTACACGCCGCAAGAATATTTTTAGGGCCACTCGAGAAATTCAACATTGCCGGAACACGACCGTACGCTTGTAATCCAAAAAATAATACGGCTGCAGCAATAGTATTGGGTAATAACATACCTACGTTTTCGCCGGATTCTGTAACACGTGCCACTTCGTTGCCTAATACAAAAGAGCCCGTTAATAATTTACTGTAACGAATGGGCACACGACGAATATCTTCCGCGATAATATGCCAACCGCCATAAATCTCTGCGGCTTCTATTAACGAATAAAATAAGGGTTTTTGATAGGTACTGCTCGACAACATCATTTCTTTCATCAAATCGTATAATTTTGCGCTGATGACTTGACGACGTTTTCGGCCCACTAAAACATCGTCTAATTCAAATGTTTGAGGCGGCATGATAGTCAGCGTTATTTTAGGAAACCACTTCGTCGGCACTTTTCCACTGAGTCGCGAAAAAAAAGTATATTCTGCACCATCAATTCGGATGGGTAATAATTTGGCACGTGCTTTGTCCGCCACCATGCCTGGACCTTCATAAATTTTCATCAACGCGCCCGTGACAGTCACGCGTCCTTCGGGAAAAATAATACAACGTTTATTTTTTCGAACATATTCTATCAATGACTTCACGCCCATGGGTTTTGTCGGATCGATGGGGAATGCTTCTGTGAGCCACATAAACGGTTTAACCCACCACACTGTTGAAACTTGTGTATTAATCGCAAAGGTTAGGGTATCAGGCAAAAAAGCGGCTAATAACGCCGCATCCAGATATGAAGTGTGATTAGCAATAATAACAACCCGTTTTCCTGCCGCGTAATAATTTTCAATACCAATCACTTCGACGCGGTACAATAATTTCGTAATGGCTTGTACTATGCTACGAGGTAATGCATCGGGCAATAAGCGACAAATATAAACCGCCACAAAAATATTTAAGATCCCCACTAAATAAAAAATATGGGAGACGGAAAATCCTACGGTTAATAATCCCGCCGCCATCGCAACAGAGGCAACCATAAAAAAAGAATTGAAAATATTATTGCTCGCAATAATACGTGACAGATGACTGGATTCGCCCTCGTGTTGCAAGATTGCTATTAAAGGAACCACAAATAATCCGGCCATGATCGCCAGCAGGAATAAATCAATGATGATTCGCCATCCCTCTCCCTTTTCCAGAAATTGACCCAGCGTCATCAAATCCGTATGAGGCATCAGGACAAAATGCTGACTGGCGTGATACAAATCAATTGAAAAAATACTCATGGCCAACGCACTGATAGGAATAAACGTCGCGTTAATTTTGCCTTTTAATATGCGATTACATAACAATGATCCCATTGCGATACCGATTGAAAATACGGTCAAGAAAAACGTCATCACTTCGGGTTTGCCATGAATGATGGTTCGCGTGTACGCAGGAAATTCGGAGGTAAACGTCAATCCAAAAAACCAAAACCATGAAATGGCTAAAATGGACAAGAAAATACGCGTATGCCGCTTGGTGTAACGCATAAGCTTAAACGTTTCTTGTAGAAAATTGGGATTAATCTTTAGGTTAGGATCAGAGATTTTTACCCGCGGAATAAAAAAGCTTGTGATCAACCCAGCAATCGCAAATATAAACAATAAAACAGCCACTAAACCATAGCCATGCGGAACAAATATTAACGTCGTGCCTAAGATGGTTCCCAATAAAATCGCTAAAAAAGTTGAGCCATCAATCAACCCGTTTCCGGCAATCAATTCGTTTACCGCTAAGTTATGCGGCAAAATGGCATATTTCAGTGGGCCGAAAAAAGTCGCTTGCATACCCTTTAAAAACATTACGAAAATTAAGAAGAATATTTCATGATGATAGACGCCGTAGGCAGCAGCGGCCATGACAAAAATTTCAGCGATTTTGCTGTAGACAATCAGTCGCGACATTTCATATTTATCCGCTATCTGACCAGAGATAGCAGAGAAGAGAAAAAATGGCAGGATAAACACACCGGCAACCGAAATGGATAACACACTGGAGTAATGCAACAGCGTTGAGCCTGCATAGATAATCAAAGTGGCTAATACACCGCGGAGAAAATTATCGTTGAGCGCACCAAAAAATTGTGTCAAAAATAATGGCAAGAAACGCCGTTCCTTTAATAGTCCGAATTGGCGTATCATTAGGACCCCTTCTGTCTGTTTTCCGAGGGGGTAATATACCCACAAACCAGGGAAAAGCAAAACCATGCGCCAGATAGTATTAGACACGGAAACCACGGGTTTAGACCCGCAACAAGGCCATAGAATCATTGAAATTGGCGCCGTCGAAATGATCAACCGAAAGCTCACCGGGAACAACTTTCACGTCTATTTGAATCCTCAACGCGAAATTGACGCCGGGGCGGTCAATGTTCATGGTTTGACCAATAAATTCCTGCAAGACAAGCCCTTGATGGGAGACGTTGCTGACAAATTTCTGACGTATATCGCCGATGATGAATTAATCATTCATAACGCCAAATTTGATATTGGCTTTATCAATGCGGAGCTGTCTCGCCTCCAGAAAAAAATGACAGACAATCTTCGCGTCATTGATACCTTACTCATGGCACGAGAAAGACATCCGGGTCAGAAAAATAATCTCGATGCGTTATGTAAACGCTACAACATTGATAATTCCAAACGAGATTTGCACGGCGCGTTACTCGATGCGAATTTATTAGCGCTTCTGTATTTAGCGATGACGGGTGGTCAGGGTAGTTTATTTGACGAAGAAAATAACGAATCGGATTCTTTGTCTAAAATAACCAAAGCACAAAAAAAATCCGCTGTGAAAATTATTCGTGCATCAGAAGCTGAGTTACAATTACATGCTGAACGTTTACAAGAGATAGAAAAAATTAGTAAGAATTGTTTGTGGTTGAAAGAAACCTAACATGCCCATCAAAACCATACGCGAATTCCTCAAACTTGAAGCCGCCTCTGGAATTCTCTTAGCCATCGCCTCACTTCTCGCCCTGATCTGCATGAATTCGCCGGCGCGGAATTTCTACCAAGATTTACTCACACAGTATGATTTTACGTTTATCATCAACGACGGCTTAATGGCCATCTTCTTTTTTATTGTCGGTCTTGAGATTAAACGTGAAATTATTTCAGGTGAATTAAACAGTGCTAAAAAAATCATGCTCCCGAGTATCGCGGCATTTTTTGGGATGGCAGTACCCGCCTTAATTTATGTTTTATTTAATTATCAGCATCCCGCGTTATTAAGAGGCTGGGCCATTCCGACTGCAACAGATATTGCTTTTACGTTGGCCGTATTAACCTTATTAGGTTCACGCGTACCCTTTTCTATCAAAATATTTCTCACCGCGTTAGCCATATTCGACGACTTAGGCGCAATAATCATTATTGCTGCTTTTTATGCGAAAAATTTGCAGCTGATCTATTTAGGATTGAGTGGATTAGTCCTAGCCAGCTTAATGCTATTAAATTATTTTAGAATTAAACCTAT
Source organism: Gammaproteobacteria bacterium (assembly GCA_035943935.1). GTDB lineage: Bacteria > Pseudomonadota > Gammaproteobacteria > DASZBR01 > DASZBR01 > DASZBR01. The sequence continues at coordinate 93,777 of DASZBR010000019.1, forward strand.
AAGCATTTATTTATTACTGGGAATGGTATTGTGGCTCTGTATTTTACACTCGGGCATACACCCTGCTATTGCAGGTGTCTTATTAGCCCTAACGATTCCTACGGAAAAAATTCCAGAACTTGAGAGAACATTACACGCCTGGGTTGCTTATCTTATTTTGCCGATGTTTGCCTTTGCGAACATGGGCATTGCCGTTGAAAAAATGTCTTTTTTAGCGTTATTAACGTCCATACCACTAGGCATTATTTTCGGTTTGTTAATAGGTAAATTTTTGGGAGTATTCTCATCAGTATTTATTATGGTTAAATCTGGTTTTGCACAATTGCCAAAAGATAGCACATGGAAAATGATGTTAGGCGCCAGTTTCTTATGTGGTATTGGATTTACGATGAGTTTATTTATAGGTGATCTCGCGTTTAATAATTCTGTCGTAGAACTCGTACGCGCAGGAGTATTAACGGGATCGATACTGTCAGGGGTAATAGGGTATTTAATTTTCTTAGCGGCTTAATAAAGTTTATGTTAAAGTGAACGCCTGCTGGAGTTATAACAGGATCGAACCTTTCGAGACCGATAAATTAAACGCTCCCTTGTTAACATCCTATAATCAGAGAACCATCATGGCTGCCATTACATTCGATAGGCTTAAATTCGTGGACCGACTAAAGCATTCCGGCGTTTCGGAAAAACAAGCCAAAGCATTTGCTGATGCGCACAAAGACTCGCTATCAGAAATGGACATTGCAACCAAGCAAGATATAAACGAGCTGAAGCAACTTATAAAAGAATCACAATACCAGATGACAATAAAATTTGACAAAATGCTCTTCGCAGGATTATCACTTGCGACAACGATAATTGTTGCATTGATAAAATTTCTTTAACCCCGCTTCTCTCTCCACGCCCCCAACACATTCGGAATACCCTTTAAACGCTCAAGAATTTTCTGCAGCGTTTCTAATCCGGAAATTTCAACCGTGACATGAATATGGGCTTCGTGTGAATATTTTTCTGTATTAGATTGTATGCCTAACATATTAATTTTTTCATTCGCAAAATAATTCGTAATATCCCTTAATAAACCATGTCTATCATACGCTTCGATATATAAATCTACGGGATAAATACTGGAGGCTTTATCACCCCAATCCACTTCAATTAATCTATTTTTAGAATCTTCTGAAATATGCTCCATATTGCGGCAATTAGTCCGATGAATCGTTACACCCTTACCCTGTGTGATATATCCAATAATCTCTTCGCCCGGCAATGGCTTACAGCAACGCGCTATTTGAGTTAACAAATGCCCCACACCCAAAATATGTAAATCTGTTTTCGTTTTTTTCTTCGACACTTTTTTGGGGATATTAATAATATTAGAAATAATTTGTTTTACTTTAGGTTTTTCTTTAGGAATTTCCTGACCATTTTCTTCTTGTTCTTTAAACCAATGCTGCACTTTTGCACGCGCACGCGGTGTTTTTAAATAACCCAAATACGGACTCAACCAATCACGGCTCGGATTCGGATTTTTCGCCGTCAGAATTTCAACTCTTTCACCTGTTTGTAATTGATACGTGAGGGGCACAATACTGCCATCAATTTTTGCGCCTTTACATCGATGCCCCACTTCGCTATGAACGGTATACGCAAAATCTAAAGGCGTTGCGCCTTGAGGAAGATCAATAATATCTCCCGTGGGAGTGAACACATACACTCTGTCTGCAAATAAATCTTGCGCCGGTTTTTGTTTGTCGGTTTTAATTTCACGTTGCCATTCCATAACCTGTCGAAGCCACGCAATTTTCGCTTCATAACTGGATTTTTGCACACCGCCTTCTTTGTAACGCCAATGCGCGGCAACACCTAATTCAGATTCCGCATGCATTTGATGAGTACGAATTTGAACTTCAACCGTACGATCTTCAGGGCCTATGACTGCAGTGTGTATTGAACGATAACCGTTTGGTTTGGGGTGCGTAATATAATCATCAAATTCTTTGGGGATGCGCTCCCATGCGCCATGAACAATTCCCAATACCGCATAACAATCTTCGACAGTAGGAACTAAAACACGCACCGCGCTAATATCATAAATTTCTTCTAATTCACTTTTTTTACGTTCCATTTTTTTATAAATGCTATAAATATGTTTCACACGACCAGAGACTTCAAAATCTTTTATGCCTGCACTCGATACTTTTTCTTTTAAACTCTCAATCACTTTAGCTATATATATTTCACGCTCTTCACGACGCGAGGCTAAAAATTTAGCAATTTTTTTATAGCGATCCGGATCTAAATATCTAAAACACAGATCTTCCATTTCCCATTTGAGAGAGGCGACACCCAATCGGTTTGCAAGTGGCGCATAAATATTCAGGGTTTCTTTTGCGAAAACCTCATCGACGCCTTGGCGTAATAACCATAATCTTTCCGCTAAAATAATTAATACGGCACGAACATCTGCTACCATCGCGAGTAGCATTTTTCTTAAATTTTCGACTTGATGGGACTTACCGTCTTCGAGTTGCTGTAATTTTCCCAACGCACCCATCTGGGCCACATCGCGTAATAATATACCGACGGGATCACCAAAGCGTTCCGTCACCGTATCGAGATGAATTTCTTTAGATTCATACGCGGGATAAATAATGCTCGCGATTAAGCCATCTTGATCTAAACCCAAATCAGATAATATGTGAGCAATCCCTAAACCTTTTTCTAAATGAGTGCCGGCAATATCCGAGGCTTTTTTTAACGACGCATCGTCCAACCAATGTTTTGGATCAGTGTGTATTTGACGTTTGACCATGAGAATCCTTCCTTATCGATAACACAATACCACCGCCTAACAGTATAAGAGTCACGAGCAATGCAATCCAGGAGGGGATGTGAAAAAAGACTTTGCAGCCTATAAAAATCAGTACCAATGCAAGTGCGTGTTGTAAATAACTGAATTTCTCGAGAACAGCATCCAACGCAAAGTACATCGACCGCAACCCAATCACTGCAAAAATATTACTGGTGTAGACAATAAACGGATTGAGGGTAATGGCAAATACGGCAGGAACGCTATCCACAGCAAAAATTAAATCAGCAATATCGACTAATAAAATAAGCCATAATAAATAATATTTTGAGTGGGGATGTAAATGCTTGCCAAAATATTTAAACAAAAAGCTGTTCTTAAAATTCTGTTTATTTTCTTTGGTAAAAAACATTTTAAATCCGACCAAGATTAAAAATACCGCAAAGATATATAAAACCCAACTAAAATACGACAGTAAAACAATACCCGCTGAAATCATAATACCGCGCATCACAATAACGCCAATTATCCCCCAAAATAAAATCTGGTTATGTAATTTTTTGGGAACCTGGAAATATTTAAATATTAAAGAAATAATAAATAAATTATCCAGCGATAAACTCAATTCGACAAAATAACTGGTGTAATAATTACTGGCATGTTGAGCGCCCATGGAATACAAAATCCACAAGCCAAAGAGAAGCGCGAGAGAAATATAAACAGCGGTGAGAACAAAACTTCTTTTCACAGGTCTAACCTTCGACAGGTTTTACATCCGCATGGGTTTCCGGCATGAAATACATCAAGATTATAGCCAAAATAAATCCAGCTGGTATGGCAAATAACGCATAATGATAATTTGAAAGGGAATATACGGGCGCATTATGTAATGTCGTTCCATCCCATTTGGAATCTAATAACACACCAATTAACGGTTGGAAAATAACACCACCCACCATGACTAACATATTCGTAAATGCGATAGCAGTTCCGGATGCATCTTCAGGACTGATTTCTCGGCCAATCGCAAAAACCAATGTTTCGACGGATGAAAACACGCCGAATAAAAATAATAAGCTATATAATTCTGTTTTAGAAAGATTTGGCACATACACTAAAATAAATCCAATAATAGATGCCAATGCGGCGCCAATTAATAACGGCATACGACGTTGACGAATCGTATCAGAAATCCAACCAATGACAGGATTTCCAATCGCCATTCCCAAAAATACAAACGAAATAGCATGAGCCGCCGCTTCACGATTTAACCCATAGGCTGTTTTGAGAAATGGCACACCCCATAATTCTGCTAAAGCAGAAGCGGGTAAATACGTTAAAAGCCCAACGATACCCACGACCCAAATCAGCGGATTTTTAATCAAGACAAATACTTCCGGCCATAATTTTTTAAAGGTCATGTTAGACATCATGGGGCGAACTTGTGGAAGCGGATTTTTCGGACGGTCTCGCATCAATAAGAAAATCACCAAAGCAAGCACCAACCCAACAATCGCAAAATCATAAATAGTATGGCGCCAACCATGAAAAGAGATCAGTTTGGAAATGACATCATCGCCGACCATGCCACCAATCATACCTAAGGTTGTCGTCAATCCTGCGGCTAACGCAAAGCGATTTTCGGGCAACCACGAACTGGCTAATTTCATGACTCCCACAAAAGCAAACGCAGAGCCAAACCCCGTCAGTAACCGTGAATAACCTAAAGCCGAAGCGTGAGTTGCACTCGCAAACCAGAACGATCCAATCACACATAATAAACAGGCAAACACTAATAAGCGCCGAGGACCGTAACGATCCATCAATACGCCGACAGGTAACTGCATGGGAGTGTATATGTAGTAGTAATAGGCAACGAGGTTACCTAATGCTCCCGCATCGATGGTAAACGTCGACATCAAATTGCCCGTCATTACACTGGGCGACATCCGAAGGAGGTATTCGTAGCAATAAAAAAGCGCTCCCAGGCCACACATGAGCCAGGGAAGCGATTTAGAGAGGAAAGGTTTCCGCTCGATGATCATTCAGAATCAGCGCCGGCTTCTTTAGAGGATTCAGCATATTTGGCACGGAACTTCTTCAGACGGCCACCCGCATCAGAAAGCTTTTGTTTACCCGTATAAAACGGATGACATTTACTGCAGACATCGATGTGCGAACTGTCTTTTTGCATCGTAGAGCCTACTTTGACAACGTTTCCGCAACTGCAGGTAAACGCGACTTCATGGAAAGCAGGATGAGTTTCTTTTTTCATGGCTAGTATCTCTTTTGCTCGTTTGTTTGGAAAAAAGCAGTCTAAACTACTCGCAAGGTTAAAACAACGGGGGCATGGTCTGAAGGCCGCTCCCAGCCACGAGGAAGCTTGTCTATGACACAACTTTCGCAGTTATTTTTAAGCCCTTCGCTGACTAATATATGGTCAATTCTAAGCCCAATATTTCTCCTAAAAGCGACAGCTCTATAGTCCCACCAACTGTAGCTTTTAGGCTCTTGGGGAAATAATCGAAAGCTGTCATGTAACCCTAATTCAGCAATTTCTTTTAACGCTTTCTTTTCGGGCTCACTGAACAATACTTTGTCTCGCCATAAATCGGGCTCATAGACATCTTGATCTTCAGGCGCAATATTGAAGTCGCCTAATAAAATTAATTTGGGATATTGCTTGAGAGAATTTTCCAGATATGTTTTGAGTTGGGCTAACCAGTTGAGTTTGTATGGGTATTTTTGGGATTCAACCGCTTCGCCATTTGGAACATAAATATTCACCACCCGAACACCCTGAATCGTCACGGCTAATATTCTGCGTTGTTCATCTAGATCTGGCATCTCCGGATCGCTAATGTCAGCACGACTAATAACAGCCACGCCGTTATAGGTTTTTTGGCCACTAAAGCTCACGTGATAATTTAATTTCTTAAATATTTCCACCGGAAAATCTTTATCTTCCATTTTTAATTCTTGCAAAGCCAAAACATCTGGATTTTCTTTTTCCAGCCATTCGAGTATATGAGGCAATCGTACACGGAGAGAATTAATATTCCATGTTGCTATCTTCATGCGCTGCCCAACGGGGCATTGCACAATAATTCATAAGCACTGGTTGCCGTATTTTCAGCGACTTTTTCTATCGGCAATCCATTACCCCACAAAGTAACTGTATCGCCAATTTTTGGATTTTTAATATTTTTTAAATTAACCATGAGCATATCCATTGAAACTCTTCCCACCACTTCTGTTTCTATTCCATTAATTAAAATGGGTGTGCCGTTTTTAGCATGTCGTGGATAACCCAATCCATACCCAACTCCCACCACGCCCACCAACATATCTTCAGGACAAATATACATTCGGTTATAACCAATCGCATCACCGGCTTTTTGTTGTCGCAGTGCAATTAATACGGATTGCCATGTCATGACAGGTTTCAATTCAAAATCCAAGCCAGTGGTATTTGAAAACGGAGAAACTCCATACAACATTAATCCGGGACGAACCCAATCTGCATGCGATTCTTTCCACCCTAAAATTCCTGCGGAATGCGCTAATGATTTTTCGGTATTGATGTTAATACGATTAAAAATAGCCATCTGATCTTGTGTCAGAGGATTTTCTACTTCATCCGCGCACGAAAAATGCGTTAATAAAATAACAGAATAATTTTTGAGGATGGCATAAATCGCTTCCACATCGTTAGGATGAAATCCTAATCGGTTCATGCCCGTGTTGACTTTAAGCCAAATATTTAATGTAGCAGGCTTCGCCGCTTGAATTAATTTCACTTGCTCCAGATCATGTACAACAATATCAATATTACATTCTATCGCTGCGTTTAATTCCTCAGCGGTATAGACACCCCGCAATAAGACGATTTTTTGCTTAATTCCTGCTTTGCGTAATATCAGCGCATCCGATAATAGCGCAACCCCAAAACCATCGGATGCTTTTAAAATATTTGCCGCCCATAACATGCCATGACCGTACGCATTGGATTTAATCATGGATAATACGTTGGACTGAGGCGCGTAACTTTTTACGACAGAAAAATTATGGAGTAAAGCCGCTTCATCAAGCTGGAGCGTAGAATGTTGCATTTTCATTCAAGAAATTCTCAAATCGAGTATATTTGCCCAAGAAAGTTAATTTTACTTTACCAATGGGGCCGTTACGTTGTTTCGCGATAATAATTTCTGCGATACCTTTATCACGTGATTCTGGATTATAGACTTCATCACGGTAAATAAAAATAATAATATCCGCATCTTGTTCGATAGCACCCGATTCGCGCAAATCTGACATGATGGGTCTTTTATCTGGACGCTGCTCCAAACCACGATTTAATTGTGAAAGCGCAACCACGGGCGTACTTAATTCTTTCGCTAATGCTTTTAAAGAACGGGAAATTTCTGAAATTTCACCCACGCGATTTTCTCTAAATCCGGGCGATTGCATTAATTGCAAATAATCCACGACGATTAATCCAATCTGGCCATGCTCACGCATAATACGTCGTGCGCGCGTACGCATTTCATTTGGACTTAATGCCGGAGAGTCATCAATAAATAATTTGGTTTCTGACAACATGCTGACCGCAGATTGAATGCGTGGCCAATCTTCATTTTCTAATTTACCGGATCTCACTCGATGCTGATCAATGCGACCTAAAGAAGACATCATACGCAGTGCGAGAGATTCGCCGGGCATTTCCATACTGAATACTAAAACGGGCATGCCGCTTTTTATAGCCGCATGCTCAGCAATATTCATGGCGAAAGTTGTTTTTCCCATCGAGGGTCGACCAGCAACAATCACGAGATCCGCTTTTTGTAATCCCGAGGTCATTTCATCGAGATCTTTATAACCCGTTGAAATTCCCGTAATCACTTCATCAGAATGATAAAGCTTATCCACATGTTGAACGGCTTTATTTAATAAACCGTCAATACGAACAGGACCACCGCCGTGCATTTTTTGCGATTCAGCAATTTGAAAAACGGTACGCTCGGCTTCATCCAATAAATCACCGGCTTTTTTATCCGTCGGTGCATAAGCGCTTTCTATGATTGTCGAACCGGCACCAATTAATTGTCTTAAAATAGATTTTTCGCGAACAATATCCGCATAGGCGTGAATATTGGCAGCACTGGGAGTATTTTTAGCGAGTTCAAATAAAATAACATCGCCGCCCACCGCTTCTAATTGGCCTTGTGATTTTAACGCTTCTGCAACAGTCAGAACGTCGAAGGGATGATTGCGGTGTGCGAGATTTTCAAGAACACCATAAATAATACGGTGTTGAGCGAGATAAAAATCATGGGGTTTGAGAACTTCGTTAATACGTTCCCAGGCCATATTTTCTAACATCAAACCGCCTAACACAGATTGTTCCGCTTCGATTGAATGCGGTGCAATTTTGAGATAGGCGGTTGAGGTATCTCTAGCGGTATCTTTATCCGGGGATTTTCGTTTCATCCATGAATATTACGCCGGCTCTGGAACAACAACAACTTTAATTGTTGAAGTCACATCGCTGTGTAAAAACAAATGAAGTTCGTACTCGCCAACATGACGAATAGGACCGGTAGGCATTTTAATTTCGCTTTTATGAATTTCAATGCCCGCTTTCTTCATTGCTTCTGCCACTTCATGAATACCGACGGAACCGTACAATTTACCTTCTTCAGCGACTTTCGCATGAATCGTAACAACGCCTGACGCGCTAATTTTATCCGCACGTTGTTGCGCTGCTTTCAATAATTCACCTTCACGTTTTTCAAGATCAGCACGTTGTGCTTCAAATTTCGCGCGATTTGCATCGTTTGCGGTAACTGCTTTACGTTGGGGTAATAAGTAATTGCGAGCAAAGCCTGCTTTAACTTTAACCATTTCGCCGAGAGCGCCGACGTTACGAATTTTTTCAAGTAAGATAACTTCCATTGGAATAGTGCCTCTTTATCAATAATAGTTTTCGTGACGATCGCAATAAGGCAGTAAGCCCAAGAAGCGCGCACGTTTAATCGCTAAGGACAGCTGACGTTGATAGCGTGCTTTTGTCCAGGTAATACGGCTAGGAACGATTTTAGCGGTTTCGGTGATATAGCCTTTTAATACGCCAATATCTTTATAATCAATCTGATCAACGCCTTCAGCGGTAAATCGGCAATATTTTTTACGACGGAAATTACGAACGGGACCTGCTGGTGCTGCCATGATTATGCCTCCTCGCTGGATGATGCTGGTGCTGCGGCTACCGGATTTTCTTCCGGCTCGCGGTTCTCTTCTTTGCTCTTTACGAGTGGCGAAGGTTCTGTAATCGCTCTATCACAACGAAGCACTAAATTTCGAATAATGGCGTCGTTGAATTTGAAGTTTTCTTTGATGTCTTCCAAGGTTTTGGAATCACATTCTATATTCATTAAAATATAGTGTGCTTTATGGACTTTGTTAATGGGATACGCCAATTGACGGCGGCCCCAGTCTTCAAAGCGGTGAATTTTGCCTTTGGATTGGCTGATCATGCCTTTGTAGCGTTCAACCATTGCGTTGACTTGTTCGCTACGGTCAGGATGGACCATAAACACTATTTCATAGTGTCTCATTGTTGTCATAACTGCCCCTTATGGATTAAAGCTTGCGGTCTAGGCCGTCAAGCAAGGATGTTAAAAGAGGCCGAAGTATAGCGATCTGGCGGGGTTGATGCAATATCTATTGTAAATTACAGGGTTTTTGCAACCTCCCTCATCCCACTGGTAGGGGCGACGCTTACAACGCCCGGTAAGGGTTGTTAATAAAACCTTATATATGCAAACCTACCGACATTACAGAGCAAGGAAAATAACGTATGGATGAAAATATCTCCGACAATATTCAATCAGCCTATGAGTTGGCAGAACATTATCATGATGAAGACGACACGATAAATGCAGAGAAATGGGCTTTAAAAGCCATGGAATTGGGGGGTGAAAATAAAGCACCACAGCTTCTGGCGAAAATTGCGCTTGAAACAAAATCAAAAAGCTCTGCAATAACATTAGCCTCCTACTTTTTTAAAGAACACAAAGATTTTGAGAAAGCACTGGTTTGGGCAAACATTGCTATCAAATTTGGCAGTGAAAGTGTAGCGCCTCAACTACTCGAAAAAATAGCGCTTGAAACAAAATCAAAAGATATTGCATTCAAGTTGGCCCTTTATTATTTGAAACGCAGCGATGTCGTTAACGCTAAACGCTTGGCTGAAAAAGCCATTGAATTTCACAGTCAATCTGCTGTTAAGCTTCTTGTTGTAATTGAGGCCCATCGACAAGGCCTACTACTCCAAGAGGAAGTACGTGAGATAAATCGGGAAATGGGCTTGCATAATTCAAAAATGGCCTTATAATCAGCCGGTTTGTTCATGAAATCCTAAAAGAGATACTAATCATGCATGGCGAAAATACTGAAATAACACCAAAACACCTGTGGCAAAACCTCCCTGATGATGTTGTAAAAACAGCCATTCTTCCCCGTTTACCTAATAAAAGTCTTCGCACATTCGCATGGCATTGCAAAACAGGTAGACGATTAGTAACGGCTTATGCTCAACATCTTTTTCTCTTAAACTCGACCACTGCTTCCAGTCAAAGAAGAACCTGTACGGCGATTAACGCACTTGAAAAATTCCCATTTTCTGATTTTAATCACATACAAAATTTAAGTCTTTTTTTAGGGGTAGTGATTACGCCAGATTTCCATCCTGCGTTTAAATACTTAGCCCTTTGTTACTTTGCCACAAGCGCTATGGGCGTGAACCCAAATTATTGTCGAAATGTTTATCGACTCCACATCATGTCACATCAACCCTTGGATACGCTTAAACATGAACTGGACATGCCATGGAATGCAGCCTGGGGAGAAGAGTTACTCGCGTTGGCAAGAGAATGTAAAAACGTAACAGCCTTTGAATTTATTCAGCGAAAAATGCATCCACAGCTCGATATGACGGCGGTAAAATCTGATGGCCCCACCATGGCTCATGGATAGGATTCTGCTGCGATCCGGACTGCAGGCCCGTTAGAACGGGGATCCTTCGACTCGCTACGCTCGCTCAGGACGCCTTCGGCGCTTAATAAAACCTTAAGGTTTCCCCTGTATAATGCCCCGAGTCGGTTATTTTCATAAAGAGGGGTTTATACAATGGAAGCATTAAATTGGAAGGAGCTGGAAAAAACACCGTTACCCAGGAACGTCTATTTAGATGTTTTATTCCACAAACTCACTCTCCCTGAATTAGAACAATTTGCACCACTCGACGAAAATGATTCGCGACGTAAATTAGTTCAAGCCTATTACAATACATGCGCCATATTCTCGCCACCCACAAACGCCTATGTCGACCCTTATGACTATGACGAATTCAACGAAGCGAGATTAAATTTTTGTCGAGAAATGATTCGCCAAGGCGCAGATTTTAATCCGGCTAACCTCGATCTTGAATGCTATAAACTCATCGGCGTAAAAAACAAAGATATTATTGTATTTAATCCCCTGCTTTTTTTATTAACCTCTGGCAATCAAACCGTATTAGATAGAATTTATGCGCATGCGCTTGAGAATGATAAGAGCCTTCAATCATTTGGATTTCAAATAGGCATGCCTTTAAGAGCAGCGCTAAAAACCCATGAATATGAAGAAGAAGAGAGAGAAGTTATCTTACGCCATTTTGTAAACACCCAGTGGGCTATTTGTACGTATCAATCTATTGAAAAATTTGAAGAGCAGTATGAACAGCTGTGTGCAGGAATTGATGATGAACACAACGATCTTATTCACGAAATTAATAAAAAACTTTTAGTCTACGCCCGCAAAACGTATAATCACACTCTCGAAAATTATCTTGAACTTCATTGCCAAAAAACACCGGAACAAAAACTATCACTCATTGAAACCGGTACAAATGCATTATATTTGCGTGACACTAAAGAACCCGTCAACGAAAAAATTGTGCTTCACATGCTGTATCGTCACAGTCAAAATACACCTGCTGAAGAAAATCAGGCCTCTACATTAGCCAAAGCCATAAAAGATAAAACAACCTTTTTTAGATTAGATGATACTGATAAAACATCAACGCTAGGAAAAATTACAGCGTTAGCAGCGAATTTCTCACCTTCCATCCATTAGTGAGAGAAGCGATCTTGATCAGTGTTCTTAGTCTCTAAACCTTTTCGTGGTTCCTTAAGCGGTGTTTGAAGCGTTAATTCAAGCAATCCAAGTAATTTATGTCCATCAGGCTCTCTAGCCACTTTGCCCAATAATTCATCTTTCGTTTCCGATGACATCTTGATTGGCGAACCTGATGTTTTCATAAGTTCAACCACTTTATCTTCTAATTTCTCTGCACCGACGTTTTTTTCTACCAAATCTTTAAATACGCTTAATTCAATACACAGGAGTCGAATACTCCCTGCATCATTCACATTCCCGGCCACTACTTTATAAACACTCATCAAGTGTTGCCACGCTTCTGCGAGACCGGCGTCTCGTTTTTCTTGCTGCTTCCATGCAAGTGCGGCAGGCTCAAACGTGTCTACAAACAACTCTCGTAGCTCTCCATGCGGTAAACACCCGCGTAAGCTTACAAATATGTCTGCATAATCACCCTTATCTAAACTCTTCACTTGTACCAATGAACGAATTTTTTTTTGTAACTCATACTCATTCAGATGAGAAACCATCTTCTGAAAACTGCTTAATTCGACTGTCAGAACTTTTTTTGCGGTTTCCTTGTCAAAAAAAGCAGCCACAAGATTGTGTCTCGCCTCTCCAATTTTTTGATTATACTCTGCAAACGTTGCATACGTTTTCATTAGCCGTTTCCACGCACCTTCGAGCTGTGCTTGTGTAGGCGGTCCTTTGGGTTCTTCAACAACGCTATCTTGAGCGGTAGTAGTACCTTGAGGCGTTGGCTCTGCAGGTTTCGAAACAAATAAATTCACGACTGAATTTACTGTCGCATTCATTAATCGTCCAAATAGGCCTGGTTGTGCAGGCGCTTGAGCAGCAACATTTTTAGCCGCTTGTTCTGCTTGATATTGTCGTGCATGAGCATCATAGGAAGCTTGTTTTTTGGCGGCTTTTGTAGACATCTCTTGATCAACTAACACGGGATTTTTTGAAGCAAAATAAAGCGAGCGTTCAAGCAAATGTTCCATTTGATCATAACGATCATCGTTGGGTAACAACTTTTTGAGTTTAACCAGTAACCCACTCACCTCAGATATTTCATTAGAAGGTAAACCCCCTTCTTGTTCTGCCAACAATCTCACTTTACTGCCCAATTGATCATCCGGCATACAATAAGGTAATAATTTTTCTAACGCATCAGTCACCGCTTCTTTTTGCGACTGCGAAACGTTAATACCCATGTCAAAAGGTTCCTGACTCTGCAGTATCTCCGTATAAACCTGCATTAATTCATTCCACGCTTCTTTCATGTTTTTTCCAAACGAGAATTTATGACAACTGCGCTAACCGTGCTTGTGCTAATTGCGCAACAGAGGTACCCGGGAAATCCTTCACAACCTTTTTAAATTGATCTTTTGCTTCTATGCTTTTATTTTGTAATAAATACGCAAAACCTAATTTTAAACTGGCTTCTTTCGCTTCATTACTCTTGGGATATTTTTTAATCACGGTGTTAAATTCAAATACCGCATCTTTTACGCTAGCATTATCGCCTTTCAAAATATACAACTGCCCTAACCAATAATGCGCATTCGACGCATATTTTCCGTCAGGGTATTTTTCTAAATATTTTTTCATGCTGGTAATGCCATCAGCATTTTTTTGTTCACGAATATTTTTATACGCGGCATCGTACATACTTTTTTCAGTAATTTTAGTATCCGTATTATTGGTATCAGTAGTATCTGTGGTAGTAACAGGCGCATCTGAAGTTGTCGCAACAGGAGCAACAGGCGTCGTCGTCACTTTTTGCAGTCGCTGATCTAAATCAGCATATTGACTCGTCGTTTGAGTTTGAACGGTTTGAAGCGAGTGAGACAACACTTGTACTTGACCCTGTAAATCCTGCACTTGTTGTTCTAATTGACTGACTTGATTGACTAAATCAATTTGATTCATCGCAGACAGTTGTCTTTCTAAAACCGCGACGCGCTGATCCAGTGTTAATGGCATTGCAGGTGAAGCAGGAACCGGTGTTGCAGGTGCAGCATCGGTAGACGTATCCGCTGGCGGTGATGCAGGTGTAATAGACATCACTGGCGCCGAATCTGCAAACGCCAGTGGAGAAAGCAAGCAACTGATTAAAATTAATTTTTTCATGGAAATTTTCATGTTTAGTGTGTCTCGTAAACCATATCTACACGACGATTACGTGCGTAATCATTTTCAGAATCACCCGTTGCAATTGGTTTTTCTGCGCCATAACTAATCGTACTCAACTGAGATTTACTTGCACCGTCTAATAATAACGTTTGATGAACCGCATCAGCACGACGTTGACCTAACGCTAAATTGTATTCACGACTACCACGAATATCAGTATTACCTTCTAATTTAGCGGTTGCAGACGGATGCGACGTTAAATAATGTGCCTGAACTTTGATGGAAGGTAAATCAGAATCGCGTACAACACTTTGGTTAAAATCAAAGAAATAACGTTGATTTGCACCTGGAACCATTGCATTTGGATTCGTTAAACCATAACCGCCGCCTAATCCTGACGTTTGAATACCAGAACCATTTGCACCATTCGAACCATCTGCGCCACTGCCTGTGGTTGAACAACCCGCCAATGCAAATGCCACCGCACCGACTACTAATAATTTCTTCAACATGATTAAACTCCCGTTAATTTAAAATGAATTCAACACTAATCTAAAAAAGGTGACCATACCGGTTCTTGTACTTCTCCCACGTCAGAGGGTAATGCTAACTTAATTCGACCGTCAGTGGAAACTAATGCCAACTGTCTGTGTACGCCTGTCTTCTTCGCAAATATTACCATCTGTCCATTCGGTGAAAAACTGGGCGATTGATCGTCACCCGTACTATCCAGTGTTAAATAGGCACCCGTCTGTAAATCTTGCAAGCCAATTCCATACCCTTCACCTACAGAATGAATCATCACAATTTGATTTCCATCGGGTGAAAACGACGAGCGCGCATTGTAATGACCATTGTAGGACATACGTTGAACCTGTCCTGAAGTCAGATCATCGCGATATATTTGCGGCGCACCACCTCTGTCGGAGGTAAATAATATTGACTGGCCGTCTGGCGCAAAACTGGGCTCCGTATCAATCGCATTACCTGTTGTAATTTGTTGTAATGCTTTGGTCGCCAAATTCATGATATAAATTTTAGCTACGCTACCTCTAGATAAAACTAATGCC
The DNA here is from genome assembly GCA_035943935.1 of Gammaproteobacteria bacterium. Taxonomy (GTDB): domain Bacteria; phylum Pseudomonadota; class Gammaproteobacteria; order DASZBR01; family DASZBR01; genus DASZBR01. Next base: position 109,002 of record DASZBR010000019.1, read on the forward strand.
AAGCGTCTGTCATTCGGTGAAAAAGCCGGTGCGCCATTGATACCCTTATAATGACTAATTAATGTTCGAGATCCTGACGCGATATTGGACATATAAATTTCGGGATTACCATTTTCGAAAGATACGTATGCAATTTTGGATCCATCGTGTGACCATGCGGGTGACATGATCGGCTGATGCGACACCAATATAGGTTTCGGATTAAAACCATCATAGTCAGCAACATCAAGCGCATATCTTCCGTTGTGCACTAAAATATACGCAATGCGTGTAGAGAAAATTCCGCGAATACCGGTGAGAGTTTGATAAACGATATCACTGACATTATGTGCCCCCAAACGGAAATTATCACGTCGAACGGTCACAGTTTGGGATAATAAGGGCTTATTGTCTTTGCCGAATAATTGAAAGTTAATTTTATTGCCATCCACACTGCCTTTTAATACCGCATCACCACTCGATGAAACAGTTTTAAATCGACCAGAATTATTTAAATCGCTATTAATCACAGCGGTTATATTTTGATCGTCGTTACTGAAATTATTAATGACGATGGGGATTGCGCCCGAAATTCCCTGAGTAAGCGTTAAGTTCATATCAGCAAACGCAGATAAACTAAACGTCAGTAATACAAACCCTAAAAACAATTTTGCTAATTTGCGCATAATAATCCTCAATTTTCTAACATCGACCCATCAGGCTTAACCGTTAACGTCATCGTTCGAAACGCATCAAATAAATTTGGATCCGTCGGCACCGGCAACGGAGACGCTTTATTCACCGCTGCAACCGCAGAATTATCCAATACCGGATTTCCACTCGACTTTGTCACTGACACTTGTATCACCACACCACCCGGCGCAACACGCACACTTAATACACAGGATATATCTTTCGGCAAATTTTGCGGAACAATCCACTGCTCACTGATCGCTTGAATAATCGCCGATTTATATTTATCCATTAATCCCGGATTTGATTTTACCGTTGAGGTACTCGGTTTTGCACTGGTTGTTGTCGTAGGTTTTGTTGTGGATTTTGTTGTAGGCTTAGTTTCAGATAATTGTTTTTGCATACTCGCTTTTAATTGTTTTTCGATGGATTGTTTCATTTCAGCAGCAGCGGCTTTTTGGGCTGCTTTTGCTGCAGCCGCATCTGCAACAGCTTTTTGTACCGCAATCGCTTTTGCGGCTGCATCCGCTGCTGCTTGTTTTTGTGCGGCTTGTTCTTGTTCAGCCGCTTTTGCAGCAGCCATTTGTGCTGCTTGTTGCGCAGCTTGTTCCGCTTTTAATAAATCCTGAACTTTTTGAATGGCTTGTTGTTTGGTCACTTGTTTTTGAACAACAGCTTGTTGATATTGCGCTAGTGTTTTCGAACTAATCGCCACCGCTTGAATAATATTCGGTTGAGAAGCCGGTGCTGAACTCCCCGAGAAAGTAATATCTAAAATTAAAAACAATAAAATACTGACATGCAAAATACATGACCACAATAAAAACGGTTTTTTCTCGGTCGTTGCTTTCATCATCGCTGAGGTTGTTGTGGAGAAGGTTGAGTCACCAATCCTACGTTTGACGCTCCCGCTTGTTGCAATAACACCATAGCTTGAACCACATTTCCGTAACTCGCATTATTATCGCCCTTCACTAATACGATGGGCTTTTGATTTTGTTGTGCTTCTGATCTTAACTCCGCTGAAACAATATTATGCAGTGTAATAGGATCAATAGGCTTATTCGGATTTGCCGAAATATTTAAATATTCATTTCCTTGAACATCGACGGTCACGATAATCGGATGCGATTTGTCCGCAGGTAACGTTTGTGTGGATGCATGCGGCAAATGAATTTTCACGCCTTGTGTTAACAGGGGTGTCGTCACCATAAAAATAATTAATAACACCAACATAATATCAATATACGGTACGACATTGATTTCAATAATGGGTTTACGTCGTTGCGCCGATTTAATGGTATTCATTTTCTGGAACTCTCGATGTCGTGGTATGCGTTTGTCGATATAAAATTCCCGAGAATTCTTCTTGGAAAATATCATACTGATTTAAAACTCTATCCACTTCACTCGATAGTCTGTTATAAAAAATAACGGCAGGAATCGCGGCAAATAATCCCATCGCGGTTGTCACTAATGCTTCTGACATTCCCGGTGCGACAGTTGCAATACTTGCTTGTGTAGCACTACCCAGTGTATGCAATGCATCGATAATACCTAATACCGTCCCGAATAAACCAACATAGGTACTGGTTGTACCGACGGTTGCTAAGAAAGATAAATGCTTTTCGAGTTTTTCTGTTTCTTGTGAACGTGCAATGCGCATCGCGCGTTGTGCACCTTCCATGACGATAGCGGGTTGAATACCGGGTTGTTTACGCAGACGGGTGAATTCTTTAAAGCCGGATACAAAAATATATTCCATGCCTTCGAGATCATCATGTTTAGCCAAATCACTATAGATTTTATTGAGATCCGCGCCGGACCAAAACAAATCTTCAAATTCACGGATTTGCGTACGGGCATTCTTCAAAGAATATAAACGCTGAAAGATAAAGGTCCAGGACATGATTGATGCAGAAACCAGGAGTAAAACAACGGCCTTAATAATTAAACCGCTATCCATAAAATAAGAAATAAACGACGTATCAAAATTCATGCGGTGCGAGTCTCCGGGGGTGGAATATGAATATAAAGATTGTATCAAAAATTATCACCGCAGGGTGGGAATATTAGCTCGCCCTCTCTCTTTACACTGTCATCCTGAACGGAGCGGAGCGTAGTGAAGGACCTGCTTTTATTTTAGTGGTTTCAAAGCAGGTCCTTCGTCGCGAAAAGATGCTCCTCAGGATGACAGTGACGGTGATGAAGGCGTCAGCCCAAAATGCAAATACGCCTGCCTTGTCGCCACCCTTCCCCGCGGCGTTCTCGCCATAAAGCCCTGCTGAATCAAATACGGCTCAATGACATCTTCAATCGTTCCGCGCTCTTCACTAATAGCCGCTGCAATACTGTCTACTCCCACCGGCCCACCATCAAATTTTTCGATGAGCGCTAATAATAATTTGCGATCCATCAAATCAAAGCCGTGAATATCAACTTCTAATAAATTTAATGCCCTGTCTGCTGTTTTTTGATCAATCTCGCCGTTGGATTTCACTTGCGCATAATCTCTGACACGACGTAATAATCTGTTTGCAATTCGAGGCGTACCACGCGCACGTCGTGCAATTTCTTGTGCACCCAGTTCATCTATTTTGACCTGTAATATATGCGCCGATCTTTTTACGATGAAAGCCAAATCAACCATATTATAAAATTCTAATCTTTGTACTATTCCAAATCTGTCGCGAAGTGGTGATGTTAGTAAACCTGCACGCGTTGTTGCACCCACTAACGTAAATGGCGGTAAATCTAATTTTATAGACCGAGCAGAAGGACCCTCGCCAATCATAATATCCAATTGGTAATCTTCCATCGCGGGATATAATATTTCTTCTACAACCGGACTTAATCGGTGAATTTCATCCACAAATAAAACATCGCGGGGTTCTAGATTAGTTAAAATAGCGGCAAGATCACCTGCTTTTTCTAACACAGGCCCTGAAGTCTGTCTGAGTTTCACCCCCATTTCGTTGGCGATAATATGCGCTAAAGTAGTCTTACCTAATCCCGGCGGACCAAAAATTAACACATGATCTAATGCTTCTTTACGCGATCGCGCGGCGCCTATAAATATTTCGAGTTGCTCACATACCGTCGGTTGGCCTCTGTATTCACTGAGTGTCGATGGCCGCATGGCGCGATCAAATTTTTCTTCTTCGGGCGTTATGGGATCGGCTGCAATTAATCTATCTTCTTCGATATCCATCATCATGCTTGAATCCTCTTTAATGCTAATCTAATTAATTCTTCGCTAGATTGTTGTGAAGTCTCAATGCCGTGTAATGCACGCGTTGCTTCATGTGGTTTATAGCCTAATGCAATTAATGCACTCACGGCATCTTGTTCAGACGATTGTGTTGTAATCGTAAAATTATGATCACGCATTTCAATGATTAATCTGTCCGCGGTTTTTTTACCCACACCCGGCAATTTTACCAAACTGTTACTGTCACCGTTATTAATACAGCGTATAAATTCATCAGGCGATACGCCAGAAAGTATTGTTAAAGCCAATTTTGGTCCAACGCCATTAACTTTAAGTAAAGCCCGAAATAAAACGCGCTCGTCTTGCGTAAAAAATCCAAATAATAATTGCGCATCTTCGCGTACGACAAAATGCGTAAATAAATTAATTGACTGATTAATTTCGGGGAGTTGATAAAAAGTCGTCATTGAAGCTTGAACTTCATACCCCACACCATTCACATCAATCAATAAGTTCGGCGGTTGTTTTTCCAGTAAAATTCCGCGTAATCGCCCTATCATCTCGTAATCTCCCGTGACGCAAACCTGTGATATTTAAAATATTGCCCAACCCTCGGCTGTTGGCGTGACAGATGGCTACGGCTAATGCATCTGCCGCATCGGCTTGCGGTGTACCCGTTAATTTTAATAATCGACACACCATCTCTTGGACTTGTTCCTTCTTCGCTGCACCATAGCCTACGACGGATTGTTTAATTTGTCGCGCAGAATATTGTGCAACAGGCAATCCTTTTTGTGTCATCGCAACAATCGCAGCGCCGCGTGCTTGGCCTAATTTAATCGCCGAGCCTGGATTATTGTGCATAAAGATTTGTTCTATGGCTGCATCATGTGGATTATATTTTTCTATAACCTGTGCGAGCGCCGCAAATATTTGATTTAAATTCTCATGCGGACAAGACGATTTTAAACGCACACAGCCGCTCGTAATATACTTGTGTTCTTTTTTATGGATTTCAATAATCCCAAAGCCTGTAATACGCGAGCCGGGATCAATACCCAGTATGCGCACTACCATTCGGCGTTCGAATATACGTTTTGTACATCGTCTAATTCTTCCAGCATATTTTGTAATTTTTCCATTTTATCTTGTGCATCACCTTCAAGCTTTACTTTTGTACTGCCAATCATTGTAATTTCAGCATCGACTGGATTTAATTTATTTGCGATTAATTTTTCTTTAATTTTTTCAAAATCGTCTGGACTGGTAATAACTTCTATAGACTTATCATCATTAGTAATAATATCATCCGCGCCTAATTCTAAAGCAATTTCCATGATTTTATCTTCAGAGGCACCCGGTGCGAATAAAATCTGGCCTTTTTTACTAAACAAATAATTTACTGAGCCAGTGGTTCCTAAATTTCCACCCAATTTAGTAAATGCAAACCTCACTTCAGAAACTGTGCGATTTTTATTGTCCGTAAGACATTCGACTAATACCGCAACGCCATTAGGACCATAACCTTCATAGGTAATTTCTTCCATATTTTGGCCTTCCAATCCACCAATACCTTTTTGGATAGCGCGCTGAATAACATCTTTGGACATGTTTGCGGCTAAGGCTTTATCAATACCTAAACGCAATCGCGGATTTGAATTCGGATCACCACCGCCCATACGTGATGCGACAGTAATTTCGCGAATAAATTTCGTGAATAATTTTCCGCGTTTCGCATCTTGTGCGCCTTTGCGATGTTGGATGTTTGCCCATTTACTATGACCAGCCATATTAAAATTTCTCCTATATAATATTGTTCTCTAATTTCACACTTTTTCAATAATTAAATAAAGATTATTCTGAGTAATATCAACCACTTTGATGGTCGAACCCACAGGTAACGATAAATTATCACTAACCACAATGACACCCAAACCCTGCAGTATCACGTAACCGATGTGCTCTTGCTCAACTAACGAAACACTAAACAGCAGAGACTTAATGGGATATTTTAATTCAAATACTTTCCCCACAAAGTTTCTCATTAGGTATCGCCTAAGATAGCGACGATGAAACACTATCAGGAATGGAGCCATTATTATCACAATGATTAAAGAAATAGCATAGTTAAAATATAACATGGGCAAAGAAAACTGCTGCCATAAAAACGCTACTGTCCAACTCGAGAACTCAATCGAAAGCCCAAAGAAAAACAAAGTCGGCTTAGTATAAATATTGCGTATCCAGAATGAACTTAGGATAAAAATCACCCCAAATAGTGTCCAACTCCAAATATTGAAGGGGAATATATAATAACTCCACTGAAAAAACCCCTGCTCAAAAAAATGGGGGGAGAAAAGTAGAAAAGAACACACTCCCGTAATAATAAAAACCCATAGAATCGTTAACCACCTTATTTTTTTTCTTCCTGATTCACTATACGGTTCAACTCGATATTTTTCCAAAGCCGACTCATCTATTGCTTCCGCAACTTTCTTCATATCAGTTGCAACGTCATTTAACGAGCCGGGAGAAACATCTTCTCTCGGCCATAAAAAATTCATCGAAGGTAGCAATATCATACACAACGCCGCAATAATGCCTCCAAATACTTTTTTTATATCTCCTGGAATGGGCAGTTGAAATACATACGTCACACTGATCAATACAGCCAATATGAATAATAAAATAAAAAAAACTTTTTTCAAAAATCGCATATTCCCTTACTACGCTCCCATATATAAAGTTTTTATTTCAATAAAATCTTGAATCCCATATTTCGAACCTTCTCGCCCAATTCCCGATTCTTTCACACCACCAAATGGCGCAAATTCTGTCGAAATCATGCCAGAATTAATTCCCACCATGCCACATTCTAATTGTTCTGCCACACGCCACACACGATGAATATTTTGCGAATAAAAATAGGACGCCAATCCATACTGCGTTGCATTGGCTTTTTGAATGACATCAGCCTCATCATGAAAAGAAAAGACAGGCGCCACAGGCCCAAACGTTTCTTCGTGTGCACACAACATATCCATCGTGACATCTCTTAATACAGTTGGCTCAAAATGCGTTCTGCCTAATTTATGTCTTTTGCCACCACATAATATTTTTGCGCCATTATCCACCGCATTCTTAATATGTTCTTCCACTTTTTTAACACCCGCCTCGTTAATCAAAGGCCCCTGATCCACGCCGACTTTTAATAATTTTACGGCTTCTGTGAGTTTATCTACAAATAAATCATAAATATTTTCTTGCACAAAAATTCTATTGGCACACACACAGGTTTGGCCCATATTACGAAATTTACTTGCCATCAGACCCGACACAGCGGCATCAATATCCGCATCATCAAAAATTATAAACGGCGCATTTCCACCTAATTCTAGAGAAACTTTTTTAACGGTCGATGCACATTGCGCCATTAATAATTTGCCCACTTCTGTGGATCCCGTAAACGATATTTTGCGAATTAATTTACTCCCGGTAAAAATTTCGCCAATTAATTTTGCTTCTCCCGTGGCTATATTTATAACTCCCTCAGGAATGCCGGCTTTAATGGCTAATTTAACTAATTCTATGGCTGTGAGAGGTGTGAGAGAAGATGGCTTTAATACAACCGTACAACCCGCTGCTAAAGCAGGCGCAACTTTTCGCGTAATCATCGCACACGGAAAATTCCACGGCGTAATTGCTCCAACCACTCCAACAGGTTGTTTTATAACAATAATATGATGATTATTAATAGGCGCTGGAATTTCATCGCCATAAATTCGTTTCGCTTCTTCGGCAAACCATTCAACAAACGCTGCCCCGTATTGAATTTCGCGTTTGGCTTCTTCGAGTGGCTTGCCTTGTTCAGACGTTAAAATTTCAGCCAGTTGATCCGTATTAGCGATAATTAATTCAAACCATTTGCGTAATAAACTAGCCCGAGTTTTGGGTGTTTCTTTTCGCCAATGTGCAAAAGCATTATGGGCTTTTTGAATAACCGCCTCGACTGTTTTGGTATCCATATTTTCTACAGCCCCGACAACTTTTCCTGTTGCGGGATTATGAATTTCAATTAGTTTCATCATATGTCCTACTACTCCTGTTCATCGCTGTCATTACTTAATAGTTTTTTGTAATTCTCCTTGGTTGACACTCTTGTATCGCTTTTTTCTTCTAAAGCACGTCTTGCATCACCAGCAATAGTGCCTCCTTCAAAAGCAGATTTTTTATTAGGAATAAATCCTCGCGCATCTTTTTTTCGGGCAATCTCTGTAGTTGATGCTTCACCTAACATGGTAAAAATCAACTCAAGATCAGTCATATGATCGCGGAGATTTTCATTCGGCTTTGCAAGATTTTTAAATTTTTTATATTCAACAGGTGTCATTCCAAATGTTGCTTTGCTTATTTCAGCAGTCAGGATAGCGTATTCTTTTTGCTGTTTCACACCACGTATTTTCCATTCTTCAGTCAATTCATCCCGAACAGCGATCCCTCGCATTCGTTTTTCAATCCACTGATTCGAATAACCTTTTTGATGGTAAATTTCCCGCATTCGTTTTGAGGCAAGCTCAGGATTTTCTATTTCTTCTAAGCGCTCATACCCTACTCTTGCAAGCCAGCGTTTAAAAGGTTCAGCTTTAGGAGAAGGGATAGACTGAATTAATCTGAGTAATTGTTCAGCATCGGCAACATCCGTAAGCCGCATTTTCCCATCCGCAGCCGCCATTTTCAAACCGTGACAATTTGTCACGGTTTCATTTCCTTCCTTTTTAAGTCGTTCTTTAAGCTTGCGCCAATACACCGTAGGGTCAACACTTTCTGTAAGTGCTGATACAACATCGACGATCGAAAAAAACCATTTTTGTGCAGATTCGTCCCAAATACGCCGCACCAATTCTTCTTCAAATAAGGTTAATGCACTCATGTAAATTCTCCATCAAAAAATTTTATTACGATAAATACAACGCCCCCAACCCCGCTAAAAACCCAAACACATGCCCTTCCCATGACACACGCTCTTCATCGGGAAATATACTTAAAAATAAACTACCGAAATAATACGCACACATCGCGGCTAATACCCAGGCATTCACCGACGGATGCAAATACGCATTCACCAATAAATAACTGAAATATCCCATAATTACACTGCTCGCGCCGACATGTCTTCCCGAACGCGCAAATAACCACATCGCCGATCCTGACAATCCCGTAATAATCGCGGTAACCACTAAAAAATGATGCAGCCCATTAATTAATAAAAAACAACTCAAGGCAAACAGGGGTATAGAATTAAAAAATAAATGACTAAAACTGCCGTGCAAAAATGGCGAACACGGAATACCAATCAATCCTAAAAAGCGTCTTGGACGAATACCTAAACAATTTAATCGATAGCCAATTGAAAAATTAACGACCTGAATAATCCAAAGCAACGCCAAAATCATCAACGCCCAATGGACATTGATCTTCAACGAATCAAACAACGCGACCAGCTGCGAAATAAAGTTATCAAGCATCGGTTTTCTGGCTTTAAGGAAGTGGAAAGTTCCGTTAGAATAACCGAATGAAAACCTCAACTCTACTGGATTCTCTAAACGACGCGCAACGAGAGGCTGTATCCGCTCCACTCACGCACCTACTCATCCTGGCCGGCGCCGGCAGCGGCAAAACACGGGTCTTAGTACACCGTATTGTCTGGCTTATGCAAATCGAAAACTACTCCCCCTTCAACATTCTGGCCGTAACGTTCACCAATAAAGCCGCCAATGAAATGCGTACTCGAATTGAGGAATTACTGGGGATTTCTACTCAGGGCATGTGGGTCGGAACTTTTCACGGGCTCGCACATCGATTATTGCGTGCACATTGGGCCGAAGCAGGTTTGCCGCAAAATTTTCAGATTATAGACTCTGATGATCAAAGCCGATTAGTGAAACGTATCATTGCGTCCATGGGATTAGACGACAAACAATGGCAACCCAAACAAATCCAATGGTTTATTAACGGAAAAAAAGACGAGGGATTACGTCCTAAACACATTAAAGACAATGGCGATTTTCATACCAAAACATTAATTAAAATCTACGAGCAATATGAAGAAGTATGCCAAAGAAACGGCTCAGTCGATTTTGCAGAATTAATGTTACGCGCACATGAATTATGGCAAACCCGTCCGGATATTCTCGCGCATTACCAAGAAAGATTTAAGCATATTTTAGTCGATGAGTTTCAAGATACGAATACGATACAATATAGCTGGATCCATTCTCTTGCTAAAAACAATAGCTTTTTAATGGCCGTCGGTGATGATGACCAATCCATTTATGGCTGGCGCGGTGCGAAAATTGAAAACATGCGCAAACTCGAACGCGATTTTTCGCCACTGAAAACTATAAAACTAGAACAGAATTACCGATCGACGGGAAATATTTTACAAGCCGCAAATGCTTTAATATCAAATAATTCAGATAGATTAGGCAAAAATTTATGGACGGACGGTAAATCCGGCGAAAAGATTTCGCTCTACGCCGCTTTTAATGAAATCGACGAAGCGAGATTTATCGTAGACAGGATCAGAGATCATTTTAGATCCGGCAATGCCTATATCGATTGCGCTATTTTATATCGCTCCAATGCTCAATCGCGTGTCATAGAAGAATCTTTTATACAAGCGGGAATTCCCTACCGAATTTATGGCGGATTACGATTCTTTGAACGCGCTGAAATTAAAGATGCACTGGCCTACTTACGCTTAATTACCAATGAACAAGATGATACGGCTTTTGAACGCGTCGTTAATTTACCTACACGCGGCATTGGCGACACAACTCTGAACATATTCCGCGCACATGCACGCGCAAATTCTATTTCACTCTGGCAAGCAGCGCATGAAATTATTGCGTCTGGTCAATTAACCTCACGCGCACAAAGTGCAATACAATTATTTTTAGATTTAATTTTGTCTTTGAAAAAAGATGCAGCAGATATGGTTTTGCCAGAAATTACCGAACATGTTTTACATAAATCAGGCTTGAGAGATCATTACCGTCAAGAAAAAGGCGAAAAAGCGCAAACTAGACTGGAAAACGTGGAAGAGTTAATTTCAGCGACAAAACAATTTGCCGAAGAAGCCGATGTCGAGATTACACCGCTGGATGCATTTTTAGCCAACGCAGCATTAGAAGCTGGCGAAACACAAAGCAGTGAATCATCTGATTATGTTCAATTAATGACCCTTCACTCTGCCAAAGGCTTAGAATTTCCACTCGTATTTCTATCAGGCGTAGAAGAAGGTTTGTTTCCGCATCAAATGTCCGTTGAAGAACCAGGCAGATTATCTGAAGAAAGAAGATTGTGTTACGTAGGTATTACGCGAGCTAAAAAGAAATTATATTTAAGCTATGCCGAATCAAGAAGATTACATGGCAACGAACAATATCACCGACCCTCACGATTTTTAAATGAAATACCGAAAGAATTATTAGAAGAAGTTCGCATGAAAACGCAGATTTCTCGACCCGTATATAACACGCATAGCAATAATAATTATGCACGACATACTCCAAAGAGTACTACCCCAACGTACAGCGGCCCACAAGTTCAAGAAGTGAATGGTTTAACATTGGGTCAACGTGTTACGCACCCCACTTTCGGAGAAGGTGTCATTTTAAGTTACGAAGGTCAAGGCAATCATGCACGCATTCAAGTGAAGTTTTCACAAGTCGGCGCGAAGTGGTTGGTGGCGGCGTATGCGAAGTTGGAGCCGGTGTAACAGCATGCGCTAGATCTCAGTTATATTCACCCAAATTTGCCATTCTTTGACTTTGCTGCTTTCAAGTTTATACAAATTCATCACATCGAGTTTAACGTGTACACCATCAGGATTGTGTTTAAAAAATAGAGCATGTTGTTCTACGCGAAAGGCTATCCTATCTCCCTCGGCGATAACATCTTTCACCTCACTTTTTAAATCTTTAAATATTGTTTGTAGATTTGGTAAACGTGATTTCAAATCGTTCAAATCTAACTGCTTCGACATGGCATGATTGAACATGATGAGATCTGACGCAAAATATTGATCCAGCAAGTGTTCGTGTCCCGGCGAAAACGCGGTTACAAATGATTGAAACGCAAATGTATGTGCAAAGCCTGTAAATAATTCTTCATTACGCATAGTTATTTCACCTCTCAAGTGTGCAATAGTGTGGTCAATTGTCTTAATCAACTTTTGGGTTCGATCAAGACTCTGTGCAAGGATTTGCTTGTGAGACATCAACGCATCGATTGTATTGAAATCATCACAGCTGATAATCCTTTGTATCTCATTGAGAGGAAAACCTAATTCACGATAAAATAAAATTTGCTGCAACATCAAGATCTGCTCTTCTTCATAATAGCGATAATGGTTATCGCCATAATAAGCAGGTTTCAGTAATCCGATCGTATCGTAATGACGAAGTGTTCGGATACTGATCCCCGATAGCGTTGCTAATTTCTTTACCGTATAAGACATATTGATTTTCTCTTCACTGATGTTTAGCACGATAGAGGGTAACGTAACGAGAGAGTCAAGACTCTTGTCAAAGATTACTCAATTCAGCTTCTATTTCATCCGTTGTTGGCAAAATATTTTCAAGTTTTTTAGGTAGTACTTTTGATAATTGATATTCAGAAATGCCCATGGGACTGTCGAGCAGCGCTTGTTCAATCAGACCTCCCCGCCGCTGTCATCCTGAGGAGCGTCTTTTCGCGACGAAGGACCTGCTTCTTCTTTTTCAGCATAACTCTTCATACAAATCCCTCAGTGATGGATTTAATTTTTTGACCAACGCATCTTTCTTTTTTCGTGTCCAACCCTTGATTTGTTTTTCTCTTGCAATAGCATCTGAAATATCAGAATACATTTCATAATACACCAACTTATTTACATAATATTTAGAAGTAAATCCTTTTTGGATTTTATTTTTGTGTTCGTAGACACGTCGGATTATATCGTTTGTTACGCCAGTATAAAGCACATTGTTTTTTATGTTGGTTAGCATATAAATAAAATAGGTTTTACTCATAAAATAGTTCCTCATAATTATTAGCGGTTTAAAAAAAAGAAGCAGGTCCTTCGTCGCGAAAAGACGCTCCTCAGGATGACAGCGTGGGGACATTAACCATTTTCGACAGTTTTGGCTGCATACCATTGTTTTATATGGGCATCTTGAGGCTCAATCATCTGGATTAATATGGTGTGGTGGGTCCAGGTCAATTTTCCAGGCAGTGCCTGGAATAATTCACGAGTTGGATAATGTTTAGCAAACATACGCATATAATAGAGATTTGATTTTGAAAATCCTTGGACACCCGGAAAGCTTTCTTGCAAATCCACTGCAAGATCATTAAATATCTTATCTCCCCAAGATGATTTTTGTTGCTGATCGAGAATCAGCTCACCTATCTCCCAATAAAACTGAATAAGCTCATGATTAACAACAATTGCTGCACGTAATTGAGCTTTTTTGAAACGAGATTTTATTTCACTGAGTAAATTTTGATATTGCGTATCTAAATGCAATTGACCAGCTATTTTCTTTAACATATAAAATCCTTCTGATTATTGTGAAATTTAGAAAACATAATCTTAAGACCAAGCCAATTCTGATTCAATCTTTAATTTGGTGAGGCATTGCCTCACCAATTACAAACCTACTGAATTAACTCCGACTCCACCAAATTCCCTTTGGTTTCTAACCACTGTTTACGATCGCCCGCACGTTTTTTCGCCAACATCATATCCATAATCGCTGGTGCACCATCGCCCTCTTTAATCGTTAATTGCACTAAACGACGCGTATCATAGGCCATGGTTGTTTCGCGTAATTGAATCGGATTCATTTCACCCAGCCCTTTGAATCGTTGAACATTGACTTTGCCTTTTTTATTTTCAGCAGCAATTCTGTCTAATATCCCTTTTTTCTCAGATTCGTCGAGTGCATAAAAAACTTCTTTGCCAATATCAATTCTATATAACGGCGGCATGGCGACATAGACATGCCCCTCACTCACTAATTTTTTAAAGTGTTGTAAGAATAAAGCACATAATAAAGTTGCGATATGTAATCCATCCGAATCCGCATCGGCTAATATACATACTTTTCCGTAACGTAATCCTGATAAATCATCGCTACCCGGATCAACTCCGATAGCTGTGGCAATATCATGTATTTCTTCAGAACGTAATACTTCACCGTGTGATACTTCCCAGGTATTCAGTATCTTTCCGCGTAGTGGCATAATCGCTTGACGCTCACGATCTCGCGCTTGTTTTGCAGAACCCCCTGCGGAATCACCCTCGACTAAAAATAATTCACCTTTCATCGGATCACTGATTGTACAATCCGCTAATTTTCCGGGTAATGCAGGTCCAGAGGTAATTTTCTTACGTTCAATTTTTTTCGCTAATTTTAATCGCGCTTGAGCATTGTCTATGACTAATTTTGCAATTAATTCTGCGGTGGCAATATCTTGATGTAACCATAAACTAAACGCATCTTTGACAACGCCTGATACAAACGTCGCACTTTCACGTGACGATAATCGTTCTTTGGTTTGACCTGAGAATTGCGGATCTTTCATTTTTACCGATAATACATAACGGCAATTTTCCCAGACATCTTCCGGCGCTAATTTTAATCCACGCGGTAATAAATTGCGTAATTCACAAAATTCACGCAGCGCATCTGATAAACCCGTTCTCAACCCATTCACATGAGTTCCGCCTTGTGCAGTCGGAATAAGATTTACATAACTTTCTGTAATAGCCTCTTCGGGATCTGGCATCCAGACTAACGCCCAATCCACAGATTCTGATTCTGATTTAAAATTACCGACAAAGGGCTCAGTAGGTAAACACGCGGATTTTCCAATGGCTTCCATTAAATAAGAAGGCAAACCGTTTTCATAACACCATTCTGTTTTTTCACCGGTGTGCTCATCAAAAAATTCGATAATTAATCCCGAACATAATACGGCTTTTGCACGTAATACTTGTTTTAATCGCGTAACAGAAAATTTCGGTGAGTCAAAATATTTTGGATCCGGATAAAAATGTATGCTCGTTCCTGTTTCGCGCTTGTTATCTGTGTTTCCAATGGTTTTTAACTCAGACGCTTTATCGCCATTCGCAAAAGACATTTGGTAAATTTTGCCATCGCGTTTGACTTGAACCGTTAATTTTTTAGATAAGGCATTGACGACAGAAACACCCACGCCGTGTAAACCACCGGAGAATTGGTAATTTTTGTCTGAGAATTTTCCGCCCGCGTGTAAGCGTGTGAGAATTAATTCCACACCCGAGATTTTTTCTTCCGGATGTTTATCGACCGGCATACCTCGGCCATTGTCGATGACTTCCAGTGAACCATCTTTATATAATTTTACGATGATTTTGGTAGCGAATCCGGCGAGCGCTTCATCGACGCTGTTGTCTAACACTTCTTGGCCTAAATGATTCGGGCGTGTGGTGTCGGTGTACATTCCGGGGCGTTTACGAACAGGATCCAAGCCACTTAAAACTTCAATGGCAGAAGCGTTATAGCTAGTCATAATTTATTTCCATTGCTGTTTGATTTCTAACTCGTGTAATTGCAACCATTGAACGGCTATTATTGTCGCGGCGTTATTGATTTCACCCGTTTTTAATGCGTTATACACAAAATCTTTGGGGAAGACATGCGCACGAATATCTTCATGTTCATGCGTCAATCCAAAAATTCCACCGGCTTTTGAGGCATCTACGCGACCACAAAACAAACTAAATCTTCCCGTCGAAATTCCCGGGCTTGTCCAATACTCAACCATGGGGATTAAATCCACGACATCACAACCGGCTTCTTCTTGGCATTCTCGTTTGGCAACGTCCACCACCGATTCGTTGGGCTCGATAATACCAGCCACTAATTCTAATATCCACGGGCTTTTTTGCTCGAGAGCGCCCAAGCGAAATTCTTCTATCAGGACAATCTCATCTCGAATGGGATCGAACAGCAGAACGCCTACGGCAGCACGCGATTGAAATAATTCGCGCGTCACAACTGGACTCCAGCCTCCGGCAAATAATCTATATTTTAATTGGTATTTTAATAACGTGAGATGACCTTGATAGATGACCTCTTGCTTTACAATCTCGACATCCGTTGAGGACAGTTCGGGGGTATGGGGTTTCATATACATCCTTAAAAAATTATTTCAGTGTCAACTTATCTGCTTTAAAATCAACCTTGATGGTATCACCCGCCTGATACTTGCCTTCCAAAATACTTCTAGATAATGGATTTTCTAATAATTGTTGAATAGTACGTTTTAAGGGCCTAGCACCATATACGGGATCGTAGCCAGCCTCGGCAAGATGATCTAACGCTTTTTCTGAAACCGTTAATTTCATATCTTTATCTAATAAACGTTTTTGGAGATATTGAATTTGAATATTCGTAATATTTCGAATCTGCGTTTTTTCCAATGGGTGGAACACAACACATTCATCTAATCTATTAATAAATTCAGGTCTAAAGTGCTGACCGACAATTGTCATGACTGCTTCTTTCATCGCCTGATAATTATTTTCACTCGCTAAATCTTGAATAACTTGAGATCCCAAATTGGACGTCATGACGATAACCGTATTTCTAAAATCGACGGTTCGACCTTGGCCGTCTGTAAGTCTTCCATCATCCAATACTTGTAGCAAAATATTAAAAACATCATGATGCGCTTTTTCAATTTCGTCTAATAATATTAAAGAATAGGGTCTACGACGAACGGCTTCCGTTAAATATCCACCTTCCTCGTAACCCACATATCCGGGAGGCGCACCAATTAATTTCGATACCGAATGTTTTTCCATAAATTCTGACATATCAATGCGAACCAAAGATTCTTCTGTATCAAATAAAAAAGATGCGAGAGCTTTACACAATTCTGTTTTACCTACACCCGTCGGTCCTAAAAACATAAACGATCCAATAGGTCTATTGGGATCAGATAATCCTGCGCGCGATCGTCTTATTGCATTAGAGACTATATTCACAGCCTCATCCTGACCAATCACGCGAGCGTGTAAATAATCTTCCATTTTTAATAATTTTTCGCGTTCGCCCTCTAACATCTTAGAAACAGGTATGTGTGTCCATTTCGACACCACTTCGGCTATTTCTTCATCTGTTACTCTGTTGCGTAATAAACGCTTTTCTTGTTTTTCCATCTTAACCGCCGCTTGTAATTGCTTTTCTAATTCAGGAATTTTACCGTATTGAATTTCGGACATCTTTGTCAGATCCGTTTTACGTCGAGCTGTCTCTAAATCCATCTTGGCTTGCTCTAATTGTTCTTTAATATGTTGCGTGCCCTGCAGAGAGGCTTTCTCGGCTTTCCAGATTTCTTCCAGATCAGCATATTCTTTTTCTAATTTTTTAATTTCAGTTTCTAATAATTCAAATCTTTTTTTAGACGCCGGATCCGTTTCTTTTTTGAGTGCCTCACGTTCTATTTTTAATTGAATTAATCGTCTTTCTAATTTATCCATGGATTCGGGTTTGGAATCTATTTCCATGCGAATGCGACTGGCTGCTTCGTCTATTAAATCAATCGCTTTGTCGGGCAAATTTCGGTCAGTAATATATCGGTGAGATAACGTCGCTGCTGCAACAATAGCGGGATCCGTAATTTCAACACCGTGATGAACTTCATAGCGTTCTTTCAAACCACGTAATATTGCGATAGCCCCTTCGACACTCGGCTCATCGACTAATACTTTTTGGAAGCGTCTTTCTAACGCCGCGTCTTTTTCGATATATTGCCTAAATTCATTGAGGGTTGTAGCACCAATACAATGTAATTCGCCTCGAGATAACGCTGGTTTTAACATATTGCCTGCATCCATCGAGCCTTCGGCTTTACCTGCACCAACCATGGTATGAATTTCATCAATAAATAAAATAATTTGGCCTTCTTGTTTAGTGATTTCTTTTATAACGGATTTTAAGCGTTCTTCAAATTCGCCTCTGAATTTCGTACCCGCAATAAGCATACCCATATCTAAAGATAATAATTTTTTATTTTTCAAACCGTCAGGAACTTCGTTATTGACAATGCGCTGCGCAAGACCTTCTACGATAGCAGTTTTACCGACACCGGGCTCGCCGATTAATACGGGATTGTTTTTCGTACGGCGTTGTAAGACTTGAATCACACGA
The DNA here is from genome assembly GCA_035943935.1 of Gammaproteobacteria bacterium. GTDB lineage: Bacteria > Pseudomonadota > Gammaproteobacteria > DASZBR01 > DASZBR01 > DASZBR01. The sequence goes on from DASZBR010000019.1 coordinate 127,131, forward strand.
CGAATTTCATCATCACGACCAATCACCGGATCTAATTTATGTTTTTTCGCGCGCTCTGTTAAATCGATGGTGTATTTAGATAAAGCCCCGCGTTGATCTTCTGCACTTTGTTCAGTCACTTTTTCTCCACTGCGCATTTGTTCAATGGCTTGTTCAATCGCCGCTTTATGTACACCCAGTTTTTTAAACACAGCGCCTAAGACACCACTGTCATCACACGCCGCTAATAAAAACCATTCACTGGAAATGTATTGATCTTTATGTTGCTGCGCATATTTGTCGGTGAGATTTAATAATCTGTTTAAGTCATTGGAGACATCTACGCGACCGGGTGAATTAGATTCCACTTGGGGGAGTTGTGAAATAGCTGACTCTAAATTTTTTTCAAGGTCATTAATAGTAATATTGGCTTTAGTTAATAACGGCTTGGCAGTTCCACCTTCTTGATTTAATAACGCCAACATCACATGCACGGGTTCGATAAACGGATTATCTTTTCCGACAGCAAGCGACTGCGCGTCACTCAACGCTTCTTGGAATTTAGTGGTTAATTTATCAGCCCGCATATCTTATCCTCCGGTTAAACTCAATGAGAATAAGATAAGGGCGAATAGAATAAAATCAAGCAGCTTGTCTAGACTCTAATTTCACGAACGGCGCCAACACTTCATGCAACTGTGTAATGGTCACCGGCTTTAAAAGGTACGCATCAATTTGACGTTCTTGAATTTCATCGATGGTTTCTCTGTGCCCACCTGCCGTCAACACAATGATGGGAATCGTACTTTTTTCATCTCCACGACTCCGAATTTCACTGATCACATCTAAACCACTGATATCGGGTAATCCGAGATCAACAATCACTGCACCATAGGAATTTTTATCAATGGCTTTTAATCCTGCTCTTCCATGGGATGCAATATCTGCGTCTAATCCCATTTCAGCCAACAACATCTTGATCACTTTTTGATTAATCAAATGATCTTCGATGACTAATACTTTACGACTCGCTTCCTGCGATTTTACATTCACGGCGTGCTCTCCTTTGCGTCTCCAACGGGTCCATGTTTCTACTAAAGCTTCTGCAAACAAAATATATTTTTCAACGGGCATCACTGATTGATAACCATTCGCATACGCCTGCTGAGCATCCAGCTCACAATGTTCAGGTGATAGCGTTAATACTAATAATATGTTTCGAAATAACGGATTCGATTCAAACGCGCGCGCAAAATACGACATGTTTTGCGTCAATTTTCTTCCCACCACAATAATAATATGGGGCAATTCGGCATTCGGCGTTTGTTGCAATTTGAAAATAACTTCCTTCAAAGGAAGAATTTCCGAGACTAATCGCGGAAATTGCAATTGCGTTTCTAAATCGGGTGAAAGCGATTCTTCGCATCTCACTCCCCAAATACGCAATGAAGATAATTCTTTGGTGATACTGTCATCCAATAATCTATTGGTCACAGGCAATGTAAACGTCACGCGTGTTCCCTTGCCCGAGATGGTATTCACACTGATACGCCCACCCAATGCTTCGACAAAATGTTTGACTAACGCTAAACCCAATTCAGTCCAAGAATGCTCTGCGGAATCATCTGAGGTGTCCAATCCCGGTCCGGTATCAACTACAGACACTTCTAGCATCGGATTTTTTGAACCGGTCCACGAAGAAGCAACAACAATTTCAACTTTGCCTGACGTCGTATATTTAAACGCATTACCTAAGAGGTGATGCATAATTTGGCTGATCCAAATCGGATCGCCATAGACGATGGGCGACGCTTCATCATGGTAATCAATTCTGTAGCCAATACCCTTCTCTTTTGCGGCTATGACAAAAGGATAAGAGACGCGCTCAAGCAATTGCGCAAAATCAATCGCCCGAATCGTTGACGTATTATTCTCGCCCTTTTGCATACGGATGAAATCAGAGAACGAATCCAAGGTACGGCCAAATTCCTCGAACAGGTCGTGGAGATTTTTAAGATGGGGCTTTAATACAACGGGGGAAACATCTTTTTGAGACTGAATCGCTTGTTTTACCAGAGAAGATAGAATTTGGGTGGTTCCGTTAGCCGCATTGAGAAGCGTTCTGGCATTATGTTCTACGCGCGAATATAACTCGTCACCATCCATAGATACAGCTCCTTAGAAATACACACAACAATGGCCTCGATCCTACTCCCCCTTCCCCATCTTTTCAATGGTTTTGGTCGTCGAATGCCCTGGAACCAGGCTTATCAGGCGCACTTCACCGCCATTCTTTAATACCGCTTTATGGCCAGCTATTTCCGTCACCTTATAGTCCGCACCCTTGACTAAGATATCGGGTAATAGCTTATTAATGAGCCTTTCAGGGGTCTCTTCACTGAAGGGCACAACCCAATCCACAGACGCCAATCCTAACAACACCCCCATGCGACTTTGGAGAGCATTTAATGGCCTTTTGGGTCCTTTGAGCTTTTTCACGGAATTATCGTCATTCACAGCAACGATCAGATGATCCCCCAATTTTTTGGCTTCTTCCAAATATTGGACATGCCCCAAATGCAACAGGTCAAAACATCCATTCGTCATGACAACTTTTTCGCCATGCGCATGAGCATCTCTGATGGCTTGCAAGACTTCATCCTCAGTCATGATTCCACGACGTCGATTATGTTCGTCTTGTAGTGCACGGCGTAGTTCATGCGGACTCACGGTTGCCGCACCCAATTTCGTCACCACTATTCCCGCGGCGATATTAGAAAGCATCATGGATTCTTCAAGTGATGCACCACTGGCGACACTCGCGGCTAATACCCCAATCACCGTATCACCCGCACCCGTAACGTCATACACTTCTTGTTTTTTTGCAGACAGATGTAAAGGCGATTTATTCGGCTGAATTAATGACATGCCCTCTTCACCACGCGTCACTAATAATGCTTTTAAATTCAATTCGCGAATTAATTTTAACGCTTTGTCTACAATTTCTTTTTCGCTTTTACATTTTCCGACTACAGCCTCGAATTCTTTTCGATTCGGCGTTAATAATGTCGCGTTTTTATATATGGAATAATCCGAACCTTTGGGATCGACAAAAACAGGAATTTTGGCTTTATTGGCGAGGGCAATAAATTTTGGCGCTTCTGCCAAAACACCTTTGCCATAATCAGACAACACCACAACAGACGATTTTTTTAAAGCTTTTTCATAGTTTTTTAATAAAATAACGGGTGAGACACCCAAAAATCCTTCCTCAAAATCTAATCTAATCAATTGCTGATGCAAACTTAAAATACGAATTTTACTGATCGTCGGAATTTCTTTGACGCGCTGAAAACTCACGCTAATTTTTTTATGTTTTAATTGTGATTCTAAGCTATCCGCCAAATCATCATCACCACTCATACTTAATAAATTAACGTTAGTGCCTAACGCACGAATATTCAACGCGACGTTTGCAGCACCGCCCGGTAATTCATGCATAGATTTCACATGTACAACCGGCACGGGTGCTTCAGGTGAAATACGTGATGTCGCACCATACCAATATTTATCCAGCATGGTATCGCCGACGACTAAAACATGGGCTTTTTCGTACTTGGGAAGTTGAAGGGTCATAAGCTCATCCTGTATTTAGCATCCAAGGCAACCACTTGTCTTCTGAGTTTTTCCAGATCGCCATTATTGGTAATCACATCGGTCGCTTTATTTAATCGCGCTTGCCGATCCGCTTGGGTGTACATAATTTTTCGAATTTCTTGAGAAGAAAAATTATCACGTTTTTTAACGCGAGCCATTTGTAAATCTTCAGGCGCATCAACGACAACAATTCTATCAATCAGATCACTATTATATTTCTCACGTGTTTCAATCAGTAACGGGATGCTGGCAATTATATAAGGCGCTTGATGATTATTTTCCGCGAATGCTCTTACCGCTTGATAGACGAGAGGATGCAACAAACTTTCTACAAAGACTTTATCACTGGGATTACCAAAGATTTTTTTGCGCAATTGCGCTCTGTCTAATTCGCCTTGCGGATTTAAAATTTTCTCACCAAAATGAGAAGCGATTTCAGCCAGCACCGTAGTTCCTGGCTTGACTAAATCGCGTGTAATTTCATCGGCATCAATGACGGGCACACCCAGTGATTTAAAAAAATCAGCAACCGTTGATTTCCCTGAGCCAATACCGCCCGTCAGTCCGACAATCATCATTTCAATTTTTTCAGTGCTTCACCCACACCTTTACCAATATCCGCAGGTGAGTGAACGGTAATAATTCCAGCCGCTTCTAATGCAGCAAATTTTTCAGCTGCGGTACCCTTTCCTCCAGAAATAATCGCGCCCGCATGTCCCATGCGCTTACCCTCTGGCGCCGTTACACCGGCGATGTAACCTACTACTGGTTTTGTGACATACTTTTTAATATAGTCCGCGGCTTCTTCTTCAGCCGTTCCACCAATTTCGCCGACCATGACAATAATTTTTGTTTGCGGATCTTTTTCAAATAAGGCGAGCGCATCAATATGACTCGTACCCGGAATAGGATCACCGCCAATGCCGATACACGTGCTTTGTCCATATCCTAAATCTGTTGTTTGTTTAACCGCTTCATATGTCAGTGTTCCTGATCTAGACACAATTCCCACAAAACCAGGCTTATGAATATGTCCTGGCATAATGCCAATTTTACATTCGCCCGGTGTAATAATTCCCGGACAATTTGGCCCAATTAATCTGGATTGAGAATTATTTTTTAAATAAATTTTGACTTCTAACATATCTAATACAGGTATGCCTTCAGTAATACATACAATTAATTTAATTCCCGCATCTGCTGCTTCGATGATGGAATCTTTTGCATAAGGCGCAGGAACATAAATTACTGTCGCATCGGCTTTTGTATTTTCGTAGGCTTCGCGAACCGTATTAAATACGGGCAAATTTAAATGTTTTTGTCCGCCCTTTCCTGGCGTAACACCACCGACCATTTTCGTGCCATACGCAATCGCTTGTTCAGAATGGAACGTACCTTGATTACCTGTAAATCCCTGACAAATCACTTTGGTATCTTTATTGACTAGAACGCTCATTATTTTCCCCTCACTGCATCAACAATTTTCTGGGCCGCATCAGTTAAACTTTCTGCTGGCGTAATATTTAATCCACTCGAACTTAATTTCTTCGCGCCTAAATCAGCGTTATTACCCTCTAATCTCACAACAACGGGAATACTAATGCCGACTTCTTTTACTGCATCAATAATACCGTCGGCAATCAAATCACATCGCACAATACCACCAAAGATATTAACCAAAATGCCCTTAACGTTTTTATCGGATAAAATAATTTTGAATGCTTCAGTCACGCGTTCTTTAGTTGCACCACCACCCACGTCTAAGAAGTTTGCGGGTAATCCACCGTGTAATTTAACCAAATCCATGGTCGCCATTGCGAGACCCGCGCCATTCACCATGCAACCAATATTGCCGTCTAATGCAACGTAATTTAATTCCCAATCACGTGCACGATTTTCACGTTCATCTTCTTGTGACGGATCACGCATCGCGCGTAATTTTGGTTGGCGAAATAATGCATTATCATCAATAACAATTTTTGCATCCAAACACGTTAAATTACCGTCTTTCTTAATTACCAACGGATTGATTTCCAGAATACTTAAATCATAGGCTGTAAATAATTTACCTAGATTAACCATAATATGTGTAAATTGTTTAATCTGGTCTGTATTTAAGCCTAATGCAAATCCAAGATCTCTCGCTTGATAAGGTAATACTCCCACCAAAGGATCTACGACAGCTTTCAGAATTTTTTCAGGATGTTCTTCTGCAACTTTTTCGATTTCGACTCCACCCTCAGTCGACGCCATGATGACGACTCTTTGCGCACCACGATCTAATACAGCACTTAAATATAATTCCTTCGCAATATCACACGGTTCTGCAATTAATACTTGATGAACCGGTTGGCCATGCGCATCGGTTTGGAAAGTCACTAATCGCGTACCTAATAAAGCCTTTGCAACAGAAGCCACTTCTTCTTTGCTTTTCACTAATTTCACGCCACCGGCTTTTCCGCGACCACCCGCATGAACTTGTGCTTTTACAACCCAAAGATCTCCGCCAAATTTCTCAGCAATGGCAACCGCTTCTTCTGCATTCCATGCCACTTCGCCTTTCGGTGTAGGGATGCCAAATTCGGCTAATAATTGTTTTGCTTGGTATTCATGCAAATTCATTTCTTAAATCTCCAATAATAAACGTGAAGGATCTTCTAATAACTCTTTGACAGTCACTAAAAACCGTACAGATTCTTTGCCATCGATCATGCGATGATCGTAGGACATAGCAAGATACATCATGGGTCGAATAACAATTTGGCCATTTTCAACAACCGGACGTTCTTCGATTTTGTGCATACCCAAAATTGCGCTTTGCGGAGGATTTAGAATTGGCGTCGATAATAACGAACCAAATACACCGCCATTTGTTATGGTAAACGTCCCGCCAGTAATTTCTTCCATGGTTAATTGATTATCACGCGCTTTCTTGCCGTACTCTGCCACTTTCTTTTCGATGTCTGCGAGTGATAATTGATCGGCATCGCGTATAACAGGCACCACTAATCCACGATCGGTAGATACCGCCACGCCAATATCATAATAGCCGTGATAAACAATATCGCCGCCATCAATGGATGCATTTACTGCTGGGAATTTCTTGAGCGCTTCAACCACGGCGCGAGTAAAGAACGACATAAAACCTAATCTAACATTATGTAATTTTTCAAATTGGTCTTTATATTTAGCCCGCAGATCCATAATATTTTGCAAATTGACTTCGTTAAATGTCGTCAATATAGCCGAGTTATGTTGTGCGGCTAATAATCTTTCGGCCACACGTGCACGCAAACGCGACATAGGCACGCGTTGTTCAGTACGCGCACCACTACTTTCTGCAGTACTGACAGAACTTAATGTTTTTTCGCCGGATGCAACGGCTCTTCTAACAGACGGGCTTAATATGGCGTCAGATTTTGCAGATGCTGCTGGCGCAGACGTTGTCGCTGGTGCAGAAGTTGCGGCTGGCGCAGGAGTTGCTACTGGGGCAGAAACTGGCGCAGCAGCCGGTGCTGCTGTCGCCCCCGCTTTTCCTGCTTCAATATTTCCCAGTAATTCGCCTGAATTTACTTTTGTTCCATTCGGTTTCAGAATATCTTTTAAGATACCATCCGCGACCGCAGGAACTTCAATAACAACTTTGTCTGTTTCCAGATCAACCAAATTTTCATCGCGCTTAACCGCATCACCGGGTTTTTTATGCCATGTTAATATGGTTGCATCAGCAACGGATTCGGGTAACGGCGGAACTTTAATTTCAATGGTCATTTTGCATTTCCTTGTAACGCATCAGTAATAATTTGTTGTTGCTGAGCCACATGCAATTTATTGGATCCTAATGCAGGTGCTGCAGCAGAAAGTGGGCCAACATAACGCAATACTTGTGTTGGATTTAAAAGCTTTTTAAATTTGCCTTTTAGATACGTCCAAGCGCCTTGATTTTTAGGTTCTTCTTGACACCAGACTATATCTTTTATATTTGCATAGTTTTCTGATAACAATTTTTTAATATCTTCTTTTGGAAATGGATATAATTCTTCCACTCGAACTAAAGCAATAGAATTAATTTTTTGCGCACGACGTGCTTCTAATAAAGTATAGTAAACTTTACCTGTGCAAAAAATCACGCGCGTAATGTCAGCTGTTTTTAGCGGATCACTTTCTGGAATAATTTTTTGAAAAAATCCTTGACTCAAATCTTCCAAAGTCGATGTCACTAATTTATGGCGTAATAAACTTTTAGGTGTCATGACAATTAAGGGTTTGCGAACGGGACGAACCATTTGTCGCCGCAACATATGAAATAACTGCGCAGGTGTCGATGGCATACACACTTGCATATTATCTTGTGCACAGGATTGTAAAAAACGCTCTAAACGCGCAGACGAATGTTCAGGGCCCATGCCTTCTTGACCATGCGGCAATAACATCACCAATCCACTCAGCCTTCCCCATTTTTGTTCGCCTGAACTAATAAATTGATCGATCACCACTTGCGAACCGTTTACAAAATCACCAAACTGCGCTTCCCATAAAACCAACGTACTGGGCGTATTCGTTGCATAACCATACTCAAACGCCACAACCGCTTCTTCGGATAAAATAGAATCAAATATGGAAAAAGTAGCTTTCTGTGACACATGTTCCAATGGAACATAAATATTGCCGTTTTGAAAATCATGCAATACCGCATGGCGGTGTGCGAATGTTCCACGTCCACAGTCTTGTCCTGACATACGGACGTTATATCCGTCATTTAATAAAGTCGCATACGCGAGATTTTCGGCAAATCCCCAATTCATAGGAATTTCGCCTTTAGCCATTTTCTTATTATCTTCATTGGTCTTCGCGACTTGTGGTTGTAACGTCATCCCACTTGGAATGGTATTAATTTCTGTGGCGAGTTTTTTTAAAACATCTATTTTTACAGCAGTATTGGATTTGAGATCAAAACTTTTGTCGAGGTATGGCGTCCAATCTTCGCCCTGTTGATTAATATGTTGTGAAATAACTTCTGGTAAAGGATTTTTACCCTGATCTAAGCTATCTCTATAATTTGTGATTAAATAATCAGCGTCTTCTTTTTTTATTTTGCCTAATTGAATTAATTTATCCGCATAAATTTCACGCGGCGTAGCATGTTGTTTGATCACTTGATACATAACAGGTTGTGTTGCCGCCGGTTCATCTGATTCGTTGTGACCATGTCGTCGATAGCAAATTAAATCAATGACGATATCTTTCGCAAATTTCATGCGGTAATCAATGGCAAGTTGTGCGACAAAAAATACCGCTTCCGGATCATCGCCATTCACATGAAAAATCGGCGCCTCAACCATTTTTGCAATATCCGTACAATAATAGGATGAACGCGCATCTCTCGGATCCGTTGTAAATCCGACTTGATTATTAACAACGATATGAATAGTCCCGCCTGTACCAAATCCACGTGTTTGTGATAAGGCAAACGTTTCCATCACAACGCCTTGTCCGGCAAATGCCGCATCACCGTGAATTTGAATGCCCAATATTTCTTGGCGTTTCTCTAAACCGTAACGCTTTTGTCGTGCACGGACTGATCCAATAGTGACGGGTGAAACTATTTCGAGATGCGATGGATTAAAAGCCAGTGCTAAATGCAAGCTTCCTGCCAACGTTTTTATATCCGAAGAGAATCCCATGTGATATTTCACATCGCCGGTTCGGCCATGATTGTCAGCTTTGCCTTCAAATTCATCGAATAAATCTTTCGGCGCTTTACCTAAAATATTCATCAGAACATTTAATCGTCCACGATGCGCCATGCCGATGACAATTTCCTTCACACTTTGCGTTGCAGAGCGCTGAACAATTTCATCTAACAGGGGAATTAAACTATCACCGCCTTCGAGGGAGAATCTTTTTTGACCCACATATTTTGTGCCCAAATATTTTTCTAATCCATCCGCTGCCGTCAAACACGCCAAAATTCTTTTTTGTTTTTCGAGCGTGAGTGGTTGTCGGTTCGCAGGATTTTCTAATCTATCTTGAATCCATTGCACTTCGGTTTGATTGGTAATATGCATGTATTCTGCGCCGATGGAACCACAATAAATTTCTTGTAATTTTTTATCGTCGGGCAGCACAGCATCTACGCGAGGTAACGCTAAATTCAATGGATCTAATTTGGCATGAACATGGCCGCGCGTTCTGTATAAATAAGCAATATCTGATTCTAGGCCTACATTCGATGACACCATCACAGCATTATTTTTTTGTTTTGCTAGCGCAATAAATTCTTCGCGAATTTGTTCATGCGATACCGTTTCTATACCCAAAGACTGAAAATATTTTTGCCAGTCTTTACTAACAGATTCAGGATCTCGGAGAAATAATTCGTATAATTCTTCAATATAATCATCGCCGTTGATTAAATAAGAATACTGCCAAGATTCTTTCATGGGATTACGTCTGCTCCTTTACGAGTTCGGCGCGAATTTTCCCAATCGCTTCCAACGGATTTAATCCTTTCGGGCACACACTGGTACAATTACCAATGGAACGACAACGAAATACACTGAACGGATCATCTAAATTATCTAATCTTTCTTGCGTTGCTGTATCACGACTGTCAATAATAAATCTGAGTGCTGTTAATAATCCGGCCGGTCCAATAAATTTATCGGGATTCCACCAAAATGACGGACACGCCGTTGAGCAACAGGCACATAAAATACATTCGTATAAACCATCTAATTTTGCGCGTTCTTCGGGAGATTGAAGACGCTCTTTTGCAGGCGGTTCTTGATCATTAATTAAATACGGTTTTACTTTTTCGTATTGTTTATAAAACTGCGTCATGTCGACAATAAGATCTCTGACAACAGGTAAGCCGGGTAAGGGTCTTAAGGTAATCGGCGATTTTAGTGAAGATAAATGAGTAATACACGCTAAACCATTTTTGCCATTAATATTCATGCCATCAGAACCACACACGCCTTCTCGACATGAACGACGTAAAGAAAGAGTCTCATCTAAAGTATCTTTAATTAATATGAGCGCATCCAATAACATCATGTCTGTATTATCAGGAATAGCTAATTGGTAATCCTGCATACGTGGTTCACGATCTTTTTCAGGATCAAAGCGATAAATTGAAAATTCAACAATGCGATTTGTCATATCAATACACTCGTTCTTTCGGTTCAAACGGCGGAACAGTCAATGGTTTCATATTGACCGGACGCTCCATGATTTTTCCATCCAAGAAACAGACTAAATGCTTTAACCAGTGTGCATCATCGCGTGCCGGGAAATCTTCGCGTGAATGTGCACCACGACTTTCTTTACGCGCTAATGCTGCCACTGCTGTGGTATACGCCACCGCCATCAAGTTATCCAACTCCAGCGCTTCGATTCGTGCCGTATTGAATACGTTGCTGTGGTCTGATAATACCGCATATTGTAGTCTTTCGCGTAAATCTGTCAGCTTTTTCAGGCCTTCTTCCATGAATTTTTCAGTACGGAAAACGCCGAAGTCATTCTGCATCACGCGATTAAGCGCTTTTCGAATCTGGCTTGCACTCTCGCCTTTCGTGGCATGCTCCCAGCGATCTAATCGTGCTAATGCCATATCGAGATCATCCGCACTCGGTTCTTGCTGAGTCAGGCCTTCTTTCAAACTTGCATCTGCATGCAATCCTGCGGCTCGGCCAAAGACGACTAAATCCAAGAGAGAGTTACCGCCCAATCTATTTGCACCATGCACAGATACACATGCGCATTCGCCAACCGCATATAAGCCTTCAACTAATTTATCTTTTCCACTACTGTCTACAGTAATAGCCTGACCATGAACATTCGTCGGAATACCACCCATCATATAATGACATGTCGGTACAACAGGAATAGGCGTTGTAATCGGATCCACATGCGCAAATGTCATCGCGAGATCGCGTATACCGGGTAAACGCGATTTAATTAAATCTGCACCCAAGTGATCTAATTTTAATTTCACACACTGAACGCCATTGATTTCGAATCCGCGGCCTTCTCTGATTTCAAGTGCAATCGATCGGGACACAACATCTCGAGAAGCCAAATCTTTTGCGTGTGGCGCATAGCGTTCCATAAATCGTTCGCCATTTTTATTAATTAAATATCCACCCTCTCCACGCGAACCTTCTGTCACCAAACATCCTGCACCGGCAATTCCGGTGGGATGAAATTGCCACATTTCGATATCTTGAACAGGAAATCCTGCGCGTAAAAACATTCCCACGCCATCGCCCGTATTAATCAAAGCATTAGTTGTTGACTCATAAATTCGTCCTGCACCACCGGTGGCTAATATGGTTGCGCGTGATTGAAAATAAACCACTTCGCCCGTTTCAATACATATCGCGGTAATGCCTGCGATTTTTCCGTCTGCCGTTTTCACCAAATCCATCGCATACCATTCGTTAAAGAAATGCGCTTTTGCTTCAAGATTTTTTTGGTACAGAGTATGAAGTAATGCGTGTCCCGTTCGATCTGCAGCTGCACACGTACGTGCCGCTTGCGCACCGCCGAAATTTTTTGATTGTCCACCAAACGGACGTTGGTAAATTTTGCCATTATCCATGCGAGAAAATGGCAAGCCCATATGTTCTAATTCATAAACGACTTCTGGGCCTGTTTTACACATATATTCAATACTATCTTGATCACCTAAATAATCAGAACCTTTTACAGTATCGTACATATGCCATTGCCATTGATCTTCCGGATCGGCGTTACCCAACGCACACGTAATTCCGCCTTGTGCTGATACGGTATGAGATCGCGTAGGAAATACTTTAGAAATCAGTGCTACTTTTTGGCCGGTTCTGGCTAATTGAAGTGCTGCGCGCATTCCTGCTCCACCGGCGCCGACAATTAATGCATCAAATACATATTTTGGCATTGCCATTTTTTATAACCCCCAGAGAATACTGATAGCCCATAAAAATGAGCCGACTAATACCAAAGACGTTACCGCAAGAAATAGCATGCGTATTGCTGTGGGCTTCAGATAATCTGTCGCAATCGTCCATAGCCCAATTCGCGTATGCAGTATTAAAAAAAACAAAAACAATAGCGTACTGATACGCATAAAAATCGAGCTGAATAATGCATGCCACGCGTAATAATCCACGACGGGATTTAGCATCACATAAATAACCAGGCTAATAATATAGATAGCCATAAACGCCGCGGTTATATTTTGAACGAGCCAATCTCTTAACCCATTGCGAGTCAAACTCGTCACACTTTTTACCATAGCCAAATTCCTAAGCCCAAAGACAATACAATAGATAAAATCAGAACCATTTTTGCGGTGAAGCGCATGGCGCGTAAACTTTCAAGCCAACCAAAATTCATAATGAAGTGTCTGATGCCGGCCATCATGTGATAAATCAAACCACTTAAGAAAAACCAGATAAAAAATTTGACGCTCTTGTGAGCAAACAACGTTTGAACAGAAGCAAAACCATCGGGGGACGATAAAGAATTTTGGAGTACCCATACTACAAGCGGCACAAATACAAATAATAATAGCCCTGAGAGGCGATGCAAAATTGAGACTATAGCGGGAATAGGAAAACTGATTGTGAACAAATTCAGATTGACCGGACGAATTTTTTTTACCGATGGTGCTTCGGTTACCATGTTATCCCCTCCAGAAAGACGGAAAATTATAGCAACCAATGGGGTTTAAAAGAAGCGGGGATTATTGTTGTCATCCCTCTCCCCCACCACCACTGTCATCCTGAACGAAGCGCAGCGTAGTGAAGGACCTGCTTTTTTGTTTTATAGCTAAAAAAGAAGAAGCAGGTCCTTCGTCGTGAAAAGATACTCCTCAGGATGACAGGCCTGATGGGGGTGAGGGAAATTTCCCTATATATAAGGTATACCCATCCCCTCATTCGAAAACTCGCCCCCTCTTGCACCCTTTCTTACGACGGCGCGATTCTCTGTTACTTGAACCTTCCGTATCGGTCAGCATTACGTATTGTAGCCTCAATTCGCAATGTATCAGAGGACGAAAAGGGAAACCGATGCAAACGGGGTGACCGCACAACATCCTCTTTTTTGGGCAATGCTGGCTGTATATTTTCTGTAGACAAAACCGGCTGAACATTCGGATTTTGTTTTCGCCCTAACAACATTTCATCCAGCAACGCTTGATTAGCATTCGTTAATTTTTCTCGATGCTGTGTATTAAGATATTTCAGAAGTATTTTGTAATCAATGACATCGAACCGTGGTTCTGCAAAACACGACTCACAAAATCGATTTGGATTTTCATTGGATAAGGCACCCAAAATAGCAGACGTATCTTTTCGTATTGCTTCTTCAAATCTTTCTTTAAATGTGTCTTCTATCATTAGTATCTCCGGCCACGTTCATATTATATAAGCTAGATTTTACAGGAAAAACATTAAGGTTTTCTTAAATCCTAAAACTCCAACTCAAAATCTCGGCGAGGATTTCCAGGTTCATTAGTGAGAGGCTGACCTTTCACGGGTCCAAGATCTGCGCAACTCTTTTGTTTTTCCGCTTCCTCTCGAGCGACGCGATACTTGTCGTCGAAAAATGCCTTAGGTTGTGGGATCTGCGTTTTAGGTAAGTCTGTTGGTTCGTTCATAGTATGGCCTCTTTAGTTTAGTGTGGGCACATTATACGGAATGAACCTTAAGGTTTTCTTAAGACCCAGAATATATTAGCTTTCTGAACATCAACGCCGCCTAATACCACCCAGTGGAACACCCTCTGTCGGCGGTGAAACCACATCTTGTTGTGGCTTTTCAGCCAGGAACGATGATTTAGATGATGCGGCTACAGAAGGTAATGCGGTTTTTTCATCTGGCATTTGCTTACGAACATTTTCTGGCGATCGGACTTCATGTATCGTTTTTTCAAAATTAGCCAATAACTTATTTCGCTTCTCTGGATCAGCGATACTTTTTATTTCAGCAAAAGCCTCGAGTAATTTTACAATTCCCGGAAGCTTGTTCACTCTCGCCCAATCCAATGCCGTTTCTCCATCTTGATTAACCAGATCTATTTTTGCGCCCGCTTTCAATAAGGCTACAACAACATCAACATGCCCTCTTGCACATAAATAATGCAAGGGAGCATTGCCTTCTTTATCTGATACATGCACTGAAGCGCCATGTTTAACTAATAATGCTATTGCTTGATCGTCTTCTCTTTCACAGGCATCGAGCAATAATACATCTTCCTCCCTGCTCTTAAAGGGATCTCTATTTATACATTTAATTTCAGGATTTGCGCCTTTGCTTAATAACAATTCCATCCCATCATAAAAACCATGGTCATACGCATGCTTTAACAATTCACCTTCACGCCAATTGGGATCCGCGTGATATTTTTCCAACAATAACCGTGCAACGTCTACGCGTTTATTTTTAAGCGCTATACTCAAAAGCGAGTCAATGCGTTTCTGATCCGCTTTGATATGTTTTTCTAATAATAAATCTACAACTTCAACGCGCCCGTCTTTACATGCTGCTTTTAGCAAAGACATTTCTATAAAGGGATTGGGCTCCGTTCTCCTCCCGAGAATATAACTCATCCTATCTCGCGGTTTATTTGCCTCTTCATCCAATACTTTTGGCTTCGCTCCCTTTTGAAGTAGCCTGTCAAGCAGCTCCAGATGTTTATTGTCATACGCAATTTGTACCGGCGTTTTTCCTTCTTCTAATCGCGTATTAATATTCACACCCTCATCTAATAATTTTTGTACCGCTGCAATATCGCCTCTTTCACACGCCATACGCATCGGTGGCTTGGGTTCTTCACCATTCTCGATGGCCTCAGTCTGTTGTGAGATAAATACTTCGAGCGGATGATCGATATTTACATTGCCTTGTAAAACTCGCTCAAACACTTTTTCTAATTGCCAACCCCCCATTTTCTCTTCCATCTTCTGAAATAAATATCCCATCGGCATCATTTGAGCTTTATTAAAAACATCGTGATCCGCATGATTTTCAAGCAATACATTAATAACGGCTTTGTGCTCCCCTCGACACGCTACATGCAAAGGCGTGTTCCACGCTTTATCCAAGGCGTTCACCTGAGCGCCTTTTTCCAATAAAAACTTTACCAATTCAACGTGACCGTGTTCACACGCAATATGTAATAACGTCTGGCCCTTTTTTATTTTGGCATTGATATCTACGCCATGTTCTAAATAATATCCCACCACTCCAATTTGTCCGTGCGCACAGGCGGTATACAGCACTGATTCGCCTCGATAATTTCTTGCAGCTTCATCTGCCCCGCGTTGCACTAATAATTTTACGACATCGACTTGTCCATATTTACATGCCGTATGTAACGGTGTATCACGCGCAGAGGTTTCTGCATTGATGTTTACGCCTTTATTTAATAAGAAATCGACAACGGCAACACGTCCGTGCTCACACGCCGTATGTAAGAGCGATTCCAATTCTGGTGATGAAATAGATTGATAAAAGTCTTTTTCTAGCAATAACTTGAGTACATCGACATAGCCTTTTTCGCAAACCATTTGCAGCAGTGTTTTATTTTCATTTCTTTGCAAGAAAGTTTTATCCTCTTCATCTTTATCAAGACGTATTCTTGCACCGTGTTCACATAAAAACTGAGCCATTTCAACATGACCTTCTTCACAGGCTCTTTCTAAACCATATTCCAATATATCAGCCGAAATATTTTTATACAGCTCTTTTTCGAATAATAGTGCAGCCATGTTCACATGCCCATTTTCACACGCCACAATTAATAGTCGTTCATTCTTGCGACTTTCTTTAGGTTCCAATGTAAGCCCATGATCAAATAATGTTCTTGCAACATCGACGTTGCCGTTTACACAGGCATTCTCCAATAAATCATCAAGTTTTTTCACATAGTCATTCTTGTTCGAAGACGACAGATCCAACCCTTTAAATTCCACATATTTTTTATAGACATCACTTTCCATGAATATTTTTACGACTTCAGCATGACCTTTTGTACAGGCAATATTAAACTCTTCATCGAGCCACAACTGCCAAGGCTCTTTCTGCGCTTCTTTTTCGAGTAGTACTCTGACAACCTCAGCATGCCCCTGTTCACACGCAAAATATAAAACCGATTTCTGGTCATAGGTATGACTATTTACATCTGCGCCTTGTTCCAATAAAAACTGAACGACTTTTAGATGACCGTGCTCACTGGCAATATGTAATAACGTTTTACCATTTGCATCTCGATTAGCCGTTATATTTACGCCTTTTTGTTGCAATAATTTTAAGCCGTCGAGATCGCCTTGCTCACACTTCCCGTCCGCCGTTTGATCTTTTAATGTTTTAACAATGGGATCCTCTTTAAGTTCAGCAGGAATTAAATGAAACGGTGTATGTCTCGATCCATCCAAACTATTTACCTCTGCACCTTTATTTAATAATAATTTTATTGTTTCGATATTTCCTGCCTGACAGGCAAGATGTAACGGAGATCTCCCTTGTCTATCCGGTGCATTTATATCAAAGCTTAAATTCAATGCTGCAACAACAAGCTCAACGCGTCGGAGTTTACAGGCAAAATGTAACAACGATTCTCCAAAATCAAAACCTAAATGATTTAAGTCGGCTCCAGCATCAAGATAGGTTTGAATAAACGAACCGCGTCCTCGCTGCACAGCTTGACGTAACATTTGTGTAGCAGTTTCTTGGGGAGAATCTCCTAAACCCTGAATACATTTTTTGATCGTACTTTCTGTTCCATAGAGCGCAACTAATGCGAGAACTTCTGCTTCGTCATAGCTTGCTTTATCTTTTTCAGACATTTTCAGATAAAAATCTAGCGCTTCTTCGGGGTTTAAAATTAATTCGGCATATAACGGACGATCTTTACTGTACAGTCTGCATTGATATACAGAATCACGATATTTGTCATACCCTTGCAGTGATACGGGTTGCGTAGTTTCATACATTAAATCTTGTGGCGTCGCTCCACCGCGACCAATATTGACGCAACGAATTCCATTTTTACCTTCAAGATGTTTTGCTAGTGCAACGGTTAATTTTGTGACGGTTGTTTCGGGAATTCGCGGCTGGCTTTCGTCTGAATCTAAAACAATCGTATCAGACGCCACTCCATCAACCGATACGCTTCTCCATGGCCAGGTTTGCGCAACAATATCTTTTACCGGAATATCTTCAATGGTATTAACCTTTTCTTTGTCTTTGGGTATTTTTCCTTTGCACATCACGTAAAACCCAGAATTTTCTCGTATCATTCCGTATTTCGCACATTCTTCTCCTTCTCGGCCCAAACTCTGACAACATGCCGTGAGATATCCCAATACTGCGCCTTTAGGATCGCCATGACTAAGCTTTACGACATAATAACCTTTACAACCAAACTCACTTCCATCAATAAAAACCGGAGGAATAATTTCATCACTGCTTTTAATTTTTTTTATTTGCGGTTTAACTTCATCCAAATATTTATTAAAAATATTTTCGGGAACATACACACCTTCAGATTGGCACTTTGAAAAAATTTCTGCGGCTTTTTTATCTTCATCGGCACGCGCAAATTTCATTTTGATTTGAGCATCTAATATCGTTTGGATTAAACTTTTTCCGGTGGGGCTTTCAGGACTTGTTTTACTCACATCGGATATTTTTGCTTTTGTTAATAACTCAGGTAATTTTGAAGGGTCGGTTAAAATAAAACTGTTTCGGACTTGATCATTGATTAAATAATTTTTACAGAATGACTGCCAGGCTTTAACATCCCAATTACTATTTTCAGGCATATTAAATAAACAGGCATCATGGATGGGTCTATTAGACGTATTATTTTTACTGTGATACTTTTCTAAATACTGCAATGCTGATCTCACATCACCAAACATTACTGTTAATTTACGCGCATGAGTTTCAGCGTTTTGCGTACCTTCCAAGAAATCTGTCACGATCATGACACCCAACAACGTGCGATAAATATCGGGATCCAATCCATGTTGAGAGGGGATTTGAGTTTTTTTTGCGCGTTCAAGTTGGTTGATCACTTTTTTATAATTATCGTCGTCAGTATTTTTGCCAGCTTTTTGCAGTATTTGCTGAACTTTACCCAGATCTGTTTCTCTCAGCGCTTCTTCGAGCTGATATAAAATATGCCGTTTGTCTTCTTTTGGACTTTTTTGACTACTTTCCCGTGACATACTCCCCTCCGACACGTCTTTTACTCTCTATATACACCCTATATATAGGTATAGATCATATCTGAGAGTTTGGGGAAGGCTCTAGAATATAGCCCGCGCCAAAAGCACTTGACAATTGTATCCCATGGGATACAATTCGGCATGCACATCGTAATAAAAAAACATCTTGAGATTTACACCCTACCCAATGGCGAACAACCATTCATTGAATGGCTTGAATCCTTGGATGACCAAATACGCTATAGAGTAAAAACACGACTCGATAGAGTAGCACTGGGAAATTTGGGTGACTATAAGTCAATCAGTGATGGGATATTTGAACTAAGATTAGCGTTTGGCTCAGGTTACCGAATTTACTTTGGGCAAGATAATAACACTGTCATTTTGTTATTGTGTGGCGGAGACAAGAAGTCTCAACAAAAAGATATTAAAAAAGCTATTCACTACTGGAAATTATATAGAGGCAGGAACGTATGAAAACCAAAGACTATCAAGAGTATTTAATTCACTCTTTAAAAAATCCTAAAGAAGCGGCGGGATATTTAAACGCCGCTTTAGAAGATGGAGACATCGACGCATTTTTGCTTGCTTTACAAAATGTGGTTAAAGCACAAGGTGGCGTAGCAGATCTTGCCAAGAAAACTCACAAAAGCCGAACAAGCTTATATAAAGCATTTTCTAAACGAGGCAACCCGTATTTAAAAAATACGAATGAAATTTTATCTGCCATGGGAATGCATTTAGCGGTTGTTGCTGGATAATCAAAAAAACACCTGCTTACCCCACAACAACACAACCCAACCGGCGACAGCCAAATACGGCCCAAAGGCTATAGCTGTTTTACTGTTGGCATTTTTAAAAACAATTAACGCAATGGCCACAACGGATCCTAATAACGCCGCGACCAATACAATCCAAGGTAACGCTTGCCAACCGGTCCACGCACCTAACGCCGCGAGTAATTTAAAATCACCGTATCCCATGCCTTCGCGTTTCGTGACAAACTCATACAGTTTCGCGATACACCATAAACTGAAATAACCCGTCGCGGCTCCAATAATTGCTTCTGATGGAGTTGTAAATCCGGGCAAAATACTGACCAATAAACCCAGCCATAATAAAGAAAGCGTTAAGTCATCGGGTAATATTTGATGCTCAAAATCAATAAAAATTAAACTGATTAACATTAAGCTAAATACAACCGTTTCGAAAAATAATCGTCCCGATCCAAAATGAAAATACAAAAACGCACAGGTTACGCCCGTTAAAATTTCTACCAGTGGATAAATCCAGCTGATGGGTTTATGACAAAATGCACATTTGCCTTTGAGATAAAAATAACTAAAGACAGGAATATTGTGGATCCATTTCAATTTATGTTTGCATTTCGGACACTGTGACGCAGGGAATACAATAGAAAGTTCTTTGGGCATTCGGTATATCACAACATTTAAAAAACTACCCAGACAAAGACCGACTAAAAAAATTAATAAAATCACTACACCACCCTCCCTAGTTGAAACACGGGTAAATACATTGCGATCACTAAACCGCCAATAAATACGCCCATAAAAATCATGATGCACGGCTCAAGTAATTGTGTCACTTTTGAAAGCACGGCATCAATTTCTGTCTCGGTAATCACTGCTACGCGACTTAACATATGACTTAACTTCCCCGACGCCTCCCCGACTTTGATCATTTGAATCATGAGAGGAGAAAATCGACCGGTGGATTGTAGCGCGTTTGACAGCATTTCGCCTCTTAAAATTTGTTCGCGGGCGGCTAATTCTGACATCAAATACAAGGCGTCCACTAAAGGCACGCCTGCATCTAATAATATCGCCAAGGTTCGCGCCAATCTGGCTATGATAATTTTATTGTTGATTTTGCTTATGAGAGGCAAATGTAATAATTTTTTGGCCTGAAAATAAACCAACCCACCAAACCCTAATACTACAAAAATTATAAGATACCAATAATTTTTAATTAAATTAGAGATACCAATTACTAGGCGAGTCAGAAACGGCAATTCAGCACCCATGCTCACAAATAAACTTTCAAATTGAGGAACGATAAATAATAACAGCGCGGTTGAAATTAAAATGGCTATGACAAAAACAACTATGGGATAAAATATGGCTTTTATAACCCTTGATTTAAATTCGGTTATTTTATCGTGATAATCAGCTAAGTTATTTAATATTGTGGGTAATGCGGCGGCTCGCTCTCCTGCTTCTAATAATTTACAGGTGAGGGGTGAATATAATTTAGGGTATTGCGAACATGATTTTGATAGCGGTAATCCAGACTCAACGTTTGATTTAATATTATTGAGTATGGGTTTACTTTTGGTGGGAGCGCTTTCGGCTAAAATAGTGAGCGCAGTGACGAGGGGGACGTTGGCGTTGAGGAGGATGGCGAGGTCACGGATCATTATTCTTTCACCCCACCACCCCCAACACCTCCTCCCTACTTGTCACTCCTGCATTTACTTTTTCCAAACCATGCTCATATAAACTCTGCATACCCTGCTCTTTGGCTAATTTTTGCAGTGTTAATGCATCAGGCGATCTCAACAATACTTCCCTTAATTCATCCGACATGGGCAATAATTCATAAATCGCGGTTCGACCCAAAAAGCCATTTTGGCATTTATTACAACTCGCTCCATTACAATACACACATAAAACTCGTACTAATCTTTGCGCAACAATTAATATAACCGACGAAATAATATGATACGCAGGTATTCCCATATGAAGTAATCGTGTGAACGTTTCCGCAGCGCTGTTCGTATGCAACGTAGACAAAACAAGATGGCCCGTTTGCGCCGCTTTAATCGCAATATCCGCCGTTTCCGCATCACGCATTTCGCCCACCATAATAATATCGGGATCTTGTCGTAAAAATGCTCTTAATACTTTTGCAAAGGTTAAATCTATTTTAGTATTGACAGCCACTTGATTTATTCCCGGCAAATCGATTTCAACCGGATCCTCTGCTGACAATATATTAGACTCAGAATTATTTAAGATATTCAAAGCTGTATATAACGTTATGGTCTTACCACTACCTGTAGGGCCCGTCACAATAATCATGCCCTGAGGTTTTTTGAGATTACTTAAAAATAAATTTTTTTGAGATTCTGAAAATCCTAGGTGATCTATATTAAGATTTATCTGGGAATTATTTAATAATCTTAAAACTAATTTCTCGCCATGAACCGTCGGACAGGAATTAATACGGCAGTCTATATGTTTATTTTCAGATAAAGGTATTCGCAATCGACCATCTTGTGGCAGTCGCCTTTCGGTCATATCTAATTGCGCTAACACTTTAAGATGGGCAATTAATCTTGGGGCCAACTGTTCTGATAAGTGAGCCGTTTCATATAAAATACCATCTATTCTAAATCTAATTCTCAACTTATTTTCTTCAGTTTCGATATGAATATCCGAGGCTGATTTATTAACCGCATCTGAGAATAATTTCTCGACGTAGCTAACAATAGGCGCATCATCGGTCAAATTTTCTTGCGCTTGCTTATGCAATAATTTCGCTATTCTCTGGGATAACTTATATTTATCGACTAATTTTATTTCGAGCCGCCGAGATAATCGAAAGCTAATTTCACTCAAGATTTCATAATTAGACGTATCGGCCACCGCAACATCCGCTTTCTCCGCATCAATACCCAAGACCAGAATCTGATAGTCTAGGATAACTTTCTCGGGTAGTACGCTTAAGAGTATTTGGCTATCGGGAATTTCATCCAGATCCAGTTCCGTCACCCACATAGCTCAGCACAACCCAGCGATAATGCAACTGCTGACTTTATTTTTGGACCAAAATATCTGGCCGTTCAATTCCTCGATTCCCTCTAATATATACGTATATTCAGCGTTGTCTTTACCGATATGCTGCGAGGTAGCAGTAATATTGATGCTATTTGAACCCGAAGCACTGGCCTTCACTGTTTTAACCATGCTCTTAGCAATAGCCGAATTATCGACCGTTTGAGGCAGACTGTTTTGATCAACGCATCCCGCTAGAGACCCATATTCTCGTGCGCACGATTCAACAGCTAGCTTAATGGGCGAAACAGCTTGAACAACTTCGGTAAATTTTGCTTTGAGGGTATAGTTTTGGTACGACGGGATGGCAACAGCAGCTAGAACAGCAATAATGGCAACAACAATCATCAACTCAATCAAACTAAAGCCAGGCTCACACCCGTTCATCTTCATCATTATGATATACCTCTCCATCTACTATTCGGTTATTACTATTGAAAGCCGAGTATGCCAAAGGAAAATGCTTGTCGCAACACCCTGTTGTTTCTTATACTGGTCGGATGAAAAAACTACTGACTGATCTGATTGACGCTGCATTAAAGACATTGGGCATAGACGCCACGGATAAAATCCACATTGAATATACCCGCGATAGCCAACACGGCGATTTTGCGTCGAATATTGCGATGACACTCGCGAAATTATTCAAAAAAAATCCGCGCGAATTAGCTCAACAAATTATTGACGCACTCCCACCCAATAAAGTGGTGAGTAAAATAGAACTGGCCGGGCCAGGTTTTATAAATTTTTATTTAACGCCAGAGGCTTTCTTAGATTTATTAAAAGCAATTAATACTCAAAAAAATAAATATGGCTTATCTACAATTGGCAAAGGCCGCAAAATTCATGTTGAATTTGTGTCATCTAATCCAACGGGCCCGCTTCATGTCGGCCACGGACGTGGTGCTGCGTATGGCGCGACTTTATGTGATTTATTAGCCGCCATCGGTTGTGAAGTACACCGAGAATATTATGTCAACGATGCGGGTCGTCAGATGGATATTTTGGCGGCGAGTATTTATTTACGCTATTTAGAATTATGTGGCGAAAAATTTGAATTCCCCCTCAATGCTTATCAAGGTGATTATGTTATAGACATAGCCAAATTAATTTTTGATAAGCATAACAAAGCTTATTTTCATGCTATTGCTGACATACAAAAAAATACGCCTGAAAATACAGAAGAGAAAAAAGAAGAATATATCGATATTATTATAGAAAATACTAAATCTAGTTTAGGCGAGAAGAATTTTGAAATTATCTTTAATACGGGCTTAGCAATTATATTGGCGGATATCAAACAGGATCTTGCTGAATTTGGCGTTGACTATCAAAACTGGTTTTCTGAGAAAAAATTATGGTCTAGCAACGACGGCGAAAAAGCCATCAAACAATTAAAAGATCGAAATTATATTTATGAAAAAGATGGCGCAATCTGGTTTAAGTCTACAGAATTTGGTGATGACAAAGACCGTGTAGTAACTCGAGAAAACGGCTTGCATACTTACTTTGCGAGTGACATTGCCTATCATAAATGGAAGTTCGACCATTATAACGAAGTGATTAATGTTTTAGGCGCTGACCATCACGGTTATATTCCCCGATTAAAAGCTATCATTATGGCGCTGGGTTATCCTGTCGAAAAATTCCATGCGCCGATTGTGCAATTTGCAACGTTATATCGCGGCAAAGAAAAAGTGCCTATGTCTACACGCAAAGGTCAATTTGTAACGTTACGAGAATTGCGCGAAGAAGTTGGCAAAGATGCGGCGCGTTATTTTTATATTTCCCGCAAAGCCGATCAGCACATGGATTTTGATCTCGAACTAGCGAAATCGAAATCAAACGAAAATCCCGTATTTTATATTCAATATGCACATGCGCGAATTTGTAGCGTGTTTCGCCAATTACCCGAAAAGAAATTGGATTTTAATTTTAAAGTGGGCTTAGAAAATATTAATTTATTAAGTACTGAACCAGAGAAAAATTTATTACTGATGTTAACGCGCTATCCAGAGGTCATCGAAACAGCGGCGACACAATATGATCCGCATCTGGTCGCTCATTATCTGAAAGACTTGGCAGAAAGCTTCCATGCTTATTATAATGCCTGTCCATTTTTGATCCCTGAGGAAACCTTGCGTCACGCGCGCCTGTGTCTTGTGGATGCCACACGACAAATACTCTCAAACGGATTACAATTGCTGTCTGTATCCGCCCCTGAGACCATGTAACCTGTAGACAAGAGAGTCAAATGCCGAGAGATTACAAAAGTCGTTCCCGTCGAAGTGAACCCGAGAGTGAAGGTCCTTCCGCTATTGTGTGGTTATTTGTTGGTATTTTGATTGGCTTAATTATCTCAGGAATTTTTTACCTAAAAGGCCAGCACTCTACAGCACCCGTCAAACCCGAAAAACATGTCGTTGAAGCAAAACACCCACCGGTAAAAAAGCCCGTCGACGAAACCCAAACACAAAAACAAGCACCCGCTTCATCACAAAATTTACAAACCCAATTTGATTTTTACAATGTTCTATCCAATAAAACCCAACCGAAATCTGCGCCAGCTGCTGCTAAACCGACCCAGACCACAACCACAGCGCCCACAACTACCGCCGCCGCTTCTTCATCCAACTATGTCGTTCAAATAGCCACCATGTCGAAACCCAGTGATGCGGATCAGCTGAAAGCACAGTTATTACTGCTCGGTTTTGACGTCAACGTCACGCCCGTTCAGAAAAATGGCCAAACATTCCAACGTGTCTGGCTCGGTCCTTTCACCAATAAGAGTGATGCCGTCGCCACTCAAAAACAGCTCACACAGAATCAAATCACCAGTAGTCTCTTGAAAACATCCAGTTAAGCCCCATCTTCTAGGGCGAGGCCATGCCTCGCCCCTACATATATAGGAGAGATATCTTGGAACAATATCGCGGAACAACCATTTTATGCGCACGTCGTAACGGTAAAGTCGTGATTGGCGGCGACGGTCAAGTCACCATCGGCCAAAGCTTGGTCATGAAAAGCAATGCAAAGAAAGTTAGACGTTTGTTTCAAAACAAAATCCTCGCAGGTTTTGCGGGCGGCACGGCAGATGCGTTTACTCTCTTCGAACGATTTGAAAATAAATTGGAAAAACACCAAGGCAATTTAATGCGATCGGCGGTTGAGCTTGCAAAAGACTGGAGAAGTGATCGCGTATTACGACGCCTCGAGGCTTTATTAATTGTTGCCGATACGGACAATACATTAATTATTACCGGCAATGGAGATGTTATTGAGCCAGACCAAGATTCTGTTGCGATTGGATCAGGCGGACCGTTTGCACATGCTGCGGCTCGCGCCTTGATGGACAATACCAAACTCACTGCACGCCAAATTGTTGAAACCAGTTTGAATATCGCTGCTGATATGTGTGTATTCACTAACCACAAGTTAATTATTGAAGAATTAACCAAGGATAAATAAACATGCCCTACGACATCCAATCGAATGTAATGACACCGCCAGAAATTGTGGCTGAACTTGATAAATTTATTATTGGACAAAAAGATGCCAAACGCGCCGTTGCGATAGCTGTTCGAAATCGCTGGCGTCGTATGCAATTAGAACCTGAATTACGTGCTGAAATTAAACCGAAAAATATTTTAATGATTGGACCGACCGGTGTCGGTAAAACCGAAATCGCACGACGTTTAGCGAAAATTGCGAATGCGCCTTTCTTAAAAGTCGAAGCCACCAAATTTACCGAAGTCGGATATGTTGGCCGTGATGTGGATTCTATTATTAGAGATTTAATGGATGTGGCGATTTCTGATATGCGAAAAATGGCGACGGACGTCGTCAAAGAAAAAGCGCAATTGGCTGCAGAAGATCGCATTTTAGATATCATTGTTCCAAGTCCTCCTAAAGATCCCCTCACCGAACACGATCCGTTACGCGCCAAAGAAGAAAGTGCTGCGCGTCAACTGTACCGCAAAAAATTACATGATAAAAAATTGGATGATAAAGAAATTGAATTAGATTTATCCATGAACATTGGCGTTGAAATTATGGCGCCTCCAGGCATGGAAGAAATGACACAACAGTTGCAATCCATGTTTCAAAATATGTCGAGTGATAAAAAACGCAAGCGCAAAATGCAAATCAAAGATGCATTGAAAATATTAATGGATGAAGAAGCCGCAAAATTAGTCGACGAAGATGAAATCAAACGCAAAGCATTATTAAACGTCGAACAAAACGGCATAGTATTTATTGACGAAATGGATAAAATTACTCGCCGTGGTGAATACAGTGGCGCGGATGTTTCACGTGAAGGCGTGCAACGTGACTTATTGCCGATCATTGAAGGCTCGACGGTAAATACAAAATTTGGTCCGGTTAAAACCGATCATATTTTATTTATTGCCTCGGGTGCTTTCCAATTATCTAAACCGTCTGATTTAATTCCTGAATTACAAGGTCGCTTGCCCATTCGTGTTGAATTATCAGCATTAAATGTTGACGATTTCGTCAGTATTTTGACGGAACC
The DNA here is from genome assembly GCA_035943935.1 of Gammaproteobacteria bacterium. Classification (GTDB taxonomy): domain Bacteria; phylum Pseudomonadota; class Gammaproteobacteria; order DASZBR01; family DASZBR01; genus DASZBR01. The sequence goes on from DASZBR010000019.1 coordinate 154,384, forward strand.
GAGCGCATCTCTGACTAAACAATACGAGGCTTTATTAGGAACAGAAAATGTCAAAATTGAGTTTTCTCAAGACGGCATTAAACGCGTGGCTGAAATAGCGTATCAAGTAAATGAGCGTACAGAAAATATTGGCGCACGACGTTTACATACGGTCATGGAAAAATTGTTGGAAAATATTTCGTTTGAAGCCACTTCAAGCAAATCCAACAAAAAAATTAAAATAGATTCAAAATATGTCAATTCACAATTAGAAAAATTAGCGAAGGATGAAGATTTGAGTCAGTATATTTTGTAGCGCCCTCACCCGGCCTGCAGCCACCCTCTCCCAAAAGGGAGAGGGTAATTTAAAATTATTCTTTCCGCCCCAACAACGGCGAACGCGAAGACATTCCTTCACCCGGTACCACACCCAATTCACCAAGCTTATGTTTGAATGCATCGATTAATTCCAAACATTGTCCAGGCATCATACGAAAATCCAATAAATACACTTCTTCAAGCTGAGAAACTTTTATTTTTTCATACCGTTTTTTAGACGTAGGGGATAGCTGAGCTTGAAGATTTTGATCATTCTGTAGTACCTGCAAAACAAGAGCGCGACATACTTGAAATTTTAATGAATATTTATTTGTTCCGCCCTCTCCTGCAAGAAGATCACGTAACGCCAATATAATATCCCTACTATCTAATTTCTCACGTCTTTCAATAAACTGTAAAAACGGAATACTACTCACCCTTGCATCTGCCTTTATTTTTCTTTCATCATTATTTGTAAATCCCTCTGCGCTGGAATACTGGTATTTTCCTTGATCTAACGCAAGCGCAATACTTCCCGCATCAAGATGATTGCCGACGAGCTCAACGATTTCTTCAAATGGATTGACGTACATAGTAGTAACTCCTATTAAAGTTAGAATTAACAACACCTGTTCGGTACAGTATACTGATCAAACATTAAGGTTTTATTAAGAGATTAGGAGAACATACCCCATGCCCTGGCACTTCATTCTCGACACACTCGCCCGCATTTGCATTGTCTACACCTTCTTTAAATCCGGTATTAAAAACAGCTTAAATTCTCAGCCTGTGATTGGCATGATTGCCAGCAAAAACTGGCCTTATCCCAAAGCAATCTTTTTCGCCACCCTCGCGCTATTTTTCGCTGCGCCCATTATGATTGTGTTTCATATTTATGCATGGCTAGCTGCAATGGGATTACTGATCTTTACCCTCTTATCCAATATCTTCTTTTGTACCTACTGGAAAATGGATGCCAACAGCCGACCGATGACAGAGTTCTTGTTCGATGCCAATATTGCCATCATCGGCGGCTTACTCCTGATCAGCGCAGCCTATATCTAAATTAAGCATTTCGTGGAATTGTAGCCTTAAGGTAAACTATGCGCTGCACTCTACCTTTTAGGAGATCAGAACATGCTTAAATATTTACTTCCTGCTGTATGCCTCACCTTAGCGAGCTGTGGACTTAACACACTCCCTGTCAATAACCCGTACTACGACGTGATAGCACCACAACCCAACTATTATTATTACCCTGCCTATTACCCTAACAATTACTCCAACAACTACTCTAACAGCTACTCTAACAATTACTCTAACAATTACTCCAACAATTACTCTAACAACTACCCTAACAATTACCAAACGCCGATGACTCGAACCACGCCATCCATACAATACACAACACCCGCACCACGAAGAACCATGCCTGCGCTAAGACCCACAACACCGCCGATGAGACATACCACGCCCATCTATCATGGCCCGTACATTTCACAAGGCCCTAAAAAATCAAATGAGTTATTGATGAATTAAAAAAGTAGCGAAAGTGGGATAGTATGCTTTCAAAAATATATACTTCACAATTAGATGAAAAAACGCTGGAGGATTTCACTATCACCGGCGATATCCCCCCATGGCTTTCAGGCAGTTTCATCAGCAACGGGCCTGCGCAATTTGAAATCGGCAATACAACATTCAATCATTGGTTTGACGGTTTCGCGATGCTGAAAAAATTTGAATTTGACGCGGGTCACGTCACTTTTCAAAATCGTTTTCTACGCTCAGAACAATATGTCAAAAGCCATGAGAATAATAAATTATTTACCAATGAATTTGGCACCTATGCGAGCAACTCGTTACTCGATCGCATTAAACATGCGGTAAATACCTTACGCAGTGGCGGAAGTTACGATAATTGTAATGTTAATATTTCTTCTGTCGCGGATTGTTTTATTGCAATGACAGAATCGACAAATGTAATTGAATTTGATCTCAGTGATTTAAGTACAATCGGCCCGTTTAAATTCAAAGACAGACTTCGAGGTCATACGCAACTCGCCCATCCGCATATCGACAATAAAACGGGCGAAACGATTAATGTTATGACAGAATTTGGCAAAGAGATTAAATATCATATTTATAAAATAAAACCTAACAGCAAAAAACGCGAACTGATTAAAACCTATATTTCTGCAAAACCCTTTTATATGCACAGTTTTAGCATTACAGCTAATTATGTCATCTTATTTAAATCACCGTTTATGATGAACCAGTTTAGATTAATGCTAGGCTTGCCGTTTAATAGCTGTGTATCTTGGCAAAAAAATACCCCCTCTTATTTTATTATTATTGACAGAAAAGATGGCTCGGTTCGAGAAATCGAAGCTGAGCCATTCTTATGCTTTCACAGCGTAAATGCGTATGAAAACAATCATGAATTACTATTAGATTTAATTTGCTACGAGGGCGGAAATCCGTACGCTGAATTGACTCTTGCGAATCTTAAATCAGAACATCCTGAATTTCATCACGGCGAATTACGGCGTTATATGATTGACTTAAACACACTACGCGCACGCAAAGAAATATTATCAACAGATTCTATTGAATTTCCCCGATTAAACTATAAAAAAATAAATGGCGAGAATTATAATTTTATGTATACCGCAGCAATGACTGACCGAAATCAAAAATTATATAACGCTTTGCAAAAAAACAATATTCAGACGGGGCACTCGCTACGCTTTGAAAAAGCAAATACTTATTTTGGCGAAGCCGTATTTATCCCAAAGCCAGACTCACCCATAGAAGACGATGGCATATTGCTGTCCATAGTATTCAATACCAAAACTCAATGCTCTTCTTTAGTTATGCTTGATGCGCAAACCATGCAACAACGTGCTGAAATATCTCTGCCGTTTCATTTACCCTTAGGCCTTCACGGTAATTTTTTCTCGCGCACAAAAAACAATGTTGTCACTCCATTATCTCCTCAAGTACAATCTCTTATATGATTACTGAATTTGCCATCACACAATGGACTGAAGCACCCTCACCGACTATTCAATCATCCTTGATTGATGAACTGGAACAGGGCCGTGTTTTATTATTCAATCAATTACCGTTTGAATTAAAAGATCATGAAAAAACTTTTTTGACACCCCATATTATTACGACTAAAAAACGCAAAAATATTAGTTATGATACAAACACTCGCAATATTAAAGGCTCAGATAATATTTTAGTGGCCCAGATGATGGAGCGATTTTCTACATCTGCAACGCTATTAGTAAACAATTTATTTCCGCACTATAAAAACCATATAAAAATAGGCCGAACCAGCTTTCGTCCCGTCGAAATAGCGACACGCGCACCACTCTCGGGCAGCAAAGATGATAGGCTTTTACATGTCGATGCTTTCCCTGCTACACCCGTCGCAGGAAAAAGAATATTACGCTTATTCAGCAATATTCATCCCAATAATGGCACACGCGATTGGAGACTGGGGAAAAGCCTTGATGAAGCCATGGAAAAATTTATTCCCGAGATTAAAAAACCTATTCCAGGCTTACGCAAATTAAAACAATTATTTAATATTACACGCGGCTATCAAACTTTATATGATCATTACATGCTGAATTTACATAATACAATGAAAGCGAATGGAGCGTATCAACAACAATATCCTCAAATTTATGCGATGCCCGCACAATCGACATGGATGGTATTTACGGATGTGGCACCGCATGCCGCGATGGGTGGTCAGCATTTATTGGAACAAACGTTTTATTTACCGCCGGAAAATATGGCCTTTCCGGAACGCTCGCCGTTAAAAAAGCTTGAGAAATTTATTGGGGAAAAATTAGTTTAATCCTTCACAAAAAACAAACTCACCCACGCCAACACCAAATAAATCGGCAATATAATAAAAGCATGATGATAATCACTTAATGAATAATGCCGCGCGCCATTCACCAATATTCCACTCCAATGTAAATCTAAAAATTTTCCAACAAGGGGCTGCGTTACTGCACCCACAATATCACCGCCCGTATTCACCATCGCAATCACGGTTCCCACCATTAACACCGAGTTCAGATTTTTCGCTAACACAAACGCTAATAAAATCGCAGCGGAACACAATCCAATCACAAACATCAAAAATCCTATCATCCATAATGACAAATGATGACCATAAATTAATATCAATAAACTTAAGCTAGACACAAGGGCAGTCATTTTCATTATAAAACTATGGGCATTGGTCTTATCTGCAATAAATCCTAATATTGGTCCACCTACACCAAACCCAATAAATATCCACGACAATAAAAACGACGCTTGCTCTAAACTAATCGGATACGCCGCGCACAAAAACGGATTGCCCCACAACCCACCCAAAACGGCCACAGGCGAAAAGGCGCAACCACTATAAATCGCTAACGACCAATTTTTAGGACTTTTTAAAATAGCGATAAGATTTTTAACTGAAAAACTCTCAGTCGATTCCTGTTTTTCGACGGGCTTATCACGTGCAATCACAAAGAAAATAATCGCGATAAAAAACCCTGCAAGCGAAACATCAAACAACATTTTTCGCCAACCGATGTGATGCAAAACCGCAACCAAAGGCGCTTCACCAAATACCGCACCCAACATAATCGCAGTGCCTAACAACCCACTCACAAATGCAAATTGTTGTGGTTTAAAATGATCCGCACCGCATTTAAGATAACTGATGGTTGCAAAACTGGTTCCCATTCCTATCAACAGTCGCGACAGTAATGCTGAACCAAAAAATTGAGAATAACTGAAAAACAATGCACCCAATGCACACATCAAAATCGCGACCGGCGTCACTTTTCGCACACCAAATTTATCTAACAAGGGCCCCGCAAATAGTTGAACAACGATATAACCATAAAAATACATGGCGGCAAGATTGCCCAATTGTGCGCCATTAATATGGAAAGCCTGCATCAAATTGTCGCTCATAATACCGGGCGAGACTTGCAAGACATATTTATAGAATAAAAACGCAGCAGATAAGGCAATTATCATGAACGGATAATATCGCTGATAAAAACTCTGTGGTTTGACATTGGACATAACAAATAACTCTCTTGGTTTTTGGGGAGGGGGTAAATAAACAGCTAAATTTTAGGTAAATAGAGAGTAGTGCCTAGATGGCACAAGGGTTACACACGCATTGGACAGCAGGGAAAAGTTTCATGGGTTGACTGTACGATAGAGTACAACTCAGTGTCAAGCCACACTGATGGAGATCCCTCGTCGCAAAAAGACGCGACTCGGGATGACTTCGTCACTTTATATGTTTAAGCGGCAGCGCCGTTTTCTCCATCACATTCCGCACGACAAAACTCGAATGAACCGTACTCACACCATTAATTTGCGTCAGCTTTTTGAGCAAAAAGTCCTGGTATTCAGCAAGATTTGGCACAACGATTCTTAACATATAATCTGCTGTCTGCCCGGCAATTAAATAACACTGCATAACTTCATGTGAAGCTTCCATTATTTTCTCAAAAGCCCCCATTTTCTTAGGATCATGATCTGTTAAACCCACCAATATAATAATCGTCAATTGCAAACCAATTTTATCGGGATCCAATACAGCAACATAATTACTGATATATCCCGCTTCTTCGAGTTGATTCACGCGGCGCAAACACGGCGACGGTGATAACGATACTTTATCAGCGAGTTCTTGATTGCTGATGCGGCTGTTCGCTTGCAGCAACTCTAAAATTCTTTTATCAGTACGGTCCATAATATTTAACCCCAATATACAAGCCTATATTAGCATATTATGCTAATAATATCCAAATATATGGCATTTTAACAATCATCCACCCATGCCAGCGCCTTATAATAACTACCGTAAGCAGTACTTTTTAATAAGTTGCGCGAGGTGCACCATGAAAGAAGAAAACGATCCCAGATCGGCTTTACCGGTATTTTCTGCAGATATTTGGACAGTGATATCAAAACAAACCGACGTTCCTGACTTCGCTAATCTCAGAAGATCGTGCTATGCGCTGTATACGCATCAGCGTATATCGCAAGAATTTAATCGACGTCGATGGATTTACTGGTATGGCAACAATGAATATCCATTTGACGAACACAGCAATCCCCATGCAAATATCATATGGAATCACTGTTTACGCATTGCAAGAGAAGCGCCGGATGCACAAGCAAATTTAGCGCGTATTTCTCATCACATTGCTTTGCGCGAACCCATTCCAAACAATGGAGAAAACTGGCCCCCAGAATTGGCCGCAGCCATTAATACAATAATTAATCTTGATGAGGTTCATATTGGCAATCATGAGATCGACGCATTGATTGTCAGCATTGAAACATTAAATGGCGTCATCGCACCGCAACATCCTATTAATAGCATTGAGCAACGTGAACGGTTTTTTGCCACTCTTAAGACAATAGCGAGATATATTGGATTTAGTGTAGGCGGGATTTTTACCGGCGTCGGAATATTGCTTCGCACAGTGGGCCATTCATCGAATATTTCTTACGCTAATATTTTATTGGGTGTTGGCACAGCAGGAATTTTTGAAACCATTTCTAATCGAAAATTTAGACAGTGGTGTCATGCGAAATTTTTTCAACCTGCGCCACGCATCATCGATGAAGAAATGCCATTGATAGCAGAAAATGCTAATACGCTGTAAAAACATCAGCGTATTCGCAATCATTCACTCACGTTACTATCCTAGAATTATAAATCGTCAGCAGTATTTAATTTAACACTATATGAGGGTTTTATCATGAAAGAGTCTATTAAACGAGCAATACCCATGATTCAAAACGCAGCGACCATTGCCGCAATTGCAGGCGCAGGAGTGATAACATTCTTTGCGATTAAAGATCGCAATGAAGGTCCACGCCGCACAGTTACATTCCAAGGTATTCCATATACGTTTGGAAGTGACGCATCCGACAAAAAAAGCGAGGGGACTGAACATTATATTTGCCCACCGTTTGGCGGACAGTGTAAGTCATTTAACACTGAAGAACAGAAAAGCACCGTGCGTAATCGCGTATAATATTTAGGTTTATTGAGTAGTGGCGGGATATTAGCCCGCCACTATTTTTTAGCAGAAAATTCCAAAAACCCAAAAAAACATAGGCGTTTTAGCAATCATTCACCCCAACAATCTCTTTATACTTTTATAACATTCATTATATAAAGAGTATATTTTATGCAAGAAAATAATAGATTAGCTTTACCCAAAGGCAATAATTCAGATGCGTGGATTGAAATATCACGGCGTTTGTCATTACGTGATTTTGCACAACTCCGCGCAGTTTGTTATGCACTCCATGAAAATGAGCGGCTTCAGGAAGAATTTCAACGTCGACAAAGAATTGACTGGTGTGAAAACCCCATCAATCGCAGTACAAAAAAAGTTGAAATGGACATCATCTGGCAATACTGTCTCGACCAGGTAACAATTGTGCCAGACTATCAACTCAAACTTAAAGCCATTTTAGAACGCCTCAAAGCAAGACAACAAATCTCAGCTAATGAAGAAGGATGGAGCCCGGCTTTCAGAATGGCATTCAACCTAATGTGTGATGATTATATTTTTCTTGTCAGTCAACGAAATGCGTTAATCGACAGCCTTGCATTACTTTGCTCTGAAAATATCCCCACTGAAAATCCCGGGCAGATCCTTGCACGTGAAGAAGCAATTGGCACAACACGTTGCATCATAAGATTTGGAGGTTTATTTATTGGAACCATTTTTACGGGCATGGGTTTAGTCGCTATTTTTACCCGTTCGGGTGCTTTTTGGCTTGGCGTTGGTTTTTCCAGTGCAGGTGGAACAGCACTCACCGCCACGGCAGTCACTGAAATTGCGACGAATCACCCTATGCGAAATTTCTGTCGTGCTAAATATTCTTCACTCTCTTCTTGCTGGCGAGCACGTTTTTTTGAACAACCACCTCAAGAAGTCGTGAATGAAGTGAATGAAGAATCACCGTTAATTCCTGACAGGACAAATAGCATTAATAACAACAATAATAAATAATGGTTTTTTCCTTTTTTCGTGGCGGGACGGTATCCCGCCACTACGTTTTAATGAAATTAAAATTACACAGAAACAATCTCGGCCAATTTATCCCTGTACTTATTCTGTTTTTTATATAAATTTGATTTATATAAATCATAAAACATCATAGGATATTCTTCGATACGATTATTATCAGCATCAAAAAAATCAAATCCATTTTTCTGATAAAACAATATCGACTCTGGCTTCGAATCAACAACAAGAAATCGGCAGCCTATATGTGACATAACACTGATCTGAATATGATTAATAGACCAATCTAATAATGCTTACCCAAGTCCCTGTCCTTGCACATTCTTATCAACTGCTAACCTAGCAACTTTCGCTGCAGGATATGAATTATATTTCGATGCCGCTGGCGTTTCCATCGGGCGTTGATGCTTACTCAAAAGAATCTCACTAGTCAGCAATGAAACATAACCCCAGACTCTATTCGCTGAATGTTCGGGATTAATAAGCACAAAGGTCTTTGCTATTTCATGTTGATGAAAATCGAAAGCATTGCGTTTAAGGAAAATCTTAAGGGGCGTAAAACTGGGATTACCTAGTGAGAACTTAGACACATCATGTAACTTGGTAATTTGTTCTACAAAAAAGTTATTATTATTTAACATAACTTATTCTCCTCGAATAACTTTACCTTCATTGTCTACTTTGATTGTTGCACGACCCGTCCTAGCATATTCTTCGGCCAACTTTCTCCCACGTCGAACAGCCGCATCTGCAAATGGATTTGGTGTGGGGTCGCTTATCTGTCGAAGAAAAGCCTCGGCATCTTCGCCAGTAAGCTCATAACCTGAAAACGTCGATTTCCTAATACTCATAATACCCTCCAAAGAACTATTAAAATTACGTGGGAATAACTATACGCCTTACTATAGAAAAATAAAGTCATCGCACAATTTATTTTTTTAACCCAAAGCGGCCGATATGTAGTGGCGGGCTGGTATCCCGCCTCTATGTTTCCTACAATTTATAATTATATGGTATTAGTCCAAACTCTTTATCATATGCACGCTGATGTCGCGCTGATTCATGCCGATTATTTTCCAAAAATGATACGTAAAGTTTTTTGCAAAAATTGACATTTGCTTTAAATAATCCAAATTCAGCAGAACGCTTTGCAGAAAGCTGTGTAGACTGGCGTATTATTTCCCGCTCTCTTCGCACAATATTTTTTAACGCTTCTGAATCAATAGGAATATTCAAATAACCTGCGATTTTTGCCCAAACATCAAGAGGGATTTTCTTGCCCCGCTCATGACAACAACTTAATAGCAACAAGTTTTGTATTACATTATCTGATCTAATCTTCGCCTGTAATTCAGGGAAGATAGGTTGATAAAAATTTCCCCACTCATGGATGCGTAATCGCCATACATATAAACCTTCGTTTATAGATAAGATCTCATAAGATTTAGATACAATATGAATTAAATCATCTGTAGTTAAAACATGATCCCCTTTCACTGTCACCAAAAAACCTTCCGCTCGATTTGCTGGATTGCGCCAACTGAAATCAATTTCATAAGCTTGTCCGCGTCTTCTATCATAAGCTCTATTGCTATGCCCTAGATCAAAAATAGTAAAGCTACGCCCAATGAGAGTAATTAAGGTACTAACAAAATTTTCTGGAAAATCCCGCTGCTCTGGAAGATCCTGCTCTCTACATCTCACATCAATTGTTTTATTTTTAGTATTAATACTGATTCTTGCATTTAAAAGTAAATCTCGATAAAAATGACTCATGATTATATCTCCCATGTCGATTAGAATTAATAAAATTAATAAATAGGAATTTAATAAAGATAGCCCAAGGTGCTGAAAAAGGCTTGCAATTAGCTAAGCCTGACAGGCCTTGGGCGTCGCATCGACATAGAGGGTGGGGAGTATCTCAGAAGGTTGTAACTGTCATGCAACATATTGGTTCTCCGCTTTAGCTGTTGAGCCCGCAAGCTGTTAATCAAATCGGCTTTACTGTATTAGAAGGTAACACATCAAATTTTAATCTGTCAAATATATTTGACAATTTTTGGCATGGCATGCTACCTTGAAGCGTAGTAAAGCCGATTTGATTAACAGCTTGCGGGCTTAGTAAACAGCTAAAGCGGAGACAATATATGTTATACAACTTTCTGAGATACTCCCCACCCTCTATGTCGATGCGACGCCCAAGGCCTGTCGGGCTTAGCTAATTGCTAACCTTTTTTTCAGCACCTTGGGCTACTGCATTTTAATACCAACTTTAATTAGACATAAGAGGTGTGCCATGAGCATAGAAAACGATCCCCGATCAACAGCTGTACCACTATTACCTTCTGATGTATGGATATTAATCTCCAAACATGCAGAAATTACTGATTTTTTAAATCTTAGACGCTCGTGTTATGCGCTGTATTATCACGAACGCATTTCACACGCGTTTGAAAATCGACTGCGGTTGAAGTGGTTGAACGATAATGAGAATTCATTTAATGAAGATCAGTTTCCCCATCTTAATAAGATATGGAATCACTGCGTACAACTTGCAAGAGAATCTCATGATGCTAAATCAACCCTAGCAAAAATCTTCCATCATATTGCCGCGCGAGAAATAATTCCTGACGAGGACGACAATGAGAATCGAGAAGTTATCTCAGCTATTAATGAATTTATTAGCCAAGATAGTGTAGGCGTTGATATATTGGCTGACAGTCTTCAGTTACTCAACGAGAAAACTACACCCCATTATCCTGTTACAAACATTGAGCGCCGTGAAACCACTTTAAGCTGTACTAAACTACTGCTTCGCCTAGCAGGATTTGGTTTCGGTGGACTCACTACATGTAGCGGCATACTTATTCGTACAGTAAGTCCTCCGTCGGATTTTATATATGGAAATATTTTATTGACGGTTGGTTCTGCATTAGTTGGCTCGGGCGCTGTGATCGAAATCGCTGGAAATCATCGAGTCCGGAATTGGTGTCGTGCGAAATTTTTTCAACCTGCACAACCTGTTGTAGATGAAGAATCTCCGTTGATTCCTGAAAATGATAATGGAAATAGATTATAAATAATTGGGCGGGATACGAGGCCGCCGCTACTTTTTAGAGTTACGCTGAAAAAGAAGAAGCAGGTCCTTCGTCGCGAAAAGACGCTCCTCAGGATGACAGTGTGGGAGTGTGTACAGTAAGGGCGATATTCATAGCGCCCGCTACACCAGATCCTTCTTACTCAACAAAAACACCTCACCCTCACCACATTCAAATTCCAACCAGATAAAGGGAAGTGTTGGATATTGCTTCATTAATTCTGCTGCAGAATTTCCGACTTCAACTATTATAATTCCATGATCAGATAAATAATTTTTAGCGTGTTTTAAAATTATCTTAATTAAATCCAAACCATCTTTTCCGGCTTTTAATGCCAGATCGGGCTCATGTAAATATTCAGCAGGCAAATCACTCATGTCTTCTTGATCTACATACGGCGGATTCGAAATAATAATATCGAATTTTTGTTCGGGAATATGGTCAAATAGATTGCTTTGAATAAGATTAATATTTTTTTGTAGATGGTATTTTTCAATATTGATTGCTGCAACATCTAACGCTTCTTGGGAAATATCGGTTGCCATAACTTTTGCATCTGGAAATACTTTTGCGCATAACGCGGCGATACATCCCGAACCCGTACACAAATCTAAAATAGTTTTAATCTGAGAAGACTCAATCCATGGAGCAAATTCTTTCTGAATAATTTCAGCCATCGGCGAACGAGGTATCAACACTCTTTCATCCACATAAAAGGGTAAGCCACCAAAATTAGCCTCATGGGTTAAATACGGCGCAGGTTTTTTTTCTGTAATACGGAGATGGTATAACGCTAATAATTGAGCTTTTTCCTGATCACTTAATACTCTTTCACCGACTTCTCTCGGGCTGTCATACGGAAGCTTAAGAGAATACAGGGCCAAATACACCGCCTCATCCCAGGCATTGTCTGTGCCATGACCATAATAGAGACCCGCTGCTTCAAATGCGTTCGTTCCCCACTCAATAAAATCTTGTAAAGTCACCAAAGACATGAAAAATCCCCAGAAATAATGCTATGATAGCACGGTTTACCCAACCAACTGGCGGACATACGAACATGAAAAAGACCATCATTATTGGCATCTCTGGTGCTTCAGCGTCAGGCAAAAGCCTTCTCGCCACGACCATTTTAAGTGAATTAAGCTCTGAACAAGTCTGCATTATCCCCGAAGATTCGTATTATAAAGACCATCCTGAACTCTCTCCGGAAGAACGCGCCAAAATTAACTTCGATCATCCAGAAGCATTTGATCATGATTTACTGTGCCAACATCTCGAATCATTACAAAATGGCAAAAGCGTTGAAGTTCCCAGTTATGATTTTACGCAGCACCGCCGCAGTCCTGAAACCCGTAAAATTGGCCAACATACTATTATTATTTTAGAAGGTATTTTGTTGTTCGCTGAGAAAAAATTACGTGAGTTAATGGATATTCGTATCTTTATGGATACCGCATTGGATATTTGTTTAACGCGACGTTTGCGTCGTGATGTCGTTCAACGTCACCGTACGTTTGAATCTGTATTATTACAATATGAAACAACGGTCAGACCGATGTATATGCAATTCATTGAACCGTCTAAACGTTATGCGGATATTATCGTCCCTCGCGGCGGTGAGAATCGCATTGCGATTGATATGATTAAAGCCAAAATGCGTGAATTATTAGCACACGCACAAATTTAATATATGTTGTATTAATGGAGAATGTTATGGGATTTTTATCCGGCAAGAAAATTTTAGTCACAGGCGTATTGAGCGATCGTTCCATTGCTTCCGGCATTGCAGAAGCGTTAATTCGCGAAGGCGCTGAAATTGCCCTCACCTATCAAAATGAAAATATCCGCGCACGCGTAGAAGACATTGCAAAAACATTAGGCGTCAAAATTTTAATTCCGTGTGATGTCGGCAGTGATGAAGAAATTACAAAGACTTTTACAGAACTACATAAACATTGGCCGAATTTTGATGGTTTTGTTCACTCAATTGGCTTTGCACCACGCGATCAATTAGAAGGCGATTTTGTTGAAAAAACGAGTCGAGAGGGTTTCAAAATAGCGCATGATATTAGCAGCTATAGTTTCACCGCTCTCGCACGCGCAGCATTGCCCATGCTAAACCCAAATTCATCTCTTCTAACATTAACTTATTTAGGCTCTGAAAAAGCGATGCCGTCTTACAACGTCATGGGATTAGCCAAAGCGAGTCTTGAAGCAAACGTAAGATATATGGCCGCAAGTTTAGGTCCGAAAAAAATTCGCGTAAATGCAATTTCAGCCGGTCCTATTAAAACACTCGCCGCATCTGGCGTCAGTGGCTTACGTAAAATGCTAGCGCATAATGCACACGTTTCACCACTACGCGAGAATGTAACGATCGAACAAGTGGGAAATACCGCTGCATTTTTATGTTCTGATTTATCCTCAGGAATTACTGCAGAAATTATTCATGTTGATGCAGGTTTTCATGCGATTGCGATGGGGGAGTTGGTTTAGTTTTTTAACCTCACCAGGGCGAGGCATGCCTCGCCCCTACACGCGCCCCCGCTCCTAGAACAAGAGCGGGGATCACTTATTAAACCTCGGCGAACCAATTACAGCTTTATTCTCTGCAGAAACGGATTTATCTTCAGCCTTAACTTCCTTCTTTACCGCAACCGTTGCATCAAATTGTTCTTTTTTCACATCACCAAATAATGCCAACAAAGGTCCACTTTCTCTAATTACTTTGAAAAATTCTCGATGATTTTGCGCTTTGCTGACTTCAGAAACAAATGCTTCCATTTGCTTTACACTGGGAACTCCCGCACCACTATTTTTGTCATAAACCTCTAATAATAAATCTCGCAATGCAGGATTTTTAATCGTTCCTAATGCTGCACGACAATCATTGATATTTTCCTTTTGCGCTTCATTCTTCGTCTCCATTTCGACTAAATATTTTTCTACTTCTTGCTCTACACTGGATGGAGCATCCATGTGTTTTTTAATGACTACTTTAATAACATCAGGTTTAAATTTATCTTCCACAACAGATTTGAATTCTGCCTCACCCAATCTATCAAAGACATGATGCTTTAACATATTCTCTAACAAAATAGGATCCCGTGAATCCGTCGTAGATTGAAAAAGTTGTAACAAACTCTCTTGATCAAGATAATGGGACATGCGAATCACAAATTGTGCCCCTTCAGTATCCATCGACTTCGACATATCACTGGCCGCAGAGGATATCGCGGAGCGTAACTTATCCTGCATTACCGCCTGTTCATCAGACGAAAACGAATGCATTTTATCAAAAAAAATATTTAACATTCCTTCATTTCTGTTTGCAAATAATATATCCAGTGGTTTATTTCTCGCCCAGGGAGCCCCCGATACTTTATAGAGATACTCAAGACAAAAATCTTTATCCAACATCTTACTAAAATTATCTTTGCTGTTTGTGAGCACTACCACATGAAGGGGACTGAACCCGGAAGGTGAATTAGCAATAAATTTTTCCATTTCTTCACGGGTTTGGGGTAATTCATCATTACGAAAATAATTAAATGTAGCCATCGGAACATTTTCTCGTTGAAACACGTAACTTTGTATTCTCACCTCATCATCAATATGACTGACACCCTGCGCGTCCATTTTTACCACTTTGTTCAATTCTAAATACTTCGTCTTAATAATGACATCCACAAAAGACTTCGCATCAGGACAAGTGACCCAATCGGTTGTTTCAAAATTAGAATCTGAATATTGAAATTCATGTTTATCATTTACCTTAAATGCGGTCACGTGACCCGATCCACCCAGCTCACCTCGAGAATTTCCGGGTAAATGACGCACTATTTCTAAAAATTCTTCTAGCTGAGCACTATTTATTGCCTCAATTCGCATAGGTTGACATATTTGCTGAAACCCTTCATTTTCTCCCAACAAAGCCAGTTGCACGTCACGCCCTTCCTGCATGAGAGGAAAATATACCTTCCTGATTTGCTGAGCCAGCGTTAATGGACTTAGAAATGTTTCAAGTAATTTACCTACCGTTTGATATCTGGCTAAAGCCCCCTCTAATCTCTTTTGTAATCCTTCTGGTGTTTTATCCCACTGCACTAACGCTTCTAATACTTCTTTATAGATATCATGTTTAAGCATTGAATCCCAAAAATGCGTCAACAAAGTAAATCCATTGCAATAACCTTCCTGATTAAAAAGCTCAGGGTCGCGATTATCCAATGTGAGATACGCTTTAAAGTTACTCACGATGAGAGATTGTTGAGTATTTACAAGATTTTCGGCGTGCATATAATATTCTGGAGTACGACCAAAAATATCTTTTTCTTTCTCAAGCGCCCTAACTTGATCAGTCATTGAAATAACTTGAGACAACTCTTTTTTATCTTTTGCCATTGCAACCGCATGATAGACCGTTCTGTTTTTGTATGTGTTTATCGTCGGATCACATTTATATTCTGCCAATAATTTATTCGCTAATTCTCCCTGACCCGCTTCTACTGCACGATAAAATGGCGTGCGTCCACTTCTATCTTGTGCATTACGTTCTGCTCCATTGTTTAATAATGCTTCAGCCATCTCAGATTTACCTGATGCGCATGCAGAATGGAGTGGTGTATTACCGTCTTTATCTACTGCATTAGGATCAGCTCCCGCTTTAATCAAAGCTGCAATCAATTCAACACTGGGGGATTTACTCCGTACCGCAAAATGAACTGGATTAAACTTAATGACATTCAGCGCATTCACATCTGCACCTGCTGCTATTAATCTCAATGCAAGATCATTTTCTCCACGCATAACAGCCAAATGAAGCGGTGTATTACTAAATTGATCATCCACAGCATTGATTGTGGCGAGATCACCCACCTCTAACGCAAGTTCGATATACGTTTTATCTGAACCCAACGGACTATCTTTCATGATACTTTCGTCACTAGGTCGTTCAGCTAACCATTGCCTGATTTCTTGCTCTCTGTCGTTCACGGCCCCTCCTCGGCTTTTCATTCTCCAGCCATACTTATATATATAGCCTATTTTGAGACCTTTCGGGGGACTGCCAGATGGACCTCTAAAGCCCATCTCACGTGTTCGCGGACCATTTCGGAGGGGTGTTCTTCTCGAGACTTCAATGCGGCAATGATTTCCGGGGAACTTGGCGCATTACCCAATCCCACCGCAAGATTTCGTAACCAGCCTTCATAACCCGCACGTCTTATCGCAGAGCCTGTTGTTTTAGTTAAGAAAGTCTGTTCATCCCACAAAAATAAATCTATTAAATTACTATTATCTAATTCATGTCGCGGATGAAAATCAGTTTCTTGTGTGAATTTCGCGAATTTATTCCAGGGACAACATAATTGACAATCATCACAGCCAAAAATTCTATTACCAATCGCTTCACGAAACTCTACGGGAATAGTACTTTTATTTTCAATGGTTAAATAACTAATGCATTTTCTGGCATCTAATACATGCGGAGCAATGATTGCTTTAGTTGGACAGATATCTATACAAGCCGTACAGCTACCACAATGATTTTTTGTATCAGTAATAATATCTATGGGCAAATCAAGATCAGTATAAATTTCACCTAGAAAAAAATAAGATCCCGCTTTTTTATTTATTAATAATGTATTTTTTCCAATCCACCCCAAACCTGCTTTTTCACCGATAGGTTTTTCTAATACTGGCGCGCTATCCACAAAAGCTCGAAATCCAAACGGGCCTATATTTTCTTGAATTTTATCTGCTAATTTTTTCAAGCGTCTTCTTAAAACTTTATGGTAATCTCGGCCGAGTGCATATCGTGCGATATAGGCTTTAGTTTTATTGATTAAATTTTCTTTGATGCGAGAATCCGGCGGTAAATAATCCATGCGAACTGAAATAATTCTTAACGTTCCTGGAATTAATTTATCCGGCTGGCTACGTTTTTCACCATGCTTTTGCATATAATCCATGGAACCATGATAATTTTTGGCGAGCCACTCGTGAAGGCGGGCTTCATACAGATCAAGATGAGTGTCGGTTATACCGACTTGTTGAAAACCCAATTCCAGCCCCCACTGTTTTATTTGGGCAGAAAGTTGTATTTTATCGCTAATTTTTAAGCTGTTTAACATAAGGGATTAGACCATGACCCACGAATTAAGCCCCAATAGTTTCACTCCCGAACAAATTCGTCAATTATTACCGTCACGTGCACGCGATGCCCACAAAGGAAATTTCGGGCATGTTGTCGTCATCGGCGGTGATTATGGCATGCCGGGCGCGGTTCGAATGGCCGCAGAAACGGCAATGAGAACAGGCGCGGGATTAGTCAGTGTGGCAACTCACCCAGAACATATCTCTGCGATTGTTTCGAATAGACCCGAAATCATGTGTCACGGCATTCAAACACCCGAGCAATTAGAACCCTTATTAAAACGCGCAACGACCCTCATAGTAGGTCCTGGATTAGGACGCTCAGAGTGGTCCAAAGAATTATTTGCCTGCGCAATGCAATCGGATCTTCCGACGGTTCTGGATGCCGATGGATTGTATTGGCTGTCGCAATTTGAGATTAATAAAAATAATTGGGTATTAACTCCCCATCCGGGTGAAGCGGCGCAATTATTACAAACGACGTCTAAATCTATACAAGAAAATAGACTGGGTGCGATTGGCATGCTGCATATTCAATATAACGGCGTGACTATTCTAAAAGGTGCTGGAACATTAATTTTAGGTGACAGTCATAAAGCGCATATCTGTAATTTCGGCAATCCGGGAATGGCGACGGGCGGCATGGGTGATATCTTGAGCGGTATCATTGGTGGACTAGTCTCTCAAAAAGTACCACTTGAACAAGCGGCATTATTGGGTGTATTTATTCATGCAAAAGCCGGTGATATGGCAGCGAAAGAACATGGTGAGCGTGGATTATTGGCGACGGATTTGTTGCCGTATGTGAGAAAATTGGTTAATTCTTGAGGATCACCCTCTCTATCCGTTTTTCAAATTGCCCTTGAATAACACGATCCACATAAATCCCCGGCGTATGAATATGCTCCGGATCTAATTCACCCACTTCAACAATTTCTTCGACTTCAGCCACCGTAATTTTTCCCGCCGTTGCCATCGTCGGATTAAAATTCATCGCGGTTTTGCGGTAAATTAAATTACCCATCGTGTCCGCTTTCCAGGCTTTAATTAAACTAAAATCTGCAGTCAAACTGGTTTCTAAAATATATGATTTATTATTAAAAATTTTTGTTTCTTTATCTTTCGCTACTTCTGTACCCACACCAGTTGCTACATAAAACGCAGGGATTCCTGCACCACCCGCTCTAATTTTTTCTGCTAACGTTCCTTGTGGTGTCAAAATCACTTCCATTTCGCCGGATAATAATAACTTTTCAAATAATTCATTTTCGCCGACATACGATCCAATCATGGTTTTAATTTGTCTTTTTTGTAACCATAATCCCAAACCAAAATCATCTACACCGGCGTTATTCGAAATACAGGTTAAATTATTGATTTCTAAATCATGAACTTTTTTGATTAATCCTTCAGGTATTCCACATAAACCAAATCCACCGACCATAATCGTCATACCCGATTTAATGCCAGAAATAGCTTCGTCATAATTTTTGACCACTTTATGAAACGCTTTCATTTTCGACTCCCATTAATTGCGATAACAAGCTGTTTTTAGCTGTCTTTTCAGATTCGGGTTGTAAAATATATAAACATTCTTTGGCTCGTGTTGCCGCAACATATAATACGCGTTGCATTTCGTAATACGCCCTTTTTGATTCCTCTCTTTTTAGATATTGATATGTCTTATTTTCAGATTCAGACTTATGTTTGAGTGGAGCGACTAATAATTCAGGCTCACCTAAATAATTTATTCTCTCTGACCATAATAATAATTTTGAGCTATCCGGACGTGTGGGTCTTCCTAAACCCGGTAATATTACTACATCAAACTCTAAACCTTTAGACTTATGAATCGTCATAATTTCGAGTTTTATATTGGGATCAGAATTTTGCGGCAATCCCAATGTTGATAATTTTTCACCAATAATTTCAATGTCATCATATTTATCTAAGAGATCTAAATAAGCATTTACATAATTTAATTCTTGCTGATCTTTAAGAAAATCCGGCCCGTTTAATTTTAGCCATGTTTTTTCAACCCAAGCACGTAATGATAAGCGTCTCGTATTATCTAATGCCCAGCCAACTGAGCTCTTAAAATTTTCTAAGCCCGATTGAAATTGGATGAGCGTCCATATATCAGATTGATGATCCGTTCCAGCAATATCATATAATATTTTTAAGCTGGCATTACACCACGGTGCTCTTAAAATACTTAACCAAGCTATTCTATCTTTAAGATTTAACAAGGCTTTAGTAAGAGAAAATAAATCTTGGACTATTATATTATCTTCTAGGAAAGCAATATCTGTTCCCCTATACGCTATATTTTCTTTGTGTAATAGTTCTAAGAGCGGTTTGAGGTGCGTACGTGAACGAACTAATACAGCCGTATGTTTATGTAAATTATTTTTTATAATATTCAAAAAATCTTGTTCAGCGCTATAAAATACAGCTTGATTATGACTGGTTTTATGAGCAAGTGATGGTTTATAAGCCACGGCCCCTAAAGTTTCGTTAGAGTGTTGAGGGAATAATTTTGCGAAAAATTCATTATGCCAATCAACCAGCTTATCGACGGTTCTAAAGTTTTTTATTAATCTTAAATTAATTAATTTTATATTTTTTATGCCCTCTCGCTGGGCGTGCAAAAACAATCCTACTTCTGCTTTACGAAATCGATAGATAGATTGCATCGGATCGCCGACCAAAAATAACGTCCGACCATCATGTGGCTCCCAGCCCGCAACTAACCTCTCTATTAATTTTAATTGCATAACAGACGTATCTTGAAATTCGTCTATTAATAAGTGTTTGAGGGCATAATCTAAATATAAAGCAAGATCCGTCGGCTCGTCTTCTGTACCCAATGCATTTAAAGCTCTAAGATTAATTTCAATAAAATCTACTTGATTATTTTCTTTAAAGACTAATTGTAATTCTGCGACCAAGATTGGCAATAATTCGGCAAGGGATTGGATTAAATCTTTTTGTGCGGTTGAGTAACTTTCGTCAGGCGCATGAAATAAATCCACTAATACTTCAACTAATTCAGGATTTTCAGACAAAGGCGCTTTCTTTCGCCACTCGGCTTTTTTAGTTAAAAATACATCCGCTGCCTCTGGTATATGATACTGCGCGGGTAATAATCTATATGCGCGCTGAATTAAAAAATCCCGCGATTTTTTTAAATTATTTTCTAATTCTGAAAGTCCTTCCAGCCCAAACATATACGGCAGCCATTGATCTCTGTGACTTAACATATCCATACATAATTCTGTCAGCCTTAAGGCATCATTATCGACGTGTAATAATAATTTTTTTAAGCTCTCAGAATGTTGATAAAGAAAAATATTATGGACAGCCTGTTGATATAATTTTTCAGGTGACTCACTGATATTAAATTCATAGGTCTGTTTTGATTTAAGCGGCATACGCGCCACCAAATCATTGCAAAACGCATCGATGGTCATGATACGTAAACGCTGTGGATCTCCCGTATAGCCCTTATTGATAATACGCAAGCGCATTTCGTTTGAAGCTTTACGGGTGAAGGTTATAGCAAGAATTTCTTCAGGGTTTTGGACCGTGGATAATAATTTTAAAAATCGCTGGGTTAATAATTCTGTTTTTCCTGAACCCGCGGGCGCTTCGACGATAAAAGAGTCGGTAGGAGAAAGTGCACGAACGCGAACATAGCCTTCTAATTCTTCATTCACACCGGAGCCCCACGGCCTCTTGCTTTATTTAATACATTTGCAAGGGTATCGTTTTCAGCAATCCAAAAACTGCCCAGCGAAGGTGATGGGATAGAACAGACAGAAACCACACTCGGACAATCAACATAACCAATATTCGGTGGTTTATATAACATACAGCCCAGCGAAAAATTATTGTCGTTTACAGAAACAATCGCCCATTTATCTTGATCTAACTTCGACTGTTGTGCACCCGCGCCTATCACCGATTTAACATGACTCAACATCACAATACCTTGTGAGATATTATGTAAAATATAAATACGCGGGACAGGATTCTCATCGCTATTAAAGATAAATTGTTTGTTATCAACCGTAAAACCTTTATTGGTACAACTTTGCGGAACCGTGACAGCCTTCGTGGCTTCGGTTTCAGTCGGTTTTATGATTTGTGCAGGAACGGTGTCTTGTGCGGATTTTATGGCTTGCGCAAAAACATTCAGGGTATAAACAAATAAAATTATTCCCAAAAAATATTTCATTTTTTATGCCCCTTACTTTTTTTCTTTAAAAATTCCCCTAAACGATTTTTAACATCATCCGTCGTTCTAATTTCGGCTAATAATTCAGGTAACTTTTCATTGCCTAAAAATAATTTTTGGACAATTTTCATCGCATTGCTACTATTTTCTAAAAGAGCAGGAATAATGGATTCGCCTTTACCATCCACCTCATGAATCAGCCCAATTTCATGCGCGCGCTTTGCCTCAATGACTTCGCCTGTTAAAAAATAGCGTTTCGCTTGTCGCTCGCCAATCGCAGAAATAACATAAGGACTGATGATAGCCGGCACTAATCCAAGTTTAACTTCAGGAAAACAAAATTTTGCATCGGGTGTCGCAATCGCAATATCACACGCCGCCACCAATCCCGCTCCACCGCCATACGCGGCACCGTGAACAATGGCAACCGTAGGCTTTTTGGAATGGTGCAATTTCTCCAATAAAAACGCTAGGTTTTTAGCATCTTGTACATTTTCTTCACGCGTCGCATCCATCATGCGCGTCATCCAATTTAAATCCGCGCCTGCACAAAAATGTTTACCCGCGCCTTTCAAACAAATGATATGAACTTCATCATCACATTCCAATCTAACCAGCGCATCTGTGAAGGCTTGCACTAACTTTTCATCCATGGCGTTATGCACGTCAGGGCGATTTAAAACAATTTCTGCAACGCCATTTTCAGTTTTGTTAACCAGAATTTCTGACATAATCACATCCTCATCACACCGAAGTGGGTTTCTTTAATGGGCGAATTTAAACTCGCTGCCAGACTTAAACCTAATATTTTTCGTGTATCTGCCGGATCAATAATGCCGTCATCCCATAATCGAGCGGATGCATGATACGGCGAATTTTCTTCTTCGTATTTTTGTAAAATAGGATTTTTGATGGCCGCTTCTTCTTCAGGAGAAAGCTCTTTTTTATCTTTTGCGATTTGAACTAATACACTCGCTGCTTGTTCGCCGCCCATCACACCAATGCGCGAATTCGGCCACGTCCATAAAAAATTCGGATCATATGCACGACCACACATCGCATAATTTCCGGCACCGTAACTATTACCAATCATCACCGTAAATTTCGGCACACTGGCACACGCCACCGCCATCACCATTTTTGCGCCGTGTTTTGCAATGCCACTTTGTTCAAATTTACTGCCCACCATGAAGCCCGTAATATTTTGCAGAAATACCAAGGGGATTTTTCGCTGACAACATAATTCAATAAAATGCGTGCCTTTTTGTGCAGACTCTGAAAATAAAATGCCGTTGTTGGCAATAATTCCCACGGGATAGCCGTGAATATTGGCAAAGCCGCATACGAGAGTAGATCCAAACAGAGCCTTGAATTCAGTAAATTCAGAGCCGTCTACAATGCGCGCAATAATTTCGCGAACGTCATAGGGCTTACGCCAGTCTGCCGATATGATTCCGTAAATTTCTTCTGCTGAATAAAGTGGCTCTTTAATTTCTTTTCGTACACAGGAAAATTTTCGCGAAATATTTAAATGCGAAACGACTTCACGTGCTAATTGCAAAGCATGTGCATCATTCTGCGCATAATAATCAGACACGCCTGAGTGACGGCAATGTACGTCCGCACCACCCAATGCTTCAGCGGTAACGACTTCGCCCGTTGCGGCTTTCACTAATGGCGGACCGCCTAAAAATATGGTGGCTTGATTTTTCACCATGATAGATTCATCTGCCATCGCAGGAACGTACGCACCGCCCGCAGTACACGAACCCATGACCACCGCAATTTGCGCAATATCTTTTGCAGACATACGCGCTTGGTTATAAAAAATACGACCAAAATGATCTCTATCCGGAAAGACTTGATCTTGCAATGGTAAAAAAGCGCCGCCCGAATCGACTAAATAAATACACGGCAAATGGTTTTTTTCAGCGATTTCTTGCGCACGTAAATGCTTTTTGACGGTTAAGGGATAATACGTACCGCCTTTCACTGTCGCATCATTGGCAACAATCATGCACTCTTGACCATGAATTCTGCCAACGCCTGTAATAATTCCGGCCGCAGGAACAGGCTCTCCGTATACACCATCTGCTGCAAATAAAGATAGTTCTAAGAAATCCGCATCTTTATCTAATAAATAACTAATGCGATCACGCGGCAATAATTTATTTGCGGCCGCATGTTTTTCTTTGGATTTCTCCGCGCCACCCGATTTAATTTTTTCCATTTGATTTTTAAAATATTTTAACTGGGCTTTGAACGATTTTGTATTCAGCTTAAATTCTTCGCTATGAATATCAATTTTGGTTTGAATGACAGGCATTGTTTTATCCTAATCCAATAATGGTGGCTAACATCACCCAGACAACCCACACAATCACTAACCAGTTCGGCATTTCGGTTCTATAAATCAACCAATAGATAAACGCGGGAATTAACGCAATAATAATAGGAATCAGTATTAACGATAATAAATGTGCGACGAGTACACCAACAGAAGAACCTGAAAATAATGCGGCAAATTTGTCAGACGCCAAATGATGCATTGAGCTCACCATGTGTAACAAACTTGTCAGCTGACTTTTAAACAAAAGAACCAAAACACTTGCTACAATTAATCCCAAAAACGTCTTTACCATAGTCCGACTCCTAGTGCTGTTAATCAGGCAAATCCAAGGCTTATACCGCACTGAATATTGGAGGGATCCCGGTTAAAATTCAACCCCTCTTGAAGGCGTAACAACAGCCTGTAAGCCATGACATAAAATATGTCACATAATTTATGTCATGAGATTGATGACCCCACACCCCCGTCATCCCGAAGGAGCGCAGCGATGAGGGACCTCCCAAATATTTCTCAACAAAATCATTCATGTAGTTTTTGAGTGTGGGGTGTGTTTTTTATGCACATAGCTAACATTGTGGCTTTGCATGAACCCTATTATTTAATGTGCTCATGTAAAAATAAAATATTACGCTGTAGTAGGAGGTCCCTCATCGCTACGCTCCTTCGGGATGACGGATATTTCAAATTAACTCCACCGCCAACGCCGTCGCTTCACCACCACCAATACACAATGATGCAACGCCGCGTTTTAATCCGTGTTGTTTCAACGCCGAAATTAATGTCACGACAATTCGTGCGCCAGATGCACCAATCGGATGACCCAGTGCACATGCACCGCCGTGAATATTAACTTTACTGTGAGATAAATTTAGCTCTTTCATTGCAACTAAAGTTACTACCGCAAAAGCCTCATTAATTTCAAATAGATCAACATCTTTAATATCCCAATTAATTTTTTGTAATAATTTTTTAATGGCTTCTACGGGTGCAGTTGTAAACCATGCGGGATCATGTGAGTGAGTACTACTGCCAATTATTTTAGCTAAAGGCTTTAGATTTCTTTTCTTGGCTTCTGATTCGGACATGATGACTAACGCCGCGGCGCCATCCGAAATAGAACTCGAATTTGCCGCAGTCACTGTTCCGTTTGGATAAAACGCCGGTTTAAGTTGCGGAATTTTTTCAGGTTTTGCACGCTGCGGTAATTCATCACGCTCAATTAATCCAATCGGACTGATCTCATCTTTAAAATTACTTTTTTGTGCGCGCAATAAAGATTCTAGTGCAAACGCATCTTGTTCTTGTCGCGTAATATTATATTTTTTGGCAGTATTTTCTGCGAAAACGCCCATTAATTTGCCTCTGTCATAGGCATCTTCTAAACCATCTAAAAACATATGATCTTTTATTTGTTCTGCATGACCCGCTCTGTAACCCACACGTGCTTTTAATAATAAATACGGGCTATTGGTCATGCTTTCCATGCCGCCCGCAACGGTAATTAATTCGGGATTCGCCAACATAATACTTTTCATACCCGAACCACAGACTTTATTTATGGTTGTACAACTCACGGAATTAGGAAGGCCTGCAGATAACGCTGCTTGACGCGCAGGGGCTTGTCCCATTCCCGCAGGTAATACACAACCCATTAATACTTCTTGAATATCTTCAGGTTTTAATCCAGAACGAGAAACCGCAGATTTTATGGCTTCTCCGCCTAATTGCCATGCGGAGAATTCTTTTAATTCGCCTAATAATCCGCCAATGGGAGTGCGCGCCATACCTACTATTACAAGAGCATCCTTATCCAGCTTATCCATTTTTAAATAATTCCCTTCCAATTAACATGCGACGAATTTCTGATGTTCCCGCGCCAATTTCATATAATTTTGCATCACGCAATAATCTTCCTGCAGGATACTCGTTAATATAACCATTCCCGCCCAAACATTGAATGGCTTGTAATGCCATTTGAGTTGCACGTTCAGACACATACAGAATGACACCGGCAGCATCTTTGCGTGTGACTTTTCCATCATCACACGCTTTCGCGACGGCATATAAATAGCTTTGTGATGCTGAAAGTGTTGTGTACATATCAGCGATTTTACCTTGCATTAATTCAAATTCGCCAATCGCTTTACCAAATTGTTTGCGTTCTCGAATATAAGGTAAAGCAACATCCAAACAGGCTTGCATAATTCCCACAGAACCACCGGCTAAAACCACACGCTCATAATCTAAACCACTCATTAAAACTTTTGCGCCCTGATCGACTTTACCTAAAATATTTTCTTCAGGCACTTCGCAATGTTCAAAAACCAATTCACAGGTATTGGATCCGCGCATGCCTAATTTGTCTAATTTTTGTGCGGTTTTAAAGCCCTTAAAATTTTTCTCTATAATAAACGCCGTGACTTTTTCTGTTTTAGCATAAACGACAATCACATCCGCTTCAGGTCCGTTGGTGATCCACATTTTGTGGCCATTCAAAATATATTTACTGCCTTTTTTGACCGCTTTGCATTGCATTCCCATAACATCGGAACCTGCACCGGTTTCACTCATCGCCAATGCACCTACATGTTCGCCCGAAACAAGCAGTGGCAAATATTTCTCTTTCTGTTCTTGAGAACCATTCAAGCTGATTTGATTAACGCAAAGATTAGAGTGGGCACCGTAGCTTAATCCGACAGACGCACTGGCCCGACTGATTTCTTCCATCGCGATGACATGATCCAAATATCCCATGCCGGCACCGCCAAACTCATCCGCGACGGTAATCCCCAGCAATCCCATTTGACCCAGTTTTGGCCATAAAGCCTTGGGAAACAGATTCTTTTCATCAATACTGTGTGCGAGGGGGGCGATTTCGCCTTGGGCAAATTGCATGACGGTTTCACGTAACAAATCCGTTGTTTCGGGCAAATCAAAATAGAGTCGTTTTAACATTGCCTCTCCTAATGGGGCGTAAACTTAGCGTATAATACCGGAGTTTTCTGACTTTATTAAATGGAAAAAACCCATGACAATCTGCCTGTTGGCGCAACTTAACTTTACGGTCGGCCGTATCGAAGAAAACAGTCAAAAAATACTGGATTGTCTTAATCAAGCAAAAAAAACCAAAAAAGCAGATCTAGTCATTTTCCCCGAATTAGCGCTCTCAGGCTACCCCCCTGAAGATTTATTGTTTCGACAAGATTTTTTAGACTCCATCCAAAATGCTCTTGAAGCTATTATAAAAAAAATACCCAAAGATATTATGGTAATTATTGGCTATCCTGAACAAGACCATAAAAAACTTTATAACTCTGCCGCGGTAATTTTAAACAATAAAATTATCGCCAATCATCGCAAACAAATTTTACCTAATTATGGCGTGTTTGATGAGAAGCGTTATTTTGAAGCAGGTTCTGACGCAACCGTATTTGAATATCAAAAAATTAAATTTGGCTTAACTATTTGTGAAGACTTGTGGCATAAAGGTCCAGCAGAGATGGCAAAAAAAGCCGACGCAGAAATATTAATTTCTATTAACGCATCGCCATTTCATGTCAATAAATATCCACGAAGAATTGAAAAAATGCGATCGCGCATCGCAGAAACACAACTGCCTATTTTATATTTGAATCATTGTACGGGTCAGGATGATTTAATTTTCGAAGGTGCGTCTTTTGCACTCAACAAAGAAAGTGAGGTTTTTGCTCAGGGTAAATTTTTTGAGGAAGATTTATTATATATCCCCTTAAATAATACTAAAAAAATTAAGCCCTCTATTCCCTCCGATCTTGAACAATGTTACCAAGCATTAGTATTGGGCACGCGTGATTATGTGTTAAAAAATAATTTCAAGAAGGTTTTATTAGGGTTTTCAGGCGGCATTGATTCGGCTTTAACACTTGCTGTTGCGATAGATGCGTTGGGCAAAGAAAATGTTTTACCCGTTATACTTCCTACTCGCCATACATCACAACTCAGCTTAGATCTTGCAGAGCAACAGCTTAAGAAATTTGGCATCAAGAAATTCAAGACTATTAATATAGATAATCTTTATGAAAATTATATTAAATTATTAGACTTAAAAAATAAAAATAATTTAACCACGCAAAATATTCAGGCCAGAATCCGCGGCAATATTTTGATGGCCCTGGCGAATCAAGAAAATTTAATTTTATTAAACACCAGCAATAAAAGCGAAGTCGCCGCAGGATACGGAACGTTATACGGTGATCTCTGTGGTGGTTATGCGGTATTAAAAGACGTTTGGAAAACTGAAGTATATAAGCTGGCTAAATATAAAAATTTACATCCTGAAATTATCGAAAGATTGCCGACCGCTGAATTAGCCCCCAATCAATTTGATACGGATAATTTACCGCCGTATGAAATCTTAGATGCAATTTTAAAATATTATATTGAACAAGATTTAAGTGCCGCAGAAATTATTAAGCTGGGATTTAAAAAAGAAACCGTAACCCATGTTATAAAATTAGTTAAATTAAACGAATACAAGAGAAAACAAGTAGCGCTTGGACCACGCGTAACCCGCCGTGCGTTTACCCGCGAACGACGTTACCCTATTACTTCTGGATAAATAACTATGGATACAATGGAAAAAACATACAATCCTCATGCGATTGAAAAAACCTGGTATGAACGCTGGGAAAAAGCAGGCGACTTTAAACCGTCAGGCACCGGCAAATCCTATTGCATAGTTTTGCCACCACCGAATGTCACAGGCAGTTTGCACATGGGGCATGGATTTCAACATACCCTGATGGATACGTTAATTCGCTACCATAGAATGTTAGGTGAAAATACCTTATGGCAAAGTGGAATTGATCACGCAGGTATTGCGACGCAATTAGTCGTCGAACGTCAATTAGAACTCGAAGGCAAAACACGCCATGATTTAGGTCGTGAGGAATTTATTAAAAAAACCTGGGAATGGAAAAATACGTCAGGCGGTATGATTTCAAAACAAATGCGCCGCATGGGATCGAGCATTGATTGGTCACGTGACAGATTCACCATGGACGATCATTTTTCCAATGCTGTAAATATCGCTTTCAAAAAATTATATGATGACAAATTAATCTACAAGGGTAAGAGATTAGTTAACTGGGATGTAAAATTACAAAGCGCTATTTCTGATCTTGAAGTTAATACCGTCGAAGAAGCCGGATCGTTATGGCATATAAAATATTACTTAAATAATTCTGACAAAAAATCTTATCTGGTTGTCGCAACAACGCGTCCTGAAACTTTATTTGGCGACGTGGCTGTAGCCGTTCATCCTGACGATGAAAGATATAAGCAATATATTGGCCAAATGGTTTCTCTGCCCCTCACCGACAAAAAAATTCCCGTTATTGCAGATGAATATGTCGAAAAAGATTTTGGTTCAGGTGTCGTCAAAATTACACCCGGGCATGACTTTAATGACTATGAAGTCGGCAAACGTCATAACTTAGAGATTATTAATATTTTAAATAAAAACGGGACTCTTAATAATCTTACGCCCTATGAAAATATTGATAGAGCTGAAGCACGTAAACTTACTGTTGCCGCCTTAGAAAAATTAGATTTAATATTAAAAACAGAGAAATATACCGTCAAAACTCCACGTTCTGAACGCACGAATGAAATCGTCGAGCCATTTTTAACAGACCAGTGGTATGTCAAAATGTCTGATTTAGCAAAACCTGCTATCGAAGCGGTAAAAACTGGAAAGTTAAAATTCATTCCAGAAAATTGGACAAAAACGTATCTCCAATGGCTAGAAAATATTCAAGACTGGTGTATCTCACGACAATTATGGTGGGGACATCGAATTCCCATCGAAGGTGAAACCGATGTATTAGACACGTGGTTTTCTGCCGCATTGTGGCCATTTGCAACATTAGGTTGGCCTGATAAAACGCCTGAATTAAAAACATTTTTTCCCACACAAGTGTTAGTGACAGGCTTTGATATTATTTTCTTTTGGGTTGCACGTATGGTGATGTTCAGTTTGTATTTCACCGGCGAAGTGCCTTTTAGTGAAGTGTATATTACAGGTTTAATTCGCGATCAATACGGCCAGAAGATGTCGAAATCCAAAGGCAATGTATTAGATCCGATTGATTTAATAGACGGCATCGATTTAGAGGGTTTAATTAAAAAACGTACGTATGGCTTATTGAATCCTAAACAAGCGCAAGAAATTACCAAACATACTCAAAAAGAATTTCCGGATGGCATACCGGCATTTGGAACTGACGCATTACGATTTACGTACTGTGCATTAGCGAATACGGGCCGCGATATTAAATTTGATTTGGGTCGTGTGGCGGGATATAGAAATTTCTGTAATAAATTATGGAATGCGGCAAGATTTGTCGGCATGAACACAGAATTAAGTGATGATATTTCTTTAGCGGATCAATGGATTTTGTCTAAGCTTCAAAAGACCATTCAAAATATGCATCAGCATTTTTCAGATTATAGATTTGATTTATTAGCCCAAACTATCTATGAGTTTGTATGGAATGATTATTGTGATTGGTATCTTGAATTATCCAAGATTAATAAAAGCAAAACTATTCGGGTAGTATTAATCGAAATCTTAAAATTATTAAATCCACTTATGCCCTTTATTACGGCTGAGATTTATCAATTATTTGCTGAGGGTAATCTTCAACATGAGAAATATCCTGAAGTAAATTCAAAATTAATATCAGAATCCGCAGAAGCTAAAATTAATTGGCTCCAAACGATTATTATGGCTATTCGCAATATTCGCAGTGAGATGCAAATTCCGCCGAGCAAGAAAATTAAAGTTTTATTTCAAAACGGCAATAGCCAAGATAAAACATTAATTGGAGAATTAAGCTCAGAAATAATATTTTTAGCTCGACTGGAAAATGTAGACTGGACGGAATCTGCACCGAATCCGTCAGCGACGGCGATTGCGGGTGATTTGCATATATATATTCCACTGGCTGATTTAATTGATACGGGTGCTGAAAAAGAAAGATTAAAAAAAGAAATTATCAAAATTAAAGCTGAGCTAGAAAAAACACAGATTAAATTAAATAATCCCAGTTATGTGGATAAAGCACCGCAGGCGGTTGTTGAAAAAGAACGTGAGCGCGCAGCGGAGTGGAATAGTACGTTGGAAAAATTGGAAGTGCAGTTGCAGAAATTAACGTAACCCGGGCGAGGCATTGCCTCGCCCCTACAGTTTTTTTTTAAATTATTTGAGCAGGTTTTATATAAACAGTGTAGGGGCGACGCAATGCGTCGCCCTTCAATCTTGAAATATAAACCTACACCAGATCCTTCGCTCCGCTCAGGATGACAAAATAGGAGATGTAACGTGATCCAATTGTACCAATTCCCCAGCTACTGGAACCTCCCCAGTGCAAGTCCCTTCTGCATCAAATTAGAAACGTATTTAAAACTCGCTGAAATTCCCTATAAATCTAATGTCATTTACGATCCGCGCAAAGCGCCTAAGGGAAAATTGCCGTATATTAAAGACGGCGAGAAAATAATCGCCGACAGTTCTCTTATTATAGAATATCTCAAAAAAACCTACGGCGATAAATTAGATGGCGATTTAACACCTGAACAAAAAGCAATTGCGATGAGCGTGCAGCGCTTATGCGAAGAACATTTATATTGGATAATCATGTATAACCGATGGGTCAGTGATGCCGGTTGGAAAATTGTTAATCCCGTATTTTTCGGAAAATTATCTGCACCCCTTCGTTGGTTTCTTCCGGAGATGATTCGCAAAAACATTAAAAAAGCGTGTTATAACCATGGTATCGGACGGTTCACGGATGACGAGAGATTCTTGCTCGGCAAACAAGATCTTGATGCGATTGTGCAACTTTTAGGCTCAAAGCCCTACTTTTTAGGTGACCACCCTACGTCGATTGATGCGGTTTTATTTGGGTTTTTATCGCCTCTTTTGAACACGCCTGTGCCATCCCAGCTCAGAGAGTATGCCCAGCAAAACCTTGTCCTAACAGCCTATGACAGGCGCATGCAAAAAATATTCGCCTAATTTTTATCTCTTAAGAAAACCTTAAGGTTTGCTCTGTAGAATGTGCTTATTCTAATTTTTATAGAGAGCACCATATGTTCGACAACGACAATAACAGACAATTAGCAGATTTATCATCTTCAGAGCTTGCCAACGAAGAAACGCCGTTAATTAAAAGACAACAAGCAGAAGCAATTCCACCTACTCCCGCCAGTAACGATCTTATTTTAGCCATTGCTATAGCGCAAAATGTGGTGCGTGATTTTATCTGGGCAGCACTTACCGCAAAAGGTACTGATATTAATCTGCAACCCACCGATAGCGTGTTGGCACAAACCGCCGCACAATTTGTTTATTCTTTAATTGGAACACTCGCCGTCACTATAGGAGCGGGTGCTGCATGTAAAGCCGCCAATTACGAGGTCCCCGCTAAAGATTCTTTCGCTTCACTGGTAGCAACACTTGCTGCGCTGGGTCCTTGGAATGCAGCCCAATATTGGACCAATGTACTTGGCCTTGCGTTAGGTTTGACACCACTCGGTGCTGCATTTTTATCAGGCGTAGCGACAGGTGCCTTAGAAGGTCCAATACAATTTATCTCTGCCACTGTCGTCAAAAAATTAATTGAAAAATTATCTGATCCAGAAGAACGCGCAAAATTCCTCGAAAATCCTAAAGAATATCTCTCCACTTTATTCGATAAACCGACGTTAATTGAATTTGGAAAAGGCTTAGCCTATAGTTTTTTCCCGGGAAAAATTCCGGGTGACGTATGGCAGTTTGCGTATGCGGGCTTCAGTGTCACAGAAGTTTCAAAGAGACCCATAGCGGGCCCTCTTTTATATGGCACTATCGTTTCGACGTCGGTTGGAGTGTGTAATGTGCTCTACGCAAAAGCAGATGAGCATAAATTACTCGGAAGAGCCTGTGATGCAGTCGGTACTGCAGCGAGTAGTGCTTATACTTCAGCATTAACCAAATTAGGAATATTTAAACAACCTGTTCTGATTGATCCGGATAACATAGAAGAAGAATGGGTTAGATCTCTTCTGGCGGACGAATCTAAAAAATCGTTTGAACATACTCCAGAAGACGAACCAACTCTTCAATCAATATCAGCGTTTGAAGAAAACATTGTAGTAACGCCACGCCATATCTGAGAATATGGCGTTTAATTTTTCCGCTGGAAAATAAATAACTCTGGGTAATTTATTTTGTAGCTTCTAATTTTTTAGCCTTCACTCCAAATTGCGGTAACGCTTGCCCCACAATTTTTCGTACTGCATCAGGAATTTCGTCATCGGTATATTTACCATAAATATCTTGGCGATTAACGTCGCTATTATTGTCATTGCTAACGTCATTGCTATTGCTTGCCTTAGCTTTCTGCGCTTTATGATAGGTATAACAATTCTTGGCGACATCCAGTGTAACTTGTCTGATTCTTTCTTGCTCAGCAACATAATCAGCACCAAGACCAAAGAAATTCAAAAACTTAGTTCCTTTTGCGGTATCTTCGTCATCGAGTAATCTAAGCAGTGAAATAACAACTCCACCACGAGGACGCTTCTTATCCGCTATAAAATCTAGGACAGAATTCCTTAGGACTTCGTTAGAGTCTATATATTCTTTATAGCTTTGATCGAGTGTGGGTTGATAATTGCACCCAATTTTCGCAAAATATTCTTCGATTCGAAGTGAGGTTTGAGAATCACGCTCATCCACACTGTCCATGATCATTAATAACCATGTTTCATCGATTGGATTTGCTGCTAAACAGATATCCAGTTCTTGCGCCAATGCTTTGCGTGAATGTTTTGCTTCGAGATATTTTTTCTTAAGCCAAGATTCTTTTTCAACAGCGGCAACTGCAATCATTGCTGGAGCAGCAACGACATTTCCTCGCTCTGATGCTGGTCCTGCTTGAACTTCAACCGTTGCTTCAACTACTTGCACAGGTGCAGCCGCTGGTGGACTCTCAGATCGCCCAGGCGATTTTTTTAATTTTCGTAATAATTCTTCACGCACACGCTTTGCACTTTCTACTTGCTCTTGTTGTTGTCTTTCTGCTGCTTCTTGCTTTTGCTTTCTTGCTTCAGCTTTAGAATCAGGTATCCCCAATAATTCACAGGTTTTTTGTTGGAAATGATCTATGCCTTTTTCTACAGACGCCGTTGCGATAGTAAAACGCGTAAAACCAAAAGCAGCTGCTATCTTTTCAATTTCAGTTTCTTGAGTTTTTGACACCTCACCTAATCCCACAAAAATAATCGGTGCGTTTGTAAGAGCATCAAGCTTGTTGTTACTTTTAAGCACACTCAAATAAGTACGCATATTTTGAATGGTTTGTTTATTTGAAACATCGAAGGTTAATGCTAATACAGCCTCTTTTCCTTGTTCCGCAAGCGTATCAAAACTCTCTAAAACAAAATCTTCGTTTGCTACACGAACGGATTTTTCTGATTTGACCGATGCTTCAAACGACTTTCTATCAAAGTGAAAACACGCGTAGGTCATAAAATCGGGGTTAAATGCATCCCCAAACAATCGCGGCGCCAAAGGCATCATTGTGTTTAGATTTCCTACAACAACTACTTTTACAACTTCTTTCGACGTATCTTCCATCTCACTTCTCCTCTCATTCTTTAATAGGTATTACTTTTTAAAACCAAAACCACCACGCTGAAGAATATCATCCACTTTCGGTGGTATTTTTTTCGGATCAATTCCCTCATAAATATTTGCTTCTTTTCTATATATCCGATCTGCCAACGTCAATATTATTCCTCGTTTTTCTTTAATGGCTTTTGCGGATTCTGTAGGCTCATCAAAAAATGAACTCCACAACTTTCGCCCTTTATCAATAACACCACGCTCATCATCATCAAGCTCTCTCAATAAAGCAGCGGGAACGGGGTGCAATGAACATGCCATCTCAGCTGCGCGTTGAAGAGCACCCTCATCGACAAAAGCTGACTGCATTAAAATTAGCTTAGTTTTTATTGCGTCCCGCGTTTCGCCTTTTTCCATACTTTGCCACTGTAACAATAACCATCCTTCATTATTGCTTGCTTGCCAATTCGCATTTCGTTCATCACGCGAATGATTAAAAATTGTTTGATAACGACTGGGTTTTTCTTCTTCATCGACTTTACTTACTTTATCTTTTCTCACTCTTCGCAATACATCATCAACTGAGCGGGTCGCTTCGACTCCAACTCGCGCTTGATATTCCTCAAGCGATTCTTTTTTCTGAATTTCCAACGCAGCTTGCACAACCGCACCCACAAGTGCTTCTATTCCTTTCTGAGTTTTTGCAGAACTCTCAACCATGGTGCAATCTGCCCCTTTGGCTTTAACTTCTGCTTTTCGCGCTTCCAACTTCGCTTCTTCAATAGGCTTATCTGATTTATTGCGAACCACGATCACTTCACCATGATCTAACATTTGACGCCTTACTTCAGGAAGAAAAAAATCCAGTTCTGTTATGCTGCGCTGTTGATTCGCATCCCATACACATAAAGCTATATCAGCACCACGATAATAGGATTTTGTAATATTCTGAAAAGAGCCACTACCAGCCGTATCCCATATCTGAAACTTTGTCTTTTCTTTACCACACATGATCGTCAGCGTTGCAAACTCTACACCTATGGTTTGCTGATATTCCGCCAAAAATTTATCCTCTACCCATCGCAGACTTAACGCACTTTTTCCCACTTCTGAATCACCCACGATAATTACTTTGAGTAATCTGTCATACAACGGGCGTGCTCTCTCAGACGGTTGTTGCATAATTCTTCTCCTCTAATTTATTGGTTGAAATACAAATTCGCTTACAACAATATTATTAATGAAATGCTCTTGAATAATTCTTTCTAATACTTCGGGTGTACAGGAGTGATACCACACACCATCGGGATACACGACGGCAATAGGACCACGTTCACACACACGTAAACAATTTACACGCGAGCGATTAATACTTTCTGAGAGACCTAATTCTTTCAGGCGTGCTTTGAGAAAATGCCAGGATTCCAAACCCACTTCGTGAGTGCAGCATTTAGGAACAGTCTGTTCACAACAGAGAAATATATGTCTTTTCATGGCGGCATTGTATTACCATATCGCGCCAAAAGGGAGTCTTTCTATGCAAAATATGACACGGTTACACCAACAAATGGCCTTTATCCTCGAGATAGACAAACTCAAGCATATCCTGCGCCGCACGTCCCTCCTCGATATGTCCCGTCGTGAAAACGATGCGGAGCATTCGTGGCATCTCGCCATGATGGCCATCGTATTGGCTGAATATGCCGCGCCTGAGGTCAATATTTCCCGTGTGATTCGCATGGTTCTGTTACACGATCTGGTCGAAATCGATGCCGGCGATACTTTCTTGTATGACGATGTTCATGCTGAATCGAAAGCCGAACGTGAACAACAAGCCGCTGATAGGATTTATGGACTACTCCCAAAGGATATAGGCGAAGAACTGGTGAATCTGTGGCACGAATTTGAAGAGCGCAAAACCCCGGATGCAAAATTCGCCGCGTGCATGGATCGGATTCAGCCTGTTTTACATAATTATTTTACGCAAGGTGGAACGTGGAAAATTGCTGACGCGTCACATGAAAGAGCCATGAGTCATATGCTATTTATTAAAGAAGCGTCTGAGCCGTTGTTTGCGTTGGTTGAGTCTTTGATGTCAGATGCTGTTGAAAATGGCTTTTTGAAACGCGAGTAGCCCAAACAGTTGACCCCTACAACTGTTGTAACATACAATGATCCAGACTTTCAGACCTGGACACTACACAATGACAAACGACATTACACATACCATTGGTTTTCAACTCGCCAAAATCCTTAAACTCAAACGCCGCTATATCGATAAAGAAATGAAAACGCTCGAACTTTGTCGAACTCAATGGCAAACGCTGATTTCACTTAATATTTTAGAGCCGTGCTCACAAAAAGACTTGTTAAAATATTTAGATATCGACGCCGCGCATCTGGCGCGCGTATTAGAGACACTCGAAAAAGATAATTATATTTTACGTGAACCCATTAAAGATAATCGCCGATCGTTATTGGTTAAAATGACCCCGCATGCAAAAAAACATTTCGTGCCACTCATGGAAAAAACATTAAAAACCGAAAATGCGTTATTACTCAAAGGATTAACCCTTGCTGATAAAAAAACACTCGAAAAAATATTACCCTTATTAGTAAAGAATATGAAGGCTGCTCTCAATGATCAATAACGCCCCCTGTGTTTTACCCGAAAAACGCGTTCAATTAATACTCTGGACGCTATTAATGCTAAGCCCCATTATCGGCATGGCCGTAGATTTAATTGCGCCCTCTTTACCCGGAATCGTCACGGCATTACATGCACCGGCCAGTATCGTCAAAGATATCGTCTCGATTTATATTTTAGGCTACGCACTGGGTAATTTTCTCACAGGGTTTTTAACCGACGCCTGGGGTCGACAAAAACTTTTACGTGCAGCACTGCTACTTTTTATTGTCATCAGTCTTATGCCCGTATTTTTTCCCCGCATGGATGTTTTATTATTCGTTCGATTTATGCAAGGCATTGCATTGGGATCCGCTGCGGTATTAGTCAGAACGACTTTCTCCGATATTTTTCCGCCCGAAAAATTAGTGCATTTGGGCACCCTTATGGGAACAATGTTTGGATTAGGTCCCGTCATTGGTCCTGTGATCGGTGGTTATTTACAATATTATATTGGATGGAAAGCGGGGTTTTGCTTTTTTTCGCTGGTGACCCTCGTGATGCTCATCGCGATATTTTTCATCGTTCCTGAAACCCATTTCAATCGACATCCTCTTCATTTTCAAACCATCAAGAAAAATTTACATGAAGTGTTAACACACCGCACGTTTATGGGCATTGTGATTTTAATGGGGTTAGCGTATTCGCTCATTATTAGCTTTAATACATCAGCGCCCTTTTTGATTCAAACCGAAATGGGTTATTCACCGGTATTTTTCGGGCATTTAGCCTTAGGTTTAGGATTAGTCTTTCTTGCCTCAACGTTTGCATGCCGACATTTTCTTAAAACGCATAGCGTCGAAAAATTATATTTTATTGCCGTCAATCTATTTTTTAGCGTTGCAGTGATAGGTGTCATAGCGAGTTATTTTTTAACGCAGAGCATTGCGTTAGTCGCCATCATCAGCGCACTAATGTATTTCGCGTGTGGATTTGTATTCCCCATGTCGATGGGTAAAGGATTAGCGTCATTTCGTCACGTCGCAGGAACGGCAACCGCCATGATGTTTTTCATCAACATGTTAATCACGAGTCTCATGGGATTTCTCGTGAGCTTCATTCCCATTCACAGCACTATTCCGTTGATGTGGATTTACGCAGGATTACTTTCGATGGCGACGGTGGCGTACTGGAGCATGATCAGAAAATGCGGATAATTCATCTGACGACGCGAGTCTATAATTAAAATTACGCGTGTATTTCGCAGCCAAATTAGTGTCCGTAATAATCAACATATTTTCTGCATTATGATATTGAGCGTTTTTACTGAAATTAAAACTGCCTGTAATAATTTTTGTATTATCCGCAATCATCACTTTATTGTGCGCAATATTGGGTTTGTAATCGATCCAAACGGGCACGCCTTCATGTTCAAAAAAAACAGCAGGGGAATATTTTTTTGAACTGTATTGGGATTTGTCTAATATCAACTTAACATCAACGCCTCTTTGTTTTGCTGATACCACCGCTCGCGCAATCGGCGCAGACGTAAACTGGTACGCTTGGATCAGTAAAGTCTGTTGAGTATTATCGATAACATTAACGATTTGTTGCGTACAATTTTGTCCTGGCGTAAAACACACTGAAACATCAGCCGCAAACAAAGGTTTACTCAACAGCATCATGCTGATCAACACAAAAAACCGCTTCATCCTAAAATCTCCAGTTTAACTACTTTCCGAGGGACTTTATGATTGTGTCGACAGAGGGCTTGATTTAGACTGTGTCCATCATCTAACAGACAGCCGAGAAGAGCAATGACAAAGTCCATAACTATTCTGAAGAAACGTGTAGCACCCCCTCTTGATTCTGACCCCATTTTGAAATTATTTAACCTATCGCTTTCTGAACCACTGACCGTAGAAGTCGATTTTTTTGCTGAAAAAATTTACACCCATTTTCACCACTCACTACAAACATGGTTAACTAAAATGGGCGTTACTGCAGAACAAGCCACTACAGATGTGATTGAGAATAAATATATTTTAATCAAAGAAGTATTACTTCGCGTGATGGCACGTGCATTATCCTGTAAAGAACCCCCTCTTTTTATTCCTGATTTTTCAACTCTAGGTGTGGATTGCACACTGCTTGAAAATATTTTTTATGCACCCACCCTGCTTGCAGCCAACAAAAAAACCGTTAAATCCTGTCAAGATTTTATAGCGCAAGCGCACTATTTAATTAAATGCCAACTGCGTGGCATTATAGATAAAGAACTCCCTGAGGCAGGATTTCATCCCGATGCCGTGCAATATTGGTTCTCTGAAAAAAATTTCAAGCATTATAAGCACGAAGAAATTACACACAGAATACAATTATTTGAGGGACTCAAAAGAATAGATGCTGTGCTCATACGACTTGATGAAGCTATCGACACACTCAAATGGTTGCCTGCACTCACAGGTATTTTAAACTTTGATGGATTAATTAAAATAATAAGCGGGTTACGTGATGACTGTCATAAAGTATTTTTGAGTGAACAATTTCCAACACTTCTTACAGAAAAAGAATTACACACCACAAAATCGCTTATCATACCTGAAATTCAAGAACCCAAAACACTGACAAAACCCCATTACGGTAATTTATTATCAGAACTGTTTGAATTGATTCCAGCCCCTTTTCAAGAATTGAGTACCTGCCAACAAAAATTTAGTATTGCCATTTTTGACGCAGACGATTTTGCCTTAGTTCAACCCAAAACTCCCATGCATAAAAGCACTTCTGCGCCGAAGAATTTAGGCAGCCGAGGTAGTTTTTTTAATTAAGCCGTTTTATCAAACACTTCTTTGGCAATCAGCATGGCATTTGATGCGGCGGGAAATCCTGCATAAATGGCGAGATGTTCAATCAACGCAATGATTTCGTCTTTGCTAGCACCCGCAACTAAAGCAGATTCGATATGCGCTTTTAATCCACCCGGCAAACTTTGAGGAATAAGGCTTGCGATCGTCAGCATTTCACGCGTTTTGAGATCCAGTATCTTATTTTGTAGTACATCACCGAATGCCCATTCCGCTGTCATTCTCAACATATTCGGTGAGATGCTTCCGAAAGCTTCAACGATACCACCACCGGAGTGTCCGCCGTGGAGTTGTTCAATTAATTTCAAGCCTGTTTCGTATTTTGTATTCATGTTAGTTCTCCTGTGTAAGTAAGGGAGAATCATAGAGGTGAATGGATAGTGGGGAAATCCGTGAAAATCACCGAGGGGATATAATCAGTAACTCCGTAGCCCGGATGGAGCGTTAGCGGAATCCGGGAAAGTAATAGATTTTTTATGACCCCGGATTCCGCTAACGCTCCATCCGGGCTACTATAATTTTAGATGTGTTTACACTAACCAGTTAATACAGAACGCTTCAACTCTTCTCGATACACCCGCCACTCTGGCATAAATTGATCCATAAATAATTTAAACCGCCGGTTATGACTTCGCTCTAATAAATGCACTAATTCATGAACAATAATATATTCTAAACAATTAAGTGATTTCTTAGCTAGCTCGAGATTAATCCAAATCCGACGCGCACGCGTATTGCACGTCCCCCATCGCGTTTTCATTTTTTTAATTTTATATTCTGATAATTCAACGCCAATAATAGTAGTCCATTTATGAATTAATTCCGGCAGTACTTTCTGAAGTTGGTGTCGATGCGCTTTATCTATAACGCGCTGTTGTTCAGGAGGAATAATTTCGCGGGGAGTAATGGGCATATATTTCGCTAAATGCTTTTTAATCCACGGCATTCTAGAAACGAGAAAAGCCTGAATAAAATCCTCTTTCATTCGCATGGGAGCTGACACACGAACATTGCCGAGAGATGGATTTATCGCCACGCGTAAGTATTTCACCTTTTTACGCGTGAGCTCGATGACAACATCGTCGATGGTAATGTGAGGCATTTCAGTTAACCTTTTAACAAGCAACAAGTGCAGCCTGATGAACGAGATGTTACCATATTACTATTATGAAATTTAGCGACTACCAACATGCCCTCAAAACGGCACAATCGATTGAAAAACTCAATCAAACGCTGCGTTTTTTCCTCGAGAGCTTTTCGATCAAAACCTTTTCTTTTACGTACTTTGCGTATTATCAAAATTCCAATCACCGACTGCACTATGAATTTTGTACAGACAATCTAAAACCCTGGCATCAGCATTATCTTGAAGAACGTTATCAAGATATTGATTCCACCATGGATGAAACAAGCAAAACAACGCTTCCAACGGCGTGGGATTTACAAGAACAATTAAAACACGCGCGTTCTGAACGTGAACGAAAAATGCGTTTAGATTCCATCGCATTTGGCGCAGAACAAGGATTAAGCATTCCGCTGTATGGACCGGGAAAAGATCTCGCGATATTAACGTTAATCCAAATGCGCGGTGAACAGTGTGCAGAACAATGGCAGAAAAATGAATCCGTTCTTTTTGCCGCTGCGCACTACTATCAAGGGTACTTACAAAAACAATTATTAATTTCGCAACTTAACGACAAAGACTCGCCCTTGAAAAAACGCGAACTACAGTGCTTACAATTAATTGCAAAACACTATTCTGTTTCACAAATTGCTAAAGCATTACATATTACCGAACGAACAGTAAATTTTCATATTCAATTACTCAATAAAAAATTGGGCGCGAAGAATAAATATGAGTCGTTGATGAAGGCGATGGAGGAAGGGTTGATTACGCCTTAACGTTATGGTGCAGATAGATGAATATCACAAAAATCACGGGACTTCATCACATGTACACCTTGATAACCTGATATGACTAACAAATCCGCGTCACCACTGATAATTTTTTTCACGTTAGCAGAAAGTGCGCAGGCAATAAACATATCATCATTAGGATCTCGACAAACTGATGCAGGTAGTGGCGTAACATTGCATAGGTTCGAGCGTATAATTAAAGACTCTATAACTTCGTCTATACCAACGCCAATCTCATGATATTTCTTTGAAAGAATATTACCGACACGAATGTATTCATCAAGAATATCTGTCGATAAAACCAAGTTTAATTTTTTCTCCCACCAAGCTTTTAATATTTTCGCAGGAGGCCCAGACCAAAACATACCAGACATGAATACATTCGTATCAACGATCACTCTCATTCTTTTTTCTAGATCCCTTGATGGCATCAGCAAGCACTTTTTTAGACAATCCTGCTTTTTTTGCCTGCTTTCTTATTTTTGATATTAAACCAGAAAATTGTTTCACTGAAGGCTGAGAAAGTCGCTTTAATATAACAACATCATTTTCAGCAACCGCAATAAACTGATCACCTGTGTGCAATCCCATACTCTGACGAATTTCTTCAGGTATGACAATCTGCCCTTTTGAAGACATTCTAGTTGTTGTAAGTGAACTCATACTGTTTTCTCCCATAGTCTTACCAGTAAGACTATAAAGAAAAAGGGGGACTTATTCAAGGGCTGGAGCAGTTTCATCTCAACGGCACCACAAGATATCGCCTCACACCCTCACCTATCCCGCGCGTCACATGACCTTGACCTGTAATATCTTCCGCTAAAATAATATCGCCCTCATTAAAAAGGCGCTTACTGCCATCACCAATTTCAATTTCGACAGAACCTTTCAACATAACCACATATTGCGCACACGGCGGATTGTGCCACGAAATTTCATTCGGTCCTTCGATTTCACCGAATACAATATTTTGTGACTCCGTAGGCACCGTAATTTTTCCA
Source organism: Gammaproteobacteria bacterium (assembly GCA_035943935.1). Lineage (GTDB taxonomy): Bacteria > Pseudomonadota > Gammaproteobacteria > DASZBR01 > DASZBR01 > DASZBR01. The sequence goes on from DASZBR010000019.1 coordinate 197,689, forward strand.
AACACGCTCGGATTCAATTCTAATTGAATATCATGAAAATGTGATTGCTGATCCTCGCCCGTATATAACCGTGTTACTTTCATACGCACTCCCTTATAAAGTTTTTCGCTCTACCATACGTTATAGACTTGTCCGGTTTGCGCACCTTCAACACTTTTACTGTACGCCAATGCCACACGACTCGCCGGCGCAGGTTCAAATCCGTAGAAAAAATCAGCATATTTATCCATCGATTCTGTTAATACCGTTGGACTCACAACATTAATGCGAATATTTCGCTGCAATTCAATCGCTGCACCTATTACAAAACCATTCAGCGCACTGTTCACCATCGAACCCGATGTGCCTAAACGAACTGGTTCATGACTGAGAATTCCACTGGTTAACGTAAACGAACCGTTATCATTAATATATTTCTGACCAATTAAAACAAGATTCACTTGTCCCATTAATTTACTTTTCAAACCCACTTCATACTCTTTTTCGGTGAATTCTGAAATCGGCGCAAAATGCAGATTTCCCGTGGTCGAAATCACCGCATCAAATTTTCCGGTTTTTTCCACAGCCTGATACATTTTTTCAATAGACTTCACATCATGTATATCCGCGCGAAGTTCACCGCTGTTATGTCCGACTGTTACAACAGTATGTCGTTTCGCTAATTCTTTGACGACGGCTTTGCCGATGGTTCCTGTACCACCTACGACGATAATTTTCATAGCCTATTCTCCTCTATTGTGAGTAATCGCCATTATAACCTCTTGGCAAGAATCCCGTCATTTTGTTAGCATGCTGCCGCTGTCATCGTCCAAAACCAACAGGAGAAATATATCAATGAAAGAACTATCAAAATTTCCAAGGAAATTTTATTCAACCACTGCGCTTGCAACAAGAACATTATCTGGCTTATTCGCTCAACTGGAAAATATACCGCAAGAATCCATTAGAGCACGTCTCGACGTCGCAAAGAATTATCGAGAATTCACTCCAACTTTCGCAGAGATTACCCATCTGCAATCATTACTGAGCCATACACCTTCTTCTACGTTGGACAGCGCAACACAGACAGCCCTCGTAGATTTTAGAATGGAGCTGAGTGACCGTCTACGCATACTCAGAGATCAGTCGGATAACGAGGCGGGAAAAAGAGCAACATTCAGCAAACATTGATTTATAAAGTAATAGTAGCCCGGTATCGTAGGGGCGGGATAGTAGCCCGCCCTAGAGCCCTACTCCTCTTATATATATATTGACTCTATAGTTGCTATATCCCCCATACTGCTAGCAACAGGCAATCCTGCCTAATGAAGAGGTTAGTTATAAATGTCATCTGTTCCAACATGGGTATATATATTGTTTTTTGCTTTGGTTTATATGGGATATCAGCGCTGTTTTACATCGGTCGTGAAAATAAAAAGACTGATTATTTTACCCGTTGCTTTAGCCTGGTTATCGTTACACGGTTTATGGACATCACTGGACTTAACCTATCACTCGCTCTGGAGTTATGCATTAGGATTAATCATAGGTCTTTATATAGGATTTATGCAGCTCAGGGACGTTCAAGTACGCGCGGACAAAAGCCAACAATTGATCGAGATTCCCGGCGATTGGAGATATCTTATTTTTGTTCTCGTTTTTTTCGCGGTCGAATTTATCATTAATTTTGCTATCGCCACCACATCGTCTATAGCGCACAGTGGATTTTTAATTGCCCTAATTTTATTTATATCCAGTATTTTGGTAGGAATAGCCTGTGGACGAAGTGGATGTTACCTTCTTAAGTACTGGGAGTCAGCACATGCTGATTTACCTGTTTACACTAAGCATTCTTCACGAGCTTCTTAAGCTGTTCACATACCACCGCGGGCTGATCCATTTGTATAAAATGCCCGCTGTTGACTGACATGATTTTGCTGAGCGGATTGTGGTTCAGCCATTGTTTTTGTTGGGTAAACCAATCACCTGTAATGGGCGCATGCTTTTCCATCTCACTGGAAGAAAGAATAATGACAGGAATTTGATCGCTTAATGCCGGCATATAATACACTTCTGTTTTTGTTTCTTGAAAAGCCTTGAGTTGATAATAAAGTTCTGCAGACATTTTATCTTTAGGCAGATCATTCTTTTTAAGAAAAGCATTACTCCATTCATATGAAGCAGGAACAGGATCGATCAGCAAAACACCCGTGATTAACTGCGGATATTTTCGCGCAAAATACATGGAATAAAACGCACCATAGGAATGTGCGACTAAAATAAACGGTGGGCTAATCCGATGTACTTTTAACTGCGATATCAAATACTGATTGACGTCTTGCGGCGTAAATGGCTGAGTTGGAACCGCGCGATTATAAAAGAAAAGGCGCCCTGTTTTTTTAGCACAATCTAAAAACGGTTTATTCTTCGTCCATTCCGACAGCGTCACACCACTGCCATTTTCAAAGAGAATGGTTCCAGTGAAGGGAGTGGTGGGTACTGCAAAGGCAGGAAAACATACGGCAAACAATAAAGCGGTTATCAATAATTTAATTTTCAGGGTAAACCTCCTTGACCATAGACTCGACTATTATAGCCTACTGACAGGAGATCATGATGACCATTACACACAGCTTTGTTGAAAAGGGGCGAAGAACCATTTTTATTGCGAAATAGCTGCACCGCCCCGCTCTCTTATTCCCTCAGAAATAGTTACACTATCCGTTGGGTTGACTATCACGCTTCTTGTCATCATAACGCTTATCTTGATCTTGATCGTTATCTCTTCTTTCGTTCTGACGTGCTCGATCATTATCACGTGGATTTTGATCATCACGACGAGGTTCTTTTTCACGACCTGTTAAATCTTCACGATTGTTCAGATCTTCACGTTTAGCAGGATTTTGACGTTCAGTTGAAGTTTTCATAATGTGCTCTCCTCAGTAAGTGTTAACCATTTAAAATAAACGACTACAATTATTACAAAAATTTTTACTGCGATTTGGGTCCCAGTAAAAACCATATAATAAAACCTGCGATAGGAAGAATCAGTATCAGCAATACCCAGAACACTTTATTCGCAACGACATGCGTACTATTAATTACACTAATAATAGCCCACAGATCTAACAATAAAATAATTAAACCCCATAAACTATAAACATGTGCTGACATAATTCGCTCCTTATTCCCTATCATAAAGTAGGACAACGATTCTCAAATAGCTTCTTTCGCCTTAAGACATTCACTTTTGAATTTAATCATTTTTTCTCCAATTTCTTCGAGTTCTTCTTCATCCAAAATTGAGGTTACTTTAGGAAATAATTTATTTTCCTCTTCGGAGGCATGATGCTCCACATCCATTCTTAACCTTTTAAATTTTTCTTCCCATTGATCATGAGAGATAATTTTCCTAAATTCTTTTATAGCTTCCTCAGCACTCTGCTCTTCAGAAAGCAAATGTTGGACTATTGTTTTTAATTTATCTTCATTGTTAAATCTCGGATACCAAACGGTCTGTTCCATTTTTTCATGAACCAGTAATTCCTGGCATAATGAAACAAATAGCTTTAGTTTTGTCTGCGGTCGGTGGGATGCATCACTAATATCTGCGAATGCACGTCTAACATGGTCATGCTCTTTCAATAAGAATTTAATCGCGTTCATCTGGCCTCTCCTTTACGCATCAATCTAGAGACAGCCTATCGTAGGTTTTATTCAAAAAATATCAGTAAGAAATACTGACTTTTGAGATCAAGTGTTCAGGAGAGTAAAGATTTTGAAGGGGAATTTATTGATGCCATTCATAATAATAATTAATGCGTTGCAAGCGCTGGCGGACAGGAATGATTATCTGTCGCCAGCGCTTCAGCACTCTACGACGATCGCGGACCTGCAACTAACCATGCAATAAAACCAACCAGCGGGAATATTAATACTAACAATACCCATAATACTTTTGCGCCGTTATCACGTGAACTGTTGATGATATTAATCAAAGCCCATACATCGAGAATTAAAAGAATAAGACCTGTTATGCCATAAACGTTGACACCCATATGTATCTCCTCAGTTGTGTGAGATTGGGATTATATACGAAATTGGTCGGAGTGATAGGATTCGAACCTACGGCCTCTGCCTCCCGAAACCAAAAACGTAGCTTACCACACCAATCCAAAATGAACCAAAATGAACCAAAAATCCTTTTAATTTATTGGTTTTTTAAATTTTCTCTTGTTCAAACTTGAACATTATTATTCAAACCCTTACACTGAAATTGCACTCCATTTGCACTCCAGAATATAAGGGGAATCTATGGAACCAGCTATTTTAAACTCGTCTATTCCTACCCTCGCCTAAGACGGCTTCAGCAAGCCTTCTTTTAAAGTACTACTGCCAGAAGGATTGGTATAATTTGCTATACTTTCACTGTGAGACTCTTAATAGTCAAAAGACTCTAAGGATAATTATATGGACACTTTCTTTTCTAGAAGTCCTGAAAGAAAAAATGATAGCTCGGATAGCCCTCCGCCGAAAATAAATTTTTCTGCGATTGCTGCTATTGAAGAAGCAACAACTAGTCCACCTGTTAAAGTTAAAGAACTGGTCGAGGTATGCCGCGAAGCAATTCAAAGCTTGGAACTCGACCGCTTAGTAACTAAAGCCAAAAAAGATGGTTTCAAACTATTTTTAGATGCAGAAAAAGAAATGTTATGCGCAGGAGTAGTAAAACTTGGTGAAGCATTAACTTTCTGTAGAGATCGCCGTAATAAATTATTAGGAAGAGCTGGAATTATTGATGATGCCATTAATTATGCAGAAGCCAGAAATTATTTTATTCATCATCACATGTATTGCGAACTTCTGGAGGAAGATGAAAAATATAGAGGATTTGAACTCTGTATTAGTAAATTAACATCCCTGGAAAATATTAATAGCAAGCTGTCTCTTTTAGAAGAGACAGGCCTCGATGAACTTACTAAAAAAATCACCAAAGGAACAAATAATTTTCAATTCGAGTATAGTCACTTCGTTAAATGTCTAAAAAATGAATTCGCATACCTCGATAAATACATAGCTGTCGCCACAACCGAAAATCCTATGACCTCTTTAACTAGACTCTCTCTAGATAATCGGATAAGAAATATATTATCAATTTTGTCTGATTTGCTTGATGCAAACCAAGCGAATAAAAATAAAGGGGCACCCGGCCTTGAATTTAAAGAAGCAATGAAAAGAATAAACGCTGAATTCATAGAAAAAAATAAAAATTTTGCTGTTCTTTTTTCACAGCACAAAGACTTTAGAAATGCTCTAAGTCATATGGACAAAAGATTACCAAAACCTTATACAAACGATACACAACGGCTTGAATTCGCAAAAGAATTAAATGCATTATCAACAATCGGTTACCTAGATTTACTTGAAAGAGAATTTTTAAGTAAGCCAGCTCCAGCACCACAGGCAGGGACACCAAGCACTCCAAAAAAATCAAAAACATCAGATTCACCCGCACTAAATGCTCTTTTAGCGTATACTGAACCCAAGTCTGCTAAGGCAACACCAGTTCAAAACACAGAAAAAATAGAGTCGCCAGATGTTCAAAAAGAACCAAGTCCCAATAGTTCTGCAAGAAAAGGGGGTATTAAATGAGAAATTTAAGTGAAGTACTCGCGCAAAAAGCGAAAGTCATATCTTTAGCTCAGCGCTTTGGGTTTAGCGATGAAGTGAGAATATCCTGCGAACAACCTTTCAAAGGACCGAGCACAACATTGACCTTAATTGTTAAAGAAATCGAAGGCATAACACTATCATATAAAAATTCGAGTTGGTTAAGCGCAAAGTTATCTGAGACATTAGGTTGTCAGGTCGGAATTACTGTTTTAGATAGCATCGAACAGCTAGATAGATATGGCGTACTCAAAACAAGCGCCTTAATAACGGATGATGAAGCCACTATATGTACTCTATTGGGAGTAGCCTCTTCAGATAAAGTTATGTTGAATAACGTAGACCCAGAATTTCATGACGCCGTTTTAGAAGAAGCCGAAGCATATCTCAAAAAAACCTCACCTGTTGGAATAAAAAAATTATCTAATGCTCAGGCAGTAAGTATTCACGGATTTCTCCCCGATTCTAGTTCTGGTTCTGGCGAAGAAAGAGAATTAAAAAAAGCAAAACCTGAATCAAGCGCATCAAGTTCCCCAGACAACACTGTTTCTCCTCTTAAAAATACTGAAGGTTTTACAAAAAAATGATAATTTAAACTAGATGCATTAATGCATAGAGTCATTTTTTATTAGTTTCCAATACTTTTTCCAGCGCATCTGAATACTGACAAAAATCACATTCTGTACTTCGCTGAATATTCCGGTCAAAACGAACAGTGAATACGGTTTATCTCGAACATCTATTCCGGTTTTATTCGAACACTTATTTCGGTTAATTCGAACGGGATAAAAAGACACACGCCCGTTATTTGTTTATGCTAAATTTTCCTC
>DASZBR010000020.1:0-117056 GCA_035943935.1 Gammaproteobacteria bacterium
AACAGAAATATTTAGTTACATTGAAGGGTTCTACAATCGACAGCGTAAACATTCTGCTTTAAATTACCGGTCGCCAAGAGAATATGAATTAGCTTATGCTAATTTATGAAAATGTGTGTCCATTAATTCCATGGCAGATCACCACGAAAAAATCCACTTCTTTGAAATCCTAAAACGTTTCTAAACTCTCTCATCTTATTAGTCTCCATTATTAAAATAAAAATTGCGGCCATATCTCTAGAGACATATTTTTCTCTTAGAAAAAACATCCTCATACAAGAGGAGGCTAACCACAATTACCTTATATCCAGTAAGGTACGGCGCGTAGTTTATCAAAAAACCAATGAAAAATGTGGGTTTTTTTCAAAAGCGGCGTATAAACGGCCTAAAACAAGGGGTTGAGAGGTGCTTTTGATCTCAGTCTACGTCTAATTCCTACGTATTCTTCGTGACTTTTTCGTGACTGAGTCCGCATTCGTTAGCTGCAGTACGCCAAATTGCAATGGTCTGGCGAGTGCGTAGTTTCATAAAATACAACAACTTAGTTTAGTCTATGTCGACTCTTAATCAATAGGTCGCTGGTTCGATCCCAGCATCCCGAGCGCAGCGAGGGACCTCCAGTTCTTCGGGGTTTATTAAAGCAAGTCGCCGCCAATTAACGGTAGCAATCGATATAAAACTTCTTTGATAATTTGATCATCGACTTTTGCAATAAATTTAGCTTTTCGTCTTCGCCAATCAAGTGTTTGAATAAGACTTGCTGCTACAACGGAGGGTTTTTCAAGAGCGTCAAGGGGAACTTCAGTAATGTGACCTCTTATGCTAGTGCTGATGGGGGAGCAAATAAGCAACCCTGATTTTTTATTATAGTCTTTTGAGCTAAGTACTAATGCGGGACGATATTTTCCAATTTCTTTGCCTTTTTGGGGTTCAAAATCAAGCCAAAGTACATCATTACGATCAGGGACGTAAGTGGTTGACATGCTTTAGTATCCAGACTCTTTTTTGGATAATTTTGCAAGTGCATCTGCATGTGCTGTGTGCGGAGTTAAGCCTTTGAGTAATTGTGCTTCGCTAAAAGGCGATATTCTTGGTGATTTTGATTTTTTAGCAGGTTGAACAGTGATGCCATTTTCATTGACATCTATATTAACTAACATGTTGGCCTGAAAATGAGGTATATCTCGAAGCGAGCCAGATAGGCGCAGTGCTAAGCTGTTTCCCCATTTTAAAATTTTTCCTTGAATGTGCATATCATTGCCTCGCCAACGTTAGTGACTCATACAAAGAAAGTATATACTTTGTATATACAATGTCAAGCATAGGTGCAGTTACTTTCTATAGTACTCGTAGCCCGTATGAAGCTTTAGCGGAATACAGGGACGAAGAGCAGGCCTACAAGGCTTCACTGCGCCACCGCAGACCCCTGATTTATAAACTATAATGAAGGTATGAATCTTAAAAAGGAGAGGGGTTATGCATGAAAGCTACTCACCATTTCTGCCACTTTCTGTTTTAGCCGCAGCGCCCTACAAAAATGAGGTCGGGGAAGAAATATACCTGCAGTATGTCGCTGCTTGCTTGTTAAAAGGAGGAGTTGCACTCCCGAGAGCAGAATTTGATCTCAACTATTCACTTGAATCCATCAGAACCCATACGAATGATGATCAGATACGAAAGACATTTCATCTTGAAATTCTCATGCAATATGCGTCGATTCAACAAGATCGTCTGTCGGATTATAAAAACTTTTTTGAAGATGCGCGCGTCAGTGATCCTAATTCGTCTGTTCACTTTTCAAATTTGGTGATGTTACTTGAGCATTCCATTCAAAGTGGAAGAAATAGTGACCACGAAGTGGTTCGCTATCTTTTAGAAAAGTTGAAACAACATAATCGCTTTGTTGATATTCTAGATTTAGCTGAAACGAGCGTTGTAATGATTGGGAACGAAAAAGTAGATGATTTTGAGCGAGCGCTCATCAAATTTCTTCTCTTATGCCATAGGCTTAATCTCAGCGATGAATATCAAGTCGTTATTCAAAATTGCATAGCGCATTATAAGGCGCCTGTAGATATAAAAGGTGAATTTGATCTCTTTGACCTCATATTCTTTTTAGTTTCAAAAAGCGCCGATTTATTTAGCTGGATAAAATGGAAAAAAGGCTACGGACTTGAGTTCAGTAGAGTACTTAAAAAAGCAGAAGAGAAAGGAATTTTAAACGCGGCACAATGTGCACAATTTAACGCACTTCTCCCAGCGTTGGATGTATCAAAAACAGAAGTTCATAATATTCGAGGATGCTTCACTCAACCGAATCTCAAAGAAGCGGAAGAATTTTTCGATCAACTGAATTTTCAAAATAGCGATGCTGGTTATGAAATTCTTGATGAACAGAACAAAAAAACGTCTGTAGCCTTCTCAGATTTTACATTTGACAAGCTTTATTTTGGCCCTCGTCTGGATAGGCCAATGTTACCCGCTAAAGTATTCTTAGGGCGAAGCTCAAGCGAAATAAATCAGTTTCTAGCACAAGGCGACCAAAATGCTTTCTTCTCATTCTTAACCGGTCAACCCTATGATGCCGTAGAACTCAAACATACGTTAAGTAAGGCTGCGCCGGGAGCTGGCTTACCCGTAATCGTGGGGCTCATGTTAGGTGTCCCAAGAACAGCATCAGACTTCGCAGAATTAAAGCCACCCGCGGTATTTCCGGACATGAGCAGAATTCCATTAGCGTTATATGTTGATTTTATTCATCATAATGGTGCAATTCCTCAAGCATTTTATGACTTTGTAGAGCTTTTCGATAAAGCTAACGCTCATGTTAAAGAACAGGAAAATGCAGAGGAAGATGCGGAGAGTGGAGAAGAACATCTGATTAACTATGATGCCTTTATGGTTAAGAATATTTTTAAGCTGACGGGTTTGCATGAACTGCTCGGCGGTGACCTTTTATTTAAATTGATGATGTCTAAAATGGGTGCCTCTAATCTCGTCTTAGATCGGTTTTTGGATGGTCTCGGAGCGGTACCCGAGAGATATGCTTCCGTAATTAAAACACTTGCACCGATGATTAAGAAAAATGAATATGACATTTTTGGAAATATCATATTGCTTATCAGTCAAATAGAATTTTTTGCTGATGAACTTGAACAAAAAGGTAAAAAACCAGCCGTCGTCCCATGGGAAGAGTTGACGCGTCCTCCTGTTAATCTCTCAAAAATCATGGAAGTACTTTCTGATGTACTGGTGACTCTTTATAAAGATTTACTCGATGTACCCAAAGACGTTAAGTTGGATTTATCAAAGCTTCTGAGTTCACCCCAGCTTATTCGGCGATTGATTACGGGAAGAGGGCATTTGGAAAGCAATGACTATCGCGCTGTATTTGATCGTCTTGTCATTCAAGATCTGACTAATAACAAAGTAGAAGATGAACTTATGCAACGACTTGCCGCACATAATCAAGCGATTGAAGACGAGCTTAACAGCAAAGGAATAAACGCTAAGCTCGCTTTACATTATCCAAAGCAAGTCGCATTTTCATTTGATAGAAATCCAGGCGCAACGGATATGACGCAATTATGCAATGCACTATGGGCTTCGCTTTTAGAATTAGAGAAAAACATCTAGGCTGAAGAAAATAAAGAATTCGCTGAATTGTCTGCTGTTCTTGCGCTTGCTTCACCGCTTGCAAAAATTCGTCATGAAATTGAAAAGGGTGGCATAAAACCCATAAAATTTCTGAGCGATAGTTTTAATACCCCATTTGAGAAACTCTTAAAGCAACTAACGGCTCTTCTGGAAAAAGTGAAAAAGGGGGGTATTGCAGAACATGGACAACATTTAAAAGATCATATTAGTGCGTTAAAGGCAGCAAAAGAAAAAATGTCTACTTCGGAAAAATCAACTCTCGCCAAGACAATACCTAAAAAATATTCTTTTCATGTTAAGCAGTGGGATAAGAGTGATATTCATACGTTTGAGTTGGGTGATTTTCTCGGTTGTTGTTTAGCAACAAATCGGAGTCAATTTCAGGCAATGGTTCAACGACGAATGGATGTTGGCATGTTGACGGATGTTGTCGTCGACGACGAATTAAAGGAACCTATTTCTGGAAATTGGTTATTTTTTGCACGTGATAAAGATCATCCAGAGGATGTGTATGTGGTGGCTAATTTTTATGAAATTAGAGCAGGATATGGTGATAAGCCTGCATTACGCGATCGTATCATTCAAGAATTAACAGAATTTACTGCACAATATGCCAACGACATTGGCGCGAAAGGATATTTAATTCGACCACTGACGTATGGCTTAATACCGGATAATACTTTTAGTGCTCAGTTGGGTTCAAAAAATATACAACTGGAAAAAATAGGGGGATTTTTTGATCCGCTAAACAGAGGGAACGTAAGCGAAAAAGATAAACAAAATCAGTATTACTTACTCGCGTTGGAATTAAAACAGTTTTATGATGCAACGGCTCCCGCTAAACAGGAAGAAAAAAAATATAAGTCGGATTTTTTTAGTCCAGCGAGTGGACCAGTACCAACTGAGCTTGGGCCGGCACAGAAAGAAAATTTCAAGCAGCCCCGGTCCAAGTAACATTCGCTATTTTCCTGCAGGTTTTTTCTCTGGAGTTACTCTTAATCAATAGGTCGCTGGTGCGCTCCTGGTGCGGGCTGCCAGGTTAGATTTGAATGCTAGGCCACTTAGTGGTATACTTTAATCATAAGGAATGTTATGCGTATTTTTAAGAATAAATTGTTTTCTCGATGGGCAACGGAAGTAGAAATTGAAGATTCCGATTTAGTGAAGGCGGTGCGTGAAATAGGTGAAGGTTTGTATGAGGCTAATTTAGGCGGGTTCGTCTATAAAAAACGCGTTCCGTTGTGTGGTCGAGGAAAGAGTGGCGGTGCACGAACAATTATTGCTTATAAACTGGATTCAAAAGCTATTTTTATTTATGGGTTTGCTAAAAATAAAATGGACAATATTACAGTGAAAGAAAAGCATGCTCTAAAAGAATTAGCAAAAATTTATTTTAACTATGACCATAATCAAATTAATCATGCAGTAAAAGTAGGCGAACTAGTGGAGGTGAAGTATGAATAAATCAATTTTTGATGTTGTGCATGAATCCGCAAAGGGTTTGCATGACGCTGGCTTAATGGATGTAAAAACAATGCACACATTTGATGCGATGTGTTTGCCTCCTGTGCACAAGTTAAGTCCTAAGCAAATCAAGAGTATTCGTTTACGTGAAAAAGTTAGCCAATCCGTTTTCGCAGCATTTTTGAATGCAAGTTACTCAACGATTAAAAAATGGGAAACGGGTGAAAAGCATCCTACGGGACCTGCACTTAAATTATTAAATTTAGTGGCTGAAAAAGGTTTGGCGATCGTTTCTTGAGCGGAGATTCTGGATAACTCTTCATGGCTTTTGTATGACTGAATCCGCATTCGTTAGACGCTGTACGCCAAAATTGCAATGGTCTGGCGGGAAATATTTTATCCAGATAATTGAAGATAGGATCACGCTTATGTCGAATCATGTTTTCGTTGTTTCAGAGTGGCTTCCCAAAGAAGGCAAAGACGATGCATTGTGGGAAGTATTAAAAGGCCTGATGGTTTTATCTCGAAAAGAAAGGGGTTGTGTAAGAGCGCATGCAACCCGGCAAATTTCACATCCCGGATCACCCAGTCAATCAAAATATACTATTGTGCTTCTTCAAGAATATATTGATATAAACGCTTTTGATATTCACTGTGCATCTGATTACGTAACAAATGCGTTTAGAAAATTTATTGAAAATAAAGACACGGCACTTGTTAAGGATTGGCAATGCAGGTTATTTAGTGAAGAGGAATAAATGCTCGTATCCGGCTCGTTAAAAGAGAATGCAATTACAGCATTTTTTTTTAGATACGGTTGGTGGGTCCAGAAGAAACTCGGCTGTTTCTTTTAATTTTATTTGGGCAAGTGGGTAGTGTCGAGAATTTTCAGGAACTTTGTTGAAACATTCATGCGCTTTTTCATAAAGATGATTATTGCAATAATGTAAGCCACTGAAATAATAAATCATGGGGTCATGGTGTTGAAAATCATAATTCGAGGGGCGTACTCCAGGAAGTAGCAGTGAAAATAATCGGTACGCTTCATTCAGCGCTTGAGGTTCGTCGTTTATTAAGCATAACGCAAGATTGAAGATTGCCCATACGGATCCTCTTGTGTGAGCATGGGCAAAGATTTTCCGCGCGAATGATTTATCTTGATTGATGCCCTCAAGACCCTTGTAGACTTTTACGCCAAAATTATTGAGTGCTTCGGGGTGTACTCTATCCTCTGTTTTTGCGAAGAGTGTGTCGGCGGTGAGAGTCTTTCGTTTGAAGTCACGCGTGAGGGCCACGAGTTGCATTTTTTCTCTGCCAGCGAAGTATTTGGCTATTCTTTCAGCTTCTTTATCGTACATTCGTTTTTTTGCCTTCTCGTCGAGGTGCGGTTTTTCGATAAAATAGATTATTTTAAACTGTACTTCAATAGGCTGCTTGTCTACACCGCACAAACTGCATGCCGATACACAGCGTCACTAATACCACGAAAGTGAGTGCCAAGGGCAATTGCGTACCAGATTTCAATAACGCACCCAGCGCGGATCCCAGTCCGGCAATGGAGAAAGCCACTGCACCAAACAATGAATTGGCGCTACCCGTCATGGTAGGGAAGAGCGAGATGGCTTGTGAAACATAGGTGGGAAACAAAAATCCTGCGCACCAGGCTAATAAGAAAACAGGCAGGGCTATAATAAATAAATTCATGGGGTGCGCTATTGCCGCGAATACCATGCTTAATGAAATAATTAACATAGCACTCAATGAGAATTTGATTTTTTGATCTTGCGGCGCTGCAATCAAAAATCGATTTGTCATGGTTCCTAAAAACCACGCAAGGCCAATCAACAATGCAATATGCCCAAATTGTATCGCAGAATAATGCAATACCGTCTGGATTAAAAACGGTCCGACGGTTGAGAATAATATCAATATAGAATACAACAAACCGTTCATGATGACGTTGCGTATATACATGCGATTCGACAGAATGGTGAGATTACGCTGAAAGATATCACCTAAATGAAAGCGATGGCGATGCGTACTGGTTTCAGGCAGAAAGAATAATATCAACAGAAATCCTACGGCACTGTAGGAACCTAAAAAATAGAAATTCGCTTTCCAGCCGAAATAATGCTGTAAATAACCGCCAATGGCAGGCGCGATAATCGGACCAATTGACCAGGCCATTACCATATAGGTCATCATCTTGTGATAGTCATCGCCTTCAAATAAATCCGGTATCACAGATCGCATGGGCGCGACCATTGCACCTAATGCTGCACCCTGTATAAATCGCAAAAATAATAATTGATAAATAGTGTTGGAGGCGGGAATAAAAAAAGTCGCGATTAAAAAAATAACCATGCTGATTAGAAACGGCTTTTTGCGTCCAAAGCTATCGGAAAAGCTCCCAGCAAATAACTGAATCATCCCCAAGCCAATCATGTACGTGGTAATGCTCAGCTGAACCAATGACTTGCTGACATGGAAGTATTGGCCGACGGCAGGAAGCGACGGGACATAAATATCTATGCTAAGTCCTGATAAAGGCACGATCAACATGGCCATGAAGGCGAAAAAGACTTTGGCAAAGTGGCTGTGAGAGACCATGGGAAGTTTCCTTTAATAGATGTCTGTGTCTTATAATATACACAGAGCAAAAAGCCCTTGCAAGCAAAATGTTTCATATGATACTCTCTTGTCTCTTATTATAGACGGAGAAAAGCAGTGAGCCACTTTGCAGAATCTTTGAAAATCTTACGCCAATCCACGAATTTAACGATGCAAAATCTTGCGGATGCGGCAGGTGTGAGCAAATCCATGATTTCAAAAATCGAGCGTGATGAAGTGCAGCCGACGCTTGATGTGGCAGGGCGACTTGCAAAAGCATTAGGGAAAACATTATCTGAAATGTTGCATGCCTCCCAAACGGCTGAAGTGGTTTTTTTACCGAAAAATCAACAGGCGTTATGGGAAGATGCGAGTGGTATTAAACGTCGCAATATTTCTCCCGTATTTGAAAATCTCAAAATAGAGTGGCTGCATGTAGAAATTCCCAAAGGCGTTTCGCTTGAAAAATGTGTCGGTATGAGTGGCTCAAATGTTAAAAAATATGTCTTAGTTACAAAGGGAGTGTTGGCTTTAATAATAGGGCAGAACAGTTATACCTTAAAAAAAGGCGACAGCATTTATTTTGCGGCAGAGTCTCTGCATGTATTTAAAAATGCAGGAAAAGAAACGCTGGAATATCAGATTTTGATTAAACATGCGTAGATAAAAAACGAGGAGTGATCATGATAAATATTTTATGTTACGGCGATTCAAATACCTGGGGAAATATTGCGGGCTCACGAAATGCTGAGTTACTATTAGCAAAGCGATTTGATCGCAATATTCGTTGGACAGGTGTTTTGCAAAAATTATTGGGTGAGAAATATCACATAATAGAAGCGGGACTGAATGGCCGTAATACCGCGTTTGATGAAACGCGATTTGTTCGGCCGTCGCGTAATGGTTTAGCAACGTTACCCTTAATTTTAGAAATGCATTATCCGTTGGATTTAGTGATCATAATGTTAGGTACAAACGACGCTATTATGGATTTCAATGCAACGCCTGAACAAACGACGATAGCAATACAGAAAATGATTAGGTTCATAAAAACAAGCCATTTGGGGAAAGCGTTTTCAGCACCAAAAGTATTATTAATTTCACCTGCGCCAATTATTCAAAATAATTCAGAAGGATTTAAAGTCTTTTTTAATCAGGAATCTATAACAAAAACACAGCAGTTGGCTTATTATTATAAAAAATTAGCCCATCAAGAAAGTTGTTTATTTATAGATGCTGCAAAAATCGCCACCGTCAGTGATGATGATGGTGTGCATATTGAAGCAGAGAGTCATAGGAAGTTAGCCGAAGTGATTGCGACTGCCGTACAAAAGGACTTAAACAGAACATGAAAAAATTATTAAACACGGGCTTAATTTCCATAGAAGGCGAAGCCTATTTTAATTTGATTATTATCATCGCGCCGCTGTTAAATTTTCTCGCGGGAATCAGCATTGATCTCTATGTCCCCTCGCTACCTGATATTTCACTGTACTTTAATAGCTCAGCCATGATGGTAAAAAATACCATTACCATTACGATGATTGGTTTTGCTATTGGGTGTATTTTATTCGGGGCTATAATAGATATCTTTGGTCGACGTCGGACGGTATTATTAGGATTATTGATATTTACGCTAGCAAGTTTCTTGGCTATATATTGCAATAATATAGAACAATTTATGTTGTTAAGACTATTACAGGGCTTAGCGGTTTCGGTTGTTTCTATTGGCTCACGTGCATTTATTGTCGATAACTTTGCGGGGCATCGATTTAATGTCGGATTGCTGTACACCTCAATCGCCTATGGATTAGGTCCGGTGTTAGGCCCGTTTATTGGTGGAATATTGCAATATCATTTTGGGTGGAAAGCAAATTTTTGGGCCTTTGGAATTTTTTCTTTTATATTAATGCTGATATGTTTTTTATTCATTCATGAGAGCATAAAAGTTCGTAAGCGATTTTCTCTGAAAGAGATCTTGTTAAATTATGGTGCCGTATTACGCCATGCGTTGTTTATGTCAGGCGTATTAATTATGGTCGGTGTCCAAGTCGAATTAATGACCTATCCCACGATAGGCTCATTTTTTGTGGAGAATGTGTTGCATCGCACTGCGATTGCATTTGGTAACACGGCGTTAATGATCAGTGCGGGGTATTTATTAGGGACTATTACAAGTCGTTTTTTGATGAAAAAATTAACGCTCCAGCATTTAATTAATCTAGGCTTTATTTTATTAATTATTTCTTTGGGGGTTCAGATTGGTTTTATGTTGATAGGAACAGTAAGCTTATTTGCGCTGACTTTTCCTATTATGCTCATGAGTTTCAGTAATGGCTTGATTTTTCCGAATATATTAGGCCGTTGTTTAAAATTGTTTCCAAACTCAGTGGGCGCGGCGACAGCCGTAATGTTGTCGTTATTAATGGCCTTGAGTGCCGTGGGAGTATTTATCATCAGTCATGTGAAGATAAATGGTTTAACAAATTTAGCGTTTATTTTAGGGACTATTATTATTTTCCAATTAATTGTTTTTGGAGTTCAGACAAGATTCAATCATTGAGGTCCACCAATACGAAAAAGATTTTCGGGTTTTCAGGGTAATGAAGGTGGCTTGGCACCAGTAGAGTCATGGCTAGCTGCCATTTTTGCCGAAATCAGAGATGTAATTGTGTTGTATTCTCTGGTTTTTTCTTCTCTTGCTGCCTCATCACGGGTACCTCTAATATTCGCACGCAAATGGAACAAAGCGCTTTGCAATTTATCCATATCATTGGCTGGAATAAGTTCATTGAATTTTCTTGCTTCAAGAAAAACCCTAATGACATTTGAATGTCCTCTCCAAACAGCCCATAAAAAAGGTGAGTCGCCGGAAATGTGAGGGTTAATGACAGAGCCTTTATTAAGAAGTAACCGTACAACTTCAGGCTGATTACTGCCCGCTGCTTCTGATAATGCAGTAGCGTGATTATCTTTAATAAAATCCACGTCAACTTTATGATGAGATAGTAAGCCTCTGATAGACTCTATATCCCCTATACCAGAAAAATAAATCAATAAACGTTGAGCCATCTCAAGATTATCTGTAGTTATCATACACCGTGAAAACAGCAATCCCAGCTTAGGAAAAGTTTTAATTTTTGATACCAGATTTTCGTCAAGTCTTTTATATTCCATGTAATATTTATTTAGATTATCGAACAACTCATTAAAAGTTATCTGTACTGAGTCGGTTTCCCAAAATGAACAACCCGGAATACTAGGCGAATTCGATAATTTTTTGATTTCTGCTTCAACTAAAGAAACGATATAGCTACACGTTGCGTCTCTTGTTATAACGGTATTTTCATCATTTTTTGCAGTAAGACTTAATAAACCTCGTCTTTCAAACGCGGGCCGTCCATGCTCGTCTTTATAGACCACCATTGAGGGATCACTGGGTTGTCCAAAATAGGGATAAGAGGTTGATCTATTTTGTGGGCATGGGTGAAGCATCACATCATGAATAAATTTAACTTCATCGTCTATGCCGAGTGATACAATTGAGAGAAGTGCATCTGGAGAAATTTCTCGCGTTAATAAACACCGGAGCACTGCTGTCGCTTCATTTGATTCAAGCTCGGAAATCGACTCAAAAGGAAATGCAAGCGTTCCTTCAATAATTCTTTTTTGTAATTCATTTATTTGGCTCATACCCCGATTTTCATCCGCTGCAGAAATCATGACATCACTTTCTTTAAAATATTTTTCAGTACCAACTGTAAATTTGATTGCAGCATCTCTGTATTTTACCAAAAGACTGAGGGCAATCTCCTTCATCTGATCTATTTTCTCAGATAAACCTTGTTGAAGTAGTTCTCTTACTTTAATATTCCTCAGCAAAAAAATACTTAAATTAGCAACCCAATTGCGAAAGTATTGTTCTTCAATTTCACGACGCTTGTCGATAGATCCTGTTATACGATCTATTTGCCACTCAATATTTTTTAATGAGCCCACTGAACCTATGGTTTTTATATAGAGCATCATAGTCTCTATACTTACGGTGCTATCAGCCATTACCTCTCTACACACGTGGCTTGATAAAATGGCAAAAGAACTAAGAGGACATTTTATGCTATTTAATAGACGCGCTAGAGCTATTGCTTCTTCTACGTTTCTAAGTTTACCTGTGTTTATCCAACCTCTAAATAAAGTTGAAACAAACAGTGCTTGAGTACCTGTCGTCAAAAGCTTTTTTTTGAAGTGTGTTACATCATCACTGCTAAATAATCCCTCGCTAATCCACCGTTCAAATTCAGAATCAGATAACGCTCTTAATCTAAGGTTAATATCTTTGTTAGTGTGAAGACGAGGGTCTAGCGAAACTCTTATAAGTATTTCATCTATTTCACTCAGCTCTGTGACTTTGGGTTCTAGCATAATTATCGCTCTTCATGTTTTTCATTCATAGGCCCTATTTTATGGGGTGTACGCCAAAAAAATAACCGTATTTTCTACGGTACTTAATGTTTCCTTAAGGTTTGATTGGTAGAATAGTCCTCAAGTACTCCGCAAGAGGTTGAACAATATGAGACAAAAACAGGCTTTTGACACCCACAGCGAACTATTGGTTCAGCGCTATAAGCAGGGTATTCAATTAGTGAAGCCACGGGTGAATGCTGAAAGCATTACTCAGAAACGTATTGTGAATTTGTATCAGTTGCCGCTTTCTATTTATTTTAGTAATGCTGAAAGTTTAGTCGTTGATGGGAATAGGATTGCGGCCGAAATGGTAGGTGAGTCTTCTATTGATAAAGTACGGGGTAAAAAACCAAGGGAATATCTCGGTCGACATTATGAAGCACAAATAGTGAAAAATAATGATGCGATTATACGCTCACCGTCAATGACAGTTTTAGATGAGTCGGGTGTTCGTGCAGATGATTTTCTTCTTCAAGCGCTATCCTTTAAATTTCCTTGGTATTATGAAAATAACGTTATTGGGATTATGGGATGTTCTATCAAAATTGATGCGATGTCGTTGCATAATTTCGGCCATGCATTTTTAGCTCTCATGTCGACGGGATTACTAAATACTACACAACTACCGATTAATATCCGTCACGATATTTATTTCAGCCGACGCGAAGAAGAAGTATTGGCGCAATTGGTTCGCGGTAAAACAGCCAAACAAATTGGCGAAAAATTAAATTTATCTCCACGGACTATTGAGTCTTATATAGAAAATATGAAAATCAAAACAAATTGTCAGTCGAAATTTGAATTGATCGATAAATTTATTGATGAGGTTTAGATGAGACAAAAACAAGCGTTTGATACTCACGGCGATTTACTTATTCAGCGTCATAAGCAGGGTATTCAATTGGTAAGGCCAAATAACCGTCAGGGAAGAATTCCTCAACCAAATATTTCGAGCTTATATAATTTACCTATTCCTGTTTATTTCTATGATCCTGAAAATAAAATCATTGATGGTAATGAGGGTGCTGTTGAAATAGCCAGTGCGAAGTCTATTCATGACTTACGAGGTAATACGGTTAAGAAATTTGTGGGTAAAGAATTGGATGATCTGGTTTCAAAAAACAATCGCATGGTTTTGCAATCCGAGTCGATGAATGTTATCGAAGAGTCTGGCATACGTGTAAATAATACTTTTGTTAGTGTGATGTCTTTTAAACTACCCTGGTACTATGACAATAAAATTATTGGACTATTGGGTTGCTCCATTAAAATGGACGCAATGTCTTTGCATAATTTTGGCAATGCATTTTTAGCCCTGATGTCTACGGGTTTAATTAATGCGACGCATTCCCCGATTAAAACCCATCACGGCATTTATTTCAGTCGACGCGAAGAAGAAGTGTTGGCGCAATTGGTTCGGGGTAAAACCGCTAAGCAAATTGGCGAAAAATTAAATCTCTCGCCACGTACTATAGAATCTTATGTTGAAAATATGAAAATCAAAACAAATTGTCAGTCAAAAGCTGAGTTGATCGATAAATTTGTTGATGAGTTTTTCACGCGCGCTTAATCCCTCTGTATCGAAAACTCTATTGCCTACCGTAGAAAATACGGTTTTTTCTCTGCTAACCGTTTGTTAGAGTTTAGTAGACTTATTAATACGAGGTGACATATATGCAAGGTGGCGCGTCAGCAGAGTTTTTTAAACAGGCTCAAGAAGATGAAGATTGTTTTGAATTTAAAGTGAAGCTGGAGGGTGATTCAGGAACAGGTAAATCAGCTATACTGAGCAGATTTGCGCGAAATGAGTTCAGCCCAGAACACAAAGCAAGCACTTGTCTTGAAATGACTCCCAGAGTTGTGTCACCAAAAATTAATGGCGGTAAGTATCGAGCGAGAATGAAAATCTGGGATTTACCCGGACAGCAAAAGTATTTATGTAATGAAGATTTTCCCGCGCGTGATGCAGAAGCCATTATTTTTGTTTATGACACCACGAAAAAAGAAACGTTTAATAACATAGAGAAATGGTTTCACTATGAAAATGCTTGGCTTGACTATGAGCCAGAGCAGGTTGTGAGAATCCTTGTGGGTAATAAAAGTGATCTTCGACTCCTACGAGAAGTCTCTACTGAAGAAGCCAAAAGATTTGCAGGAGAACACTCGATGTTGTTTTTTGAAACATCTGCTCTCGAGGCAACCCACGTTGAGCTTCTTTTTAAGACGGTAGCGGGTGAGGTTTTACGCAGAGCATTCGAGCAAGAGCAACAACAGCGACCCGCTCAACAGGAAGATGAATCGAGTCGTCTTGAATCCTATAAAGAAGCTATTTATAGGTTTGTGGATCATCTCTCTGTTATCACGCCTACGACACTTGATTTAAAAAGGATACAGCGAAAAGTAGTCGTGTGTGAAAGTGTTCAAGCGGTTCAAGAAAGGGTCCAAGAGATGAAAGATGAAGCCACGTATTCGCCTGCTATTTTGGAAAAATTAAATAGAATTTTTGACGAGAAGAATCAACTAATATCATTGGAAAAAAAGGGCTTAAGAAGAACTCTTTCTGGTCTATAACTATAAGTGCGCTTAATCCTGCTACGGCACTTGACTCTCACGCAGCGTGATACTTTAGTATTCTCCTTGTCGATGAGAAACGAGAAAAATCATGCCATACACCGTAAACACATTAGCGAAAATTTCAGGGGTTAGCGTCAGAACGCTTCATCACTATGATGAAATAGGGTTGTTGAAACCCGCTTATTATGGTGAAAATAATTACCGCTACTATGAAGAAGAGCAGCTCCTGATGTTGCAGCAAATTTTGTTTTACCGTGAATTGCAGTTCTCTCTCATCGATATCGAGAAAATCCTGAAAAGTGATCGCTTTAATAAAGTTAAGGCGCTCATGGCCCACAAAGATCTTCTCATCACAGGTCTTGAACAGAAAAAACGACTGCTCAAGACCATTGATAAAACGATAGTGTATTTACGAGGAGAGAAAGCAATGAAACACGAAGATCTTTTTTATGGCTTTAATTCTACAAAACAAAAAAACTATGAAGCGTATTTAATAAAGCACGGGTATGTGACAGCGGAGGAAACGACTCAAAAACGTCTCGCGTTGAAAAAGTGGAAAAAAGCTGATTGGGATAATTTTATTCAAATATCTGATATGGTGCTGAATCAATTTGTTGAGGCGCTGGAAAAAAATCTTCCGCCGGATTCTGAAACAGTGCAGGCCTTAACACAAAAGCATTTTGAATTGATTCTTCTTCCATTCTGGTCACCTGATAAAGAACATTATCTGGGTTTGATTGAGTTATATCAAACGCCGGAGTTTGGAAAGTTCTATGAAAAGTATCATCCGGCATTGCTCGATTTTTTGAGTGTGGCGATGAAAATTTATGCAAATGCGGTTTTACACTAAATCAATAAATGGCGATTCGGGAAGTATTTGTCCACCGTCAACCACAATTGTTTCGCCTGTAATATATTTTGCTTCATCGGACGCTAAAAATAATGCGGCGTAGGCGACATCTTCTGCTGTGCCGAATCGTCCCATGGGAATTGCACTCAGTAATGATTTAACAATTTCCGGTGGGCGATCATCGAGTCCTTCGGTTGAAATATTACCCGGCTCAATACCGTTTACGGTAATACCCAAATGCGCATATTCCAATGCAGCGGTTTTAATTAAGCCATTCATGCCTGCTTTGCTTGCTGCATAATGTGCAAAGCCAGGTTGTGTCACTTTCGGACCCGTAATTGAAGAGGTAAAAACTATCCTGCCATATTTTTGTTTTTCCATTATGGGTAGACAAGCTTTTATAATTAAAAAAGAGCCTTTTAAATTAGTATCACAGGTTTCATCCCAATCTGATTCGGACATGTCGCGTAATAATTTTGTAGGATAGATTCCGGCGTTTTGGCATAAGATATCTATCCGACCAAATTTAGCCAACGCCAATTGAGCTACTTTTTGCATGTCTTCGTTGCTTGTCATGTTGGCGACGACGGGAATAATATCCCCGCCAATTTCGTGCGCGACTTTCTCTAGATCAGTTTTGTTTCGGCCGGTGATAATTAATTTAGCGCCGTGTTCCGCAAAAATTTTTGCAATGCCTTTGCCGATGCCTTTACTGGCGCCTGTAATGATTGCAACTTTGTGGGTTAATCGTTTTTGCATGATGAATTCCTCAGCTTTATGACTTATAGTAGCGGCAATTTTCGTGAGGATCCAGGAGGCATGTGATGCTATTAGATAAAACCCTACTAAGAGATGAGCAATATAAAGATGCGAAGGGATATCGCTCGCGACTAGCCTTGTTGGACTATGCGGTTGAAAAATACAATCTGTGGGAATGGACAGCAGGGCATTATGATTTTTCACAGGTGAAGACGGTGTTGGAAGTGGGTTGCGGAACCGGCGATTTTTGGAATAGCCTTCAGGCAAATCCACAGGCCTTTGATGAAATTCTGCTCACGGATTTTTCGGAAGGAATGCTGAATACGGCGCGAGAAACATTAGCACACTCGCCATTCCACGAAAAAATAAAGTTTGAAGTCGCAGATGTAGAAGCGCTGAGTTATCCGGATAAAAAATTTGATGTCGTGTTAGCGCATCTCATGTTGTATCACCCCAAGTCACCCAAGCAAGCATTAAGTGAAATTTCCAGAGTGCTGAAAAAAGAGGGGTGGGTGGGAATCACGACATTTAATCTTCCTGTGCAACAACGAGAAATTTGGGTGTTAGCTAATAAAATTGATACCCGTTTTCCTGATTATGCGGTTACGATAGAAACCTTCGATGAAAAAATCGCCGACAAATTACTTCCCGAATATTTTGCGCGCATATTGAAATATAACGATGAAGTGGTTGTCAAAGTGCCAAAAAGTGAAATTCTTGTGGATCTCATGCGCCATCATCCCGTCTCACAGATGCTGGAATTGAAAGAAGATTTTTTCACTGCCTTTCAAATAGAAGCTGAGAAAATTATTACGCGCGATGGATTTTTTAAAACAGTATTTACACCGACGTTGTATATTTGTAAAGGAAATGCGCACGAGGCTCACAAAGGTGCGATTAAACTATAAAGTAGTTTGTTTATCACTGTATAACTGTCAAAGGAGATCTTCATGGTGTCAGAACTAACGCATTATCGTGCGCGTGCAAAGTTTTTAAATTATATGGTCGGTAAGTTCAATTTTTGGGATTGGGTTGTGGGTTGTTATGATTTCTCTCGAGCCAAATCGATTTTGGACGTTAATTGTACGACGGGTGATTTCTGGACACATGTTCACGGCAATCTTCCTTTGCTTGAAAAAGTTACACTAACGGATACGTCTGAGGAAATGTTGAGTGCTGCACGAGAGACGCTCGCTAATTCTCCCTTATTCACCAAAATGAATTTTGAATTAGCTGAGGCAGCAGCGCTGACGTATGCGGATCAATCATTTGATGTTGTAGTGACGCATGATTTGATGTTGCGTGTCCATAAATCAATACCCCAATCGATACAAGCAATGGCAAGAGTATTACGAAAAGAAGGGTGGGCGGGTATTATTACGCTGAACATGCGATCGGTGCGCGAAATTCTCGGTTTAGCGAATAAAATTGATTCACGTTTTCCGGCGCGTTCCGTCGTACTGGAACAATTTGATGAAATTATTGCGGATAAACTATTGCCGAAATATTTCAATCGTATACAAAAGTACAGTGATGAAGCCATCATGAGAATTACTGACAGTGAAGTGATTATGGGTTTTATTCGGACACATCCGGTGTCATTGTCGTTAGGATTAAAAGAAGATTTCTTTACGACTTTTAAAGGTGCTATCGATAATATTATTGCGCAGAAGGGATTTCTTGAAACGGCTATTACGCCGACATTGTATATCTGTAAGGGAACAGTGAAGTGAAAGCCCTAAGGGGTCTTTGGTTTACAATCATAAGTATTATATTGACTTATTATGTTGCTGTTTTAGCGCATGAATACGGTCACGGAACCATGGCGTGGATTTTCGGTTATAAAACCTCACCGTTTGATATTCAATATGGCAGTTGGTATTTAGTGCCTGTCGATGAAGCGGTAAATTATCCCGCGTTACTTTCTGCAGGTCATGGTGTTCAAGCGGGATTGATTGGTATTGCGGGAATTACAACGACTTTTCTATTATTTTTAATGTCCCTATTTAGCTTAAGCAAGTCAGTGATACAAAAAAATTCTTTTTTATTAAGCTTCTTTTTTTGGTTAGCGGCAATAAATCTCATGGAAATGTTTTCCTATCTTAACCGGAGTTTTTTGATGGACGGTGATATGGGGAGATTTGTTCACGGGCTTAATATTTCGCCGTTATGGGTTTTTATTCCCGGTAGTATTATTGTCTGCTTGAGTCTGTATAGATTTTATAAAGTAGAAATTATTAAGCTATTTAAATTTTTGCCGATTCAAACAAAAATTATGCAGCGCATTGTTTTATGGCTGACGTTTTGGCAGTTGCCGTTGTCTGTGATGTTTTATTGGGCAGGTTCAGGTGCTGTCGATCCAGGTTGGAGTTTAGTGTCTAATACCGCTCATGGTATTTCTTTAGCTATTATTATTTTTATTCTTATTATATGTCATTCCGGCTACCGTATTTTTTACGGTAGTCCAGAAAATTACCTTGATAAAGATTGATCGGTTATACTTTTAGCAGGTGAATTGAATATGGAGTAGCAGTATGTCAACGCTTGCAGGAAAAACAATCGTGATCACGGGTGGGTCAAGAGGCATTGGTCAGGCAATTGGAGAGCGCTGTAAAAAAGCAGGCGCTACTATTTTTACGGATATCGATGTAACTGATGCGAATACCATTAAATCCTCAGTAGAAAAAGCGGTTAAGCAATATGGCGGTATTGATATTCTGGTTAATAACATCAGTACTTTTTGTTTTACGGATACGCTCAATACCCCACAAGATAAATTTGATTTATTATTTTCATCCAATGTGCGCGCGACATTTTTAATGTCACAAGCCTGTTTGCCTTACTTACAAAAAACGTCAAATCCACATATTATTACTCTATCTCCGCCATTAGATATGAATGCAAAATGGTTTAAGAGCCATCTGGTTTTTACGATGTCTAAATATGGCATGAGTATGTGTACGTTAGGAATGGCGGCTGAATTTCGAGAAGCGGGTGTTGCAGTGAATTCTTTATGGCCGCTGACTACCATTGCGACAAGCACAATTCAAGATCATTGCGCGCCTGAAGTGTATGCGGCCAGTCGATGGCCAACGATTATGGCTGATGCGGCGTATGAGATCATGCAAAAAAATGCGCGAGAATGTACAGGCAATTTTTTTATTGATGAGGAGTTATTGCGAGAAAGTGGCGTCACAGATTTTACGCATTATGCGGTGGATGCTAAAGTTCCGTTGATGCAAGATTTGTTTATCCCAGAAAAAAGTATAAAGGGTGAGAGTGCTGAATTAACGTGGAGGAAGCTATGACAATTGACAGAAACAAAGCATGGGAATTTGCACATGAATGGCTAGAGGCATGGAACAAGCATGATATTGATTTAATTATGAAGCACTATGATGATTCTATCGAATTTTGTTCACCCATAGTACAGAAAATTTTGGGAGAACCGAAGGGCGTGGTATTAGGAATTAAAAATCTGCGTGATTATTTTACACGACAATTGAAAAATTTTTCAACCTTGCATTTTCAATTATTAGATGTTTTTACGTCGCCACAAAGTATTGTTTTATATTATAAAATTAATCGTGGATTATTAGCGGCAGAAGTGATGTTGCTCAATGCGGATATGAAGGCTGTAAAAGTTTATGCAAATTATGATAAAAATGAGGTGGGGTAAATGTTGGAACAACGACGTATAGGCAAAAATGGCCCACTGGTTTCTTCCATTGGATTAGGCTGTATGGGAATGTCGATTGGGTATGGTCCCGGTAATGATGCGGAATCGATTAAAGTCATTCATCGCGCCATTGATTTGGGTGTTACTTTATTGGATACCGCCGATGCCTATGGTTGGGGACACAATGAAGAATTAATTGGAAAAGCGATTCAATCACATCGTTATAAATTAATTTTGACTACAAAAATGGGATTTGCAAAAAGTGAAGGTGGGGCGGATGCGTTAGGGTATTATCTCAACGGCAAGCCGGAATATATCAAAACCGCCTGTGAAGCAAGTTTAAAAAGATTAAAAACAGATGTGATTGATTTATATTATTTACATCGAGTGGATCCGACGACGCCCATCGAGGATTCTATGGGTGCAATGGCAGATTTAATGAAAGCCGGCAAAATTCGTCATGTCGGAATTTCTGAAGTGAAACCCAACACAATTCGTCGCGCTGTGAGTGTGTGTCCTATTACTGCTGTACAAACTGAGTTTTCATTATGGGAGAGAAATCCGCAGAAAGAAATTATTCCCGTGTGTCAGGAATTGGGAATTGGATTTGTTGCGTACAGTCCATTAGGTCGAGGATTTTTAACCGGGACAGTAACGGATATGAATAAATTGTCACCAGATGACTTCAGGCGAATTTTACCGCGTTTCCAAGATCAAAACTTTGAGGCTAATAAAAAGCTTATTGCAGAATTTAAAGGGATTGCAGAGTCAAAGAAAATTACCATGGGACAATTAGCGCTGGCATGGGTATTAGCACAACCTGAAAATATTGTTCCTATTCCCGGTACAAAACGCATCGCGTATTTAGAAGAGAATGTTGCTGCAGTAAATGTACATTTGTCTCAAGAAGAATTAGGTGTACTCAATCAATTATTTCCCATCAATTCCGCCAAAGGTAATAAATATCCTGAGGCGTTTGAAACAGAAGCGTAAAACTACCGTATTTTATACGGTAGTACGGAAAATATTATTTAAAATTTTCAAGATTTAATATTTCCTTAAGGTTTGAATCGTAGACTGGTTCCTCACAGATGTATCACTTGATGAGGAGTCTAACCATGGAACAAGAAGGCATAGAATTATCCGTGCTTAATTCTGGCAATCGATTCACTGAAATTGATGCTGCCATTGAACAAGTAGCTCAAGCAATCCCCGGCGCCAATAAAATCTTAATAGGATTATTTAAAAAGGCCCTCGAGTTAAAATTAGGTGAAGATGTTTCCCGAAAATGTTTAGCCGCAATTGAAGAATATTTTACCGATAGTGATATTAATGAGTTTTACAGTAGTAAAAATGATCAAGAATTTTTAATGGTCAATATTCTGAAAATACTGCCTTGTTTTAAGGAATTTGAGAGATTAAATGGCTTGGCGAAAAAGCATACAACTTCTTCGTGGCCCAGACGATTTTTTGAAAAAACGCCAGTCGATCCTAAAAAAGAAATTACGCGACAATTTCATCTTCTATTAGAAACGGGTGATAAAGCGCAAATTGCTGCTTTTATAAAGGGTCATGCTGTCGATCTAGATGCAGAAAATGAAAGAGGGGAAACATCGTTAGATGTAGCGGTAAGATTAAGAAACTTTAAATTGGTAATTTTTATAGGACAACAAGGTGCATTAAAGCTCAGTACAGACAGTAAATTCGCGATGACGGAATGGATTTATGAAACAGTTCACGGTAATGTTGCCGCTGTTAAAGAAATATTAAACGATGCCAGTTGGAGTCCTGCTACATTACTTATTCTTGGGATGGCTGAAAAGAAATTGGCGTACGTCAAAGTGGCTGTCGAAAAAGCGGGAGCAGATGTTAATAACGTTGTTGAAAATGGAGTAACTCCGCTTGTTTTTGCCATCGGACAAAATACAGATATCGCTATTGTTCAGTATTTATTAGATGCGGGAGCGCGTGTTAATCACGCTGAAGGATTCTTTGGAATGACGCCGCTTCATTTGGCAGTACATCAAGGTTTGGTTGAGTGCGCAAAATTGTTGCTCGAGCGTGGCGCAAATCTAAATGTTCTCGACAAAAAAGAAAGTGCGCCGATTGATTTAGTGCGTGATCGCACTTCGCCTATGTTTGACTTATTAATTGAAAAGGGTGCGAAGTGGCCGACTGATCGTCATCTTGCTTTTTTAGTGATGACTGCGCGGATGCTTAAGGAAGTTGTACCTGAAGAAGGAGAAAATGCGCATATGGAAGCGTTGCTTCATGCAACGTATGACAAGCCAACACTGACGCTCGAAGATCTTCCTGAACAACCTCCACGTGAATTAATGGAGGCTTTTGAAAACTTGCTCAGCGGTTATCAGTCGGTTGTTAAAGAATTTGTTAAAGGATTTGGCAAGAAATAATCACTCTTCCAGCTTATACGCCTTCATCGCCGCATCAGTATATCTCGACTGGTGCGGCGCATGTTCTGTCGAAATTTTATTTAAATAATTAATATCATCTGCCGTTAAATTAATTTCAGTGGCTTTAAGATTTTCTATTAATCTCGATGGCGTTTTTGTGCCAAACAGGGGAACAATAAATTTTTCTTTTGCTAATAACCAAGCAAGAGCAAGTTGCGCAGGCGTACAATTTTTTTGTTTCGCTAACACTTCAATTAATTCGACGAGTTTTAAATTACCGTCAATATTTTGTTCGGCAAAGCGGGGCAGTGTGCGACGAAAATCGGATTTTTCTAAATTCGCCGGATTTTTAATGGCGCCCGTTAAAAAGCCTCGGCCCAATGGACTGTACGGAACAAAACCAATATTTAAAGATTTACAGGTTTCTAATACGTCGTTGTATTCGACGGTTCGTGTCCATAACGAATATTCTGATTGAATAGCCGTAATGGGATGAATTTTGTGGGCTCTTTTTATAGTTTCTGCATCGACTTCGGATAAGCCAATATGTCTAATCTTTTTTTGTTCAACTAATTTAGCGAGTGCTTCAACGGTAACTTCTATTGGAGTCTCAGGATTTCGTCGATGAATATAAAACAAATCAATTATATCGATATCTAGTCGTTTTAAACTTTCATCACAGCATTTCGTAATATAATCAGGCGTGTTGTCTATGCCGCGTGCGGTCGGATCTTCTTTGCGACGAATAATGCCGCATTTTGTCGCAAGCGTAATTTTATCTCGAAATGGCTTAATGGCTTCGCCGACGAGTTTTTCATTTTCGCCATAGGCATACATGTCAGCAGTATCAAATAAAGTAATGCCGTTTTCATAGGCGGTGTGTATAACGCCGATGGCTTTTTCTTTCGGGAGGGGCTCGCCGTAAAATTCAGAAAGTCCCATGCAGCCATAGCCGAGGGCGGAAGTGGTCAGTTTGCCTAAGTGGCGGGTGGGTAGGGTCATGGTTTTTTTTCCTGAGGTTACAAAAAATTAATGCTGAGTTTCACAAAGATCTTTTTTGAGATGGTTAATTTCATCCGAAGAGAGTCCGGTTACTTTAATGACCCATGTTTCAGACATACCCTCTGCTAAAAGTTTTTTAGCAACTATCTGTATGCCTTGAACTAGCCCTTGATTCATTGCCTTTTGCTTCATCTTGTCAGCTAATGTCAACATATTTCCTCCCGCTTCTTTTGAAACCATGTGTGAAACAATGGTGATAATCTTCTCAGCATCACCTTTCCCAAGGTTATTCAGTAAAAATTGTACCACGGAAATAAGCAAATCCGCATGACCCTGAGAATCCATATACCTAAAAAAAGATTCTAGTTTAAGCAAATCAACCATGACATCTCTGGCATAGGCTAATTGATAGATTTTAGCTAAAGCGCCTGCCAAAGGATGTTCTTGTAACTTTTGTTCATCCACACCCGTAATCTGAGCTACCGGAAATGGATTCGTCAATAATTCTTTTGCCAAAGATTTATGTTGACCAAAACCATCATAAAAATCCGTGCTACAGGTATAGGGTCGTTTTCCCACATAATAGATTAACGGATAAACTAAAGGATATTGGTGGGTTTTAAATTGTTTTTGATGATGCTCAATAATTCTCATTACATATTGCATAATCCGAAAGGACATTTTTGGATCTGATTGAGTTTGCTGCTCCGTAAGAATATAAATATATCCTTCTCGATGATCAAATTCTGTTCTATACAATACATCAACATGTTTATGCTTTAGGTGGTTGTCTATAAAAGATTGTGGGCATAAAAAAAGTTTGTCTGTGTTAATGCGTTGAAAAATATCGGCGGGAAGCTGCAATGCAAAAAAATCTTTTGCGACCGCAATATTCGACATAAATGCTTTGAAAAGTGAATCATATGGATTGTGGACAACGTGTCTTTCATCTTCTTTATTATCACTATTAAACGACTGGCTCATAATCTTCCCTTATTATTCCAAAAAATTTAACAAATTCAGAATATATTACCAAATTTTCAAGGTTTGTCATGTATAATCTCACGCATGTTTTATTGTAAAAAGGAATCGTGAGTACTGTGTACGACATTATCTTGTTTGATCTTGACGATACTTTATTAGGTTTCATTTCATCTGAGCGTGAGAGTTTAAAAAGAATTCATGCTGAGTTTTATGGTCAGCTTGATTTTGCTGTATTTGAAGAAAATTTTATGAGCATTAATCGAGAGTTGTGGAGTAGGGTGGGGAAACATGTCGAACCCTTAACACCGTCAGAAATCAGGATAAGAAGATTTATCGAATTTAATCAGAAATTTAAAATTAATCATGATCATATGATTATTGCTAATAATTATGAGAAGTATCTCGGTGAAACCGCTGGATGGTTGCCCGGGGTAAAAGAAGCTATCGAGGATCTCCATAAAAAAAATTATCTATTAGGCATTGTAACTAATGGCCTAGTCGGTGTTCAGTATAAAAAGCACGAGCGGCATGAATTGGCAAGATGGTTCAAAAGCTTTGTCGTGTCCGATAGGGTCAATGTAGCTAAGCCCCACAAGGGCATCTTTGAGCTAGCGCTTGCAGAACTTAAGGCCTTGGACTTAAAAAAAGTCTTGATGGTGGGGGATTCTCTGCATGCAGACGGCCATGGGGCGAAGAACACGGGAATAGATTTCTGTCTTGTTGGACAGGGGAGCCCAGCCGAAATCCAGCGGGAGCAGGGCATTCCAGTCAGATACCGTATCCCTTCAGTGTGTGAGCTGCCCCAGATTATAGGTGCGAGGCCATAGATCATCCCTACACTATATATATAGAATGAGATAGAATGCCGGGCTATTTACGTGCGAAAGTGGCGGAATTGGTAGACGCACTGGATTTAGGTTCCAGCGGGGTAACCTGTGAGAGTTCGAGTCTCTCCTTTCGCACCAACAACAAGAGGACAATTAACGATGCAAATTTCAGTTGAAAATGTAAACACACTAGAACGTAAAATGACCGTTTCTGTGCCGTCAGCAAAAATTGACGAGGCAACTGAAAAGCGTCTTGAAAAAATATCCCGTACTGCAAAAATTGACGGCTTTCGTCCAGGAAAAATTCCCAAGGATGTTATCCGAAAACAATTTGGCTTAGGCGCGCAAATCGAAGCGCTCAATGAAGTCATTCATGAAAGTTTATATAACGCACTGAAAGAAAAAGAATTACACATGGTCGGCGATCCGCAATTAAATATTGGCGAGCAATATCAAAAAGGCAAAGATTTTGCCTATACCGCTGTTTTTGAAGTATTTCCTCAAGTAACCCTATTACCTTTTAGCGATCTTATTGTTGAAAAAATGGTCTCTGAAGTGACGGATGAAGATTTAGCGAAAACACTCGAAGGCATGCAAAAACAACAAACCAAATGGACTGTAGTTGAGCGCGCGGTAAAAGACGGCGACAGAGCGACGATTGATTTTGTTGGAACGACAGATGGCGTTGAATTTCCGGGTGGAAAAGGAACGATGCCATTAGTGATTGGTTCTAAAGCAACAATCCCTGGATTTGAAGAAGGCATTATTGGTGCAAAGAAGGGTGAGACGGTTACGGTTAATGTGACATTCCCTGAAAATTACGGTTCGAAAGATTTGGCCGGCAAAGCCGCTAAATTCGTGATTACCGTAAATAGTATCGAAGAGCCGGCATTGCCAGAATTAAATGATGAATTTGCAAAAAGTTTTGGTGTCGCTGACGGTGGAATTGAAAAATTACGCGCTGAAGTTAAAGAAACCTTGCAAAAACAAGTCAGCCAGCAAATTCGCCAAGCGTTAAAAGCTGATGTCATGAAAAAATTAGCAGAGGCTTATAAGACACTCGATGTTCCCAAAGTATTGATTAGCGCTGAAACAGAACAGCTGAAAAAACAAGCAGAGCAACAATTTGCGCAATTTCAAGGTGCGAAGATGCCTGAATTTACGACAGAGATGTTTGCTGAGCGCGCGAAAGAAAGAGTCATATTGGGATTAGTCGTTAACGAGATTGTTAAGCGCGATAAGATAAAAGCCGATCCTGCAAAAATGCGTCAATTAATTGAAGAAATTGCAGAACGGTTTGATGATCCCGCGCGTATTGTGCATTGGTACTATGAACAAAAAGATCGCATGGCAGAAATGGAATCTTTGGCTATGGAAGAACAAATTGTTGAACGAATTGTTAAAGATGCAACGGTTGTAGAAAAACCCATTAAAGCAGCTGAATTACTAAGCCTAGGAGGGGCATAACTATGTCTACGATTCATCAATCACTATTGGTTCCCATGGTCGTTGAACAAAGTGCGCGCGGCGAACGTGCGTATGATATTTATTCACGACTTTTAAAAGAACGTATTATTTTTCTAGTCGGTCCGATTGAAGATCAGATGGCTAATTTAGTGGTTGCGCAGTTATTGTTTTTGGAAGCTGAAAATCCAGACAAAGATATTTCGCTTTATATTAATTCTCCGGGTGGTGTAATAACCTCAGGACTTGCGATTTATGACACCATGCAATTTATTAAACCTAATGTATCAACCTTATGTATTGGCCAGGCGGCAAGTGCAGCAGCGTTATTATTATGTGCTGGCGAAAAAGGCAAGCGATTTTGTTTGCCCAATTCACGCGTCATGATTCATCAACCGTTGGGTGGTTTTCAAGGGCAGTCGACAGACATTCAAATTCACGCCAAAGAGATTCTCTTAATTCGTGATCGCACGAATGAAATTATTGCAAAACATACGGGTCAAACCGCTAAAAAAATCATGGAAGATACTGAGCGCGATAATTTTATGAGTGCTGAAGAAGCTAAAAAATATGGATTGATTGATACTATCTATACCGCACAACGAACTGAAACTAAAAAAGAGGCTGCGTAATGAGTGATCATTCTGATAAGACTGCGTTGTGTTCTTTTTGCGGAAAGAGCCAAGAGAAAGTCAAAAAATTGGTGTCGGGTCCTGGCGTATTTATTTGCGATGGATGTATTGCGCTGTGTAATGACGTCTTAAAAGAAGCGTTGAAAGATGAGAAGTTCGAACACGAAGAACAAAAATTGCCTACACCACAAGAAATTATGGAAATTTTAAATCAATATGTGGTTGGACAAGAACACGCGAAAAAAGTATTAGCCGTCGCTGTCTATAATCATTACAAACGACTGTATAAAAGCTTGCCGGATGATGAAACAGAATTAACGAAAAGTAATACGTTATTAATTGGCCCAACAGGGAGTGGTAAGACTTTATTAGCAGAAACCCTTGCGAGATTATTAAATGTCCCGTTTGCCATTGCTGATGCGACGACTTTAACAGAAGCGGGTTATGTGGGTGATGATGTCGAGACCGTGATCCAAAAATTATTACAAAAGTGTGACTATGATGTTAAGAAAGCTGAAAGGGGTATTGTTTACATTGATGAAATCGACAAAATTTCACGCAAATCTGAAAGTCGATCCATCACACGCGATGTAACAGGCGAAGGTGTTCAACAAGCTTTATTGAAATTGGTCGAAGGGACTGTTGCTTCTGTTCCTCCAGCCGGTGGTCGAAAACATCCCAACCAAGAATTTTTACAAGTCAGTACCAAAAATATTTTATTCATTTGCGGCGGCGCTTTTAATGAATTAGATAAAATTGTCCGTGAACGCAGCGAAAAATCAGGCATTGGTTTTGGTGCAGAAGTGAAGGGTAAAGATGATAAAAAGAATTTCAGTGAAGTCTTAAAAGATCTCGAGCCGGATGATTTAATTAAATACGGCTTGATTCCAGAATTTGTGGGTCGACTACCTATTGTCGCGACGTTAGATGAATTAGACGAAAAAACGCTTATTCAAATTTTAACTGAGCCTAAAAACGCGCTGACTAAGCAATATGCGAAATTGCTGAAAATGGACGATGTCGACGTTGAGTTTCGTGAAGATGCCTTAAAAGAAGTCGCTAAACAGGCGATTAAACGTAAAACCGGTGCGCGTGGTTTACGAGCCGTACTTGAAAAAGTGCTATTAGACATTATGTATGAAGTACCGTCTTTGGAAGGTGTGGTCAAAGTCGTGGTGGACGCAAATTGTATCAAGAGCGGGTCGAAGCCTCTCTTGGTTTATGATAATTCTCAGGATAGACAAAAAAAAGCATAAAAAAGCATAACGCATGCGTTGTTTTTTGATGATCTCAACTTGAGGAATTATTATGGCAAAAGCAGCTCCCGTGTCGGAAACGAAATTAATTGTCCCTATTTTGCCGTTGCGAGATGTCGTTGTGTATCCTCATATGGTCATACCGCTTTTTGTCGGACGCCGAAAATCCATTAAAGCACTCGAAGCCGCTTCGCAAAAAAATAATTTAGTTATTCTGGTGGCACAAAAAAATCCAGGTGATGATGATCCAGCGGCTGATCAGCTTTATCCTATCGGAACACTGGCGCGCATTTTGCAATTATTAAAATTACCCGATGGGACTTTTAAGTTATTAGTCGAAGGCACGCAGCGCGCAGAGATCTTGAAAGCTTATGCCGAAGAAGATTACCTTCTCGCAGAATTGAATGTCCTTGAAACAACGACACCAAAAGATTCAAAAGAAATGGATGTATTAGTGCGATCGGTTCTAACGCAATTTGATCAATATATTAAACTCAACAAAAAAATTCCGCCTGAAATATTAGTGTCTCTTAATAGCATTGAAAGTCCTGATAAATTGGCAGATACAATAGCTGCGCATGTTGTGCTTAAAATTCCCGATAAACAAAAAATACTAGATGCCGCTGATTTGCAAAAACGCTTGGAATTATTATTAGGCTATATGGATTCTGAGATAGATCTGCTGCAAGTCGAAAAGCGTATTCGTGGTCGTGTTAAACATCAGATGGAAAAGAGTCAGCGCGAATATTATTTAAATGAACAAATTAAAGCCATCCAAAAAGAATTGGGTGATTTAGAAAACGCGCCGAATGAAATGGATGCACTCAAAGAAAAGATTGAAAAAGCAGGAATGCCAGAAGAAGCCAAAACCAAAGCGATTGCGGAATATAAAAAATTGAAAATGATGTCGCCGATGTCAGCAGAAGCGACTGTATCAAGAAATTATTTAGATTGGTTGGTGAATATACCGTGGCAGAAAGCATCAGAAATTAAATTTACGTTGCCCGAAGCCGAAGCATCTTTGGACAGAGATCATTACAGCTTAGATAAAATTAAAGAACGTATTGTGGAGTATCTTGCTGTTCAACAGCGAGTCAAAAAATTAAAAAGCCCTATTTTATGTTTAGTGGGTCCTCCGGGTGTGGGTAAAACGTCTTTAGGACAATCCATTGCCAAAGCCACAGGTCGAGTATTTGTGCGTATGTCGTTGGGTGGTGTGCGAGATGAAGCGGAAATTCGCGGACATCGTCGAACCTATATTGGCGCATTGCCCGGAAAAATTATTCAAAAATTATCGAAAGCAGGGGTTAAAAATCCTTTATTTCTGTTGGATGAAATCGACAAAATGGCGATGGATTTCAGAGGCGATCCTGCTTCTGCATTACTCGAAGTTTTAGATCCCGAGCAAAATAATACGTTCAATGATCACTATCTTGAAGTGGACTATGATCTTTCGGATGTCATGTTTATTGCGACAGCCAATACGCTCAATATTCCTCCTGCACTCGCAGACCGCATGGAAATTATACGATTACCCGGTTATACGGAAGATGAAAAATTAAATATTGCGGAAAGACATTTAATTCCTAAAGAATTAGAAGCAAATGGTTTGAAGACATCCGAGTTAGAAATTACCTCGCCAGGATTATTAGATATTATTCGTTTCTATACACGTGAAGCCGGTGTGCGAAGTTTAGAGCGTGAAATTGCGCGGATTTGCCGCAAAACTGTCAAAAAGATTGTCAGCAAGAAACGTGATAAAAAAGTCATCGTCAATTCGCGTAACCTGGAAAGATATTTAGGTGTGCGACGTTATCGTTATGGTATTGCCGAAGAGAAAAATTCTATAGGTTTAGTCAATGGCTTAGCATGGACTGAAGTCGGTGGTGAATTACTGACTATCGAAGCGGCTTTCGTTCCTGGAAAAGGCAAGGCTATTTATACGGGTCATTTGGGCGAAGTGATGCAAGAATCCATTCAAGCGGCGATGACAGTGGTACGTAGTCGTGCAGGCGCATTAGGAATCCCCAAAGATTTTTATGAAAAGAATGATATTCACGTTCACGTACCGGAAGGTGCAACACCGAAAGATGGTCCGAGTGCAGGTATTGGAATGTGTACGGCGTTAGTCTCAGCCTTCACTAAAATTCCTGTGAGAGCAGATGTGGCGATGACGGGTGAAATTACCTTGCGCGGCGAAGTATTGCCTATCGGTGGATTAAAAGAGAAATTATTAGCGGCGCACAGAGCAGGAATTAAAACGGTTATTATTCCCGAAGAAAACCGTCGTGATCTCAAAGAAATCCCTAAGAATATTAAACAGGGCTTAGAAATTAAACCTGTGAAATGGATTGATGAAGTGTTGCAGATTGCGTTGCCGTATCAACCGGATCCACTACCTCCGGAAGTACCTACCGCGGCATCCATTTTGTCGACTCCAGTGGGGAAGTTGAAACCCGATGGTGAGCAAGATTTACCACCGAGTACGCATTAATGATTAATGGTGTGGTGGGCTAATTTCCCACCACTACTAATTTTCGCCTCTACCGTTCTAATATTTCTTGACAGCGCTTCTAGTCAATTGGTATAAAACAGGCCGCTTTAGCGCATTTAAGGCATGTTCTAAGGCTTTGAGGATGTATCATTTTTTTTCAAAAGGGGACGGGACGTGAACAAAACCGAATTGATTGATCGTGTTGCAGAAACAGTGAGTATTACCAAAGCAGATGCTAACCGTGCGTTAGATGCTGTTTTGGACGCTATCGCAAAGGCGCTCAAGAATGGCGATACCGTAACTTTAATCGGGTTTGGTACTTTCTTAGTGCGTAGTCGTAAGGCTCGTACAGGCCGTAATCCACAAACCGGAAAAGAAATTCAGATTCCGGCAAGCTTATTACCTGCTTTTAGACCAGGTAAAGCGCTCAAGGATGAAGTAAATCACGGAAAGTAAAAAAGGATAGGGTGCTTAGCTCAGCTGGGAGAGCATCGCCCTTACAAGGCGAGGGTCGTGGGTTCGATCCCCTCAGCACCCACCAATCAAGATTCAAATAGAGATAAAAAAGTTTAGGAGTGGTAGTTCAGCTGGTTAGAATACCGGCCTGTCACGCCGGGGGTCGCGGGTTCGAGTCCCGTCCACTCCGCCAGTAAATAGTGAGGGCAGATCATCGTTGGATCTGCCCTGTTTTTAATGGACTACATATCTATGCTCCAAAATATTCGAGATAAATCCCAAGGTGCTCTAGCCTGGATTGTCGTTATCCTCATTATTAGTACGTTTGCACTGTGGGGTGTTCACAGTTACGTGACAGGTTCTCGTGACTCCAATACGCCAGCGGTTGTTAATCACCACCCGATCACAGAAGCACAAGTATTAAGTTCCTATGAACGTTTACGCCAACAACAACAGATGCAATTGGGCGCGAATTTTTCAATGAATCCCACTGTCGAAGAAAAACTTAAACAACAAGCGCTTAATCAATTGGTGGTTTCAAATGTATTGATCCAAGCGGCGACGAAAGCGGGTTATCGTGTGACGACCGATCAAGTCGATGAAGCCTTATTAAAAATTCCGGCATTTCAAGACAACGGTCAATTTTCTGTCAATCGATTCCATGAAGTTCTCAGCAGCATTTTGTATTCGCAAGGTGCATTTCTTGGTGATATGCGTAATTCAATGTTGATTAGCCAAGTGCAAAGCGGCTATGTGAATAGTGCATTTGCGTTACCGGGTGAAGTGGATACGGCGATTCGTTTAGTCAATCAAAAACGTGATATTAGTTATGTGATTATTCCTGCTGCGCATTTTACGAACAATATTCATGTGGATGACACAGAGGTTAAAAATTATTATCAAACACATCAAACAGAATTTCAATCGCCCGAACAAGTCAGTCTCCAATATCTTGAATTATCACTGCCCGCGATTAAAGCAGACATGCATTTTGATGAAACAAAATTACAGCAATATTATGAAAATAATATCCAAAATTATACGAAACCTGCCAGTTGGCACGTGGCCTATATATTAATTAAAGTTCCGAAGGATGCATCGCCTGCAGATGTTGAAGGTGCAGAAAAGAAGATTGATGATATTCAACAGCAATTAAAATCTGGTGCACATTTTTCTGCATTAGCGCAAAAATATTCGCAAGATGTGGCGTCAGCGAAAGATGGCGGTGTATTAGATTGGTTTAGTGCAGGTACGTTGGATCCGGCTTTTGAGAAAGCCGTGGCGAATTTACAATCTGTTGGTGATGTCAGTGAGCCTGTTAGAACTTCTTACGGATTCAGTTTGGTTAAATTATTGGGCGTCAAAAAACCAGAAGTCATGCCGTTCAGTGATGTGAAATCTCAGGTTGAAAATACCTTGGCCGAACAACAAGCAGAGCAAGTGTTTGCGCAAGAGAGCGATAAGCTTTCTAATTTAACGTATTCCAATCCGACTTCTTTAGATGTTGCCGCAAAAGCATTAAATATTCCTGAGCAGACGACGGATTTATTCAGCCATGATGGTGCGAAAACGGGAATTGGATCAAATGCTAAAGTCATCGCAACCGCATTTAGTCATGATGTCTTACAAAATGGCAATAACAGTGATTTAATCCCCTTGGATCCAAACACAGTTGTGATTATTCGTGTGAAAAATCATCAACCTCAAGCGATATTACCTTTTGCGGATGTTGAAAATACGATTTCAGAAAAGTTACGTAACCAAAAAGCACAAGAGCAAGCGCAGAATTTAGGCGAGTCGTTACTCAAGAAAATTGAAGCAAAAGAATCAACGGCCGCGGAATTATCGAGATCCTATAGTCTTCCTTGGCAAGTCGATAAAGACGCAGGACGTTATGATTCTCGCGTAGACGGACGTATTCTCGGCGAAGCATTTAATATGCCTTACCCCAGTGATAAACCGTCTGTTGAAGGATTGACGCTTCCGTCAGGTGATTATGCCATTATCGAAGTAGATGCTATTCATCAGGGAGAATTACCGAAATCTGATGAGGGTGTGTCGAAAAATATTTTCAAAGAAGAGCTGGAACGAAATTACGGACAAATTGATTATCAACTCTATGTACGTGAATTGATGAAAAACGCAAATATTAAAGTCAATCAAGCCGTGTTGGACGCTAAAGCGGATACTGAATAATGCCAGGGTTATTTATTACGCTGGAAGGCATTG
The DNA here is from genome assembly GCA_035943935.1 of Gammaproteobacteria bacterium. GTDB lineage: Bacteria > Pseudomonadota > Gammaproteobacteria > DASZBR01 > DASZBR01 > DASZBR01. The sequence continues at coordinate 33,816 of DASZBR010000020.1, forward strand.
AAGGTGTCGGAAAATCTACGTGTATTCGTTATTTATCACGCTATTTAACCCGTCAGGGAATGCCTTTTATTGTCACACGAGAACCGGGTGGCACACCATTTGCGGAAGAAATCCGAAATTTAATTTTGCATCATCATTCATCTGAACCCATTTGTCCTGACACAGAACTGTTACTCTTATTTGCAGCGCGTGCACAACATATTTCTGAAGTCGTCTTGCCGGCGCTTGCAGAAGGAAAATGGGTGCTGTGCGATCGATTTACCGATGCGAGTTATGCGTATCAGGGCGGCGGTCGCCGTGTGGATCAAAAACGGATTCAGATTATTGAGCATTGGGTGCAAGAAGATTTTCGTCCTGATTACGTTTTTCTTTTAGACGCACCTGTTAAAAAAGCGCTTCACCGAACTCGACGACGCGCAGAGTTAGATCGCATTGAGCGTGAAGAAGTGTCTTTCTTTCGCCGCGTACGTCGTGCCTATTTAGATCGCGCTGAAAAATTTCCTCGTCGTTACCGCGTGATCGATGCGTCTAAACCTCTTTCTGTTGTAAAGCAAGCACTCCAAGCAATTATTGATCCCTTAATCGCAAAAGCAAAGCAATGAAAAAGACGGATCTACTTTCTTTAATCAAGCAAAAACGCGTGCCACATGCCTTGTTATTTTGCGGAGGCTCGCTTTCCGAAAAGCGTGAATTTGCGTTACAGATGGCAAAATTATTACTGGGCGATAAGTGGATGGAAGATTTTTCGCATCCCGATTTATATTACCAAGAATCGACGGCGATCGATGATGTGCGTGAAGTGACCGCAAAGTTGCATCAAACGGCGCATCAAGGAAATTATAAAGTCGTTATTTTTGGATTAGCAGAATCAATGCCAGTGGGTGCGATGAATGCATTATTGAAAACATTGGAAGAACCGCCACCACAAACCATTTTAATTTTAATTACAGAATTTCCCAGTTTATTGCCTTTAACATTACGCAGTCGTTGTCAGAAAGTTATGTTTGATGCGACAACGCCATCCTCGCTTGACTCGGGTTTATTAAAATTATTAACCTCTAAAATTAATCCTAGCGAAGCAGCGGCTCAATTGGAAAAACAACCGCTCAGTGAAACCTTGGAAAAATTATATTTTATCGCCGTAGACAGTATCCAGAAAAGTAATCAGCCGTCTTTATTTTTATGGCTTGATGAGATTAATCGCGCGCGTGAAAAAGTCATGAGAAAATATAATCCCAATGTTTTATTGACACTGGAAAATTTATTTTACCGATGGACAAAACATGGAACTGGTTGATTCGCATTGTCATATTAATTTAGTGGAATCACCTGAGACTGCGCTTGTGCATGCGCGTGAAAATGGCGTGAAGCATTTTTTATGTCCGGGTGTTGATCTCAAAACCACACCGGATGTTTTAGCCATCGCTGAAAAACATAAAGATATTAGCGCATCCATTGGCATACATCCTAATGAAACAGATGCGATTTCAGTTGAGGAATTATTAACATTAGCGGCACATCCCAAAGTCGTTGCATTGGGCGAAACGGGTTTAGATTATTACCGACTTGAAAATCATGACCCGACAGTGCAGCAGAATAATTTGCGTCATCACATTCGTGCGGCACGGGAACTCAAAAAGCCGTTAATTATTCATACACGGGATGCACGTGAAGATACTATCAATATTTTAAAACAAGAAAAAGCGGATGAGGTAGGGGGCATGATGCATTGTTTTACAGAGAATTGGGAAATGGCGCAACAAGCCATCGACCTCAATTTTTATATTTCTTTTTCAGGTATAGTGACATTTAAGAACGCACTTGAATTACAAGAGGTTGCTAAAAAAGTGCCATTGAATAAAATGTTGATTGAAACAGATGCGCCGTGGTTAGCACCGATGCCGTACCGAGGTAAACCCAATGAGCCCCAGTATGTGATCTATGTGGCTAAGAAGATCGCTGAACTGCGTAATGAAACACTTGAAAAAATTTGTGCGGTGACGACCGAGAATTTTTTTACTTTATTTAAATCAGCAAAGAGGACTTTCTGATGATGCGAAATCTGATGGATAGAATCAAACTGCCGTCGTTTTCTTTTTCTTTTACAACTTCCCCAAATGAATTAGCGATGTGGCAAATTATTTTTCTCGGGGTGCTCGTTTTTGTCGGATGTTTTTATGGCATGGGCTCTTATGCCATTTTAGATATGAATGAAGGACTTTATGCGGAAGTTGCTCGCGAAATGTTGGTCAATAATCATTGGCTAATCCCTCATCTCAATGGTGTTGAGTATCTTGAAAAACCACCTATGCTGTATTGGCTCATGGCAATCAGCTACAAAATTTTTGGCATTAATGCATTTGGTGCTCGATTTATTCCGAGTCTTGCGACAGCGTTAACGACACTCAGTTTTTATTTTTTAGGAAAGAAAGTCGGTGCTGCTCGTACGGGATGGATAGCGGCAATCGTTATGTTATCCAGCCTGGTATTTTTAATTATAGGGCGAACGGTATTTTTTGATCCGCTTTTTATGTTTTTTATTTCGGCGTGTTTATTATCGTTTTATTTTTCTGAGCTATATTTAGCATATGCTTTTTTAGCGTTGGCAGTATTAACAAAGGGCGTAGTGGTTTTAATTTTGGTGCCACTTATCCTGATCGTTTACTTGGGATTGATGGGTGCAGATAAAGAACAATTTCGTGCGCTTTTAGATCGTAGGGCGATTATTTTATTTTTAATTATCGCATTACCGTGGCATGTTTTAGCGTCACTCTGGGAGCCCCGATTTATTTGGGAATATATTATTAACCAACAATTTTTGCGGTTTTTTAATATGTCGACTCCACATGATTATCATACGGGGCCACTTTATTTTTATATTCCTCGGGTATTGGCGTATCTTGCGCCGTGGAGTCTTTTCTTAGCTTTTATGTTTTGGCCGCTACGCCTTAAAAAACCGTTTGATTCCTTGAAAGCGTTTTTATGGAGCTGGTTTGCAGTGATGTTTGTTTTCTTTTCACTGTCGGCAGATAAGGGTGATTATTATTTGATTATTGGCACACCCCCTTTGGCCTATTTAATTGCTCAAAAAATTGAAGAATGGGTGGTCGCGGATAAAGCAAAATGGTTGAGTCTGGTTTATGCGCTACTACTTTCAGTGATGGTTGCTGCAGGTGTTTATGCGCTGTTATCTCCGGGATTAATTCCACCGCTCTATCGATCCTCTGTCTCTTTCTTAGTTGTGATGGTGATCGGGTTTGCAGTAGGCGGGATGTATCTTTGCTATCGCAATAGGAATAATCCCTTAATTCCTGTGTTGCTTTTTGCCTTATTGTCAGTACCGTGTGTTTCGTTTTATCTCAATATCAAACAAGCTTCACAGTATTTATATTCTCAAAAAGCATTGGCGCAATTTGTCAAAAACGAATATCAAGCCAGATCCGTTTACCTCTATCAAGATTTTGAAGGGTTTTCGTCGTTTGTGTTTTATGCAGGATTTCCATGTCCTGTCGTCGATAGTCACAGCAGTGATTTGCATTACGGGTCTACGTTGAAATCGGGGAAAGATGAATTTTTAACATTAAATGATTTCTTTGCCAAATCAAAAACACAATTCTTGTATCTTGTCATGCATACGAATGACGTATCGGGATTTGAGCAATTACCTGATGCGAAACCGTTTTGTGCAGTGGCGCAGAACAAACGCGTTGTATTATTGAGTAATTCACCTGAGGATTGCCAAGCGGCAGTGCTCAGCGGCGATCAGAAAAAGTTTCCTGATGAAATTCGACACTGAATGTGATACGTCTGGATTGAAGTGCCCGCAAGTGCTATTAAAAGCAAAGCAGGTCTTTAGCCATATGAAAAAAGGTGAGATTTTAAAAATTATCAGTACCGATCCGAGCAGTGTATTGGATGTTAAAGTATTTGCAGCTACGAAGTCGCATGAATTAATTAAACAGCTGAAAAAAGATAATTCTTTTATTTTTTGGATAAAAAAATGACTAAAATAAATTACGCTACGGGATTCATTTTTATTTTATTAATGATTGCCAGTCGTGTGATTCCACATTTGCCGAATTTGACGCCGACGATCGTATTAAGTTTGTTGTTGGGTAACCTGTTTAATAAAAAAAGCGCAGTAATGTTTTTTGTGATCAGTCAAGCGATATCTGATATTTTATTGAGTTTTTTATATCATTATCCTTTGTGGGGAAGCTGGTCATTCTTTGTGTATTCTGGTTTAATCCTCAGTATTGTATTTTTACGATTTAATTTATCGCAAGCCTTGTTGGCCACAATTTTATTTTGGGTTTGGACAAATTTGGGTGTATTTTTGTTTTCAGGGCTTTATTTGTACGATGGAGAAGGGTTTCTCCGTTGTTACAGTTTAGCGTTGCCGTTTTTGGGATACAGTTTTTTGGGAACACTGTTTTATTATTCTGTCTTGAGGTTTTTTGCTCTTGACAGTGTGCCTTCAAATCGCGTATTTTCCACGGCACTATAATTTTTCATTTATCAAAATCGCAAGGAGAATCACTATGTCAAAATGGCCTTCATTACAAGAGCCTTTCTTGGAAGAGCTACGTAAGGATAAAGTCCCCGTTTCTATCTATCTCGTCAACGGTATCAAATTGCAAGGTCACATCGACGCTTATGATCAATTTGTGGTGTTATTGAAAAATACCATCAATCAAATGGTTTACAAGCATGCAATTTCGACCATCGTACCTTCACGTGCTGTAGAGTTAACTGACCTTAAGCGTCATGAAACTCTGGAATCCGCAGGTACTTAATCACCGTTGTGGGGACGATGTATGCGTCGTCCCCACAGGTTTTGAGAAAATCAATGTCTAAAAATGTAATTGTTGTGGGCAGTCAATGGGGTGACGAAGGAAAAGGAAAAATCGTTGATTTGCTGACAGAAAATGTCGATGTTGTCGTACGTTTTCAAGGCGGACACAACGCAGGTCATACGCTCGTTATTGATGGTCAAAAAACAGTTCTTCGTTTAATTCCCTCAGGCATCTTGCGTAATAATATCGAATGTATTATTGGCAATGGTGTTGTTCTCTCGTTATCCGCACTCTTGGAAGAAATGGAACAGCTTGAGAAAAAAAATATTCCGGTTTCCCAGCGTTTAAAAATTAGTCACCAATGTCCTCTCGTCATGCCATATCATGTTTTATTAGATCAAGCGCGTGAAAAAGCGAAAGGCCTTGCAAAAATTGGTACTACGGGTCGTGGTATTGGACCAACCTATGAAGATAAAATTGCGCGTCGTGGATTGCGCGTATGTGATTTATTTCATGAAGCACGTTTCCGTGAAAAATTAGAAGAAGTCTTGGATTACCACAATTTTGTATTGAAAAATTATTATCACGAAAAAACTTTTTCGGCTGATGAGATTATTTCAGAAATTATGCCATTAGCAAAAAAAATTAAGCCTATGATTATTGATAGCGTTGAAACATTGGCGAGTTACCGAAAACAAAATAAATCAATTTTATTTGAAGGCGCACAGGGAAGTTTATTAGATATTGATCATGGAACGTATCCATTTGTGACTTCATCCAATACAGTAGCAGGGGGTGCATCTGCTGGAACGGGTGTGGGTATTTTATACTTCGATAAAGTATTAGGCATCACAAAAGCGTATACCACACGTGTAGGCGCCGGACCGTTTCCCACAGAATTAATGGATGACACAGGAACTTATTTAGCTAAACGCGGCAATGAATTTGGAAGTAATACGGGACGCCCACGTCGATGCGGATGGTTTGATGCAGTAGCCATGCGACGTTCGGCGGAATTAAATAGCTTTACGGGTTTATGCATTAATAAATTAGATGTATTAGACGGCGTACCCAATCTCAAAATTTGTATTGCGTATGAATATGACGGAAAAAGAATTGATCATGTATTACCGTCAGTGGAAGATTATGCGTTATGCAAACCTATCTACGAAGAATTACCGGGATGGGATCAGCCAACGGAAGGTGTTAGAGAATGGGATAAATTACCTGTTCAAGCTAAAAATTATTTGAAAAAAATAGAAGAACTTGTTGGTGTACCCGTTGATATTGTTTCTACGGGTGCTGACAGAAAAGATACGATTGTGTTGCGCGATCCATTTAAATAAATTTGGTGCCGAGAAGAGGACTCGAACCTCCACAGGGTTTCCCCCACAAGTACCTGAAACTTGCGTGTCTACCAATTCCACCATCTCGGCAAGCATTCAATCATAACATTGCTTTCGCCAATGGATATAGCCTATCAACGCGAGAACCGTAAAAATACCAAAAAGCCCTGCCGTTGTGTAAAGATGCTTAAATAAGTACATCTTAATAGAAATCATATCTGCAATTAAAAACACGAGCCAGCATTCTATCCATTTTCGGTTCATCATCACTTGTCCAACTACACTCAATGCTGTTGTTATGGCATCAATGTAAACTGTATTCGAATTCGTATAATTTTTCAAAATAAAATAACAGAAGTAAAATAATAGGGCAGTTGCGATCGCTGAATAAATAAGTGTTTTGGATGAAGCACGGGTAATTTTGAGGGCAGTGCGGTTTTTATTGCCATAGAGCCAGCCATAATATCCCGTAAATTGTAATGCCAAATAAAACACTTGTAGACTCATGTCCGCATAGAGCCTTACCTGGAAGAAAATAATCATGTAAAGTGTGACGCTGATGACGCCAAAAAGAAAATTCCAAATACTTGCCCGCACGCCTAAGTAGACGCACGCAAGACTCGTCGATGCAGCAGAAAATTCAGTGATATTCATAGAGGGATTGTAGCATGCACAAAAAGGGATTTACCTTAATTGAGTTGGTTATTGTGATAGTCATACTGTCCGTTATCGCTGCGATTGGTTCTAAAGTTATTGGAACTGCGTTTAACAGCTATGCGGATAACCAAAGCATCGTGAATGCGAACGAGCAGGGGCGGTTGGCGTTGGAGCGGATGGTGAGAGACCTTCATGCGATTAACTCACCTAGCGATGTGACGACAGCCAATGCCAGTTCATTGACGTTTAATGATGTCAATGGGAATGCAGTTACCTATTCGTTGTCGGGTACTCAATTACAGCGTAACGGTATAGCACTCGCCGATGGAATTAATACGTTAACTTTCGGATATTATGGCGGTACGGGAGCGGCGGCGGGAACCAATGCGGCGATACGTTATATCAATGTTACGTTAAATATTACACAAAACAGTGTGAACTATACTTTAGCCACAACAATTACAACGTTAAATTATGTTTGATTTCTACTGAAAGCTTTCTTGTAAGATTACCGCATTATTGCTGTATTTTACATTCGTTCCACCGCTGATCTGATTCACCAAGGTCAATACACTTTGATCAAGCGTTACCGTAGGATTTCCTTTTAAAGAGATATCGCCAATTCCTGCTATGGCTCCTGTTACATCCGGTGTTCCTGAAGCGGCATCCGAGGTACCCAGAACAAAAACAAAACCTGTAACACGGTCATTTCCCTTCAAGCTTAAATTACCATTCACAATTAAAAGCACAGGACTTGCTGCAGTACCTACAGTGGAACCGCCACCTAGAGTTAAATCCCCATCGTACCAAATAACTTGCCCGTGTAACCCGTTAATGCTTGAGCCGGCCGCATGAAATGTTCCGTTGCTGATCGCACTTGCTCTCATTTGAGTTGGTGTAACATTAAAATACTGACTGAAAAGGTTGGCGGAATTAAAAGCGGATGTATTTTGTTGAATGTCTGGATTTACGCCTAAGCTTCCCGATGAAGAGTTTGTGCCTCCTGCAACGGTGGTTTGCCAAGAATTTCCGGTGGTGTTTAGCGTTCCATTGATTAAGATATTTGAGCCTGGATATCCTGGGCCACCAAGGTTAACAGACGGATTCGCTACCGTTGGATTTCCTTGCAGGCTAAAATTTCCACTACCAGCCGCAGCAGGGATCACAAAGTTTCCACCAATATTAAATCCAAAACTGGTTCCAACAATTAATGCTTTTAAAATACGTTTTCCACTAGGACTTCCAATAGTAGGAATACCAGCCGTTGACGTTAAAAAACATTCATTTTGTTGAACATTGGCACCGGATGAATGTGCTACTGCAGCAGTACCGTTTATGCCACGTATCACACCTGTTAAGGTATTTCCTGAAACGCCCGTATAAGTAATAACTTCGTTATCGACTATAGCAGCGCTTGTGCCCGAGTTTGTAAATCCAGAGGCGTTGACGAGCGCGATAGAGGTTGCTGAATTACTGAGAGCGCCATTGAGTGTTGTAGCGGCAGAGTTAATGGATCCTGTTACTTGATATTGTCCTGAACCGCTACCACTGGAAGGTGTGAATGTCACAACGCCGCTAGCATACCCGCTACAGGTATTGCCGTTAGTCACAATGTCATGCTTGCCTTGCTCAATGCCGGCTTGTGCAATATGGAAGGCTTGGGCAGAGCGAAGGTGGTTAAAAGAAGACAACGAATCCCCAGTGAACTGGTAAGTGGCTGTTACAGCGATAAATGCCACTATGACCACGACCACTATTGCAACTATGGCTAGAAAGCCGTCCTGACAGTCTCGTCGTTTCATAACAGTGCCCTCCATTAACTCCAGACCTGCATAGTAAGTATAGCACTTCCTAGGCCAGTTACCGTAACGGTGATCGTTTTGGTGGGGGCGCTACCCGTGATAGAGGAGGTGACGGTATACCCTGTTAAAGTCATGCAAACCGCGGCGCCTGGGCAGATATCGGCGAAACCTGCAAATCCATTTTGGTAATACTGGCCCATGATAATGTCCATTCGGCCTTCGGCAAGTTCCAATGCAGTTGTCTGGTGATTGGCATTAGGTGATTTTGATAAAACCGTTTGAAAAGAGAGAAGTGCAGTGGTTGCAGCAATTCCTACGATGACGATAAAAACAATTAATTCAATTAACGTAAATCCTGACGATAATTTTCTCATGGTACGGTGACTCTCCCTGTTTGAGGTTGAATGGTTATTGTTTTCGTATTTGCTCCTGAAGTTAGGGTAATTACTGCAGCACTATTTAATGTGGTTGTTGCACCCGAATTTGTATAAGGAACGCCGAGTGAATTAAAGGCAATTAAATTACTCGGTAAATTGGTGGGCGAAAGTGTAATGGTAATTCCACTACCTAATGCCACACTTGCATTTCCGGTGACAGGATTATTTATTGCAGCTCCACCCGTAGTGGTGATTGAATAAGTTGTCGCCGTTAAATTTAATCGGTAATCTTGCGCGCGTGACATCGCAAGCGTTTGTGTGTAACGTATGTCACTGGCTAATTGTTGAGCTTGTGCGTTTAAATTAATTTCTGTCCCGGGCCATCGTGATACTGCAATCGCTGCTAAAATCGCGGCAATTATAATGACGACAATAAGCTCGATAAGTGTAAAAGCCGCGTTTCGTTTCATCCTTGGACGCATCATTGCAAAGGATCCTGTATGCTGAAAAAAAGAGTAGTTGGATTTTCGTTAGCTGAATTAATTGTGGTTATTCTCCTCGTCGGTGTGCTTGCGGTAATTGCTATTCCACGTTTTATTAATCAAACATCGACGGCACAACAGAATAGCACAAATAGTTTGGCTGCTGCACTCTCCGCTGCGAGCGCAGATAATTTTGCAAAACGCAGTGCGAATAGTGCAAGTGGATCTGCAATTGCAAATTGCACCAACGTGTCGAGTTTGTTGCCAAGTAGTTTGCCAACAGGTTACACTATTACTTCTGCTGCTATTGCAAATGGAGCAACGGTTACCTGCACACTCAGTGGACTTGGTGGTACAACACAAACGTTTGTAGGATTGGGAATTTCTTGATAGGAATATCATGCGCGTAACGGATTTACTTGCGGTTTTTCAAAAGAAATCACACCTACAAAAAGGGGCGTGCGCCATTAGTTTTACGCGTGAAGGATTGACCTTTGTACAGGTCGATCGCGACGAACAAAAAAATCCTATCGTGAAAACATGCGATTTTATTCAAACTTCTTTTGACCCGATGGATATAATGCGGTCGTTATCAAATCTTGTCAGAAAAAATAATTGTGAGGGATTTCGTTGTCATTGGGTTTTGCAAGCCAAAGATTATAGCCTTATTTCTATTCCGAATTTACCGGTTTCCGCCGAAGAATTACCCACAGCACTTCGATGGCACATTAAAGATCAAATTGATTTTCCGATTACAGATGCCGCCATTGATTATTTTAAAGTTCCGTATTTGAGTAAGACACAAAATGAAGAATTAATTTACGTCATTGTGGCTCGAAAAAATTATCTTGAGATGTTTTCAAAAGTTATTATTGAAACGAAGCTTGATTTGGATGTGATCGAAATTCCTGAATTTTCTATGCGAAATCTCGCTGAACTGTTTGTAGAGAAAGGTCAGGGAGTTGGTATTATCGAAGTTCAAGTGACTGGCGGTGCCAAACTCATTATTATGCGTGATGGTTTTGTTTATCTGGTTCGTAAGATTGAAGTAGAATTACATAAAACACACAGCGATGAAGAGTTGCATGTGTTTATGACAGAGATTCAGCGGTCTTGTGATTACTATGAGAATGGATTGGGGCAGACTCCGGTGAGTAAATTTTTATTGATTTCGCCAGATGTTTCGTTGGCGACTCAGCTCACCGAAGGATTAGGTTTTCCCGTAGAACCCATGGATATTGCGTCTAAATTGAACGCACCCGGATTGGCGCCTGAAAAGTTGCAACAATGTTTGTATGCGATTGGTGGTGCTTTGCGTCAGGATGAGGTAGGTAATGAAGCAACAAATTAATTTATTTCGATCATTGCCACGTGCCAGACAAAATTGGTTTGGACATGTTATTGCATTGCAAGTGGGTGTAGGTTTTGTAGTACTTTTAATTCTCGTCTCTTTTTTGCAAGCATTCGTATTAGGATGGAATAAACATAATTTGGCAGTATTGCAAAAAAGTTTTATTGAGGGTACTGATCATTTGCAAAAAGAGCAGGCTGCATTGGGTGGCGTTGATCTTCTTGCGCTTCAACAAGAGTTGGCGACAAAAACACAGATGGTAAAATTGCTCCATATCAGGACTCAAGAAGGGCAAGGAACATGCTCTATGTTATCTGACTATCTAGACTCATTTTCATCGGCGCAACTCTCTGGGTTATGGCTAACAAAATTCCGCATTGAGCCGGATTCGCGAAATATGAATCTGGCAGGGTTGACGTATGATCCTTTGTTCATTGTCAACTGGGTAAAAAAACTGGGGACGACCCCATGTTTTTCAGGTGTGCAATTTCTGACGATAGATGTTCAACAATCGACTGATGCGACCAATAAAAATTTAAATATAATGCAGTTCAATCTTTCCTCGGTTCATGCAAATGTAAAACCGGTCGGAGTAAAATAATGGACATGGACAAGCTTAAGATTTGGCTTCAATCCCTGACTCAACAACAGCGTATTTTAATGTTAATTCTTTTCGCTGGCGTGGTTTATTTTATCTGGTCTTCCACGTGGGAAAATTACTATTCCAGTCAAAGAGCGATATATATTGCAACGTCACAAACACTTCAAACTAAAATTAAAGCGATCGACGAGGGGCGACAAAAAGTGAAATCGCTTGCATCAGATCCTAATGTCGCGTTGACAAGAAAGAAATTAGAAATGATTCAACAGCAGTTAAAGGAAATGTCAAGGCAAATGGTTTCGTCTAAGCAGATGTTGGAACAACTGCGGGGTGTTTTTTCGCGAGATCCTGACATTAAATTTTCCCATATTCAGAATTTAGGCAGTGCTCCTTTTAGTCTTGAGTCGCCAGGACAAGAACCGAATAAAAAGGCTACAGAATCAACACAGAATGTTGCTGTATCTCCATTTTTTAAACATGACTTTGTTATTACCTTCGAAACCAATTATTTTTCAACGCAACATTATATTGAGCAGTTGCAAAAACTGCCGGGACAATTATATTTTGATAGCATCGATTACGAAGTAGAAAAATATCCGATTGCAACCGTCACACTTAAAGTGCACACCATCGGTATGGATGAAGGGTTAATGGATGCGTAATATTCTTTTTATTATTTTGCTTCTCGTTTTCGCGATGAAATCTTATGCGCAGGATGAGCGAGCGGATCCAACGCGACCGACAACTCCAGCAGAAGTATCAGATACTGGTGAAATGGATAGCCATGGGTTACGTTTAAGTGGTATCTTCTCAAAAGCAGATAATTATGCTGTCGTCATTAATGGAAAAATTCTTCATAAAGGAGATACAATTAATGGCTATACGATTGTTACCACCTCGAAGAATTCCGTTACATTAAAATCCAACACTAATGAGTCACTTGAGTTAAAATTTTCAGATTTTAATTTTAAACAACCCCATCATTAACGAGTTTGTTGAATTTAAGGGTAATGTGCGTGAAAGGACGAAGGAATTTTTGGCGAGTTGTCTGGGTGTTGGGGTGTTTATCGCTAGTGGGGTGCGTTGCTCACGCTAAACGCGGGACACCGCAAGATAATATTATGACGGCGTTGAATACAGATATGGCGACTGACAATGCACTTGCCAGAAAGGCCAATTCGCCAACCGATATCAATCAAGCGTTGTTGCAATCTGCGGGGAAATTGCCTACTGCTGCGGGTGCTGTACCAACAGCTGAGAAACGCTTTGATATTTCTGTCAGAAATGCGCCTGCAAAAAGTTTCTTTCTCGGATTAGTATCTGGGACGCCATACAATATGGTGGTCAGTCCGGATATCTCCGGTACTGTTTCGCTTGATCTTAAAGATGTGACCATTGAAGAAGCATTAGATGCGGTGCGAGATATATATGGATATGACTATCAAACTACCGCGTATGGTTATGAAGTATTGCCCCCTACGTTGCAAACGAAGATTTTTTCGGTAAATTATTTAGATATTCAACGTGATGGTCACTCTAATGTTAATTTAAGTACAGGTGAAGTTACGAGTGTCGGCTCACAAAATTCGGGTTCGTCGTCATCGTCTGGTGGTGGCTCATCTACTCCAGCCAGTGGAGGTAGTTCAGCTGCACCGCCTTCGGGTTCTCAAATAAAATCTACATTTAAGAGTGATTTTTGGGCGAATCTTCAAACCACACTTCAAACAATGGTAGGAACGGATGGTGGACGTTCTATTGTTGTTAATCCTCAGGCGGGGATTGTGATGGTGCGCGGATTCCCGAAAGATTTGCGTACGGTCGCGCAATATTTAGATACCATTCAAAATCATATGAATCGTCAAGTTATTCTTGAAGCAGAAATTTTGGAAGTGACGTTGAACGATAATTATCAGGCTGGAATTAATTGGCGTGCGCTGAATTTGACTCAAGGGAATCTCAATACAGGTGCGATTAATTCAAATCCAAGCTCAAATTATACGAATCCTTTTGCGACGGCTTCTACTCTCGCGACTGCGCCGTTTGCGGTATTCCACTCTGGAAGCAATAGTACAAATTTTCAATCGTTAATTGATCTTTTGGAAACACAGGGTAATGTTCAAGTGCTGTCGAGCCCGCGTGTTTCAACGGTCAATAATCAACAGGCTGTTATTAAAGTCGGCACAGAGTCATTTTTCGTAACGAACGTGACGAGTAACGTCACGCCTTCGTCAGGATCAAATACTACCTCTTCAAGTGTGACATTAACGCCGTTTTTCTCCGGAATTACACTGGATGTGACGCCACAGATAAGCCATGTGGGTGAAGTGGTGCTGCATGTTCATCCTTCTATTAGTAAGGTGACGACGGATATTAAATCTGTGAATCTGGGGTCGCAAGGAACATTGCAATTACCGTTGGCGCAAAGTGTTGTGCGAGAATCAGATGACATTGTTCGTGCAAAAAATGGCCAGGTTATTGTGATTGGTGGAATGATGTCACATGACACCAGTGAGGTAACCGCTTCGACACCAGGATTAAGTCGCATCCCATTCTTTGGTGCATTATTCCGAAGTCCTACGCAATCTTCAGATAAAACAGAGTTGGTGATCTTGTTGCGACCTGTTGTGCCTGATACCCATACATGGGCAGATCAATTGCATAAATCTGCCCACGAGTTTAAGCAAGTTAATCGTGGTTATCATGTTGGCAGTCGACCAGAAATATTTGGCACTGAGGGAGAGGTAAACGATTGACCTATTCCATTCGAATTGGGTTATTGGCACTGCTGGGTGCCGTTATCGGCGCAGGAATTTTCCAGGTTCTTTATCGCCAACCGATTTATCAACTGAAAGAAACGCTCCTTTCTGCCCAGTCCCAGGCTCATCAAAAAGAAGCGCAGGAAGCCAGTACGTTAAATAGTCAATCGAAGCGTGCAGCGATATTTTTATCGGGACTTTCACAATCGATTGATTTTTTTGGCCAACGTGTTGCTCAGAATGAAAGAAGACTATTGCAGGCTCAATCAAAAGAAATAATCACAGCTGAAAAAGCAATAGTGCCTCCAGTCATTGTTTTGAGAAAATCAGTAGCTATACTGTTACCCGAATCGACGATCATCATTGCTGGTCTCACACAGTATTTTAATCCCTTCAGTCAGCCACAAATCGTTCAGAATAAAGTTGTGCCTGTAGTAACTGTTTTGAAAAAACCACCGACCGAAATTTTTTCAGGATTTTCACAATCGTTTGATTTACTCAGTCAGCGTATTGTTCAAAATGAACAAAATTTATGGCAGGGTCGATCTAAAAAAATACTGTCGATTGAAAATGAAGCTGTGCCACCCGTAATTATTTTGAAAAAGCCATTGCCTGTACAATTGCCGGAATCGACGAGCGTAATTTCTGATCTAACACAGTATTTTAGTCCTTCTCGACAACCACAAATTGTTCAGAATAAAGTTGTGCCTCCAGTGACTATTTTGGGAAATGCTTCAGTCGAAATTTTTGCCAAATTCGCACAACCCTTTGATTTTATCAGTCAGCAGATTGTTCAAGAGGAAACAATATTTTTGCAACCCAAGTCAAGTGTAATTTCTCAACGGTTATCGCCTGCATCTAAGTTTGCACCTTTGCCTAAACAAATAATTATTGCCGAAAAGAAAGTCGTTGAAAAGCAAATGCACCCAATATCGCATGTGGTTGTACTGGTCTCAGGACCTTCATCGTCATTTGATTTAATCAGTCAGCGTATTGTTCAAAATGAAGAAAAATTATGGCAGGGTCGGTTTACGGAGTCCCCAGCAATCATTTTGGAAAAACCATTGTCCATGCGGTTACCTAAGTCGACGAGCGTAATTCCTGACTTTGCACAGTCTGTTAACTCTTCAATTCAACCGCATATTATTCAGAACAATGCAGGGGCTTCAGCAACTGTTTTAAAACTGCCTGATCATATTAATTTATTGAACCAATCTGAAGCGTTGCTTAAAAAAACAATAGCAGTTGAACAGAGAGCGATCCCCCCGGTGATTATTTTGAAAAAGCCATTACCGCTTCCACTCTCTAATACGGTGGTACTGGTTTCAGGTCTTTCGCAATATTTAAATATATTTACGCCAGTCGCCCCACATCCTAAAAAGGGTAATGTTGTAACACTGAGAAAAACACTGCCACTGGTCACTTCTTTACAAGCTCCGTTACCTGCATTGCCTATTTCAATTCAATCGGCTGCTCTATTAGGTGATGAAGGGCACACGCAGTTTGTTATACGATTATCTCAAAAGCCATTTTATATAGTCCGTACAGATGGTGCGCACCAAACGATTACCTTGATGATTGATAATGTTAATCCTGATATTTCTGCAATTCCGCCCTTAGATATTTCAGGTACAGCCATCCAAAATATTGCATTTAATGTCTCAAAAGAGAATCAACTTTTGGTGACACTAACCTTATTGCCGCAAGTTGATGTGCAAGGTTTACGATTTAAAGACGATAATCTTATTCTCGATGTTGGAATAGGACCTCAAATTCCTTATGTTCAGTCACAAAATGGTGCTGCAGCTCCTGCGGAAACTGTGGAACCTATAGTGAAAACACTGGTGCCACTGACATCAGATGAATTGGCAACGCAAAATTATGATGAAGCTGTCGATTTATTAAGTCAGGGAAATATAGCGGGTGCAACAGGATTATTAGAAGTCGTTGTGACGGAACACCCCAGTGATTTGGATGCTCGCGTGTTGCTTGCTCGTTTATGGTTGCAGCAGAATGAGCCAACGCAGGCTTTGAATTTATTGGAAGGTGCAATGCCGCAACCGACTATTCAAGAGAATGTGACGTTTTATGATCTCTTAGCAGAAGCGTACCGACAAACGGGTGATCCCAAATCGGCTATCGTGATGTATCAACAATTATTGCGTCAGGATGCGTCTAATGGCGTATGGTGGGTGGGATTAGGGATGTGTTTTAAAGCACTTAATCAAGATGCTGCCTCTACAGAAGCCTATCAAAAAGCATTGGCCACAGGGAAGTTGCCTCCAGTGTTGCAAACGTTTATTTCGAAAAAATTGGATTTGATTAAATGACACAGAAACCTCGATTAGGCGAATTACTGATTTCGCACAATGTGATTACGGCAGAGCAATTTAAAAAAGTCGTTGAAAAACAGCAAGCTGAAGGTGGAAAGATAAGTCATTTATTAGTCGACATGGGATTTGTTGATGAAGAGACATTGCTACGATTTTTGTCTCAACAATTAGATATTCCTTTTGTTGATTTAAAGCATTATGAGTTGAATCCTGATCTTGTTCATCGACTCTCTGAATCTTTTTCGCGTCGCTCTCAAGTTATTTTGTTAGATGAAACAGAGCAGGGCTTTTTAGTCGGGATGGTTGATCCTCAAGATATTATTGCCTCCGATGAATTGTCACGGTTATTAAAACGACCTTTGAAATTAGCCTTAGTGCGAGAGTCGGATTGGCTGACCAGTATTGATGCGATGTATCGTCACTCAGAAGAAATTTCAGCTTACGCCAAAGAATTGTCAGAAGAAGTCGGTACAGAAACGAAAGTAGACTCGGGGCAGTCAGCCAATTTAGAAGAAGCGTATGAAGCACCCGTCACAAAATTATTGCAGTCTATTTTTCGTGATGCGATGCAAATGCGTGCTTCAGATATTCATATTGAGCCTGATGAGCTGACATTGCGTATTCGTCAGCGTATTGATGGAGTGTTGCACGAACGAGAAATTGCCGAAAAAGGAATTGCTCCCGCGCTTTCATTACGGTTGAAATTAATGGGCGGCTTAAAAATTGCTGAGAGACGTTTGCCGCAAGATGGACGATTTAGTATTACAATTCATGGTAAAGAGATTGATGTGCGTTTATCAACGATGCCGGTACAGTATGGTGAATCGGTTGTAATGCGGTTGTTAGATAAAGCCAGCATTAATTTAAATATAGAGCAATTAAGTATTTCGCCCTCTGTTTTAGAAGCAATGAAACGATTATTGAAATTGCCGTATGGCATGATATTAATCACAGGACCAACAGGAAGTGGAAAAACGTCTACACTCTATGCGATGTTAAGTGAATTAAATGATTCTGAAACTAAAATCATTACCGTAGAAGATCCCGTTGAGTATCGATTGCCGCGTATTAATCAAGTTCAAGTGCATCCTCAAATTGGATTAACCTTTGCGAGTATTTTACGCTCGGCGTTACGTCAAGATCCGGATGTCATCATGATCGGAGAAATTCGAGACAGCGAGACGGCTAATATTGCGATGAATGCAGCCATGACAGGACACTTCGTCTTAGCAACGATGCATACCAATGATGCTGTTAGCAGTGTGACGCGATTAATGGAAATGGAAAATGAAACTTATGTTGTGGCAGCAGGATTAAGAGCAGTGATGTCGCAGCGTCTTTTGCGTCGAATTTGCAATGAATGTATCAAAGTACATGAGCTCGATATAACTGAAAAAATGTGGCTCAAAAAAGTCATGGGTGAGAGATATGCTAAAGTGCAATTCAAAAGCGGAGCAGGGTGTAAACATTGTTTTAATACCGGCTTCAAAGGTCGAGTTCCCATTTTTGAATTGATAGAAATTAATGACGCGATAGCAGATACGCTTACGGGGAATGACTTGACAGCTTTTTCAAAAGCAGTGAAAAATACAGGCTATGTAACATTATTAGACAGTGCATTAGCATTGGCAGAGCAGGGTGTAACGACAGTAGATGAAGTGCTACGCGTTACCGCAACCTTAAGTAGTTTAGTTGAGTCCACGGAGTAAATATGCCGATATTTAATTACAAGGGACGTGTTGCCGACAAGCAAGCTGTCGAAGGAAAAATTGAAAGTATTTCGATGGATACGGCCATTATCCAGTTGGTAGAAAAAGGCATTACAGTGGTTGATATTTATCCGGCAGAACAGAAAAATTTATTGAAAGCATTCTTAACCATGCGCATCAATAAACAATCGGTGAAATTACAAGAGCTTATTATTTTTTGTCGCCAAATGTATACCTTAACAAAAGCGGGTATTTCAATTGTCATCGCGATTCGCCGTCTTGCGGAAATTACACGGAATCCTTTATTTGCCGATACTCTCAACGGTGTTGAGAAAGGTCTTTTGGCGGGTCAAAGTTTAGGGGTGTGTTTACGTCACTATCCTCAGGTTTTCCCTTCACTTTTTATGGAATTAATACAAGTGGGTGAAGAGTCTGGGCATCTCGATGATTCTTTTCAACAAGTGGGTAATTATTTGCAACTTGAATTTGACACGATTCGCCGCGTTAAAAGTACGATTCGTTATCCATTGATGGTGATCTGTGCAATTACGGCTGCAATTATTATTGTGAATATTTTTGTGGTGCCAAATTTTGCAAAACTTTATGGTAGTTTTCAAACTCAGTTGCCGGCAGTCACCCGATTGTTGATCAGTTTTTCAAATATGATGGTTGCAGATTGGTTGTATTTTTTAATAGCCATTATTGTTGGTGTAATGCTTATTCGCAGTTATCTCAATACGCTTGGTGGAAAATTAGCGTGGGACAAGTATCAGCTTCGATTACCCATTATAGGTGGTATTCTAGAGCGTATTATGTTGTCTCGGTTTGCGCGAACGTTGGCGATTGTTTTTCGTGCCGGTATTTCGTTAGACAGAGGTATTCGTTTATTGGCGGGTTCAGTGGGAAATGCCTATGCCAAAGAAAAAATTTTAATTATGCAAACGAAGATTGAAAATGGTGAAAAATTAAGCCAAGCAGCGGCAGAGACAAAAATGTTTTCGCCATTAGTGCTACAAATGATTTCAGTGGGTGAAGAGACGGGTGCCATGGACGTGATGTTAGATCAAGTGGCGGGTTTTTATGAGGACGAAGTTGATTACGACTTGGACAGCTTAGGTGCAAAAATCGAGCCTATTTTGCTCTTAATTGTTGCTGGCATGGTGTTGTTTTTAGCGCTTGCTGTCTTTCTACCTTTATGGGATATTTACCAGTTTGCACAACCGGCAAAGGGACCGTAATGAATATTCAGGAACTTCTAACACTCGCCATTGAGCGCAAAGCATCTGACTTACATATCTCAGATAATTTAGGCCCTCGTATTCGTATTGACGGTGAATTAATCCCTCTCAATCTTCCCACCGGGTCAAAGCGAAATGTTCTTGAATTATTATCGCCGGTTGTTTCCAAAAATCATCTCGAAAATTTTGAGGCTAATTGGGAAACGGATTTTTCAATGATGCTTCCGGATGTGGGGCATTTTCGTGTCAATATATTTCGACAAAACTTCGGCACCAGTGCAGCACTACGTGTGATTCCGCCGCGTACATTTACGCTGGATGAATTAGGTTTGCCACCAATTATTAAAAAAATTGCAGAAATGCCAAATGGCTTAGTGTTGGTCACGGGTCCAACAGGATGTGGAAAGAGTACAACGCTGGCGGCAATCATTCAGCATATTAATAAGCGACTCACCAAACATATTATTACCATTGAAGACCCTATTGAATATGTTCATGAAAGTTTAAGTTGTATTATTGACCAACGTGAAGTTGGCAGAGACACTAAAAGTTTTTCAGCCGCACTGCGTTCCGCGTTGCGTGAAGATCCGGATATTATTCTTGTTGGAGAGTTACGAGATTTAGAAACGGTTCAATTAGCGTTAACCGCGGCTGAAACAGGCCACTTAGTTTTCGCAACGCTGCACACGTCATCTGCTCCCAAAACCATCGATCGTATTATTGATATTTTTCCGGCAGGTGGTGAACGTTCGTTGATTCAAAATATTTTATCCGAATCGCTTCAATCCGTAATTTCGCAAAAGCTGTTGAAAAAAGTGGGAGGAGGTCGAGTCTCAGCCATCGAGCTCATGATGTGTACTCCTGCTATTCGAAGTTTGATTCGCGATGACAAGATTTCTCAAATTAGTTCCGCTATTCAAACCGGGGCTGATGTTGGGATGCAGACCATGGATCAGCACTTGAAAAAGCTGGTAATGGACAAGGTAATATCGCCAGAGACGGCGGCCCAAGTGGCAAATAATAAAGATTTCTTTAAGTAGTATAATGATTAGCGAGGATTTTAACTTTTGACCCTAAAGGAGCATTTATGAAAAGACGTACTTCAACAGCCGGTTTTACCTTGATCGAATTAATTATCGTCATCGTAATCATCGGTATTTTGGCGGGAATTGCAATACCTCGTTTTATTAATCAAACCACAAATGCTCGTATTGCAGCGCTGAATGGTTTGGCAGGTGCAATTAACTCTTCGGTTATGTTGGCGCAGGCAGAATATATTGCAGAAGGTAATAGTTCATCCAGTGCAGCGACTTCTATCACCATGAACGGAACGCCGGTTACAGTTTTAGCGGGTACTGGGGTACCGCAGGGTACTGCAGCAGGTATCGGCACTGCATTAACGAATAATACCGGGTTTACGGCGGCTTATACGGGTGGTGTTGCGACTTATACGTTTACGAACAATGCTCCGACAGGAACGTGTAACGTGACTTTTACCGCGTCTACTGCACTTACTGCAGTAAACTCAGCTAACTGTTAATGTTTTTTTGTATTGTCGCATTTGTGAGAATAATTTTTTGTTCTCGCAAATGTGGCAAGTGTTTTTCTGCGAGTGATTAGTTTGAAAAAAGTCAGTGAAATTCAAATATTATCAGTTGGAAATATATATCAAAAAGTAAGCCAGCTTACGCTACTCCAAAAAGAAGTCCGCAACTTTCTTCCAGACGAGTTGCGAATGCATTGCAGTGTAGCGAATTTTGAAAAAGGCATATTGGTTTTTGCCGTTGAAAGTTCAGCGTGGGCGATGCGTTTTCGTTTTGTGGTTACTGAGTTATTGGCACAATTACGAAAAGAAGGGAAACTACATCAACTTTCTTCCATAGAATATTATGTAGAGCCTGACTTTTTGAATTTATTCAAGGAGGAGTTTTTATGAAAAAGATTGCCCAAGTAGGTTCTACGTTTGTTGAAGTTATGTTTATCGTTGTTATTGTATGTGGTATTTCCGCTTTTCTTATTCCTCGGTCACTTAACCAAACGTCATCTGCGCGTACGATTGCAATGAGTACGCTATCAACAGCGCTGACAACAACCGTTATGTTGGCAAAGACAGAATATAAAATTGAGGGCGGGCATACTCTAATTCGAATGAGCGGACGACAGGTAAAAGTAGCGCAGGGTACAGGTTTTCCTGAAGGATCACCCGAAGGTATTGGCGCTGCATTAAACCACATTCATGGATTTATACCGACGTTTGGTCAAATCACAACCTATAATTTTTCTTCTTCTCTTGCTAATTGTAATGTCACGTATGATTCTTCAACGGGTATTGTAACGGCAGCAACTCAAGGCTGTTAGTTCTCCGTTGCGCATACTGGGATGTTAAATGGATTAGCTGGGTCATTGAATGAAGCTGTGAGGTTAGTGCAGGCGGAATATATGGCAGAAGGTAATGGTGCAAGTAGCGCAGCCACATCCATTACGATGATATGTATTTTCCAATAATCCTCCTGCAACTAATTGTAATGCTACGTATGATTCTTCTACCGGTAGAGTTTTGGTGAAAACGAGTGGTTGTTGATGAACAAGGAGATGTGATGACAAAACAGACAAGCAAGGGATTTACGTTAATTGAATTAATTGTCGTCATTGTTATTATTGGTATTTTGGCGGGAATTGCCATTCCCCGATTTATTAATCAAACCTCGAATGCACGTACGGCAGCGCTCAATGGATTGGCAGGTACGCTTAATTCCGCTGTGTTGTTATCGCAATCAGAATATGTTGCCGAGGGAAATGCTGCGTCAAGTTCAAGTACATCCATTACCATGAATGGGACTGCTGTTACCGTTGTTGCAGGTACCGGCGTGCCAGCTGCTACTGCAGCAGGTATGGGTGCTGCAATCATTCAGGCTCCCGGATTTACGCCAGCTTATAGTGGCGGTGTGGCGACATATACGTTTACCCAAAACCCACCAGCGGGAACGTGTAATGCAACGTATACTTCTGCGACAGGTTTAGTTGCAGTGAATGCAGGAGGTTGTTAGGGGAGCATGAAAATACCTGGCGCATTACGTAAATATTCTTCGTAATCTAGGCCATAACCAAAGATCCAATGATTCGGAATTTCGAGTCCCGTAAAATCTGCTTTTTTCAAACCCTCAGGAACGCGACATTCGAATTTATCCAGCAATACGACGGTCAATACTTTTTTAGCGCCTTTTGCGTAACAATATTCTGAGACAGCTTGAAGCGTGACGCCTTTATCTAAAACATCATCCAGAATTAATACGGTCCTGTCTTTTAAATTTGTACCGGGCTCTGCTTTCCACACTAATTCACCGGGATTATTGTTTTTTCCTTGATAACGCGTCGCATGGATGTAATCTAATTCCAAGGGAAAATCTAATCTATGCAATAAATTCCCCGTCAACACTAATCCGCCAATCATGATGCACAATAAAACGGGATTTTCTTCTGAAATCTTTTCGTGAATTTCTTTGGCTAATCGATCTAATTCGTTTTCAAGTTCCTCTCGCGTATGTAAACAAACGGCTTTTTTATAGACTTCTTGAATATGTTTAGGAATGGTCATGTTCAATTACCTCAATGGCGGCTGGACGATTATTGCAAATCAGGATCATATCACATCCTGCTGCTTTGGCTTTTGCAACTCTTTCGATCATATTACCCATCGGGCTTGCACCCTCCATGGATAAATCATCGCTAAAAATAAGACCTTTAAAATCTAGTTTTTTACGTAATATGGTTTGGAGCCAAAACACTGAGAATCCTGCAGGATTTTTATCAATTTTTTCATAAATCACATGCGCGGGCATGATGCCATCCAGCCCCATGTTAATTAATGATTTGAAGGGCAAAATATCTTTTTTATCAATTTCTTCCAGTGTTCGATGATCAACCGGAATGGCAATATGCGAATCGGCTTCGACATGGCCGTGACCCGGGAAATGTTTCCCCACCGTAATTAATCCTGCTCTTTTCATGCCTTTTATTAAAGCGCCGGCAAGTTTAATAATAACCTCGGGATCATGATGGAAACTTCGATTGCCAATAACTGCACTTAATCCTGCGTCGATATCTAATATAGGTGCGAATGAACAATCGACGCCTGCGGCTCGTAATTCGCTGGCCATAATAAAGCCAATATTTTCTGATTTTTCTAAAGCGGCTTTTGGATCGGTGTCATATAAATTTCCGAGTTCTCGCATCGGTGGTAGTTGCGTAAAACCTTCTCGAAAACGCTGCACACGCCCACCTTCGTGATCGACGGCAATCATTAAGGGCGGTGTGCGTAATGCATGAATTTCATTGGTTAAATGAATTAATTGTTCGAGTGATTCATAATTTCGCGTAAATAAAATAATGCCACCGACTTTAGGGTTTTTTAACAATTTTTTGTCTTCGGGTGTTAATTCGGTGCCTTTAATATCAATCATCAACATAGTCGTTATTCCTTTGTGATAGCGTAGCCAGTAATAGCAATAAGTTTATTTTTATAATAGATCAAGGGTATTTTGTCTCTTTCCCAGATGGGGATTTCCCATTCTTGAAAAAGATTTTTGAGCGTTCTTGTTTTGTTTAATTTAATTTTTTCGCCACCCGTTCTGAATTTAATCGAAATATTTTTATTGTTTAAGTCATAGGGCAAATGTTTTTTGAGCCAAGTAATATCTTTCTTGGATAAACGAGGGGATTGAACAGAAATTTTAGAGAAATATAATTTATGTTTAAATCTTCTGCATTGATTGTTTCCCCAGGTAACAACAGGATTGCTGTCAGATTTAGCCTGAGAGATTTTGATGATTTCATCTAATACTTTTTCAGGGGGTAGATCTAATTTGTGCTTAAGAATCTGATGTCTGATTATATTCTTTTCTTGTGCATGACAATCTTTCTCAGCTTTTTGGCTTAATAATTTCTCTTGTGTCGCGCAATGTTGAGAGAATCTATTTAATATTTTTGTAATTTCCGGCCAACGTTTTTTTAAGAGCGGAAAAATTTCTTGCCGTAAATAATTGCGATCAAAGCGCGTATCTCGATTACTCGGATCTTCAATCCAGATTAAATTATTTTTTTTGGCATAATCTAAAAGTGTTTTACGGGTAAAATTTAAGAAGGGTCGTAAAATAAAGCCTTTGCCTAATTCAGATACCATGGGCATCGCAGAAACACCACGCAATCCTGCGCCTCGAAATAATTGTAACAATACCGTTTCAGCTTGATCATCTTGGTGATGGGCCGTAAATAAAGCCTGATTTTTCTTTAATATTTTCTTGAAAGCATTATAACGAGCGTTGCGTGCAACGGCTTCTAAACTGTCGCTAGACTTTTTGTTGATTTTCACGCGAATGATTTTCAAGGGAATATCCAACGTTTTGCAAACCGCTGTGCAATGTTTTTCCCAGCTTAACGCTTCGGGTAATAATTGATGGTTAATATGAACAGCGTGAAGTTTGAATTCAGGATATTCGTGTTTGAGAAAATGCAATAAAACGTGAGAGTCTAAGCCGCCACTGAATGCTACCCAATAATTATTCACGGCCGATCGCCATATAACGTTTATACCGTTGGCTTAATAATTTTTCGAGTGGAAGTTTTTTCAATTCAGCGAGCGTTCTTTCTAATACGGTTTTTACGCTTTTTGTCATTGCCGTGAGATCTCGATGTGCGCCGCCCAAGGGTTCTTTGATGATCTCATCAATCAGCCCGTGTTCTTTAATATGTGCAGCGGTGACTTGCATCGCTTTTGCGGCTTCTTCCGCTTTTTCTGCGCTTTTCCATAAAATGGATGCACAACCTTCAGGAGAAATCACAGAATAAATACTGTATTGCAGCATATACACTCTGTCAGCAACGCCAATCGCTAATGCACCACCGGATCCACCTTCGCCAATAACAATGCTGATAATAGGTGTTTTGAGTGTCGACATTTCAAATAAATTTCGGGCTATCGCTTCGCTTTGATTACGTTCCTCGGCATCAATACCCGGATAAGCACCCGGCGTATTAATAAAGGTAATAACGGGCAGAGAGAATTTTTCCGCTAATTTCATTAATCTTAATGCTTTTCTATAACCTTCCGGTCGCGGCATACCAAAATTACAACGAAGATTATCTTTTGTATTTCGACCCTTCTGATGACCAATGATCATGACGGCTTGATCATTTAAACGCGCCATGCCGCCAATGATCGCTTCGTCATCTGAAAAATGTCTGTCGCCGTGGAGTTCTTCAAAATCGGTGAAGATATGTTCAATATAATCTGGTGTGTGTGGTCGTTGTGGATGGCGTGCGAGCTTAACGACTTGCCAGTCAGACAAATCCGCAAATATTTTTTTCGTTAATTCATGATTTTTGAGTTTAAGCTTTTTAATTTCTTCACTGATGTTTACGCCACCGTCTGAGGTGACCATACGCAGTTCTTCGATCTTGCTTTCAAGTTCGGCAATTGGTTGTTCAAAGTCTAAATAATTCAAGTTCATTCAGTTGTCCTTCCCGTCAAAAGCGGGACAAAAGTCACTGGGTCATACGTTTCGTAATCGAATGTTTTACCTTTTCGGATGATTAATTGCAATTGTTGGCTATGGCCAGGAATACCTAACGGCAGCAGTAACCGGCCATTTTCAGCTAACTGGTCCAGTAAAGCGGGGGGAGTTTCTTTTGTCGCTGCCGTGACCATGATGGCATCAAAGGGACTTTTTTCAGGCCATCCCAGATGCCCATCGCCAAATAGGGTGTGGATATTAGTATATTTTAGTTTTTTAAACCGGTCTTTGGCTTCTATTAATAGAGGTTCGATGCGTTCTATCGTATAGACTTCAGCGACGAGTTCAGAGAGTACAGCCGCTTGATAGCCTGAGCCTGTGCCAATCTCTAACACATTGTGTGTGAGAGGGGTGAGTAAGAGCTCTGTCATGCGAGCGACGATATAGGGCTGCGAAATGGTTTGCTCGTGTCCGATGGGTAAGGGATAATTTCCGTAGGCTTCTTCGAGGAATACAGGCTGAACAAACGCTTCTCTAGGGACTTTTTCCATCGCGGCGAGAACAGCGTCAGACGTAATGCCTTGCGCTTTCAATTTTTCAATCAGTGAATGTTTATCCATAGGGGGATTTTATCAATATGCCAATAATTAAACCATTGATACTGGGCAATAAAGTCTTTCCTACCAATATTATTCAGGGTCCGCTGGCGGGAATCAGTTGCGCGCCTTTTAGAAGACTTATTTGGAAATACAGTAAACCCGCTTTTACTTGTACGGAAATGATTTCATCGAATACCTTACTGCATCAATCCGAATATTCGGCGAGACGATTTATTCGAAAAGATCCCGAAGAGGGTCCAGTGTGTTTTCAATTAGCCGCCAATAATCCTGAAAATTTAGCGGAAGCCACTAAAAGGGTTACCGATTACGGTGCGGATCTTATAGATTTAAATTGCGGTTGTCCGGTCAAAAAAATCCGTTCGCGTGGTGCGGGATCAAAGTTGCTGATGGATCCCACTAAACTTTATCAATTAATTAAAGCCATGAAAAATAATACTCACGTACCCGTTTCTATCAAAATTCGTGTAGAGGGGCAGGGTCAGGAAAAATTTCATCACGAATTAATTAAAATAATCTCAGATTCAGGATTAGATTTTATTACGGTACATGGACGACATTGGACAGAGCATTACGAAACGGCCTGTCGATATGATCAGATTAAATTTTTTGTCGACAATTTAAAAATACCCGTGATAGGAAATGGTGATATTAAATGTGCTGAATCATTGCAAAAAATGTTTAATACAGGTTGTGCGGGAGTGATGATTGGTCGAGCAGGAGTGGGGCAGCCGTGGTTGATTCAAAAATTAATGTCAGAAATAAATAATAATAAATTTATAACACCCGAATTTGAAGAAATAAAATCTGTATTTTTAGAACACGTCTCTGAATTAACGAAATTAATGGGCAATGAAAAATTTGCGTTGCTGCAAGCGAGACAGTTTGCGAAGTATTATGCGAAGGAGTTGGTGGGATTGGTCGGCATGTAGGGGTGGGGCATTGCCTGGGTGGGGCGAGGCAATGCCTCGCCCCTACGAGATAATCTTATTTATTTCTCTCAGCTTGCTTCGCTTTCTTTAATTTTCTTTTTTCTAAAATACTTAATTTAGGTTCTTTCTTGGTTTCCTTTTTCGCTTCACGACCGGCTTTACTCATATAAACCTCCTAGGGTTAACAATAAAACAGAAAATAATTCTGACGTATCTACGTCCAAAGCGCAACAACAGCCATCAAACTAAAGCCTAATAACATCACCATGAATTCTTTAATATTACAGCAATGGCGAATTAATATAGCCCGATCTAAACCATGTAAAGTTCCAATATATAAAAAAGTTCCGGCGGCTAAAGCAGTAAAGATGGGCGTTAATAAATCATTAAATTGCGTGAGTGTGGTGACCCAGTCACCCGCAAAAATACCCAGGGGTGTCATTAATGCGAATAGCCCAAATCCTATCCACAGCGCAGTGCGTGATAATCCACTACGATTTAAATTAATGGATAACGCAAAACTTGCCGCACCCTTATGCGCAATAATGGCAATGAAGATCATAAAAGACGTAATAAAACTTGCGGATAATCCAACCGCTGCGCCTTCTAATAAAGAATGAATCGACAGCATTAATAAGGTTAATAACGCAAAATGCGTTTTGACAGAATGATTGAGATGTTCAAGAAATAGTAGTGTCAGAAATCCTACTGCTGCAATCAAAAATGCAAAAGGGTAGTGATAACCCGCATCGGAAAAAGCACGTGCAGAATCGGGTAGCATATGCAATAACCCAGCGCTTAAAAAAATTCCTGCAGAAAAAGATTCGCCCATAGGAAAATCCAATTCTTTGACAGATTTTTTTAGAAATGGCCAGAGTCCGCCCAGTAGGGCAATCAGAAAAATAATCAGGGCGGCGAAGATTTTAAATGCGAATAGGGTCATGTCGGCAGTATACTGGATAACGTCTTTATAACTCAAAGGATTCTCATCATGCATGCTCCATACGGTATTTTTAAGCCATCGCCTGCTGACGCTTACAGGGTGGGGATTTTAATCAAGGACACTGTGTTGGATTTATCTTTTTTGGGGCCTGAGTTTGCGCAATCATCGCTCAATCAGTTTATTGCATTAGGATTTGATGCTTGGGAAAGCACGCGTTTAAAAATAGCTAAATTAATTTCAGAAAAAAATCCGCAGTTAAAATACTATCCTGCCAAATCCTGTATTTTAAAATTACCCGTCGATATTGGCGATTACACAGATTTTTTTACGTCAGAAGTTCACGCGACAAATTTAGGTAAAATGTTTCGACCCGACATGCCACCCTTAACACCGCAATTTAAAACTATGCCGACGGCATATCATGGGCGAGCAAGTTCGGTGATTGTGAGTGGCACAAAAATTAAACGTCCATCGGGGCAGATTTTATTGAATAATCAAACTTCTCCTATTTATTCCCCCACGCAAAAATTAGATATCGAAGTCGAGTTAGGATTTATTATTGGCATGGGAAATAATTTAGGTGAGCCGATTTCTATAAAAAACGCTCATAAACATATTTTTGGTGTTGTGATTGTTAATGATTGGAGTGCGCGTGATATCCAGCGTTGGGAATATGTGCCGCTCGGACCATTTTTAGGAAAAAACTTTGGCACATCGATATCTCCGTGGGTCATGCCCATGAGTGCATTAAAAGATTTTTGGGTTGATGCGGATCCGCAAGATCCAATTCCGCTTGATTATTTATTCGAAAATAAATTTAAATTATTAGATATTAAATTAGAGGTTTTAATTAAATCGAAAAATATGAAAAATTATGTGACGATTTCAAATACCAACAGCCGTTATTTATATTGGTCGCCGAATCAAATGGTTGCGCATCATACGGTAAATGGTTGTAATTTACGCACGGGAGATTTATTAGCAACCGGAACCATTAGTGGACCCAATGCTGATCAATATGGATCTCTCATAGAATTAAGCTGGAATGGAAAAAATGCGATTAAATTAAACGATCAAGAATCACGATTTTTTCTGGAAGATGGTGACAGTGTAATTATACGAGGGCGGTGTGAGAAATCAGGGATGGTATTAGAGTTGGGTGAGGTGGAGGGAACGATAATTTAGAAGGGCTAAAGCTTCTCGTTCAAAAACTTCTTCAACTTCGGCGAAATGCTTTTCAGCTCATTTGACCCACGCGTAATTTTTGCAATGCTAACATTGTAATCTTCAGAAATTTGACGTTGCGGTTTTTTTTGTTCAAGTAAGGCGCGGACAATTAATACACGCGTTTCAATACTGTCTCTTTCTTCATGTGTCAGAAATAATTCGAAAAATTCAGACAATAACTTCTCGTCCTTAATTTCTAAACATAAATTCAAAAAACGCCGCCAATCGTGTTGACTCATAACTGTTCCACCTCTGTTAAGTGGCGTATGTTATAGGGGATTGAGGCTCTTTGCCAAGCAGGTCAATTCTGCAGGCGTCATGCCATCCTCTATCGCCTTCACAAACAGCGAGCCTACGACAAATCCATCCGCATGCTCCAAGACTTTTTCAGCCATTTCTCGCGTTGAAATTCCAAAGCCCGTGACGACAGGTAGTGTGGCATGAGATTTTATAAGCTGTATTTTCTCAACGAAATCGTCTGGCAAACCCGCTTTAATACCCGTCGTGCCTTTTCGACACGCATAATACAAAAAGCCTTTGCCAGATTTATCTAATTCTTGAATGCGTGAAATAGATGTGTTGGGAGTGATGACATATATAGGCTCCAGATCATGATTAAGCTGAGCAGCTTCCATGGGACAGTCGACTATTAACACACCATTAATTCCAGCCAATTTAGCTTCTTTAAAAAAATCTGTATTTTGTACTGATAATAGAGGGTTGAGATAGCTAAACAATATTAGGGGTATATTACTGTGTTTTCGAATTTCTTTGGTTAAATAAATAATATCTTTTAAAGTCGTATTGGATTTTAAGGCTCGCGTCATTGCGCGTTGAATAACTGGCCCATCGGCAATCGGGTCTGAAAAGGGCACGCCAATTTCAAGCATCGTAATTCCGCCATTAATCAATGCTAAGGCATAATCGAGAGATTTTTTAATTCCACCATCACCGGCTGTTATATAACCAACAAAGTGCTTTTCTTTATTCATAGCAATTCCTTAATTTGTGGCAAATCTTTATCACCACGGCCAGAAAGATTAATCACTACTTTATAATGTTTAGGCAACGTCGAGGCTATTTCTATTAAATAGGCTAAAGCATGAGCGGATTCTAACGCACAAATAATTCCCTCAGTTTGGGCTAATAATTTAAGTGCGTGCAGTGCTTGATCATCTTTAACATTGACATATTCTGCACGATGTTCATCAAATAATTGCGCGTGTTGTGGTCCAACCGCCGGATAATCCAAGCCTGCAGATATAGAAGCCGTTGGTGCAATTTGGCCATGTTCATCTTGTAATATATAGGTATACGATCCGTGTAATATGCCTTTGGTTAATGCATGAAATCGCGCAGCATGTTCGCCCAAATTATTTCCATGACCACCGCCTTCAACGCCAATAAGTCTAATATTTTTGTTATCCAAGAACGCTGAAAATATTCCAATTGCATTCGATCCACCGCCCACACACGCAATAATTAAATCAGGATCAATTTGCTCTTTGCATTCTTTGCCAATGACCGATTGAAATAAGGCCACCATTTCAGGATACGGGTGAGGACCCAATGCGGATCCCAAACAATAATACGTATCAGTAAAACTTTCAGCCCAGTCGCGCAATGCTTCGTTTACTGCTTCTTTTAAAGTAGCAGAGCCATTATGAACAGGAACGACTTTTGCGCCCATGAGTTCGATGCGTAAAACATTGGGTGCTTGTCGTTTAATATCTTCTGCGCCCATATAAATGACACACGGTAAATTTAAATAGGCACAGGCAGCCGCTGTTGCGACTCCATGTTGTCCCGCTCCCGTTTCAGCAATTATTCTTGTCTTTCCCATTTTTTTGGCGAGTAAACATTGGCCTAAGGCATTATTTAATTTATGCGCACCGGTATGTAATAAATCTTCGCGTTTTAAAAATACTCTGGGCCCATCGATTTTTTGTGAGAAATTTTTGATTTCAGTGAGTGGCGTAGGGCGGCCGGCATAATGTTTTAATATGTTATTAAGATTTACTTGAAAGTTTATATCAACTTTAATTCTTTCAAATTCGCGTGTTAATTCCGCAATGGGTTCCATTAATAATTCCGGAATATATTGTCCGCCGAATTCGCCGTATTCATGTTTGGTCATAGGTCACCCCGTGCAGCATCAATAAATTGTTTGATAAGTTCGATGCTCTTATTTCCTATCTCATCTTCAACGCCGCTGGATAAATCAACTATATGGGGTCTGAATTTTGTTATAGCTGATTTAATATTATTAATATTTAATCCACCCGCCAACGCCAATCTAAAATCGCCGGTGTAATTCATGGTATTGATATCAAACGGCTTGTCTAATAATAAATAGTCGCGTGTTATATCTGCATCTTTAGGAATACCATGAACATACAATCGCGTGAAATATTTTGGTAATAAATTATGTTGCTGTTGAGAAATATCGCCGTGCAATTGAACAGTAGTAACATTAATAAAGTTACATATCTCAAGCATTTGCTTCGCCGTATGAGTCGTAAATACAGCTACTGGCACAGCATTATTTTTTATTACAGCGGCTGCTATTTGTTTAGCCAAATTAATATCAACATAACGCTTAGAGCTGGGCTCAAATATTAAACCAATATAATCAGCGCCGGCTTGTACAGTTTGCGCTGCAAGTTCGGGTGATTTAATTCCACAAATTTTAATTTTAAGATTATTCATGACGACAGGCTCGTATAAATTCAGCAGGATTTTTAGAGGTGACAAGTGCTTCGCCAATTAATACCGCATTAAAGCCGGCTTTATAATAATCACGGGCAAGTTTAGAATTTAATATTCCAGACTCTGCGACCGTAATAATGTCTTTGGGAATTATCTTTTTTAATTCAAGCGCCCGATGAGTGTCAACATAAAAAGTCTTTAAGTTTCTGTTATTAATGCCTATTATTTCAGAGCCAATGTTTAGAGCGAGTTCTACTTCGGCTTCAGTATGAACTTCAACAAGCGCATCAAGATTTACACTTTTGGCATACTCTAATAATACTTTTGTTTTTTCGCCTAAATTAGCGACTATTAATAAAACCGCATTCGCGCCATATTTTATTGCGTCATCTATTTGAGCAAAATCAGTAATAAAATCTTTTCTCAAAATAGACATGGATGTATTGTGATCAGCGACTTTTTTTAAATCTTCCAGTGAACCGCAAAATAATGGCGTGTTGGTTAATACGGAAATAGCATTAGCGCCAGATTGTATATAAGTCTCTGCCAGTTGAGTCGGGTCAATAATTTCAGCTAAATCTCCTTTGCTGGGTGATCGCCTTTTTATTTCAGCAATAATAGAAAGATAATTATTTTGTAAAGATTGTTTAAAGCTTTTTTTAGATGTCATGTGAAAACTCCCTGAAGTTATTTAATAAAGTAATGGCTGAGCCATTCTGTAAATTTTCTTTAGCATGCGCTATGCCCTCAGCAATGGAGTGATGTAATCCATAAATATATAAAGCCACACCCGCGTTTAATATTAACGTATCAGCAATAGCTTTATGTTTATTACTAAAAGCGGCTAGTAATAATTTGTTGTTAGTTTCAGCATTGCCACCACGCAGATCAGATAAGCTACAATATTCAAAGCCATAGTCTTTAGGGTCCAATATAAATTGTGTAATAGTATTGTTTGATGTTTCGACTATCGTGGTCGGTCCAATACAACTGATTTCATCTAACCCAGACCCATGGACTACAAAAGACTTTGTTGTAGATAAAGATTTAGCTATAGGTAAAAGCAGATTTTTGTCATATACGCCAAATAGAAAATATTCAGGATTTGCTGGATTTAACAGCGGGGCTATAATATTTAACGTAGTAGGAATGTTGAGTTGTTTACGTAATGCACGTAATTCTTTGAGAGCAGGATGAAAGTTGGGTGCAAAACAAAAGGCTATATTAATTTTATCTATAGATTCACTAATTTTTTCGGGTGATAAATTAATATTAATTCCCAACGCCTCTAATGCATCTGCGCTACCACATAATGACGATACTGAACGATTGCCATGTTTGGCTATTTTGATTCCACATGATGCAGCAAGTATTGCGCTACCCGTTGAAATATTAACCGTATTAGCTCCATCACCTCCTGTACCGACGATATCTAATACTTTATGTGGTGTTATCACTGGAAGCATGTTTTGTTTAAGTCCAGCCATCATGCCAGCTAATTCTTCAGGTGTTTCTGTTTTTGATCGCAATAAAGCAAGAAAAGCGGATAGTTGCAATTGATTCGAATCAGGTTCTGAGATACTACTCATGATTTCTTGACATGTCAGGCTATCAAGATTTTGGCGCAGCATTAGTTTTTCAATACTAGTTCTTAAGTTCATACACAAAATCCTGTAATAATTGATTACCCTGTGGAGTCAAAATCGATTCGGGATGAAATTGAACGCCATAAATAGGTTTAGTTTTATGACGTAATCCCATAATGGTTTTATCTTTATTTTCAGCATCAATAATTAATTCATCAGGAAGAGTAGAGCGCTCTGCAATTAAAGAATGATATCGTCCGGCTTCAAATGGCTTAGGTAAATTTTTATAAATATTGTTTTGATTATGAAATATAAAATCTGATTTGCCGTGAATGATTTCATGCGATTTAATGACTTTCCCACCAAAGGCTATCATTATTGCTTGTAACCCTAAACATACGCCTAATAATGGAATAGTTGAATTTAAGTTTTGGATTAACTCAACACATATTCCCGCATCTTCGGGTCGACCAGGACCTGGAGATAATATAATGCCTGATGGATTTAATGTATTAATTTCACTGACGGTAATTTTATTATTTCTATAAACCTTAACATTCGAATGCATTTGAGCGACGCTTTGATATAAGTTATACGTAAAACTGTCATAGTTATCGATAATTAATATCATGCAAAAGTCCTCTCGGCAGTAGCGATAGCTTCTAAAATACCTCTCGCTTTTTGACGTGTTTCATTGGCTTCAGATAATGGATTGGAGTCGTACACAATTCCTGCACCGGTTCTTACTGTTGCTATGCCATTTTTTAATACCGCCATGCGAATTGCGATGCAGCTATCTAAATTCCCCTCAGCATCTATTTGGACTATTGCGCCACCGTATATTCCGCGTCGAGACGTTTCCAATTCGTCAATGATTTCCATAGCCCGAATTTTCGGCGCACCACTTAAGGTTCCTGCAGGAAATGCCGCAGCTAATGCATCGAGTGCATCTTTGTCATCACGTAATTCACCCGTAACGGTTGAAGCAATATGGCTGACATGAGAGAAGTGTTTTATTTTTGATAATTCTTTGATTTTTACAGAACCCGGTTTACAGCTTGCACCAATATCATTTCGCGCTAAATCAACTAACATCATATGTTCGGCGACTTCTTTTTTATCGCCTAATAAATCAGCGGCTATTTGATCATCTGTTTTATCTTGCGTTCTGGGACGTGTGCCGGCGATAGGATTAATCTCTACTTTTTTATTAATAACACTGATTAATTTCTCGGGTGAAGCGCCGACCATCACGCCATGTTCTGTGGGCAAATAAAACATATACGGCGCAGGACTAATTTTTTTGAGGGTTTCATAAATATGCATGGGTGAAACAGAGTAGGGTGTTGTGAATTTGCGCGATAAAACAACTTGAAAGATATCGCCGTTAATAATATGGTTTTTAGCTTGTTCAACTAAACTCATAAATTCTTCGTCTGAGAGATCAGTGGTGATGGATGCTGTGCTTGAAGTAAGTTCAGCTTTTTGTCTTTGGCGGTCAAATTTTAAGATATCTTTATAAAAATTAAAGTGTATTTCAGGTAACTGATTGGGCCCTTTATGTCTGTCGGGAATAGCTTCAAATAATCGTACCGCGTCATAACTTAAAAACCCCAATGCGGATGTTTTGTGCTTTTTGAGTTTTTCGCGGAGTTCTTCAAACGTATGGACAGTGTCTATGAGCCCTGAATAGACATAGCTATGCTGCCCGGCTTCAAAATACGCATTGTCGTTAGATTCCATGATTGACCTCTTGTTTGGCTGCATTGATGTAATGCTATACCAGTACAAGAGTACGCGTCAAGAAAAAAGTGTCATTTAGATCGGGTGATGCGTGGATAGGGACTATGATGTCTGGCAAGCCCGCCCCAACGCCCACACAAACCCTCAAAAATAGGCTATATTTAGGGTAAGAAGATTACTAATGAGGTGTGCTATGGAAGAAGTCCCAGTACTAAGAGAAGACGTCCCCGTACCCAAATCAGAGGTCGAAAAACTTAAGCAACAGCTTGCCG
The DNA here is from genome assembly GCA_035943935.1 of Gammaproteobacteria bacterium. GTDB lineage: Bacteria > Pseudomonadota > Gammaproteobacteria > DASZBR01 > DASZBR01 > DASZBR01. The sequence continues at coordinate 69,802 of DASZBR010000020.1, forward strand.
CTGAAATAATCAATACGTTGGCATGGTGCCAGTTGCGCGGAAAATTGGCCAAAGCACAATATGAGTTGTTTTGTGATCTTGAATCCACGGATCCTCGCCAAGCAGTACTACTACTTTATGATTCTGCAAACATCGGTTATGAACCTGCGCGAAGACGTTTATATCCAGAAACAAAATCAGAAAAAAGAGAGAAAATTGATCTTAAATCGCTTTCTGCTTATGAGGTGTTTATTTTAGGATTGCAAGCGCGATCGGGTGTGGGAAGGAAAATCAATTTGCGATTAGCGTTTGACTGTTTTACACGAGCAGCTGCGCAAGGATATAAGTTTGCGCAATACGAGCTTGGGAATATGTTTCTAGAGGGTATTTATGTTGCACAAAACGATAATAAAGCTGTTGAGTGTTTTCAGGCAGCAGTCGATCAAGACTATGCGCCTGCACAATACATGCTTGGGTTGATGTATCAGAGTGGGTGCGTGGGTGAAGCAATTTCAGGCGGTTTTAGTCATGGTTTGAAAGAAATGTTGTCCGAGGTGTTGGTTCAATCTGATCATGGTTTTAAAAAAAATTATGTCGCAGAACAAGAGGAGAGCAGAAGGGATCGGTTGAAAATTCAGGGAACTCAATTGTTTCAAGCTGCAGCCAATCAAGGATATGCTGATGCGCAAGTCGCTCTTGTGGAAATGCTCGCTGATCGTCTAGTTAATCGTGATGAAAAATTTAATGGGCTTCAAAGAGCCGCTGAGCAAGGACATGTTCTAGGGCAGGCGTATCTGGGTGTAATGTATTGTAGCCTGAGAAACCCTGATGAAGGATTTAAATGGCGTCGAAAAGCGGCTGAAGAAGGGGGACCTAAAACGAAAAAAAGGCTTATAAAACATCTTACGCTTGAAATAGCACAGAACAATGATTTTATTACGCGTTATCATCTTGCTGCACTAGAGAATAGTAAGCGTGGTTTTATTCAATTACTCAACGAAAATCCCAATGAATTTTTAAGGCTGCTAAAGTTGGAATATTTTATTCATCCCAATTCGCACTTTAATATTATAAAAGAATTATTTACTCAAAAAACAGATGATATTCCTTACGATATCAATTTCCGTATAGATCTTGCTGAATATTTGTATAGTGTAGTAGGTAAAATGAGTAAAGTAGATGCCGCAAAGCTGATTGGTGTCTTGATTCCACTGTTTGAAAGCATTCCTAATGACCACGCAAAATATCCTGGTGCACAGGTTATTTTAGCGCATTTAAATTTCCTAAAGAATCAACGTGGAGTTGAATGGCAAGAGCATCTTTTGCAGGCTGCAGTGGCAGATTCTACAAAGGAAGAGCCTCGGCATAAAGTAGTAGAAAGTTTTCGAGAGCTTCCTGCAGAGATTGAAAAACAAAAAGAAGAAATGAAAAATAAAGAAGAAAAAGCAAAACGGAAAGCAAAATGGGATGCAGAAAAGCAATCGTTATTAAGGTTTTGGCGTGGTGAGGAGTCGTTATTTCCTGAATCAGAAAAGAAAGGCGATAAGCCAGCCGTCGTTAAGAAAAAAATAGGGAAATAAATTTTGCCATTCAAAAATCCACTGTTTTTAAATTGATCTTAAAAGTTGACTGTTTTGCTTATATGAATAGTCTCTAAAAATCGCTCATCGTGTGAAATGACGATCATTGAACCTTGGTAATTTTTTAGCGCAGATTCTATATTTTTAACGCTATCCAAATCTAAATGATTCGTGGGTTCATCTAAAAGCAATAACTGCGGCGGATGTGAAGACATCAATAAACTGCATAATAAAGCCCGTAATCGTTCGCCGCCGCTGAGATGCTTCGCTAATTTGAGTGCAGCCGTATTTCGAAATAAAAACTGCGCGAGAGCTCTGTAAGCAGCTTCTTCTGTCATATCTGGATTTATACATAAAAAATTCTCGAGTACTGATTTTTCGGGTACTAGCTGGCTTGCATATTGGTCCAGATAACTCACATAGGGCGTGCCGATATAAATTTTGCCAGAATCAGGTTTGAGTTGATTTAAGATTAATTTTAATAAAGTCGATTTTCCACTGCCATTATTTCCCACAAGCGCGATTCGTTCAGGACCCAGTAAACTTAAATTAAAATCTTTGATAGTTTTATGGCTATTATTTGGGTAAGCAAAATTCAGCTGTTCTATATCTATAATTACTTTGCCATTAGGAACATAAGTATCAGGAATAGAAATATTAATTTCTTGATTGATTTCTATTTTATCTCGAGCGGATTTTAATTGAGACTCAGCTTGATTATATAATCGCTTTTTTTTGATTAACATTTTTGCTTGCGAGCGTTGGCTTTTGCCGAGTTTTGAATCCGCGGCCATTTTGTCTATGCTGCCACTTTTTCTGAGTGCTTTCCCGTAGGCGGCTTTATGTGCATGTTTTTCGCGTGAATCTTGGACTGTTTTATAGGTTTTTTGCATAGTTTTTTTGGCGTCCAATAAACTTCTTTCTTTGGCGTTTTCTTCTAATTCTTTTTGAATAACATAATCATCATAATTGCCGCCATATCTAACAGCTCCGAGTTTTGTTAATTCTATAATTTCATCCATATGGTTTAATAAAACTCTGTCATGGCTAGCGATAATTAAACCACCGCGCCAATGTTTGATTTGCTGATACAGTTGTTGACGCGCTTTTTGATCCAAATGGTTTGTGGGCTCATCAAGTAATAAAAAATCAGCGTGAGACGCAAAGGCCTGTGTTAATAAAGACTGGGTTAACTCCCCACCACTAAGAGCATTATCTTCTGGGATATTGGGTATTTGGGGGACATAGTGAATCAATCCATCCGTTCGAATCGTTCCAGAATCAGCACGGATTTCGCCTAGGATTAATTTTAATAAACTTGTTTTGCCAGAACCGTTTCGGCCAACCAACCCCACTTTATTTTTAATAAAAGTCAGATTGAGCTGATTAAACAGGGGCGATAAACAGATGTTTTGTATAAGAATCGCTGAACGAGGCATAGGTAGATTTCCAAAAAAGTGGATGAAAAGGCTTTTTGAGTTGGAAATTTACTGGTTCATTACACGGTGTCCTCGGGGAAAATGAAAGGGAAGTGTATCATAAAAGATTTCGTAGAGGAGAGGGGTTGTGATTTCCGGGCGAGGCATTGCCTCGCCCCTTACACACCGCGTTACAAATAAAAAGCAGGTCCTTCACTACGCTGCGCTTCGTTCAGGATGACAGGCGCGGGAGACGTTATTTCTGCACCCTTCTCGAATACCTAATAATCATCTCGAATAATTCCTGAACAAATTCAGGTTTAAGTTCATGTTGTTTGCTTAGCTTTGTATACATCTTCGCCAATTGTTGTTCCCGTTTTTTATCCAAAACGGGTTTGTTTAACTTAATTTTTAATTGGCCAATTTTTTTAGCGACAGCCATTCTTTGGGATATTTTTTTTATAATAACCATATCTATGCTATCTATTTTATCTCTCAGTTCTTTCATGATGTGCTCCGGGATTTAACAATAATAAAGGTTGTAAGGTTAGGCGTAATGTCTTGAATATTTCTATCCAGGATATCCAAGCCATAAAGTTTTGCAGAAGACTCTGGCGCAATAACCGCACTGTGTTCGGGCAATTTATTTTCAGATAATTCTCGTGCTGCTTTAGCCGTATCTTGATGTTCCATAATATGGCCATTTAAAAAATACTTTAATAAATAATTTTTGCATTGTTTAATAGGCTGAGGGTGAGAAATGATATGTTTGATTTGATTTATCTTTGTGCCAGATTTAACTAATAAACACTGATTTATCTCCAGTGATATTTCATCAATGACTTCAAAACTATGCTGGCCCATTGCTTGTAAACTCATCTGAACTAAGCCGCCTATATTATTCACTACAGGAAAAAGTCCTAGTTCTATTTTGTTGGCTTCAAGTGCAGCTAAAACATTCTCAGAATCCGTAAGATAGTCTAGCTTTAAATTAAGCTTATTATTTTTCGCATATAATAATCCCGCCTGCTCAGAGAACGACCCAGCATCACCTGATACGCCTAATAATTTAACTTTTGTCATTTTTAGCCCTCAATATATGATCCATTATCACTAATGCCGACATGGCATCCACAATCGGTACTGCGCGTGGTAATACGCACGGATCGTGTCGACCCGTGGCAGATAACTCAACAGATTTATTGTCCACTGTTACGGTGTTTTGTTTTTTAGAAATGGTCGCTACTGGTTTAAATGCGACACGAAAATAAATATCTTCGCCCGTTGAAATACCACCTAAGGTTCCGCCAGCATGATTAGTTTTAATTTTTATTTTATTATTCTCAACAGAAAATTCATCATTGTGTTGATGACCCCGTAACGTCACGCCGTCAAATCCAGAGCCAATATCAAAACCTTTTACAGCATTAATACTCAACATGGCTTTGCCGAGATCAGCAGATAATTTATCGAATACGGGTTCGCCTAATCCGGCAGGAACATGTCGAATCACGCCGCGAATAATGCCGCCTATTGAGTCACCCTGATCTCGAACCTCTTCGACTAATTTGATCATTTCTGGTGCAATAGTTTTATCAGGGCAGCGAATAATATTAGATTCTATAAGATCAGTGGTGACGGATGTGTAATCTATGGAAGATTTAATATTTCCGACTTGTTCAACATAACTCAATATTTCTATACCATAATTTTGCTTTAAATATTTTTTCGCAATCGCACCGGCTGCAACTCTGGCTAATGTTTCGCGCGCGCTCGCGCGACCACTGCCACGAAAATCTCGTCGACCATATTTTACTTGGTAGGTGTAGTCCGCATGAGAAGGGCGATAAACTTTCTTTAATTCATCATAATCTTCAGGGCGCATATCAGAATTATAGGCGAGTAATAATATGGGCGTGCCGGTAGTTTTGCCTTCAAATACGCCGGATAAAATATGAATTAAATCTTGTTCTTTGCGGGGTGAAGTTATAGAACTTTGGCCTGGTTTGCGTCTGTCCAATTCTAGTTGAATTTCATCTTCTGAAATTTCAAGTCCTGCTGGACAGCCATCGACGATGACGCCAACAGCGCCACCGTGTGATTCGCCACAGGTTGTAATTTTGAATAGTTTCCCTAGAGAATTGCCTGCCATGTTACACCTCGCTTGCTAACATAAATGCTTTCTTGACAAGATTGTCAGGAACCGCATGAGTATAAGAATTATTGGCAATATGAACTTGGCCAATTTTTTTGAGTAAAATATATCGGGTTTGATTAGATTTGGATTTTTTGTCTGATTTAGTCGCTAAGATAATTTTATGAATATCTAGTTTCTTTAATAATTTAGCTGAAATGTTTAATTTCAACAGTAATTTTTTAATCACCTGATATTCTTGATCAGATAAAAGTCCCAACAGTTGGGATAATCTAGCTTCGACTAATATTCCCATTCCCACGGCATAGCCGTGTAGTATTTTGTAATTACTGACTTTTTCAATAGCATGCCCAATCGTATGTCCAAAATTTAATATAGCCCTAAGATTATTTTCTTTTTCGTCTTTATGGACTACGTCTAATTTAATTTTAATAGACTGCTCAATAACTTTGCTGACAATACTATTGTCACGAGACAATATTTTATTGATGTTTTTATGAGCATAATTAAATTGCTTAGCATTACTTGTCATGAACATTTTCAAAGACTCAACCAGACCGTTAATAAATTGCTTTTGTGATAACGTAGTTAAATAATTGATATCTATTATAGTCTGAACGGGTTGATGAAAAGCGCCAATCAAATTCTTACCTTCCGGAGTATTAATACCCGTTTTCCCCCCAATGCTGCTATCTACCATGGCTAATAAAGTCGTGGGTATTTGTATGTAAGAAATGCCGCGCATATAAGTCGCTGCAACAAATCCTGCCATATCGCCCACAACACCACCGCCTAAGGCATATATAATAGTATCTCTGCCACACTTGTTTTTTAGCATAGCTGAAATTAAGCGTTGATAGGTGTGAATATTTTTTGACGGCTCACCGGCTTTAAAGCTTAATATAAGCGGTTGAAATAATTTTAATTGATGTGCTAATTCTTGAGCAAATAATTTATGGGTATTGCTGTCTGTCACAATAACTATTTTCATAATAACCCCGCGAGTTTTATTAACATTTCTTCCGTTTCCTCATAACTTAAACACGGATCGGTAATAGACAATCCACCCATGTCAATTTTTTCAGGGTGCGCTTCATCGACTTTCTGATTGCCGGATTTAATAAAGCTTTCGACCATAAAACCCTTTACTAGATTTTTTAGCTCAGCATTATCTTTAATATTATTCATGATTTCATAAATAATACTGGGTTGTTTGCTGTGATCTTTCTTGCCGTTCACCATGCAGTTATCATGGCTGACATCTATAATGACAGACGGATTTAATATCTTATGCGCATCCATATTATTTTTGACTTCCATCAGATCAGTATTTGAGTAATTGGATGAACCATTATTTCCACGCAAAACGACGTGTGCATGTTTGTTTCCATGCGTTTGTACTTCATGATTTTCAAATACAGCGACATGAGGATGTTGTGCAGCTAATACGCTGTTTACGGCAATGGATAACGAACCGTGCGTAGGATTTTTTAGACCAACGGCACAATTAAATGCCGAGGCAAAAATGCGGTGTTCTTGGTCTTCCGTACTCCGTGCACCAATTGCCGCCCATGAAACCAATTCTGAAAAGCCTTTAGAGTTTTGCGTAAACAACACTTCATCTGCAATGGGCAAACCCATCTCTATAACTTTAATCATCATTTCGCGCGAATATTTAACACCTGCTTCCACATCAGGTAATTCACAGGGATTGGGTTGATTAATGGGGCCTGTCCAACCCTTTGTTGTTCTGGGCTTTTGAATATATAAGCGCATAATAATTTTTAGTTTATGTTGTAATTGCTTATTTAAAACCGCAAGTTTTTCAGCATATTTTAATACAGCTGGTTTGGGCCATGCAGAACACGGACCCACAATCATGATTAATCGCTTGTCTTTTCCTTCAAGAATATGATTAATTTCACGTCTGTGTTGCATGATTTGTCTATGGCTTTCCATAGACAATGGCATGGATTGAATAATCTGTTCTGCAGAAGAAAGTTTTTTAATAATCGTATAGTTCATGATGCCTCCATATATAATTCGATTTGTTTTAACGCCTGACCTAAGAACATCTCTTCGCCAGAAATAATCGTTGCGCCATCGGCTTTGGCTTTTTGCAATAAAAGAGTGTCAATGGGGTTGTAAACCATATCAAATATAATCTGGCTTTTATTAAATTTATAATCGGGTAGGGGCGATGTATCAATATTCGGGTGCATGCCAATTGAAGTAGCATTAATAATAATATCTATATCTAAATCTACAAGATCAGCTTTATGGATAACTTTTCCGCCAAAGTGTTTGCTTAATATTTCGGCGCGATTAAGAGTTCGATTTAAATATAATATATTAACTTTATTTTTTTTGAGCACATATGCCGCCGCTCGTGCAGCACCACCAGCGCCTAAAATTAAAGCTGTTTTATTCTTAAGGTCAATATTACGCAACGCATGTTCAATGCCATTTATATCAGTATTATACGCGGTTAATTTATTATTATGATTTATAATTGTATTTGCAGCACCCAAGGCTTTTACTTCTTCGCTCTGTTCATCTACGAGTTTTAATACCGCTTCTTTATGAGGGAGTGTTACGGCGGTAAGTTTTACGGGAAAATGCCGGATCATTTCTACTGTAGTGGATAACTCTTCAGGTGTCGTCGGTCGTGCTAATAACACGGCATTACATTCTTTTAAGCGATAGATCTCCTTATGCAGCTGCGGGCTTCTCGTGTGACTTAAAGGATATCCAATGACTAAGTTTAATTGCGTCATGCTATTAATCATATTTTAAGTCCTCCAATAAAACATGTACCGCGTCGATATAACCCACTTCTTTTTTGCCAGAAATGGTTTTCAAGCAAATATCAGAGATGACAGATGTTTTTCGAAAAGCTTCGCGCTGTGAAATATCAGATAAATGGACTTCAATGACAGGAAGTTTGGTATCTAATAACGCATCATGGATAGCATAACTGTAATGGGTTAATGCGCCTGGATTAATAATAATGCCTAGGCAAATTTCTCTGTTCTCTTGAATTTTATCGATAAGATAACCTTCATGATTGGATTGATAGGTAATCACGTCACAATTAAATTTCAAGGCTTCTTGTATAACCAGCTCTTCAATATTTTTAAGGGTTAGAGTTCCATAATGATTCATATCCCGTTTTCCCAATAAATTCAAATTGGGCCCGTTGAGTAATAAAATCTTTTTCATGACAGTCTCTCCACAATATGATTGACAGCCATATCGATAGAGCCATTATTTAAAATAGCAATATCATGCAGCGTTTCGTATATCTTTTCGCGCTGATTAAATAATTTATTAAAAGAATCGAGCAAATCTTCATTTATGTCGAAAAACGCAGGACGTCCGCCCATCATGATTCTTTCGAATATAATGCCTCGTGGGGCTGTTACATGAATAACGGTATGGTCTTTAATGAGCAATTGATTTTCAGACAAAGTCGCCGTGCCGCCACCGAGTGAGATGACTGCGGGTTCTCGACTTCGCAACACTTTTTGCAGTGCGCTTGTTTCTAATAACCGAAAAATAACTTCGCCTGATTTTTCCATGATGTGTCGACAGGTAAGCTTTTTGCCTGACTGTTGTTCGTGTAACAATTCTATTTGCGCATCAAGATCGATAAATGGCTTGTTAAGGGTGTTGGCTAAATTTTTTCCTATGGCAGTTTTGCCGACATTTTTGAAGCCAATTAAAATAATATGTTTATTAAGCGATTTCATGAGCGACCTCCATCTTTGCGCCGAGCGATTGCATGGTTTCAATATAATGTGGATAGGTTTTATGAATGGCTTGGCTGTCAGTAATTACCGTTGTTCCCGTCGCTAACATGCCAGCTACACTTAAGGCCATAACCGTACGATGATCACCAAAGCCATTGAGAATATTACCCTTAAGAGTACTGTTATATATAATCATGCTGTCTTCATGACTTTCAATTTTTGCGCCCAGTTTAGATAAGCCTTCTGACATGGAATAAATACGATCAGTTTCTTTTATGCGGGCATGTTGAATATTAAGAATTTCTGTTTTGCCACTGGCTTGTGTGCCAATGACGGCTAACACAGGCAATAAATCAGGAATATCAGAAGCATCAATTTTAATTCCCACTAATTTTTTACCGCCATTAATGATGATGATATTGGTATGAACGGTTATATCTGCGCCCATTTTGATTAGTATGTTTATCAGTTCTTTGTCGCCTTGCGAATCTGTTATATCTAGGCTCTGCAAAATAACTTCACCAGGAATTAATACGGCTGCAGTAATCAGATACGATGCAGACGAAAAATCCGCAGGAATTTTTAGGTGTATAGGGTTGTACCTTTGTCTGCCCATAATATGATACGTATCACTTTGTGGAGTAGTGTGGTGCGTAAAAGAAATATTTTGTAATTTAAGATAGCTCAGTGTCATGTCGACATACGGTTTTTCTTGAAGATTTCTTACTGTTATTTCACTGTCATTTTCTGCTAAGGGCAGGGCGAGTAGGAGGGCAGAGAGATATTGTGACGTCGTGCCATCGACTTCAGTTTTGCCGCCCAATAATGAGCCTGATACTTTTGTGGGTAATGTAGTCGAATTAAAGTCTATGCCTAAATTTTTAAGGGCGTTAATTAATGCTGTGACAGGTCGAGCTCGCATCTGATCACTACAATCTAAAATAATTGTTTTATCAGAGTCTTTTCTAAGCCCTAATAGAGGTAATAAAAAGTGTGTCGTAATGCCTGAGTTGCCTGTATGAATTGTATTGTTTAATACTTTTAAGGGTAGGCCTGTGCCTGTAATGGTCAGTGTGTTTTCTGCGCCAGTGATATGCGCGCCCAATGATTTACAGGCAGAAATAGCGTCGCGTGTATCATCTGAATCTAAGACATTATTTAGCACTGAAGTACCATTACACAGCGATGCCAGTAATATAGCTCGAATACTGTGCGATTTAGAACCCGGAGGGGTTACCTTTCCGTGGAGTAAGCTTGTCCCGTTCACGATTAAATTCATGAAAGTTCTCCTCAATGAGGAATATAGAATGCGACTTAGCTGGTTTGGCTAAGATTGGGGTAAGGCTATGCGGTGGAACGTATTATTGGCCGGAGGGCCAAAAATAGTTAAAGAAGGTAAAAAAAGAAACGAAGGAGGAGTGTGCAACAGACAGGCAAAGAACCGCATCGCGAGAGCGACGTTGCTGTTTCACTTGTAAGTTCAGTAATTTCATCATGATTTCAGTCTAACGGAGGCTTGCAAGCGTTGTCAACACTTTTGTACTTGTATAGCGTTACGGTAGATTGTGCGCCCGTAGCCCGGGTGTAACCCGGGAAGGTAATCCTACAAAACAGGCAAATCAAACAATAAAAATTCTGCATTATCTTCTAATGCTTTTATCGAAACATCTTTTTCGTTTTCTATCAATACTCCATCCCCGTTCTGAGCTAATTGCCTATTAACCTCAATTTTGCCTGAAATCACTTGAATCCACGCTGCACGATGAGCCGGAAACTTATAATTCAGCTCTTTTTGGGCATCCATATACGCGACGTATAACTTCACATCTTGATGTATTTTTATTGCAGTATCGGTAGGCTTATCTGAGCCAATTAATACTAATTGATTTTTCAGGTCGGGAATGGCTTTTTGTTCATAACTGGGTTTACTATTTTGGGTATCGGGTTTGATCCAGATTTATAAAAAATGCAGAGGATTTTTTTTCGAATGATTAAATTCACTGTGTTCTACACCTGAACCGGCAGACATGCGTTGGATTTCGTGAGGTTTGATAATAGATCCGGTACCCATGCTGTCTTTATGTTCCAATTCACCCGCAATAACATAGGAAATAATTTCCATGTTTTTATGCGCGTGAAGATCAAAACCATAGCCGGGTTGAACCGTATCTTGATTAATGACGCGTAATACACTGTACCCCATAAAATCCGGATCATAATATTCTGCAAATGAAAACGTATGATAACTTTCTAGCCATTCAATATGGCTCTTACCGCGGTCCTTGCTTTTGCGAATTGAAATCATGGGTTCCCTCCAAAGATAATGTTATTATTCTATAGATTATTCCGGTGAGACAAAAGGAGTTTGGTGTGAATAAAACAGCCTATAAATTTATTATTCTATTAGGTATGGTCAGTTTATTTGCGGATATGACCTACGAAGGTGCGCGCAGTATTACAGGGCCGTACCTTGCCGTATTGGGGGCAAATGCAGCGATTGTAGGATTTGTGGCAGGCTTTGGTGAATTTCTGGGATTTGGTTTACGCTATATTTCAGGTTTTTTAGCAGATCGTACGCATAAATATTGGTTTATTACGATTGTTGGCTACGCGGTAAATGTATTTGCAGTGCCATTATTGGCGCTCGCGGGAAGTTGGCAAATCGCTGCGGGATTAATTATTTTAGAAAGAGTCGGGAAATCTATTCGTATTCCTGCACGCGATGCAATGTTATCACATGCCAGTGAATCGGTTGGCATGGGACGCGGATTTGGCATACATCAAATGTTTGATCAAATCGGTGCAATGTTAGGGCCCTTGACGGTAGCTGCTGTACTATTCTTTCATCGTGATTATCAATTCGCTTTTGCGGTTTTATTTATTCCCGCTATTTTTGCTATGATAATGTTGTATTTTGCACGAAGTCGATTTCCGAATCCGCATGAATTAGCGATAAATCTTTATTCAGAAAATGCGCCAGTTCCTAAGAAAGTATTTACCTTATTTTTAATGGGCTCTGCTTTATTGGCATTAGGATTTTCTGATTTTCCCTTAATAGCTTATCATTTTCAAAAAAGTCATTTATTGCTACCAATATTGATTCCAGTTGCATATGGCGTTGCGATGGGCGTGGATGCAATTTCAGCGCCATTTATTGGGCATTTGTATGATAAGCGGGGATTAACGGTATTAGTAATAGCCATTTTTATTACGGCCTTTTTTGCGCCGTTAGTTTATTTGGGGAATGCGCATTATGCATTTTTAGGAGTAGCGTTGTGGGCGGTGGGAATGGGTGTGCAAGATTCTCTCTTACGTTCTATCGTTGGTAAAATGACGCCGGCCGGAAAGCGTGGTTCAGCGTATGGTATATTTAATTTGATCTATGGCGCATTTTGGTTTATAGGCAGTGCGGCTTCAGGTATTCTGTATGACCATAATATTGCACTATTGGTTTACTTTATTTTAATTACACAGTTTTTAGCCATTCCGTTTTTTATATCAGTCATGAGGAAATAGAAAAATGTTTGTTATATTACTGACGTATACACAGCCGATAGAAATCATTGAAGAATATTTGGGTGCGCATCGCGCGTATCTCGATGAAGGATATAAAAATAATTATTTAATTGCATCAGGGCCACAAAATCCTCGCGTCGGTGGTGTGTTACTGTCGCAATTAAAAGACAGTCGAATACTGGAGAATTATTTAAAGCAAGATCCCTTTAGTTTACATGGTGTTGCAACGTATCAAATTATTGAATTCACACCGGTGAAATATCAGGAAGATTTTGCAAGGTTTCTTTAAAACATTTTTTTGCCATTGGGAACCATGGGGTCTGCGGTGAGTAAACAGATAGCGCCGTTGGTATCAGGAAATCCAACCAATAAAAATTCAGAGGTAAAGCCGGCAATGTTTTTCTCGCCTAAATTAACGCATCCGACCACTTGTCGACCAATTAATTGATCGGGTGTGTAATGAACGGTAACTTGTGCAGAAGTTTGTTTGATGCCAATTTCATTGCCAAAATCAACCCACACTTTATACGCCGGTTTTTTTGCGCGCGGAAATTCTTCGGCTTTTACGATGGTTCCCGAGCGCAAATCAACTTTTTCAAATTCATCGTAGGAAATGGTCATTTATTTAGGTTCTAGTCGAGGTGGTTTGTAGGGATTTTTTAAACGATCAGCCGGTGTTGCGAATTTATAAGCCGCATTTTGTGGTTTTGCTAAATTGGCTAAATGTTCGTTGTGCTGTTGTTGTAATTGCTTTGCGCTGTTTTGATTAATTATCCCTTTGTCTGCTAAAGATTGCGTGAATTTATTTAAATGCTCGTTAGGGACATTAAATGCAATGGTTTTATTACCCTTCGCATCGAACGTCTCTCGAATATCATATTGTTTATCATCTAAGCCATGTTGTTTTCTAAATTCTTCCCAGGCATCTTTTAATTTATTTCCAAAGGCTGGACCTTTCGACGGATCTTTGGGTGTTAGCGTTACCGTATCTTTATTATATTTAATGGATATAACATCACCGAAGTCAGGTTTGTCATGTCGTTGTTCTGAGCCTGATATTCCTGTAGATTTTTTGGGCTCATCTTTTTCTGCGCTACCAGCAGCTTCAGTTTCTGCACTACCACCGGAACTACCGGCGGATTTTGCGGCGTCTTTATGCGAACACTGCGATGCAGTTTTCCCTTCTTTTTGACATTGTATGCAAGGATTTTTTTTAGCTTCTTCTTTGCGAAGTTTTTCAGGTGATTTTTCTGAAAGTTGAGATAAATTTGAAGTGATTAATTTTTTGCCAGCATCGAGAGATTTTTTGTTTGGAAAATTAATACTGACATTACTTTTTCCATTCGAAAGTTTTTCTGTATTAACGTCAACACCATTTTCTTTCTGAGCCGCGAAGAGTTTTTGGAGTTGAGCCACTTGCGCTTGTGTCATGGGATCATTACTTTTTAGGGCAGCAGTCGTTTCTTCCCCTGTTTTTTGTTTGCTGGAAGAACCTTGGAATTTATAATCAGAAGGTTCGCCGAATAAGGTTGACCAATCATTGTCATTTGCCATGGTAGTGTTCCTCTTAAGAGTAATGGGTTTCAAGCATTATAGTCTATTTTCTTTTGAGTGTGGGTATCTGCCCGGGTCGACCACCAGGTACTGGCGTTGTCGGATTCAACAAGTTTTGTAGCTGAGGAAGGAGCTGGTTCAATTTTTGCATAAATGCCTGCATCATCATTGAGTTTGGAATCATCATATTCAGGTTTGTTCCCTGTTGAGCTTGTTGTTTTTGCAGGGCAATCTGAGTGTCGGGATTGGCTTTATTCAAGGAGTTAACCAGTTTATCAAAAAATCCAACAACAGATTGGAGAAGCGGGTGCTTGCTTTGAAGCGTTGTCGAATTTTGATTGGTCGTTTGTTTAAATAACAAATCAAGTGTTTTTTGGGATATAAGATCGTCTCTTTGCTGGTCGTTGATTGGCATCAGAATATCTCCTAAAAGTGATACAACTTCACGCATTATAGCCTAGTTTTCACGCAGACTACCTGCATCCCGCCATAACAGCCTCTGGTGCTCCCAGCAGGCCCTCAAATATCACCTATACTTACCTTATATATAAGCGAAAAGGTGTAGGAGGGCTTATGCAAGAAGCGGTGAAAGACATACGCATGGCGATAAAACAGTACATAGAAGCCGCAGAGGGCGAGAGTGTGGGGGAACTCACGAAATTGATTGCGACATTGCAACATATGAATAATCCTGACGCTGCACAGGCTTTCTCGCGAGTGATGTTAAAAATTGAAGCTTACGGACCCGTCGAAGGTAAAAAAGAATTTTTAGCCCAAGTAAATAAAGCACTACTCTAAAAAGTTCCAGACATGTATTTTAAACTGTATGTTCATGGACTATTGGAAGAATTCAAAAAAGATCCCAGGCATTCTGACAAGCGACTTGAAGAGGTTAATGCGCTGCAACAAAAATTATTCACCATTCCTTCTGAACTGTTATATCAAAAAATTTACGATGAATTATCCCGTGTTCTAAATAACTTTCTTTCATTGTCAGAGATTGAAAAATTGGCAATACGAACAGGCCTAAAAAAAAGAAAAGTCAGTGAACTGATTTCGTCTTATCTCACGGATAAAAAAATTACCGACAGTTTTTTGTTGCAACTGGTTGGAGAATTGCAGCTGACTAAAGAAGAATCGCTGGACCCTCATATGTGTTCGCCATCAGAGTACTTTATTGTTTGTGCACTGCAACAGTGTGAAAATGCAATTGCGCCGGGCGGAGACAGAAAAAAAATAGAGGGACTGGAACAGAATTTATTAGCCGCGCTTCCTACATCTATTTCCGTGACTAAATTACACGAGATGGTTTTTCACGCAGATCTTGGCGAAGGTTTTAATCGAAAAGTTGGGGTAATCACTAGCGCGACTCCTAGTGATGCAGAATCAAGTGATTCATCCAAAGCGTCGAGCGCAAGAAGTTCATCACGCAGCTCAGAGTCGAGTGCAAGAAGTCCGTCACCTACCGTAGATGAATTTGCCGTGCAGACGAAGAGTCCGAAACGAAAAAAACCTTCCCGTAGAAAAATCGAGATTCTTACACCGGATGAAGAACGAAAAAAATCAGAAGCTGCTGCTGCAGAAGTAGAGGCTGCGCGAGTAGCGGATGTAAGGAGAATCGATGATCTTATAAAAAAACGGGAGTTAGAGCAGAGAAAAGAGGGGTTTGTACAACGCAGGGAAAATACGCAGCGAGAGATCTCAAGAAAAATTGAAGAGATGGCCGGTGGCGTGAGTCAAATTCGTCGGCTTGAGGAAAAGAAAGAAAAATTCGAGCCTCAGATTCATGAGATGAAAGATCGCTTGCAACAATTGGAAGTAGTACTTTCTAAGGCAACTAAAAATAGTGAAGTGGTGATGAGCCTGGCGTCGTATGCACATGTGAGTAAAGCAAACTATGAACAGGCTTACAAAAACGGAATTGAGCTTGCAAAGAAAGGTAGAAATTCAGGGGTTAAAACTGCGCAAATAGAAGATATTGTTTCTCGCTGTATTGAAGCGAGTGTGGAGTGCCATCGTGATATGCCTAAAATCGAGGATGAAATAAAAGGTATTGAAGGTGAAATTGCTCAATTGAAAGCGAAGGCTCCCGTGTTAGAGCAGTCGATTGTATTTTTGCGTGGTGATAAAGCGGCGATAGATGCAAGTCTCGCTGCGGTAAATGCAGAACTCGCAAAGGTAGATGAAAGACTTTCTCAAGCAGCAACACCAACCATTAAACCTGGTTCTAGAATGATGTAGAGAGATAAAATTATATTTTTGTTTTCAAAATAGCTTCAGTCACATCCATATCTAAATCCGATGCGGTTGCATGAGGATGATTTTCAACGGTCCATGCAGCAGACAAAACCGTCATACAAAATGCCCATGCTTTTATTTTCTGTGAATCAAAAGGCAAATTTTCTTTCATAATAGCTAATCGCCGTTCTATCGTTTTGGATAAAGCATGTTCTTTCGGAAAACAATCCCAGGGATTGCGAATCATGGCGCCGACTTCAGCGGCAGGATCGCCAATATATCCATGTGGATCTATGGCTTTCCACTCTGAGCCACTGGAAATAATATTGTCATGATGCAAGTCGCCGTGAAGAATGACGTCGTATTTTCGATCAATAGTGAGATCATGAAATAAAGATTTAGCGTGATCTAAAAGTTTTTTATTATAAATACCCTCTAATATATTTAACGATTTAACAAATTCAGAGAGATGTTTAAACTCAGTGCGCAGTGAAGGCTCTGTTTTTTGTCCTGACTGTAAATCAATAATAACCTGGCAAATAATTTTAGTCGCCGCATCATCTTTAATGGTGATTAATAAAGCTTTTAATGATTCACCCGGAATAAGATGTTCCATTAAAAAAGCATTTAATTGGGTATCAAAGTTATAAACAGTGGGCACGCAGTGACTCATAGACTTTAACCATTCGACTTCTGTGAGTAATCGCGCGTTTTCAAAAGCTATTTTTACGATGGCGGTATTATTGGTTGCATTTAATTTAACTAATCCTACAAAGTTATAACTTAAATTTTCCATAGGACGAATCAGATCAAAATGCCATAGATCAGAAAGTGTTTTAATTTGATCGGGGAGGTTTTTAATCCACGCTATTCCTGCATCGCCGTAGATGTCTTTGATGTTGGAGATAAACGTGGGATTAAGTTTATTGGGTAGGTCTGTGGAGTGAGCGTGTTGTTTCATAGCGTTGTATGATGCTATGGAAGTGGCTAAAATGTCTACATAAAATCGTAAAATTGTTTTTTTGCACACGAGAGGTGAGTATGACTATTAAGAACGACCAAGTTGATAGTGGCAGTTTGGGTATTGGCGAAATACTGTTTTATCAGTCTGAAGATGGTACTACTAAGGTTCATTTTCAAGAGTATCAAGGTACAGTGTGGCTAACCCAAGCGCAAATCTCCGAGTTATTCCAAAAAGCAAGAAATACCATTACCGAACATATCCAGAATATTTTTACTGAAGGTGAGCTAATTGCTGAATCAGTATGTCGGGAATTCCGACATACTGCCGGTGATGGTAAATCATATGCAACTCAGCACTACAACTTAGATTTAATTTTAGCGGTTGGCTATCGTGTTCGTTCAGCGCGTGGAATTCAGTTTCGCCAATGGGCAACGACTACCCTTAAAGAGTATTTGGTCAAAGGTTTTGTGCTAGACGATAAACGTTTAAAAAATCCAGGCGCTGCAGATTATTTCGATCTATTGCTTGAACGTATCAGAGATATTCGAACAACTGAAAAAAGATTTTATCAAAAAGTACGCGTATCTATGCTACAAGTATTGACTATGATGCAAAAAACACAGACGCGAAAATATTTTTTAAAACCGTACAAAACAAGATGCTTTGGACAGTAACAAATAAGACTGCAGCTGAGCTTATTGTTGAGCGGGCTGATGCGAATTTACCTCACATGGGTCTTACCTCTTGGGAAAGAGATAAAGTAAGAAAATCAGATGTTGTGATAGCGAAAAACTATTTAAATCACAGTGAACTTACTGAGTTAAATCGAATAGTAACGATATTCCTGGATTTTGCAGAGGACAAAGCTAATCGCCGTCAAGTCATGACAATGAGGCAGTGGGAAGAGCAATTAGATTCTTTTCTCGGTTTTTATGAACGAGCTGTACTTACGCATGCAGGAAGTATTTCTCATGAAAAAGCTGAGGCACTTGTATGTGAGCAGTTTAATAGGTTTGATGTGCAGCGTCGAAATATGGAAAAACTCGCTGTAGAAGAAGAATATCTGCAGGAGTTAAAAGCGCTAGAAAAAGAAATTAATAAGGTGGCTTTAAAATAATTTCATCTGAGTTAAAATAGTTTTCGTTAATGCCTTGGCGTCCGATCCGCCATTACTTTCATTGGTAATGGCAATATTGGTAACAAAGATATATTTTTGATTCGCTTTTTCACCATACCCAATAAACCAGCCATTTTTACCCGAACCCGTTTTGCCATATAACTTATATCCCGTAGGAGAAGTCTCTAAGTACATATTTTGTTTAGTATTGCTGAGGGCTTCTTTAGAAACAGGTAATTTATTTTCGACAAAATCTTTAAGAAAAACCAGTTGTTCATCCGCCGAAATTTTAAGGCTGCTTTCTAACCAGGCTTGTGTTAATCCATTATGTTTGTAGGGGTCACCCGAAAAATTTTGATTGCCGTAATTGAATCGATGTAAATAATACTTAATTTTTTTCAGGCCTAATTCGGGGGTGATACTTTGTGATACCCACACCACAGAATTTTTGAGCCATGTTTGCGGTGTTTGATCGTGATTCCATTGCGGCAAGCCTTTATCTTTTCCATCCCATTTGAAGACTGTTTTTTGCGTAATCAGATTATCATCAAACGCCATTAAAGAAAGGGGGACTTTAAAAGTTGAGTCGGGTGCAATTCTTTCTGCACAACGTGTCGGATTGTATTCTTGTATGATTTTTTGTGTATTGACATCATACAAAATAAAACAGCCATTTTTGCCATTAAAATCGCTGGCAATATTCAGTGTTGCTGCAAATGAACTGGAGGAGAAAACCAGTAAGACACTAAAAAGTAGCGCGCGTTTCATTTAAACAACTCCTGGGCGTAAATTTTTCAATGCAGTGGCATAGGGAATAAAATCAGCGATATTTTGTTTTAAGCGCTTGTGAAGATTTTCGTCGCGTAACTGGCCATTTTCATCTAAGGCTTTATCTGCCATCGAAAGTGAATACATGCCGGGATACACAAACGCATTGCAATACTCTAACGGTATGCGTGTATTCCATAATCCACGATTTCCACCTGCCATGGCTGGTGAGGCAGACATTAATAATACGGGGTAATTTTTAAGTGGTGTGGGACTTAAGCGTGATAGCCAATCGATGAAGTTTTTTAATGTTCCGGGTGTGGTGAAATTATACTCGGGTGATGAAATGATAAGCCCATCGTGCGACTTCATTAAGGTCTCAAAATGTTTAATGGGTTCAGGAAATCCTGTTGACGTTTCGTCATCGGCGTTATACACGGGGATAATGAAATCATTGAATTCGACGAGAGTCGTTGTGATACTTAATTCTTTAACAATATTTTCAGCAATGCGAATTAATTTTTTGTTAAAAGAATCTTTGCGCATGGATGCAGCTAACATTAATAATTTCATTGGGGCGTTCTCCTAAAGGGTAGGTTTAGATTATACTGTACGAACTGGGAGAAGTAACATAGAACTGAACTATCAAGTAATCTTTTATAGTTCGATTTTCAACGGTTCAGTTGTCAAGGAATCCTTTACAACTGATTACAGATAATGGGAGTTTAGATATGGCATTAACCAAAGATTTTAGATCTACAGTCATGGAACGAGCACACAGTGATAAAGAATTTTGCAAAGCGATGTTAGCCGGGGCCGTCGATGAGATATTTTCCGGCGATGCAAAAGTTGGAAAAGCTATTTTACGTGATTATGTCAGTAGTCTAGATGGGGCGAAGTTTTGCAATCCTGATGCTGCGTAAATGTTCAGGCTGGAGGTATAGGTCTCTGTTGGACGGAAGCATGGGTAACACTCCCACACTGTCATCCTGAGGAGCGTCTTTTCGCGACGAAGGACCTGCTTCTTCTGTTTCAACGTATTTTTTCATACAAGTCTCTCAGTAATGGATTTAATGTTTTGATTAATACGAGCTATTTTTAAAGTGCTAATAATCATAAGGAACTATTTTATGAGCAGAATCTATTTTATTTATATGCTAACTAACGTAAAAAACAATGTGCTTTATACTGGTGTAACAAACGATATAATTCGACGAGTTTACGAACACAAAAATAAACTCCAAAAAGGATTTACTGCGAAATATTATGTAAATAAGTTGGTATATTACGAAATGTATTCTGATATTACGGAGGCTATAGCAAGGGAAAAACAAATTAAAGGATGGACGAGAAAAAAGAAAGATAATTTAATCAAAACATTAAACCCATTGTTGAGAGATTTGTATGAAGAACTATGTTGAAACAGAAGAAGCAGGTCCTTCGTCGCGAAAAGACGCTCCTCAGGATGACAGTGTGGGGGTGTTGTGAATGTTTCCAGTTTGAATAAGTAAGTGGAATTTCCGGACAGTCGAACTGTCAAGGAATACTTGACAGTTCAAATTAAATTTTCAATATTCCGCCTAATTCCCGGCCATTCTTCTGGTATCACGCTGTATATATAGGTATGTCTGATTCTGCCATTTGATAACAGCATATGATTTCTGAGTAAACCTTCTTGTTTAATGCCTAATTTACCTAGCGCATTTTGAGACGGGGTATTAAGGCTATCTACTGCAAATTCTACTCTAATACACTCTAAGGTATTGAAGGCATAATCCAGCATGATTAATTTTATCTGCCGGTTAATTTTTGTTCCCCAATAATCCGGATGTAACCACGTATAACCAATAGTCAATTTTTTATTGTTTAAATCAATATCATAATAACTGCTTGAGCCTATCATTTTGTTTTTATAAAAAATAACAAAGCAAACCCGTTCTTTGGTTTTAGAAAGCCATTTCTCTTTAAATACCGTAGGTTCATGATAAGGGTGGGGCGCATATTTCCACAGACGCGAATCGCTGGCGAGATTTTCCAGTTCTTGTTTATGAGATTCATTGAGAACATGAAGTTCAACGTCATTTTTTTTCAGCGGAGTTTCAATGTTAAATATAGCTTTCATGAGGTATAGGTCTTCGCTAAATCATCCAGCGCTTTATCCGTCACGCGAAACACCGTCCATTCATCCATCGGCTTCGCACCAATTTTTTTATAAAAATTAATCGCCGTTTCGTTCCAATCCAATACCCACCATTCTAGACGTCCACATTTTCTTTTTTTCGCGAGATGTGCAAGATAAGCTAACATTTTTTGTCCAATGCCTTTTCCGCGTGCTTCGGGTTTTACGAATAAATCTTCGAGATAAATTCCGGGGCGACCTAAAAACGTTGAGAAATTATGAAAGAAGAGGGCGAAGCTGACGGGTTTATTATCTAAATAGCCAATGACGACTTCGGCATGCGCGTGATCAGAAAATAACGTCTCGAGTAATATTTCTTCAGTCGCGACGACTTCGTGTAAGAGTTTTTCATAGTCGGCGAGTTCTTTAATAAAATTAAGAATTAGCGGAACATCGCTGGATGTGGCGGGTTTGATGTTGAACTTTTCCATGGAATTCTCCTGAGATATGTGTAAATTGTACTATATACTGCAGAGCGGTTAGAAGACTTGGAGGATAAAAAACGTTATGAATACCAGTAAACATGAAGTACATGAAAAATTTGAACGTGAGTTCAAGGTGTTTGTTGATAAAATTTTGGCGGTTATATCAGAGGTAGGCGCAGGCTCTGTTTTGAAAAAATTATGCGCTGATGCAATAGCGCTGTGCAGTACTATTCATGATGACACTAAAAGCATTGATAACAGTACGCTCGTTCATTTGCACCGCGAGATAGAATTTTATAATAAGCTTTATACTAAACCCTCCAAGCCCAGCAATAAGCGATTATTAAATGACGCGGCTGTTATATTATTTAGCATGAATAACCATGTTAAAAATTCTAATTTTGCGTCGGGTGTTGGAATATTGCTCGATGTTATAAAAATAGCCGTAGGTTTGTGTTAAAACAGAATAAAAAAAGCCCTAAATAAAGGGCTTGTCTTTCCTCATATCCACACGATAATTTCGCCAGCGGGGGTTAAGCCTATATGACCACCCATGGAAATTCTGGGATTTTCACTGCGTCTTACTTCATGAAAATTTCGGCTATTAAATAAAACTAAGCTGCCTTGCGTAGGATAAATCTCTGCGAATTCTTTGTCTTTTACAACGGCATGATCATATCCATAGGTGTCGTGCGTTATATATTTATCATCTTCTTTTTCCCAGGGTTTATTGTACACCACGCATTCACCGCCTTTTCCTGCATCCGACAGATAAATATTCCAGGCTAATTCTGCCGTAATGTTGGAAATAGACCAGTAGCTTGGAATAAACGGTGCAAAATCTGCGTGTAATAAGGCTGAATTTTTTAATTCTCGAATAATAACATGTGAATAATTTTTTCCTTCTTGAGAAGCAATTGCCACAGGTTTTTGTGTGTATTGGGAAAGAAGATCCATCATTTTTTTGTCAGGGTATAGCTTTATCTCATCACATAATTTTTTATATTCGTGGATAGATTTTTCAGCCGCAGGAAAATAGTCTTCCGGCATTTTATTTTCATATAAATAATGTGTTTCAAATAAATGTTGCGCTGGCGGTGCGGCATTGATATCAAAATTATAATCGTAGCCACCCAGGCCTAATTTAGTGATAGCTGAAACGAGCAAACTGCATTCAGATAAACTTAAAAAATTTTCGACTAAAAGATAGGGGATGCGATTATTGAATAAATCATCAATACTTTGTTGAGAAATAGTCAGTGGAGCTGCTTGCCAGTGGTGATCAGTTATAACATCAAATATTTTTTTCTGCTCACTCATTTCAGTTCTCCAAAAAATTTGGTGGGGCGGCGACAATATTATGGACATAAAAAAGCCCTACTTAAAGGGCTTTTTCATAATGATATGGTGGAGGCGGCGGGAATCGAACCCGCGTCCGCAAGTTCGCTATCTCAGGTCCTACATGTGTATCGGACTGTTTAATTTAACTCTAGGTCTCACAATTCGCGAAAATTCCTAAAGCGAGCCTGATTTAGTTTAGCCTGCACGCCTCAGACAAAATGCGCAGACGATTCAGTGTAAATGACGGTTAATTCGAGCGCACTGACACACTCGGTTAACCGTTAGCTTCGTTTTTTAGGCGTAAGCTAAAGCAGAGTTGTCATTGGCAACTATGCGATTTGCAGTCGGATTTACGAGGTGGCTACGCCCTCGACATGCACCTGTGGATGTTGAGACTTCCGTCGAAACCAGGTCGCCCCCATATAATAAGTCTAGCACAAATAAGCTTGACGTGGATGCTGTCAGATAGCCCTAAAAGCTTCAATTTGAGCGATATCTTCCAAATCAACGGGTCTAGACAGGATTTTTTTATAAGCGACGAGTTCGGCGCGAGAAATAACCGGAAGTGTTAAACCAAGAATTTCTTGCTCAATAATCGTTGAAAAATCAGTGATTAATTCATGCCATAGCTTAGTTTCTGGATTAAATATTTTAGTATTATAGGCTCCGCCTAAATCTATTAGTTGATCATGATGATTTAAGGTCATCAGTAATAAATGCCAATGATTATCAGCATAAATTTCAGGGCCATAAATAATATATTTTTGAGTATGTGATTTTATTAACTCAAATTTATCTTCGGGTATATCTAGATCAATATCCCATAATTCTCGTGTGGCGCCATATGCGTGCGCAGCTAATCCGCCCGCTATTTGAAAGGGGATATCTAATGATTTTAATAAATCTGTTATCCATATAAGAGATTTTTTTATATCACGCATAGTTAGGCCCTCATCAACAAACTACTAAGAGCTTAGTTGACAACAACTAATCTCTTAGTTAGTCTGTGGTGAAATTGAATACAGCGAGGATTATATGTCAGAAAAATATAAGCTAACACCGGTTGAGCACGAATTAATGGAAATTCTGTGGAAAATAGGGCAGGGGACGGTTCATGATGTGATGGAACATCTGCCTTACACACGCAAACTTGCGTATACCTCTGTATCGACCATGTTGCGAATTCTGCAGCAAAAGAAAATTTTGACGGCAGAGAAAATAGGGCGACAACACATTTATCTTCCGCTATTACACAAAGAAAAATTTGCAACGCATTCAGTGAATCATATGGTCAATCAGGTTTTTTCGGGGAGTCCTGTTGAATTAGTCGCGTATTTAATGGCTAAAAATAAACTCAGCGGCGATGAAATCAAAGAAATTCAAAAGTTATTAAATAATAAGAAAAAGGAGCTGAAATAATGTTCATGCATGATTATGTTATTTTAAATATCGCAATAGCCGTCACTTATCTGGTTGTGCGAGCGATGCTGGTATTCCCAAATATATCGTATGCTCATAAATTAAGCTTTTCAAGAGTTGCGTTTATTATGAGTATAGGCTTGTTTTTCATAATGCCATTACTACATTTTTCGTCGCACTCACATTTTCAATTAGGGCCAATGATAAGAACGGTTTCAGATGGCTTGGTTTTGCCTCATACCATCATGAGCCAAGAAATAATGCATGTCGGTGTGTCTCATGCTTTATTTCCACTCAATACCTTGGCGCTACTATTTATAGCATTAGGAGTAGCTGTTTATTTGGGGAAATATGTTAAAAATATTATTTATCTTAATAACATTATAAAAACATCTTTTTGTCAGCATCGTATGCATAACATCCATATTTTATTTAGTCAGAATATTGCTATGCCATTTTGCTGGAGCTTTTTGAATAAGCATTATATAGCCATGCCGAATAGTTATCTTGAAAGATACGATGATCTTAAGTTGGCCTTGCGTCATGAATTACAACATATCCGACAAGGTGATACTTATTGGATACATGGTTTAAATATTATGAAAGCCCTTTGTTTTGTGAATCCATTTATATACTTATGGATAAAATGGTTTGATTTACTTCAAGAATTTTCATGTGATGAAGCGATTGTGCTTCGTCAGAAAACCTCACCCGCAGCATATGCGCAATGTCTTCTCAACGCAGTGTCGGAAGTGATGCCTCAATGTGCGTTGGGAATTCGCGGGCTATCGAAGTCCATTTTATATAGGAGAGTTACTATGGTATTTAATTTCAAAGACAGTAAAGCTAAAGTGGTTACGCTGATCGGACTGTATGTGGGTACGGCGTTAATTGCTTCTACAACGGCGTATGCTATTAATGGCCAATCTTCAACAACGCCGTTAACAATACAGCAAGTCGAAAAAATTATTCAACAATCTCATTTTGATAAAAGCTTTCAAATTTCAGCAACACCCGAAGTCGTTGCTGAATTAAATAATATACGCAGCAGTGATCATGCGCAGGAATATATGTCAGATTCTTTAGAACGCATGAAAACCTATCAGCATTATATTCAAACGCAATTAACGCAAAATAATTTACCGCATGAATTATTAGCTATTCCATTAGTTGAATCAGGTTATCAACCGCTCGATCAAAGCAAAAATCCTGTGCAAGCCGCAGGGATATGGCAATTTATTCCACAAACCGCGAAAAACTTTGGATTGATTATAAATAGTCATCGTGATGATCGTTTAGATACAAAACTTTCGACAAAAGCTGCGATGAGTTATTTAACCGATTTACATAATCAATTTAATAACTGGGGTTTGGCTGTAATAAGTTATGAATATGGCGAAGATAATATTTCCATGTATATGAAAGCAGCGCATTCACAAGATATTTGGACAATTGCACGTTCATCGTATGCACCGAAAACGATGACGCAATTTATCGCAACATTTGATGCGTCGTTAATTATTATGAAAAATCCATCGCTCTTGAGTAAGTCATAAACATGCAGTCATTTAATAGCCGAAACCGACGTATTGATTTGCTTAGGGGCATTGCGATTCTTTTGGTGCTCATATTGCATTTTAGTCTCTCATACCAGTTAGGCTATAGCGATTTGAACAGAGTTCTCCCGGGTCAATTTATTCAGGAATTTTCAGGGAACGGTAATTATGGCGTGACGATATTCTTTGTAATATCGGGGTTTTTGATTACAGGCATGGCACTTCAGCGGTATCACTCACTGGCGAAAATTGACTTGCGTCATTTTTATGTTTATAGATTTGCGCGAATTATGCCGTGTTTACTATTGGCGTTATTTTTAATTACGGCATTAAGCTTTACGCCACTCAGCATTTTTAAGAATAATCTCAATACCGTCTCGCGACCGTTAGCCATTATTTCTGTCCTCACATTTTGGCATAATGTCTTAATGGAAAAAATGGGCTATTTTAATTATTGCTTAAATATCTATTGGTCGTTGTCTGTCGAAGAGGTGTTCTATTTAGTATTTCCCTTGTTATGTGTTTATTTCAAGCGACTGAGATTTATTGTTATTCTTTGTATTGCGTTGATTGTTATCGCGCCAATACAGAGAAGCTTTTACCCGCATGATGAAATTACGATGCTATATGGTTATTTTTCGTGTTTTGATGCCATTGCCATGGGGTGTTGTGCGGCAATTTTTGCACGTTTGGTTACGTTTAAAAAACGATGGCTTGTGAATCTAGTGAAATATGCTGCCATCGTGTGCGGCGTTAGTATTTATTGTTATAGCAATATTACAAGCAATGCTGTTGTGGGTGTTTCGGGTATGGCGGTGTGCGCAGCGTTACTTTTAATCACGTCAGTTTATCAAAATAACCCAGGTGAACGTTATAAAAATAGTGTGGCGAGAGGTGTGTGCTGGATGGGTAAAAACAGCTATGAATTATATATGTTTCATATTGTTGTTCTGGCCATCATGAAAGAAATATGTACACCGGAAATGCTGGGTGGCTTTACCAAAATACTGTGGTTTTTATTATTTATATCAGTATCCGTAATAGTATCAGGTGTAATTGCGACGTTTTATTCGCAAGTGCTGAATAATAAGCTAAGGAGAATCTTGTTGATGGGCAACCGTAGTACTCGTAGCCCGGATGAAGCTTTAGCGGAATCCGGGAATTAATAGCTTTTTGTTCCCGGGTTTCGCGCTGCGCGCTCTACCCGGGCTACTATTACTTTTTTGCGTACTTCTTCAACCAGTCTTTTCGAGATTGTGGAATTTCGTCGATAGACATGATTTTGTGATACAGCTCATCTTTTAAAGCCTGATTATTATCATACATATCAGTTAATAATTTATTCCATGCAGCGAGCACTTCTTCCGTAGTATGCGTATCAATTTTATCCAATACGTTTCGAATGCGTTGTGAGTGATAGGCGTGCATCGCTTTATCTAGCCATTCAACGCCGTTCTGGGATAATCCATGATCATGTGTTCCGTGTCCTGCCTTAAAACCTTTTTCCCAAATGGCTTTGGATAATACCGCGTTTTTATTGCCGTATAAATTTTTAACCCATGTCATACAGCGTTCAGCTATTTTTATACTGGACGGTGTGCTGGGATCTTTATTTAAATTATCATGAACGGCTTGAACGATGTTGTCCCATTCACGGTGTGCCGCTTCTTTCTCCGTTTCGGTAAAGCGCGTTTTTAATTCTTGTTCAAAATTTGCATAATCTTTTAATTCAGTCGGTGATAATATTTTTGCCACCCACGTGTTTTCCAATTGCTGTGTCATACGGTATACCTCTATCGAGTTAATAACAGTTTCCCAAGGAATGGATTTATCGTGACTGTGATCAGCAATAATATCTTTTAATGTCTGACTGGCGATTGAAAGGGCTTGGGCTTTTTCTTCCAAGAATTTAGACTGCGTCATAAAGTGATCAATCAAATTCATGTCTGAATTTAATAATTTTTTAATATGCGCCAATTCAAAACCAAAAAACTTTAACGCGAGTATCTGCTGTAGCGTTGATAAATCTTTTTCAGAGTACACACGATAGCCATTCGGTAATCGATCTGACGGTTTCAGTAAATTAATGCGATCGTAGTGGTGCAGTGTTTGCACCGAAACATGTGTTAATTTACTTAAGTCTTTTACGTACCATTGAGTCATCGTTTTTCCTCTGTTTTCACAGGATAGGGGATATAGTTGCTATAGGGTCAAGTATTTTATATTTTAGCGCTTCACTTTCATATGATAGAGAGTATAATCGCTCCCACGTAATTTTAAGAGTAGTTTGGAGTTCTATATGGCAATTAAGACATCAACATTTTCAGGCTGGCGGCTTTCAGGTGAAGACGCAGACGCTTTCTTGAAACAAATCAGCGACCCAAGACCTAACCCATTAGCGCAAGCTGCGTTGAAGCGTGGCGAAAAATATGCGAAAGAATATATTAAAAAAGGCTTTTTCACGATTAAACTTCCAGTTAAGGATAACTCTCAATACGAGGATTAACTCATGTTCAATATCAATAATAATTTCATTGTGCAGCAGATAAAAGCTACAGACGATACCTCAAAGCTTTCTCTTGGTAACCAAAGTTATACTCCCTTAAAGATCTTCCTCAAAAAAAATGCTTTTGACTTTCATCAATATGAAATAGCAAAAACTTTTGTTCTGATTAATCCCGAATTATCACCGACTAGAATATGGGGATATTTGTCACTGATGAATAGTGAAGTTGTTTTAAATGAGAAGCAACGACCGAGAGAAACTCTCGCTACAAAAAGATATGAAGCATTTCCTGCAGTTAAAATCGCAAGATTAGCAGTTGATAAGTCGTTACATGGTCAAGGGTTGGGCCGTATATTAATAGAGTGGTGTATGAATCATCTTCGGTTTTTAATTATGCCGAATGTGGGCTGTAGATTTTTGGTTGTTGAATCTAAGCGTGAGTCGGTGGGCTTTTATCAAAAATCAGGCTTTATTATATTAAATACAGAGTCAAATTGTGCTGATGAACATCCTCTGATGTATTTTGATATGTATGAGTCAAATCTTCTTGAAAAACCTAATGTTTCTCACGATAAGTTAGGTGAATATGTTTGATTAAGCGATAACAACGATTAAGCTACAAATAAAAAACTCGTATCCTCACACAACTTCAGCAAATCTTGATACGGACCGGTGCAGGAATTTTTTCCTGCATGTTCAAATCGGGCGATAATCGCAATCAAATAATCCGCTGATGCAGAAATGATTTTATATTCGCTACCGGTAAATTTTTTATTTCTATAGTTTTCGTAGGCTTTATACTTTGCCAAAGCTTCTCTTATTATAGGTTTGTGTGCATCTTCCAGAGTGCCGTCTATATATTCATAAAATCCGCTATACGCATGATGAATATCAAAAATAGGTGATAAGACTTTAGGTGCAGGATAATTTTCATGTGAGAGTATATCTATAATATTATTCATGGTTGTTAGATAAGATTGAGAGATTAGTGGTGAGTGTATCTTTAAAATAATTTTTTTGCCGGATTCCAGTTGTAATCCAAGTGTTACACCAATACTGGCATGAATAAAAATGACTTTATCCAACGCATCATTAAAATAATGTTTAATTTTATTTTCGATGAGCGGCAGGAGGGTTTCGATATCCTCGGTTCCAATAACATCTTTAATAATGCGTTTATCTTCGTCGTCTAGCATTCTAGTACCTCAGAAAGTACGCTCAAAATGGTAGTCAATGATTTTTGATGTGTGGTTTCTAGGATATCAAAAAAGGCTCTATCAACATTTTCAACGATAGGCACTAGCTTAGATGCAATGGCTTTGCCTTTTGCCGTTAACCGTACAGATTTGGCGCGTGTATCATCCGCATGTTCAGCGCGTTTTATATAGCCATCGAGTGCTAATTTTTTCAGGGATTTAGAAACGGTCATCTTATCCAGTTTTGATTGCTTGGCAATGACTATTTGCGTGGGGTTCTCATTATGGGTCTCAAACCATAATACAATGGCGAGAATAACAAACTGCGCATGCGAAATATTATGTTTATCTAAAGCTTTTTTAATAAACCGCTGCCATGTAATAGTCGTTTGCCATAGTAATAGCCCAAGGCTTTCTTCAGCTTTTTCGACACTAAATACCGATTGAGTTATTTTAGCCATGTTTTTTTCTCGCGAAATTAACTAATACATCCATTTGATGGGGAGCCGCGTTTGCAACATTACGGGCAACTAATTTTACCCAAATAAAACTCAGCCAACCCGTAACCGTAATAGTATTGGTAATACGTAAGCCTTCCGATGTTTCTTCAAGCACGTGATCATCAAACATGGTTGCGCCAATAAATTTACAGTAATCCGTAAACTGTTTATTTGGAATGACTGTGGATAATATGATTTTAATATTGGGACCGCCTTTGGGTTTTAGAATAAAGTCGGTACCCGCAATAAATGGTTTTTCCATTTTGCAGTATTCTAATTCTCTATCCCAGACCGGCCAGTGATTGACATCGGCCCAATACGCCCAAATCGCTTCTTTGGTAACACCCGTATAAATTTTGCTAAACGTTCTCGACCACATGCTAGCTCCTTAATGGTAAATAAGAATATAGTATATGAGTTTACGAATAGATCAAGCGTGAGGCTCGTGACACACGGCTTCTATATTATGGCCATCGGGATCTAACACAAAAGCGCCGTAATAATTGGGGTGATAGATTTCGCGAACGCCGGGTGGGCCATTATCTTTTCCGCCAGCCGCAATTGCAGCTCTATGAAATTCATTGACCGTTTTTCTGTCTTTGGCTTGAAAGGCGATATGAATACCCGGAGAAGTAGCGGTTCCATCGCGAAGCCATAAATACGGCTTGCCGTTGATAGAAAATCCTACCCATTTTTCCCATACCATAAATAATTCATAACCTAAGGGTTTTAGTGCAGCCAAATAAAAATCTTTGCTTTTTGTGATGTCGCTGACGTCTAAGCCGATGTGATCTAACATATTATTTCTCCTGTAATAAATTAAGACACATAAATTTCAATACGTTCTCTGCCTTTCCCAGGATTCACTCTCTTAAGACGTATCGTTCCCATTTCGCCCGTTCTTTTTATATGCGTGCCACCACATGGAACTTGAGAAAACTCGTTTATTTTCCAATATCGTCTTTCGTTTTTCTCATCACTGAATGCGCTGATGATGTCTTGATTGGAGTTTATAATATCTTGTGCGGCTTGTTGTAATTCAGGCAGAAACGGCGTGATGTTCTGATTCCATTCAAAATCAATGCGTGATTTATCTTGGGCAATATGTGCGCCGACTTTAATGACATCAGGGAATTTCTGACAAACCAATTCTAATACCACTTCTGCGGCAAAATGTAATCGCATTAATTTATAACGGCGTTCCCAGTCAATGATGACTTTTACGGGATCACCCGGATTTAAGCCATGATTTTCTGTCAGAGTATAAAAAATCTCTTTATCAGCTTTTTTAGCGTCTAAAACAGCATGTCCACCAATAGTGCCATGGTCGCTTTCTTGCCCGCCAGAAAAGGCATAGAAAATAGTATCTTTCAGCGTAATTTTATCTGCATCAACCGTTTGAACAATAGTGTCGAGCTCAGTAAGATAGGGGTCTTGCCAGAAAATCTTTGTTGTCATGGCGGTTGTTCTCCAAAAAAGTCACTTGAAAAAGTATAACCGTAGTCAGCTTTTTTAGGAATTTCTTTCAGTAATGGGAGTATTAAATGATGCAAGCTACACAAGAAATCTGGCAAAACGGAAAGTTTGTTTCATGGGATGACGCAAAAATACACGTATTATCACATACCCTCCATTATGGCGGTGGTGCGTTTGAAGGCATTCGATTTTATAAAACCGAAAAGGGCCCTGCGATTTTTCGTTTAGAAGAACATGTGGATAGATTATTTTATTCTGCAAATGCGTTGAAAATAGTTATCCCCTATACGCCCCATGAAATAATTAGCGCTATTAAAGAAACTGTGAAAAAAAGTAAACTGGAGTCAGGCTATATTCGTCCGATTGCTTTTTATGGTTTAGGTGGACTTCGTGTAAATCCTATCGGCAATCCGGTGGAATGTGTGATTGCGTGTTGGCCGTGGGGTGCTTATCTTCCACACGAAGCGGTTGATGTAAAAACCAGTTCGTATATTCGAATTCATCCGGATTCAACCATCGTCGATGCAAAATTATGCGGACATTATGTCAATGGCATTTTGGCGTCATTGGAATTACACGGCACGCATTATCATGAAGCTTTATTTTTAGACAGTAATGGATATGTGACAGAAGGCGTGGGTGAAAATTTCTTTATGATTAAATCCGGCGTTGTTTATACCCCAAAATTAGGCGGTATTCTTTCGGGATTAACGCGCGATGCCATCATAAAATTATTAGATAAACTAAACTATAAAGTAGTCGAAGCGGATATTACCTTAGAAGAAGCGTATCAAGCAGACGAAGCTTTTTTTACCGGCACTGCAGCGGAAGTGACTATAATTAGATCGATTGATGATAAAGTTTTGGGTGATGGAATAGTGGGTGAGCTTACAGCGAAAATTAAAAAATCTTATCTGGATATTGTTCATGGCAGAGAGGCGGAGTTTGAGAATTACTTAACGTATCTCTAATTAATATTTTTCACTCAACCTATGCCACCGATACAACATAATCGACGCGCCAATGATCATCGACACTAATCCGCCTGTGACGATTCCCGCAAGACCTAAATGAAAGGTAAACGCAAATAAATAGGCTAAGGGCATGCCAATCACCCAGATAACCAATAATCCCATAATCATCGGAAATTTTGTGTCGAATAAACCACGCGTTACGCCAATTAAAACATTTCGTACACCATCAAATATTTGTGAAAAGGCGAGTATGGCAAACACTAATACGGTGTAATGTAATACTTGCGCGTTCGCGGGATCATGAATATTAATATACGCCGACGCTAATATGTGGGGGATGCCTAAAAATAATAATGCGACGATGGCATTAACGGTTAAGACGACGGCAATACTCGCATAGCCTAATATTTTAATTTCATGGAATTTTTTTGCGCCATTCGCTTGTCCCACTAAAATTCCACTCGCTTGTGAAAAGGAGAAGAGGGGGATGACGGCGAGAAAATAATATTGATTCGCAATTTGATACGCCGCAAGCGCATGTGTGCCTAACCATCCGACCATAATGCCCGTGACAAATAACGACATGACTTCGCCGCTCATTTGTACGCTGATCGGCCAGCCCACTTTAAACATTTGTGCAAAGTGATCTAAATGCTGATGAACACGGTATTTAAATAATTCATATTTAGCGAAACTTTTTTTGAAATAAAAGAATAACGTTGTAAATATAACAAAAAAGCTATATTGCGCAGTAAGTGCATAGCCTAATCCTGCAACACCTTGTGCCGGAAATCCGAATTTGCCAAAGATAAATATATATGCAGAGGCGACTAAAACGACCATACCCATAAAACTGGCAGAAACTATAAGTCTTTTTTCGTGAATACCATAACCAAATTGCATATTACACGTAGCTAATAATCCAGGTATTACGGCAAATAAATACGCATGAAAAAATGTTTGAACAATGGCTGCAATAGCCGGTGCTTGTCCGAAATAAATTAATATCGCCCCAATATGCCAATAAAATAACATCAGAGGAATGCTGATTAAGATGGCGAGTGTCCAACCTTGCTGAACATAATTGCCGATAGATTTATATTGATTCGCGCCATAGGCATGTCCGACCAATACACTTAACGAAAATAACATCGACATGCCAGTGACGACGGTCGCGATTTGTGTGGAATAAATTAATGCACTTGCCGCTAATACTTGGTGTCCCAATTGTGCAAGCATGGTCATGCATAAAAAGCTGCTGGCGACGTTAATTAATTGTGTGCCTCCCATAGGCAATGCGAGCGAGAAAATTCGCTTAGAGGCTTCGACTAAATTCATGGGGTTCTCCAGTTGTCATCCCGAGCGTAGCGAGGGATCTCGAGAATAAGCTATATAGATACTATAGGGTCAAGACTTCTTCGTATGCGCGCGAATCACTCGCGCTTTTTCACGCACCCAATCTTGGGTCTTTTTCGTTTCGCGTTTATCATGAGCTTTTTTACCTTTCGCTAAACCCAGTTCTAATTTAACAGTTCCCTTTTTCCAATACATGGCGAGGGGAATGAGGGTATAACCTTTGCGTTCAACCGCGCCAATTAATTTGCTGATTTCTTTCGCGTGTAACAGCAATTTTCGGGTGCGTGTGGGGTCCGGTTCAAAATGCGTTGAGACGGTTTTGAGCGGCGTAATGTTCATGCCGAGTAACCAGACTTCGTTGTTTTTTACAATGGCGTGGGCATCGACCAGTTGTGCGCGACCCTCACGCAAACTTTTCACTTCCCAGCCTTGGAGTACCACGCCGGCTTCATAGCGATCGGTGATTGCATAATCATGAAAGGCTTTTTTGTTCTGTGTAATGGGCTTTTGAGTCATTGCGAAAGTATAACAGATCATGAAACAATGCACGCACTTATGACCACCATACACCGCAAAAGACCGCTATCTTACTCTGCCAGTCAGATGTTTGGACTGGTCGACGATATCGATAAATACAAGCTTTTTTTGCCTTGGTGTAAAGACAGTCGTGTACTATCTCGGACGGACGATGAAGTTCGCGCGACACTGGTTTTATCTGCAGGCGGATTACACAAATCATTCACGACCTGCAATAGATTACAAAAAGATAAAATGATAGAAATTGGTTTAGTGAACGGACCGTTTAAATTATTAGAGGGTTTCTGGCGATTTCATCAGGACAGTGAAACAAAATGTACCGTAGAATTTGATTTGGAATTTGAATTTTCCAGTAAATTTTTAAGCTTAGCGTTCTCTCCCGTATTTCATCAAGTAGCCAGTACCTTGGTTGATGCGTTTGAGAAACGCGCGAATCATCTGTATGGCTAGTGTTGAAGTTGTCTATGCAAAACCAAATAAACAATGGATTATTAATCTTGAGTTAGATTTACCTGCCAGTATTCTCGACGCCATACATAAATCCAATATTTTAAATTTATGTCCTGATATAGATTTAAGTATTAATAAAGTCGGTATTTTTGGCGAAATAGCAGAGCTATCCACTTTATTAAAACATAAAGACCGCGTGGAAATATACAGACCTTTGGAGATGGATCCCATGACAAAACGTTTTCAGCGTGTCGCCGCTCAGCGAAAAAATAAGAAGAATAAATACCATGAATAACCTTAATAAACTTAAAAAAAATAAATATATTCGCTTGATGCGATTAGATAAACCCATTGGAATTTTATTATTACTGTGGCCAACGCTATGGGCAGTATGGACAGCAGGGCAGGGACATCCCAGCGTAAAAATTATTATAATATTTACGTTAGGCGTAATTATTATGCGCAGCGCGGGATGTATTATTAATGATATTGCAGACAGAGAAATTGATAAGTATGTCAAGCGCACAAAAACAAGGCCTATTACAGCCGGCGAAGTCAGTGTCAAAAATGCGTTAATATTATTTTTTGGTTTATTAATTATTGCTTTTGTATTGGTTTTACAGCTTAATTTATTTGCCATATTACTTTCTGTCATAGCGTTGAATCTTGCTTGCTTATATCCTTTTACAAAAAGATTTTTATATTATCCCCAATTGTTTTTAGGCTTAGCGTTTGCGGCGAGTATTCCAATGGCATTTGCCGCTGAATTGAATTATTTGCCGGTAGAATGCTGGGTGATGTTTGCGGTGGGTGTGTTATGGCCCTTAATGTACGACACACAATATGCCATGGTAGACAGAGAAGATGATATCAAGCTTCATGTTAAATCCACGGCTATATTATTGGGTAAATGGGATGTTTATTTTATTGGTTTATTACAGGCTGTATTATTAATTTTATTATTTATTACGGGGCTGAGAGTGAGTTTGATCGTCATGGGTGGATTATTTGGCTACCAATTGTATCTAATCAAAAATAGAGATAGACAGAATTGCTTTAAGGCTTTCTTGAATAACCAATGGGTTGGGTTGGCGATATTTTTAGGGAGTGTGTTGCCATGGATGTGAGTGTAATAATAGTCAATTACAATACGGCAGATTTGATCAAAAATTGTATAGCGTCTGTTTTAATGCAAAAAAATATCAGTCTGGAAATCATCGTGGTTGATAATGCCAGTAAAGATAATAGCCTAGCCGTATTAGAAAAACTTGAAGATAAAATACGTGTTATAGCAAATAAAGATAATCTGGGTTTTGGTAAAGCGAACAATCAAGGATTTAAAGTTTCTTCGGGAAAGACTATTTTTTTGCTGAATCCTGATGCGGTATTAGCATCAAATAATGTGCTGGAAACTCTTTTGAATTTCATGGAAAAAAATACGGGCGTGGGTATCGTGGGGCCTAGAGTCATGGGTGACAATAAAGCGACACAACCTCAAACGCAGTATCCAGGTCAAAGTCACTTAAAAAAACCATTAGAAACTTTACCCGGTAAAATTGCCTGGATTATTGGCGCGAGCATGTTTATTCGTCGCGAAGTATACGAAAAAATGAAGGGTTTTGATGAAGATTATTTTCTGTACGGTGAAGAAGCGGATCTGTGTTTGCGTGTGCGCAGAGCAGGATGGATGATCGATTATGTGGATGATGTTACGGTAGAACATATGGGGCATGGAAGTGAACGAACATCAACCACACGAGAGTATTGGGTCAAAAAACAAGCGGGAATTATATTGTTTTATAAAAAAAATTATGGATTGGCTGAGGCTAAAAAATTAATACAGAGAGAGATTAAAAAAGCTAAGCTAAGATTATTTATGTTGAAATTTATTAAAGATGCTGAGAAGCAAGGGCGATATGAAGCGATCTTAGCGGTTTCTCAAAAAGAATTACTCCGCGCTTCGCTTCTTACTTGAACGGTTCAACGCCTTATCTTCAACGAATTTAATAATTTTGGTGGCGATGTCAATTTTGGTAAAGCTTTCTATTCCTGCTAAACCTGGCGATGAATTGACTTCCATAATTAAAGGCCCGCGATCAGAGCGCAGTAAATCTACACCGGCGACATTTAAACCAATAATTTTTGTGGCACGAATCGCCATTTGTTTTTCTTCACTCGTCACGTGCGCCGCTTCGGCACTTCCTCCACGATGAAGATTAGAGCGAAATTCTCCCTGACCTGCTGTACGTTTCATCGCAGCAACGACTTTTCCGTCGACCACAAAACAACGAATGTCTGAACCTTGCGATTCTTTAATATATTCTTGAACGACAAAATGTGCTTTTAAATTTAAGAACGCTTCAATGACACTGCGTGCCGCTTTATGCGTTTCTGCCATCACAACACCCACACCTTGCGTGCCTTCCAATAATTTAATGACGAGCGGTGCACCGCCGACCATCTTAATTAAATCGTCAATTTGATCTGGGGAGTGCGCAAATCCTGTCGTCGGTAATCCGACACCTTTGCGTGATAATAATTGAATCGCACGTAATTTATCGCGTGAACGTGAAATGGCAATGGATGAGTTTGTGGCAAACACACCTTTCATTTCGAATTGTCGTAAGACAGCAGTACCGTAAAAAGTAACCGAAGCACCAATACGCGGAATAACGGCATCAAATTCCCCTAAGTCTTCGCCTTTATAATGAATTTCAGGGAGTTGTGATTGAACGCTCATATAAGAGCGCAGCGGATCAATGACGCGTACATGATGCCCGCGTGCTTTTGCTATTTCAAATAATCGTCGGGTGGAATATAAGCGTGGGCGGCGAGAGAGAATGGCAATACGCAGTGACCGAGTCATGAAGGTTTTTTGTTCCCTAATTTTCCAAATAAATAAGAGGCGGCTGGATCAATCATTAATTTTTTTCCTTTCATCGCGGTGCGCCCCAGTAACATACGAAAGCGCATATCATCCCGACTTGTGAGCGTAATTTCAATAGGCCATTCCATATCGCCAATTTTAATTAAGGTTTCAATCACAGGACGTTGTTCGCGATGACCACCGGAGTCAGAGACCCATCGCATTTCTTTGAGGGGTGCGATGCATTTAATCACAGGAGTTGATTTGCGTTGGCGAGGGTGAATATAAAATCGCACTTTATGAATATTATCTTCGGTAAAATACACTAATTTAAATGCGTGAAGTGCTGACGTACGCGCGCCGGTATCAATTTTTGCTTTTAACGGTGGAATACCTAATTCGGGGAAGCCAATCCATTCACGCCATCCAATGGTATGCATAGATTATTTCACTATAGATAATATCGGTTTATCGTCAGCGGGAGGAGGAGGAGGGCCACCACCATCATCATCACTGGTATCGAACATCATGCCTTCGCCGGTTTCGCGTGCATAAATCGCGCTCACCGCACCGATAGGAACGTACACTTGCATCGGTACACCACCAAATCGTGCATTAAATGAAATGGCTTCATTGTCCATTTGAAGGTTGTGAGCGGCTTCCATTGAAATATTTAAAACGATTTGACCGTCTTTGACATATTGCAGGGGAATTTTGAGATATTTTTTGGAGGCATCAACATTGATATGCGGAACCATATGATTGTCAGCAATCCATTCATACAGCGCACGTAAAAAATACGGTTTATTGGATGTCATCATAAGCATTGTCCCTATGCGTATTCTCTTTCTGCAGCACTTAGACTTGTTTTAAACGATGGCCTTTCACTGATTTTTGCTAAGTATACGTGTACCGCTTTAGCTTGAGTGGGTAATGTAATTCCCAGTCGTGGCAACTGCCAGAGAAGAGGCGCGATACAACAATCTAATAATGAAAATTCTTCGCTTAAGAAAAAGGGCATGCTCGCAAACACCGGTGCAAAACTTAAAATGCTGTCGGTTAATGATTTTCGTGCGGCGATAATTTCGCTTTCGTTTTTGCTGGTCAAAATAACGTTAACTAAGCTGTACCATTCTCTTTCAATGCGTAACATCATCAAGCGCGTTTTTGCGCGAGCGATTGGATAAACAGGTAATAATGGCGGATGCGGAAAACGTTCGTCTAAATATTCAGCAATAATACTGGGTTCGTACAACACTAAATCGCGATCAACCAGTGTAGGCAATGTTCCATACGGATTAATTTTGAGTAATTCTTCAGGCGGTGAGGCGGGATCAACTTCAATAATATCGGCGGGAACACTTTTTTCTGAAACGACAATCTTAATCCGATGACTATTGATATCGAACTTGTCGACATAAAGCGTCATATTCGAACGCTTGTTATTCATCACGGCCATAATTGGAAACCTTTTCAGTTGGCTGGGGGACTAGGATTCGAACCTAGGTTAACGGAGTCAGAGTCCGTAGTCCTACCACTAGACGATCCCCCAAAGGATCATCTATTTTTAATACTAAATTATCGCTTAGAGTATTGTTCGTCTTTACGGGCTTTCTTCAAGCCGTACTTCTTACGTTCGACTTCTCTTGAATCTCGTGTCATCAATCCGGCTGCTTTCAAAGCGGGGCGGGTTGTTGCGTCATAAGCGACCAATGCACGTGAAATACCGTGAGCAATGGCATCTGCTTGTCCTGTCGTGCCACCACCTGCAACTGTTATATAGAGTGAGACTTTTGAAATCCCTGCAATCTTGAGGGGTAGTCTAACACGAATACGGGATGTTTTACGGCCAAAGTACTGCTCAACCGTCTTTCCGTTGATAGAAATTTCGCCATCATTGCCAGGCTTTAAGAAGACACGAGCCGAGGAGGTCTTACGACGTCCTGTGGCATAAACGATGTCCGAGGTCTTAGATTTTTTTGAAGTTGATTTTGGCTTTGCCATAAAACTAGTCCTTAATGTCGAGGATTTGTGGTTGTTGTGCGGTGTGAGGGTGTTCGGCGCCTGGATAGACTTTCAGCTTACGGAACATTTCACGACCCAAGATGTTCTTTGGAAGCATACCCTTGATGGCTCTTTCGAACGCTTTGGTCATCGGCATGTTTTTCAATAGGGTTTTCTTTAAGCCACCTGGGTACCCAGAATGGTTATAGTAAATTTTGGCGTTTAATTTGTTACCCGTCACTTTGATTTTGTCGGCGTTGGTGATGATGATGTAATCGCCGGTATCGACGTGTTTCGTGAATTCTGGCTTATGTTTACCGCGTAAACGGCGTGCAACTTCGGTTGCTAAGCGGCCTAAAATCAAGCCATCTGCGTTGATGATGAACCAATCACGTTTTACGGTTTCTGCTCTTGCGTTGAATGTACTCATTTTTTTCGTGCTCCCTCCAAAGGAGCGCGATTCTACATTAGAAATGGGGGTTTAGACAAGGCAAATCTTCCCGGAGTGGGGTGGCTTTTTGTGGAATATATCGTGTCTTCCTTAATATTTCCTTAATGTTCGTCTGGTAGAGTGGGGGATGTTAAAAAGAGAGGGGTCCCAAAATGAGTCTCGAAATAAACGGTAAAAAATTCACAGCATGTGATTCGTCTTCGCTTTCAGATGCAGTTGCTGAAGTTCAAAAACTCCCCAAGCTTCCTATTTCTCATGAAACGAAAAGTAATCCTAAAGAAGCAGTGACACTGTTTCAGCGAGAAACGTGTTTTATTGTGGATGAGCCTGCAGTGAAATCCATTGCGGTTGTTAATTGTATGCAATCCATGTTGTTAGTGTGTAAAGGTAAAGTTGCAGACAATCAGGATGCCTGTTTTGCAGTTTATCTTGATTCGACAGAGCAGTATGACTGGAGTAAACGTTTACTTTCTATGAAAGCTCATCCCATTGAAGTTTATGTGGTTGGTGGTGAGACGGGTTCGAAGGTATCAGATGAAACATTGGAAAATCTTTTAAAATATTTGATTGAGTTTTCACACAAAGCAAATGCCACTATTGTTTTTCGCGGGCAGCGAATTTTAGATGATTTTCGTCAAACGGATGCTGAGCTTCCCGAGCAGTGTAGGCAATATGTGCTTGATAAAGCCGCGATGATTTATCGTCAATTATTTCATAAAGAGTTACCGGAAGAGTTTGATTCAATGAATTTTGGAATAGCAGATCCGCTTAATTATCAATCGACTATTCCCAATTTAGAGACAACGCTTCAGCGCATTTATAACGAGATCAGATTCAGACGTTCATTCCAGCAACTCAGATTGTTTGAAGATCTTTCTCGGCAGAAATTAATGCCATTTGCGCCACATCTCGTGTCGGCTTCGGGATTCAACGCGCTCAATTTCTGTGGACTTTTATTTGCTACCGGTGCTTACGAAGTTAATCGAAGAGTACTCTTTGACGCGGGTTGTCAGATGTTTGCTTCGAATGAAGCTACATTTAAAAATAATCTTAGGCAATTATTTTGCCAGCTTGGGTATGATGCCGTGCGGTTTATGCTGATTATTAATGGTAATCAAAGAATTCCAATGTACTCACAGTTTTGTTTGAATCTTGAAGATAATAGCGTCTCTCCCGTTTCCAACCGATTTGAAGACGTTTGTTCTTTTCTGTATCCACGGCGTGCGCAAATTATCAATGTGTGGGATGGCGTACCTAATTATGTGGAGTGCTACGCTGAAGGTCATTATCAACGACCTGTCATTGGCCCAAAATTTATTGCGCTGTGCGACGAATATGCAAGATTATTTAAATTGCCCGATGCCATTATTCTTGACGAAGAGCAATTAAATCCAATTCTTTCGGAATTTAATATTGCATTGAAGTCCAGTGTTCACCGCAGAAAATTTTGTGACCTAATGCATTATTATGCCAATCACCGCGATGAATTTGTTGAGCAACCCGCGAAAGTACCTGAAAAAGTACCTCCAGCAAAAGCACCTGCACAAGCACCATCAGCGCCAAGTAAAGGAATAGCCAAAGGGTTTTTCAACACAACATCGCCAAAAAAATCCCCAGTCCCTGAAGAAGTTGTACCTGCAAAAGCGCCAGCACCATCAGCGCCAACTAAAGGGCTAGCCAAAGGATTTTTCAATACAACATCACCAAAAAAATCCACAGTTCCTGAAAAAGTAGCACCTGTAAAAGCAGTACCACAAAAGGCAGCGCAGGGTAGTGAATTAGCAGGTGGTTTTCTTAATCCGGTGAAAAAATCGAAGT
This sequence comes from Gammaproteobacteria bacterium, assembly GCA_035943935.1. Taxonomy (GTDB): domain Bacteria; phylum Pseudomonadota; class Gammaproteobacteria; order DASZBR01; family DASZBR01; genus DASZBR01. The sequence goes on from DASZBR010000020.1 coordinate 111,897, forward strand.
AGTGGCGGAATATCAGCCCGCCACTACTTATTAAAGCCTAAAGATTAATTCAAGTACGTACTTTCGATGAATTTATTGAGAGTTCAGCGTTGTCATTATCGAGATTGTTTTCTTGACGTTGTCTGTACCGTGACCAGAATGAACAGCAGCAGTCGCCAGCATTCTCAAAACTAAAGCCTTCTGTAGATAGCCGAGCTTCGATGGCATTAGCTTCACGAATATCCTGCATGACTTTTCGTGCCTGTGCAGAAGGGGGTTTTGCATTCGGGTCAACTGGATATTCAACGGGTACTATATTCAGGTAGTTTGTAATTTGTGTAGCTGGTTCTGTTGTTTTAGATTCTTCGCTCATTATTTTCTCCCATCGTTTATATTTAAATTAGTAGAGGCGGGATACTAGCCCGCCACAGATATTTTTACTTACTTGGTATTTGAACCGCCCAGTCGAAAATTACTCTGCGTACCATCATTATTACTTTGAGAAGTACCTTGTTCATTTCCTTCGGGTAGAGAGACACTCGTGTGCATGTATCTGGCATTTCTAGAAGGACGGCAGTGAACTAGCGTAGCGGGTGTTGGTTCAACAGGTGGTAATAGTTCGTAAAGTGTTTTCAAGGCATCTTGTGGAGGTAATTGTTGTAGATACTGTCCAATTTCACCCGATATTTTTCGCGTGATTTGAACATGTGAGCTAGATGCAGGCTTTTTGCTATCTGCTTCGTAGAGATCATCAGTGTTGTTTTCTTCCATTGTTTTCTCCAATCAGTAAGTAATTATTCAGACTTTGATTTTCCAAAGCCTCGTGAAGAAGTGTGTGGATTATCATTGATATAATTTCTTTGTGTTTGCGCAGTGGCGGGTTGGTAAAAATTCTGACGAGTGCCTACTACAGAACTTACAGACGAATCATATAGCCATTTAGCCGTCATCGCTGTACCAACACCATATAGGAGCAAAATGCGGACAGTTGAAAGTCTTTCATCTTGTAATGCAGCGTTTACGAGCATGGGGTAATAGGCTAAAGCAGGGACGGCTATACTTGCTGCGCCGAGCGCGACTTTCTTTAAGGTAGTACCCGTAAAAAATGACTGTGATTCTTGCATGGTTTTCTCCAATCGTTAAAGTTAAAAAGTTTTTACTCAGATTTTTGTTTTCCGAATCTTGGTGGGTTGCTTGTATCGCATTCTGTCATAACACGGGGTTCTGTGTGAACCGTATTCGCAGTATTTTCTTCTGGTTCAGGCTCAAAGCTTTCATGAGGTGCTGCGCACGAAATCGTCAAGTTTCGTGTGAATTGACGCAATGCTTTAGTGATACTTCCAAAGGTAGTCTCTTGCATGATTTATTCTCCACTGTCGGATTGTCGTAAGCCTGGCCGGCGATGACGAAGATTGCTAACGGGTTCAAGCACTAAAACAACATCTGCATCAGCACTGTTTGCTTGAGCATTATTATGCTGGACAACATTTTCAGGTTGCTGTTCGTTTCCTGACCAAAATGATGCGCAGCATCTACCAAATATAGAGGTAGATGTAGACGGTTTGCGATGGAAGAGTGGGCGAAGAGCTTCTGCTTCGTCCATGTCCACGGCGGGAGGTGCTGTGAGTTGACGAATACTTTCTCGGGTAGTGTCTGTCAAGAAAGCAATATTGTTATTTACTTGACGCATGACTTGCTGAGCAGGTCTAAATAGATCGCCGTCATAAGCCCATAGAAAATTCAATGCAATATGCGCAGGTAAAAGAGGGATGCCCGTTGCTTGTGCAACAAAACCAATTGCCTCATTGATGCCGGCATTGACTACAAAGCGCCCAATGTTTTCTGGTGTAGGTCTAAGGGCGTGAAGAAACTCGCGAGGATTATTCCCTAGTCTATAAAGCATTTTTATTTCTTGCACAGGAACGCCTGCTTGATTTCCTACGGCATAAACAACGGGAACAACAACAGGCATGTAGGGTATGTATCGTCTTGGATTTTCAATGCGTACAAGTTCACGAGGAGGTTCACCGTCGGTGATATCTTCTACAGTAGCGTGTTCTTCGTTCATTTTTTCTCACTTAAATTAATTTTAAAATCCGTTAGGGTCTTGGATGCCGTGGTGATTGTTGTTGATTATCCTGTTGTTGTATCAGCAGTAGTTCTAGTAAAAGTAAATATTGCATGGCAGCGTGTCTATTATTCTCCGAGCGTTGTATCGCACCGGGAGCAGAACGAAGCGAAAGTTGGCGTGTGTTTGCAGGTGTATTTTCTTCTTGTCTGGAGTTATTAAAGAAACGCGGTGAATAGCGACGATGTGGTTGGGTTTCTCTGGGTTGCTCATCTCGTCTGTTGAAGATTGTGCCAAGTACAGCAAGAAGAGCAAGGCTGAGAAAAGGATTAATACCTAAAGAAGTCTCTGCAAGATCTGCGATAAAATACGATATGACGAGCAATGCAAAATTTCCTGATAGATCTCTTGCAATCCTTGGAATAAATTCTCCAAATGATCGCGCGGGAGCAGCTTCTCCGTCGGTGAGCATCAAAGTATTATTGAACCTGTTTTCTCTGGGGAAGCTATTTAGGTAAATGTTTGCAGTAGTTCCACTCTGTGATGCTAGAAAAGAGAATGGTAATTGTTGTTGCTGCCTGTCTGTTATTGCATTAAGGAGAGTAACAAAAGTGGAATGGCTTGTTATTAGTGATGATAATACGTCGAAGAGCGCTGATTGATACATAAGTTCATCTTGTCTGCGGTCTAATCGGTTAACCAAAGAAATGTGAATATTCGGTGATGCACCTATTGGTAATTGTAAAATAACCCAGCTGCTTGCAAATATGTATGGACTTGAGTATTGAGAATTAATAACTGAAACAGATTGGTCAGTACCAAGCGAGCCGACATGTCCAATGAAATCACCTGCGAAATACATCGTCTGTGGTCGTCCCATTGCATTACGCAATCTTGCTATTAATGCAGGGCGATCTACTCCGACGAGCGATGGAAATTGTGGTTGTGCAGTCGGCGCTAACATTTCATCTGAACTCAGCAAACTGACAACTTCCTGATGACTCGGTGTTTCACCATTGCTTCCGCGCAAAGGACGCCGGGCTTGAATAGCCTCTAAAACAGGATTGCGCGGTATTTGTGATGAATGATGAATTAAATTGCTAATATGTATTTCAGGATTGTGTCGTGCACAAAAAACTCGAATCTGTTTAGTTTCTTCGGGTGAAAATGGTTTTCCGGTGCGTAGATTTAATAAATGTTTTTTGTCTTCTGTTTCATTTAAATCAGCACGAGGTTCGCGTGAATGATGATAACCAACGATGGCTCTGGCATCAAAACGAACGTCTGAAATATACACAGCATGTTCATCGTCAAATTGATATTCGGCTGGAGTATATTCAAAGGTAGTGGTTATGTCGTTATCGTCGTTCATATTTCCTCTCGCTTACTTTAACTTTTAATTGCCGCGGCCAAGGCGTGGATATTGTGGTAATTGTTGATTGTTTTCTGCTGCAGGAGCAGGGCGGTTGTTCGCCATCGCGCTGGCAGCATTACCGAAAAGCTGGTTATCTCCGATGTTTGTTAACAGTCCATACGGTGTCCCTTGCATTCTGCTGCGAACTTCAACCGTTCCATTTTCGTTAATTAAAATTTCGTCAGCAAGTAAATTTTTGGTACAGAGTTGTTGTATACGCTCAACGTCTTCAGGCAAAAGTTTTGCATCTGTGATGGGATGCCGTAACCATTTTTTATTGTCTGTTTCTCCAGAAAGGTGTGGGCGTTTTTTATGATGATGAATGAGGGCTCGTACATCGATAGAACCACCATAAATAGTAATGTCGTAGTTGTTGTGGATAGGATATTCAACTGCATATTTGTCGGGATTGCCTTTTATTGTTGCCTCTACCCAAGAGTTGAGTAATTGTAATTTTCGTTCGAAATCGGCGTGATCTCCGTTGGATGTATTAAGTAGATGGCACAACTCTAAAAGAGCTTTGCGATTTTCTGGATCTCGTACGTGGACTTTTATGGTTTCAAGCAAAGCACGCTTAGCATGTCCTCGTGCTAGCAACTCACTCATGGGTAAGGTAGTGGTCTTTTCGTTATCGTCGATCATGCTTTTCTCTGTTGTAAATTACTGCTGGGTTGTTGTGAATGAGTTTTATCGTCGTCCTCATCGGGTACTACCACGCGAGGTTCTGCCTGTGGGTCTAAAGCGACTTGATGCCGTCTTGCTTCGGTAAATACGTCTAATGGGCTGAGTTGCGCGAGAGTGTACTGTTGCGCGGCTCTGACAAAATGAGTATCAGTATTTTCAAAAGTAGCAACGTCCGTAGTTTCAGCGTGATCAAAAACAGCAGTTAATTCATTCGCGCGACGTCTCTCATCTTCTTCATGAGCAACTGCATTATTGTTGTTAGGTAATAGAGGCGCCAGGGTAAAGTGTATGGTCTGTGGAGAAGGAGATTCGGGAGGAGTCAGATTAAAGTGTATGGCTCGTGCAGCCTCAACAAATCTAGCAAGAAAAGCTCGAAAGATTTTAGTTATGTCCGGAAAAAATTCACGTAATATTTCGGGTAGAGGTAAATTGGGATTTTGTCGAAGAGCCTGTGTGATATTTCTGACAGCTTGATTTCCGCTAGCGCCGAGTGAAAACATGAATAGCATGGCAACGTAAGGGACTGCAACAGAGCTCATGGGATATAAAGCGTAGACTAGTGTATCAATGACTGGTGGAAGGTGGCTGATCCTCATCGCGACGAATATATTTAAGACCAAGAGGTTTAATAATAGGTATAGTCTAAAAGTATATCTTCCTCTCGCTGCATCTTGAATAGTTTCAGAAGACCTTAAAATATTAGCCACACGTACGAGTGGGTGACGTTGAGCTTCTTCGGTGGGAATAGGTTGCGGATTTGTTGGAGCATCGTCTTCTTGTTTTTCGATATCACGTTGTGGTTGTTCTTCCATTGTTCTTTCCTCAAAAATGAATGCTAATTTCGGCGATTATAAAGGACAAACCTTAAGGAAACCTTAAGGTACAGGACAAAAAGTGAATTTTTTCATATGTTTTCGCTTCTCCCGGAGGGAGAAGGTGCCCGAAGGGCGGATGAGGGGGGGATTTAAATAGCTGTTGAAGTTGATTTCCAAAACGCTTTAATGGATGTGAATAA
>DASZBR010000021.1:0-69487 GCA_035943935.1 Gammaproteobacteria bacterium
CTTGTGTTTGGTGGTCGAAACCTCAGTTTACAGCGAGTTTTGTGCTTTTTTGATCCCCCTCATCCGCCCTTCGGGCACCTTCTTCCTCCGGGAGAAGCGAAAACATATGAAAAAATTCACTTTTTGTCCTGTACCTTAAGGAAACCTTAAGGGATTGTGGTAATGTAATATTTTTCTAGGGGCAAAGCGTATGAAAAGCATTCAACTCAAGATTCTCAACAACAAGATAGGTGGCGAATTCGCGCTGCCGACCTATGCGACCGATGCGTCTGCAGGATTGGATCTCAGAGCCTGTATCAATGAGCCTATTCGCTTATCTCCCAATGAAGTCCAGCTGATTCCGACAGGTATTGCTATCTATATGGGCGATCCCAATATCGCTGCCATGATTATGCCGCGTTCGGGATTGGGTCATAAAAACGGTATTGTGTTGGGTAATTTAATTGGTTTGATTGATGCAGATTATCAAGGCGAATTGAAGATTTCGTGTTGGAATCGCAGTACAGAATCGTTTACCGTTCAACCCGGTGACAGAATTGCGCAGTTAGTTTTCGTGCCAGTCGTTCGATCAGAATTTAAGATCGTGGATGAATTTGTAGCAACCGCAAGAGGTGAGAGTGGGTTTGGGCATTCGGGCGTTGGATTGGAAACTGTTGCGTAAAGGGGTAAAGTTAAATCACTACGTTAACCGAGGAGAAGGTCAATGGATGAGAGCTTAGACGATACCGTCGTTATATTAAGCCAAGGTAGTCAACCTGCGAGTTTGGATAGACATAATACTGAGAATTTCGATTTTTTGGGTAACCGGCGAGCAGCGAGTGATGTGCCGCGTCCATTACTGCATGCGGATGCAACCGTAAGTAAAGAGGGGTTACCAGGAAGTAGTATTAGGCCAGGAAATAGTAAAGGTCAGTAATTTCAAAAAAGGACCAGGCCATGCCTGGTCCTTTTTTCTGTGAAGAAAAAACTACAACGTCTTCGTCACAACCTCAATCAAATCAACAGATAATTCCGGTGTTTTCTTAATATTTTCTAAAGCGGTTTTTATCAAGGCTTGTCTGTTCTCATCATATTTTTTATAGCGCGTAAACGGCTCTATTAATCTTGCCGCAACTTTGGGATTGATTTTATTTAAATTAATAACAATATCTTCTAATAATTTATATCCCGAGCCATCCAGGGCATGAAAAGAATTTAAGTTCTGACAGAAATTGCCAATTAATGCTCTAACGCGGTTTGGATTCTTAATATCAAATTCGTTGTGATGGGTAAGTAATTTCACGCGATCAATTGCGCCTGGCAATTCACTGCGTGCTTGAATGCCAAACCATTTGTCTATAACTAATCTTTCGGATTTATATTTAATATAAAATTTTTCCAATGCTTCTTCGCGTAAAGAAGAGCTGCTTTGGCTAATGGCAGATAACGCAGCGATTTCATCCGTCATATTTTTAGCCGTAGTTAATTGATGCAAAATAATATCTTGATCCGCAGCAGAATCGACAACGCCTAAATAACTCAAGCAGCGATTTTTGAGCGCGCGACCTGGAATAGAATCTTCAGCAGAGCCAAAGCGTTCTAAAAATAAATCATGTAAATTATGCGCTAAATGATTTCGTAAGAATTTTCGAACGGCTAATAATTTGTCGAGATTTAACGGCTCAAATAATTCCATTAAATAATTTTCAGTCGGCAATACTAATAAATGTGCCGCAAATGCCGGATCTAATTTTTTATCTTCTAATATAGTCTGCCATGATTTCGTTAATAATTTGTCAGACTTCCAGCTGTCTTGTGAATGGCCCATGAGTTTTTGAATAATGCGAATACTTAATTGCTGGCCTGCATCCCAGCGAGATACAGCATCCGTATCATGTTGTAATAAAAAAGCCAGCTCTTCTGTTGTATAGTCATATTTAAATTTAATCGGCGCTGAAAAGTCGCGCAATAAACTGGGAATAGGCTTTTCAGAGATATTATCAAATACAAAAACTTCTTCAGGGTTTTTAATTTCGAGTGTTCGGGCAGCAATTTCTTTGCCGTGAGAATCTAACAAACCCATCTTAAAGGGCATCAAGAAACTATGACCAGGCTGGGTAATCTTCACAAAATATTGTTTTTTCTCTTCGACATAACTGGTTGAAATAATTAATTCCGGTGTGCCAGACTTTTCATACCAGGCCATAAACGCGGACAAATCTTTGTGATTCGCTTTCGCATGCGCATCCACGAAATCATCAATGGTCACGGCTTGGCCATCGTAAGTATTGAAATACAAATCCATGCCCTTTCTGAATCCGTCTTTCCCCAGTAGGGTAGATAACATTCGGATTACTTCGGCGCCTTTTTCGTATACGGTCACGGTATAAAAATTATTGATTTCCATATAGGATTCTGGTCGAACCGGATGCGCCATCGGTCCTGCATCTTGTGGAAATTGAACGCTGCGTAACGTATTCACATCGTTAATTCTAACCACAGCAGCAGAATTCATATCTGCACTAAAGCTGGAATCTCTAAAAACCGTCAGACTTTCTTTTAAACTTAATTGAAACCAATCACGACAGGTAATTCTGTCGCCTGTCCAGTTATGGAAATATTCATGGCCAATGACGCGCTCAATGGCGATATAGTCTTCGTCTGTTGCGGTTTCTGTTTTTGCGAGAATATATTTAGAATTAAAAATATTTAAGCCTTTGTTTTCCATCGCGCCGAAATTAAAGTCGTGTGTCGCAACGACCATGAAAATATCTAAATCATATTCACGACCGTAATTTTCTTCATCCCATTTCATGGCTCTTTTAATCGATTGAAGGGCAAAGGCGGTTTTATCTTCGTCATTTTTCTCGACATATAATTTTATATCTACAACACGTCCCGACATGGTTTTAAATTTATCCGATACACACGCTAAATCACCGGCCACTAAGGCAAACAAATAACAGGGTTTTCTAAACGGATCTTGCCATTCGGCAAAGTGTAAATTATTTTTTAAGTCACCATGATTAATTAAATTGCCGTTGGATAATAAGATAGGATAGAGTTTTTTATCTGCTATTATTTTAGTCGTAAATTTTGCCATGACATCCGGTCTATCTAAATAATAAGTCATTTTACGAAACCCTTCGGATTCGCATTGTGTGCAAAATAAATTTTTGACTTTATATAATCCCTCAAGAGACGTATTTTTTTCAGGATGAATGCGCGTTTTAATATCTAATACGAAATCTTCAGGTGGATTGGAAATGGTTAAGCTTTCGCTGTCTTGAGTATATTTAATTTCTTTGCCGTTTAATTTTATTCCTAATAATTCTAATTCTCTGCCCATTAAGACTAACGGCTCTTTTTGTTTTTGAATAAAATGCGTGCTCGCCGTCACGTCAGTGAAATCTTCGCCTAAGGTATATTCAAGATGAATATCGGTGATTTCATAAGCTGGTTTTGTATAGTCTTTTCGATACGTAATTTTGTGTGGTGTGGTCATGGGTTTAATCCTTTGGATGACTTAAATTGGACGCGGGGTTTTTGATCAATAAATCATGCGGAATACGAACGACAGTATTATCCGCTTGTTTGAGTTTTAGTGACAAGCTATCAATGGAAATAATCTCTCCCTTGATGCCATTAATCTCAATGATATCGCCTAACTGAAAAGCATCTTCGCCTAATAGAAAAAATCCGCTGACAATATTGGATACGACGGTTTGAGAGGCTAATGCAATCGCAGCGGTAACAATGCCTGTTGCCCCTAATAGAACGTTTAGCTCAAATCCCCATTGCCTCAACGCTGAAATAATGAATAGTAGGAAAATGACATAAAAAATGATTTTCTTGATCAAGAGCGTATAGCGCGGTTTTCGTTGTCGTTGAATCAATCTGCCAATGCCTTTGCTGGCAAATTTGGCAATAAAGAAGCCTGCCACAAGATAAATAATGCCGCGGAAGAGCGGTATATATGGTGTAAGTGTCATTGAAAGCCCCATTTGAGATGACGCTATAATACTCTACATGCTAAACTTTGGCTTACTTTTGACGCTAGGATGTCATCCCGTATGAAAATCACGATTTATGGAGCAGGGTACGTCGGTCTTGTCACAGGCGCGTGTTTTGCTGAGCTAGGAAATCACGTGTTGTGTATGGATGTCGACAAGGCACGCGTGGCTAAATTGAAGGAAGGCATCTGTCCGATTCATGAGCCAGACCTCCCAGGCATTCTGGCTAAAAATATCCAATCGGGTCATTTGAGATTTACCGATAGCGTCGAAGAAGCGGTTTCGCATGGTTTTTATCAGTTTATCGCGGTAGGCACTCCCCAAGATGAAGATGGCTCAGCCGATCTAAAATATGTCGTTTCTGTCGCAGAAAATATTGGCAAATATTTAAATGACTATAGATTAGTGATTACCAAATCAACCGTTCCGGTCGGGACTGCAGAACTTGTCAGAAAAACAATTGATGCTGAATTACATAAAAAAAATAAAAAAATTAAATTCGATATCGCCTCTAATCCTGAGTTTTTAAGAGAAGGCGCGGCAATTCAAGATTTTATGAATTCTGATCGCATCATCATTGGAATCGATAATAAAACAGCCGAAGAACATCTCGAACAACTCTATGCGCCGTTCGATAGAAATCATAACCGTATTATTGCGATGGACATTAAATCCGCAGAATTAACAAAGTACGCAGCCAACGCAATGCTTGCCACAAAAATTAGTTTCGTAAATGAATTAAGTCAATTAGCCGAACACCTAGGCGCCGATATCGAAAAAATCAGAATAGGAATTGGTTCAGATCCGCGAATTGGATATAGCTTTATTCAACCGGGTTGTGGATATGGCGGCTCCTGTTTTCCCAAAGATATTCGTGCGTTAGAAGTCATGGCTAAAAATGTTAAGTACAATATGCCGTTAATTAATGCGGTTGATAAAACCAATCATTTGCAAAAAGAAGTGTTATTTCAGAAGATATCTCATCACTATAAAAATAAATTATCTGGCAAAACATTTGCGTTATGGGGTTTATCGTTTAAACCCAATACAGATGATATGCGTGAAGCATCGAGTCGAGTATTAATGGAAGCGTTATGGAAAGCGGGCGCGAAAGTGCAAGCGTATGATCCGGCGGCGATGCCTGAAGTGTCTCGCTTATATAAAGATCAAAAATTATTGAAATTATGTAATTCACCTGAAGAAGCGTTAAAAAATAGCGATGCGTTAATTGTCGTCACAGAATGGCGTCACTTTGCGAGCCCCGATTTTGAGTATATTAAAAAGTCTTTAAAAGATTCTGTGATATTTGATGGCCGAAATTTATATGATCCAGAGTATTTATCCAAAATGGGTTTTGATTACTATGCGATTGGTCGTGGTAAAAATATTTATGGAGTTCTTTAATGTCTAAAATTACCAAAGCGGTATTTCCAGTTGCGGGATTAGGCACGCGATTTTTGCCGGCCACAAAAGCGACTCCCAAAGAAATGTTGCCCATTGTCGATAAACCGTTAATTCAATATGCCGTTGAAGAAGCCATTCAAGCAGGTATTACCGAAATTATTTTTGTGACGAGTTCATTGAAGCGTGCCATAGAAGATCATTTTGATTCGAATTATGAATTAGAAAATAAGTTGTCAAAAAGCAATAAAACCGAGTTATTAAAAATCGTCAAAGATATTTTACCGAAAGGGGTGAGTACGGCGTATGTTCGTCAACCCGAAGCCTTAGGATTAGGTCATGCTGTTTTGTGCGCAGAGCAATTAATCAATAAAGAACCTTTTGCGGTATTGCTAGCAGACGATTTAATTGAAGGTGAACCCGGTTGTTTATCTCAAATGGTTAAAGCCTATGAAGAACATCATGCAAGTATTATTGCCGTTCAAGAAATTCCTGATTCTGAAACAGAGCGTTATGGGATGGTTGCCATTGATGCTAAACATAAAATAAATAAAATTATAGAAAAACCTAAAAAACAAGATGCGCCATCCAATTTAGGTGTCGTCGGGCGTTATATATTAAGTCCGAATATATTTTCTTGTTTGCATAAAACGGCTGCAGGCGCTGGCGGTGAAATTCAGCTTACTGATGCTATTGCATTATTATTAAAAACAGAAAGCGCATTTGCATTGCCTTTTGTGGGAAAACGCTATGATTGTGGAAGTAAATTAGGCTATCTTGAAGCGACAGTCCAATATGCCCTCAAACATCCTGAATTATCACAAGACTTTAAGAACTATTTGAAAAACATAAAATTATGATACCTGTTATTGCCATCGTCGGCCGACCGAATGTCGGAAAATCTACGTTATTTAATTGTCTGACTCAGTCGCGTGATGCGATGGTCGCGGATATTCCGGGTGTTACTCGGGATCGTATCTATGGCCGCGGAAAAGTCGGTGACAAGCCGTATATTATTATCGACACCGGCGGTATTGGGATAGACGAAGAGGGTGTAGATGAGCTAACAGCTCAACAGGCTGAACAAGCCATTTCCGAATCTAATATAATTTTATTTATCGTCGATGCGCGTGCAGGCTTAATGCCCGCAGATAAATTCATTGCCAAAAAACTGCGTAAATTAAATAAAGATTTAATATTGGTCATTAATAAATCCGAAGGCATGGATCAAGATAATCTCGATGCTGAATTTAAACTATTAGGGTTTAAGAATAAAATTAATATTTCTGCTTCTCATCGCGAAAATATTAATGACTTAGTCGAAAAATTTCCAGATATTGACGAAGAAAATCCCGAGATTCATGAAGGCATTAAAGTTGCCATCGTCGGCAAGCCCAATGTTGGAAAGTCGACATTAGTAAACAGAATATTGGGTGAAGAAAGAGTTATCGTTTTTGATTCACCGGGTACTACTCGGGATAGTATTTTTATTCCCTTTGAAAGAAACAATAAAAAATATACCCTGATTGATACCGCTGGTGTGCGTAGAAAGAGCCATATTAAAGAAGCGATAGAAAAAATTTCTGTGGTTAAAACTTTGCAGGCTATTGAAGAAGCGAATGTTATATTATTTTTGGTCGATGCGAGATCGGGTCTCACAGAACAAGATTTAGGTCTATTAGGTTTTGTATTATCTTTAGGCAAAGCCTTAGTGATAGCCATTAATAAGTGGGATGGATTAGAAAAATATGACAGGGAGCAGATTAAAAATAAATTAGATCGTAAATTAGTCTTTATAGACTTTGCTGAAATTAAATTTATTTCTGCGCTACACGGTACAGGCGTCGGTGAATTATTTAAAGATCTTAATAAAGCCTATGATTCTGCGATGAAAGAAATGCCGACACCACTACTGACAAAAATACTTGAAAAAGCCGTGAAACAACATCAGCCTCCATTGGTGGGAGGTCGACGTATTAAATTACGTTATGCGCATGCGGGTGGACATAATCCGCCGTTAATTATTATTCACGGAACGCAAACCGAAAAATTGCCGGATAGTTATAGACGATATTTGTCTGGTTATTATAGAAAAACCTTAAAATTAATTGGCACGCCCGTGCAGGTTAATTTCAAAGAAGGTGCAAATCCTTTTAGAGATAAGCCAAACCCGATGACGCGCAGACAGTTTGCGCAGCGTCAGCGATTGATTGCGTATCGTAAGAAATCGTAGATTTAATTGTTGATTATTTGGAGAAGAAAATGGAAGACCTGAAAGCACTCGTTAATTCACAACCCGCTCGTATTAAATCATGTGGTAATTCGATTATTGAAATCCTAGAAGTTTTTCAGCAAGCGTTTGAAATTGATCAAACTTTAGTGAACCGAGCGATGCGCGCGGTTCAAGCTGCAATTAATAACGATAGGACTGGTGAATCACTGCAAAATCTTGCGCTCGATATTCGTAAACGCTTAGGTGTCTCTCAATGGAAAATAAATACGGGTGTTGGTTTAATGGTGGGTGGTCTTGGATTATTTGCCGGTGCAGTATACGAAGCGACGCAGAATAATTTTTCATGGCCAGTGGTCTTGTTATGGATGGCAGCACCTTCTGCAGAAGTTTTGGGTGGAGCATTGTGGACATGGGGATCGCCTGCTGCGCAGGCTAATTTTTGTAGACAAGGTAGAAGCACAATAGAAAGTGATCTTTATAAATTATCAAAGCAATTGGTTCAATTAGATAAAGAATTGGTTGCGCATCAGCGCAGAAATGAAGCAAGGCCTTTAACAGATTCCACAGAATTTCGTCGATAAACTTAATGAGGAGAATAGAGTATGGGTGCAGAAAATGTTGTTCAACATGTCGTTCGTCATCATCCTGGTGCTGCGGTTCAATGTCTTCCTATCAATGGTGTCAATGGAGCTGTCTGTATTAAGGAAATGGGTGGAGACGCTGTTCACACTTTCTTGAATTATTTATCGGTAGATACGTGCGGTAAAAATTTAACGTCGATTTCTCCGAATGATCCAAGTCTCGCTAATGTGACATGGAGCATGCTTGCAGATGGCACTGATGCCGCTGTTCAAATGGGTATGAATGTTTCATGGGCATTTACCAATCCGAGTTGTTATCTTCCTGTATTTGCAGCAAATTGTTTTACGACACTTTATCAATTTGCACCTTGCGCAGTGAAAGCCGCACTGCGAACTGCAGCGGATATGTCATCACAAGCGGAAGCTCCCTATTTAACTGTTGTGGGGGCTGGAACAGGTGCTGCAATTGGACTAGTGGTTGGGCTTAGTGCTGCTGCAATGGTGTTAGTATGCAAGGGAAGAAAAAGTCCAGAAAATACAAGACTTTTAGAGCGTCCCGTTACTGAGGCAGTGCAATCGAGATGGTTTAACTTTTGGCCATCCTGCTGTAAAAAAGGTTCCGCAGTTACAGCGTCAGAAACGACTGCATTAAATGTACAGACAGAACGTGAGCTCACAAGAGCAATGCTGTGATGAGAGAGGTGGTTGCAGATTGTGACCACCTTTTTTTATGGTCGCAACTACTACTCCAAAAGAAACTACTACATTGAGGGGTTCTCGACAAACTACACCTACAGCAACTGCACAATAATATACCGCAGGAGCGGGATTTTTCCGTCCCTTTTTTGTATCTCTATACATCCTCGAAAATATTTCTTTAAAGCCGTTCTGACGGGCTAAAAGCCTATATAAATATCACATATTTTGAAGCTCTTAATATTTCCTTAAGGTTAATTTGATACAGTGTAATTGCATAAGAAATTACATTATAGAGGAGTGATGACTATGTTAGATTACGAAGAGAAAAATTTAAAAAGAGCCAATAAAAATATTGGGTATGGAGTAGCTCAGGTGGTCGTTGGTGGAATTGGCGCCGGTTTAGTGTTTAAGCTCGCGACTGTTTCTACGTGGCAGCCGGGTTTTGTTTATGCGGCAGCCGGACTATTCGCTGCTGATGCAGCTCTTGGGCTTGTTCAAACAGGAATTGGTATTGCTCAATGTTGTTTTTGGTGTCGTGGTTCAGATCCAGCAGAGTCACGTCGATTAGTCACTCCTAGTAAAAGTACTCCAGTAATGGAAGTCTAATTAGGTAATCATAGGGGCGCGATTTTTCGCGTCCCTTTCCTTTCTTAATATTTCCTTAAGGTTCATCTGTTACATTCAATCTACGTATTTGTTTTAACTCAACCATTTAAAAACTTAATGAGGAGAACAGCCATGAGTCAAGAACGCAGTTGTAAACAGAAAGCGATATCGTATGGAGTAGGGGGTGGTCTTGTCGCGGTATGCCTACCTTTATTTGTATTGATGACGCGTGCACTTGTGGAGCAAGCAGCCGATTTAACTTCGGCTCAGATGGGCCTTGGGATTGCTTTCGATGTGGTACTTGGTATTGGAGCACTGACAGGAGCGACCGCCGTGACTACTGAAGCATTTCAACCTGCGCAAGGATGGCCTAAGTTTTGGCAATCATGTTGCAGAAAAAGCACTGATGCAACAGTGTCAGAAACTACTGCGTTACAAGTACAGACACAAGACGCGATCGCAAAAGTAATGTTGTGATGAGAGAGGTAGTCGCAAATTGCGACCACCTTTTTTCTTAATAAAACCTTAAGGTTTGGCTGATATAGTCGCGATGGGTAATCAATATTAACGGTATTCGGAGTGAAGAGCATGAGTCAAGAACGTCCAAGCAGAGGTTGTGATGCAAATGGAAATATTCAAGGCGGGTTAGCAATGACAGTTGTGGGAGGAGTGATGGTGGGTGTGTGGGCAGGATTGGAGGCACTTACTCCCGAAGCATATGGCCGTACATTTTTTTATGTTAACGGAGGAGTTTGGGCTCTGGCTGCAGTTGGTGGACTCGCTTGTGCGGGTGTTGGAATTGCGCGAAAGATAGCTGAGTGTGCTCGACACACGAGATTTTTTAGTCCGACTGTATCAGCTGAGGCGGGTGAAAAAGGGGCGTTGATGCCAGCAGAACACTTAATCTTGCAGAATCCTACGAGTCCAAGATAGGCATACTTCGATAGAGAGGTGGTTGCAAATTGCAACCACCTCTCATCGTCAATGCGCCTCATCCCAATTATTTCCCACTCCCACATCAACCACGAGTGGTACTGATAAAGAAATCGCATTTTCCATAATATCTTTAACATGCTTAGATAATAAATCCACTTTATTTTCGGGAGCTTCAAAGATTAACTCATCGTGAACTTGCATGATCATATAAGCATCGGGCATTTCTTTCTTAAGCCACGCCGATAAATTTATCATGGCAATCTTAATTAAATCCGCTGAGCTACCTTGAAGGGGAGCATTAATTGCTGCGCGCTCAGCGCCTTTTTGTCGCATCATGTTTCGAGCGTTAATATCTGCTAAATGTAATTTTCGGCCAGAGATGGCTTGAACATATCCATGATGATGAGCAAATTTCTTGGTATTTTCCATGTAATCTTTTACACCCGGATATCTTGCAAAATAAGTGTCTATGTATTTTTGGGCGACATCTCTTTCGACGTCGATCTGCTTCGCTAATCCAAACGCTGACATGCCATAAATTAAGCCAAAATTAATGGCCTTTGATCTTCGTCGTTGATCAGATGTTACTTTATCAAGTGGGGTGTCAAATATTTCAGACGCTGTTGCACTATGAATATCTAAGCCTTTCTCAAAAGCGGTGAGTAAACTTTTATCTTGCGATAAATGGGCCATTAATCTTAATTCAACTTGAGAATAATCAGCTGAAAGAATTTTATAATTTTTCGGGGCAATAAAAGCTTGTCTGATTTTTCTGCCTTCTTCTGTGCGAATAGGAATGTTTTGTAAGTTAGGATTAGTTGAAGATAATCTGCCTGTTGACGCAACCGCTTGTTGATAAGATGTATGGACTCGGTGTGTTTTTGGATTTATTTCCAATGGAAGCTTATCCGTATAAGTTGATTTTAATTTGCTTAAAGTACGATGCTCCATAATAATTTTAGGAAGCGGATAACTTAATGCCAATTCTTGCAAAACATTTTCTGCCGTTGATGGCTGACCCGAAGGTGTTTTTTCAACAACAGGTAAACCTAATTTATCAAATAAAATTTCTTGTAATTGTTTCGGAGAAGCTAAATTAAATGGCTGACCGACTTCTTTATGTGCTTGAAGTTCTAATTCATGCAGTCGTTTACCCAAGAAATCACTTTGTTTATGTAATAAATCAGAATCTATTAAGACACCATGTCGTTCCATTTCGGCGAGAACAAAAGCCAATGGCATTTCTATTTCATGAAAAGCTTTTACCGTCTCAGCATGTTGTTCTAATCTTGGCCATAATGTTTCGTGTAATTGGAATGTTATATCCGCATCTTCTGCGGCATAATTGCTGGCTTCTTCAATGCCCACTTGATCAAAGGTAATTTGTTTCGCGCCTTTGCCGGCAACATCTTCAAAGGTAATAGTCTTCTTGCCTAAATATTTCATGGCCAGACTGTCCATGTCATGTCGAGTGGCAGTACTGTCTAATAAATACGATTCCAGCATGGTGTCATATTTCATGCCCTGAAGATGAATATTATAATTTAAGAAAATATTCAGATCATATTTGGCGTTATGGGCTATTTTAATTTTATTAGGATTTTCCAGTAAGGATTTTAATTGAGCTAAGACATCTTCGCGATTAAGTTGATCGGGTGCGCCAGGATAATTATGACTGACCGGAATATAATATGCTTCGTTGGCTTTTGTACAAAAAGAAAGTCCGACTATTTTGGCGTCGATAATATGTAAACTAGTGGTTTCGGTATCTACCGCCCATAAGTCTGATTGATTTAAATCTGCTATTAATTTATCGAGATCCGCTTGGGTGAGTACGCAGTGGTATTTTTTAGGGGAGTGCGCTTTGCGGTGATACGTCTCATCGCCTGATAATTCTGCAAGCCAGCTTTTAAATCCCAAGTCTGTTAATAATAATTTTAGTTTTTCAGTATCTGGGGATTTTAAAGAAAGATCTTGATCTTCTTTGGGGATTTCAACGTTGCATTTTATGGTAACCAGTTTTTTGCATAATTCAAATTCAGGTAGATGTTTTTCCAGTGCGCCCTGAATTTTGCCGGGAATATCTTTGTGATGTTTAATAATATTGTCGAGCGTTTTATATTGGCTTAACCATTTTGCGGCGGTTTTAGGTCCGACACCGGGAACCCCTGGAATATTATCACTGGTATCGCCAATGAGAGTTAAATAATCAATGATTTGATCAGGATGCACGCCGAATTTTTCAAATACGCCTTGTTCATCCATGGCGGAATTATTCATCGTATTAATTAAACTAATGTTTTTATTGACGAGTTGGGCCATGTCTTTATCGCCCGTGGAAATAATCACGGGATGATGAGATTGTTTAGCGAGAGTTCCGATGACATCGTCGGCTTCGACACCGTGAATTAATAATAAGGGAATTCCCATGGCTTTAATTAATTCATGTAACGGTGCTATTTGAGATCGCAAATCATCGGGCATGGCTTCGCGAGTAGCTTTATATTCTGAATATAATTCGTCTCGAAAAGTCTTTTCTTTGCTGTCGAATATCACGACCATTTTTTCAGGTTGATAATCTTGGCGTAATTTCTTGATCATATTGACGACGCCGTACACAGCGCCCGTTTGTTGACCTTGTGCATTCATTAACGGGGGCAGGGCGTGAAACGCGCGATATAAATAAGAAGAACCATCGACGAGGATAAGTGGCTTCATATTTTACAAGCCCAAAATACTTTTCTGTAAACTAATCAATTCACCAATGCCTTTTTCAGCTAATTTCAACATGTTATCCAGATGGTCTTTATGAAACGCCGTTTTTTCAGCCGTTCCCTGCAATTCAATAAATTCACCTTTTTCATTCATGATGACATTCATATCAGTTTCAGCCGCAGAATCTTCCAGATAATCCAAATCTAATACCGGCGTATCTTTATAAATGCCCACAGAAATAGCGGCGATAAATTGTTTAAAAGGCTCTTTTTTGATTTTAAGCTTGGTTTTCATGATGTTTAGCGCATCGTATAACGCGACCGTACTACCCGTTATGGCAGCGGTACGCGTTCCACCATCGGCTTGAATGACGTCACAATCTATCGTAATGGTATTTTCACCCAAAGCACTGAGATCGACGCAGTTTCGTAACGAACGACCAATCAAACGCTGGATTTCGTATGTTCTACCGGATTGTTTACCACGAGACGCTTCACGATCGGTACGTTGATGGGTAGCGCGAGGCAGCATGCCATATTCTGCGGTAATCCAGCCTTTTCCTGAGCCTTTTAAGAAACGCGGCACGCCTTCGACGATGCTGGCGTTACATAAAACTTTCGTATCGCCAAAGGTCACGAGAACAGAACCTTCGGCATGTTTGGTATAGTGTCGTTCTAATTTGACTTCACGAAGCTGATCAGGGGTTCGGTGACTCGGGCGCATGGGTATTTTTCCTCAGTTTCTGCATTGGACGCGGTGAAAAAGATAGGGCAGTATAGCCATTTTTACAGGGGTGAGTAAGGTGTCCAGATTGTTTATTATTGCTGCGCCATCGGGAGGGGGAAAGACCTCGCTGACTCGCGCGTTGGTAGAAAACATGGATAATCTCCTGATTTCTGTTTCTCATACGACGCGTGCAATGCGACCGGGTGAAAAAGACGGCGTAAATTACCATTTTATTTCTGATGAAAAATTTCAAGCATTGGTCAAACAAAATATTTTCTTAGAACACGCCCATGTATTTGGTTCCTGGTACGGCACTTCACGAGACTGGGTGTTATCCCAATTACAACACAATAAAGATGTTATTTTAGAAATAGATTGGCAGGGCGCAAAACAAATTCGAGAATTATTCAAAGAAGCCATCAGTATTTTTATCTTGCCGCCGTCGATGGAAGTTTTGCATAAACGTTTGGAATTACGCGGACAAGATAGTCCCAGTATTATAGAAAAACGCATGCAAGCCGCTAAAGAAGAATGTTCTCATGCGCCTGAATTTGATTATGTGATTACTAACGATGATTTTGATACGGCTGTTAATGATCTGAAAAATATTATTTTGAAATACAGATAAACACTTATGACCTATAAAGACCGTCGTACTTTCGCGATTATTTCTCACCCTGATGCAGGTAAGACGACGTTAACCGAAAAGTTATTATTATTTGGTGGTGCGATACAATTAGCCGGAACCGTGAAGGGTCGAAAATCGACACGACATGCAACGTCTGACTGGATGGAATTAGAAAAACAACGTGGAATTTCTGTTACAACCTCTGTTATGCAATTTATTTATAACGACAAAGTGGTTAATTTATTAGACACACCAGGCCATGAAGATTTCTCTGAAGATACCTATCGTACGCTTACCGCAGTAGATTCTGCGTTAATGGTGATTGATGCTGCAAAAGGCGTTGAAGAACGGACCCTTAAGTTATTTGAAGTTTGTCGATTAAGGCAGACTCCCATTATTACTTTTATAAATAAACTAGATAGATATTCAAAATCGCCTATAGAATTATTAGATGAAATAGAGAGAACATTAAATATTAAATGTGCGCCGATTACCTGGCCCATGGGTATGGGTAAAGAATTCAAGGGCGTATTTTATTTAGATGACCAAGAAAATGCACAAAGTGAAGAACATGGCTTTGTTCATGATAAATGGCAGCAAGAAGAATTGGATCTGGTTCGAGCAGCCAGTCATAAGTTTGATCATGATGAATATCTCAAGGGAAATTTAACGCCGGTATTTTTTGGTTCTGCCATGAATGATAAAGGCGTCAAAGAATTATTGGATAATTTTGTAAAGCTCGCGCCTTCTCCACTTCCCCGTGAGACGACTACAAGAATAGTCGAGCCGAGCGAAGAAAATTTTACGGGTTTTGTCTTTAAAATTCAGGCAAATATGGATCCGCAACACAGAGACCGAATTGCTTTTTTAAGAATCTGTTCGGGTAAATATCAAAAAAATATTAAATTACAGCACGTAAGATTGGGGCGAGAAATTCAAATTAATAATGCTCTGACCTTTATGGCGGGTGAACGCGAAAGAGCAGATGACGCATATCCTGGTGATATTATTGGTCTACATAATCACGGAACCATACAAATTGGCGATACGTTTACGAAGGGCGAAAATTTAAAATTTACGGGGATTCCGCATTTTGCGCCTGAATTATTTCGACGTGTTCGTCTCAAAGATCCTTTAAAATCAAAAGCTTTACTAAAGGGTCTGATGCAATTATCCGAAGAAGGTGCCACGCAATTATTTCGGCCGTTGAATAGCAATGATTTAATTTTAGGTGCAGTGGGTGTGTTGCAATTTGATGTCGTCGCTCACAGACTTCAATTTGAATATAACGTCGATTGTGGTTATGACATTATCAATGTTCATGCTGCGCGATGGGTAGATTGTGAAGATAAAAAGATGTTAGCAGATTTTAAAGAAAAGTTATCTGAAAATTTAGCTTTAGATATTAATGATGATTTAACGTATTTAGCACCGACGCGGGTGAATTTAAATTTAACAATGGAGCGTTGGCCTAAGATTGTTTTTCAAACGACGAGAGAACATTAGGAGATTGTATGAAATTGAAATTAGGATTAGTACTTTTAGCGGTAGCGAGTTTGACGGGTTGCGCAACCATCTCTGGCCCGCAATCATCGATTACGCATCAGCCCGAGCAAAAAGAATTAAATGTCGCTTTTAATACGGCAAAAGATGGTACCGTAAAATCATGGGTCGGCGTCAATGATGGTACGCGTTACCACTTGACTACCTCAAATACACACGTCAATTATCAGGGTGTGCCGTGTCGTGATTTTACCTTGGTTATTTCAAAAAGCTTCTATCGTGGCGAAACCTTAACGGGTACCGCCTGTCGCTACGACAACCAATGGACTGATATTAAATCTAATGATGAATAACTATTTTGCAACATGCCCCAAACAACTCAGTGAATTGCTCGCCGATGAATTAACCTCACTCGGCGCCATTGTCACGAGCATTAAAATAGCGGGCGTGAGTTTTAAAGCGCAAGATATGAAGGTGGCTTATAAAGCATGCTTGTGGTCAAGATTGGCGAATAGCATTTTATATCCCATCGCAAGTTTTCCCGCAGAATCGCCTGAAGAATTATATGAAGCCCTAAAAAATATTAATTGGCTTGAACACTTTAATGTCACTAATACGATTGCTATAGATTTTAGTTCTCGCGGATCAAAGATTACTCATACACAATACGGCGCGCAGAAATCAAAAGACGCTATTGTCGATTGGTTTCGCGACAAATTAGGCGAACGTCCTAACGTCGAATTGGTTCAACCTGATATTAGGATAAGCATTTATATAGACAAAGATATTGCAACCGTCAGCATAGATTTATCTGGCGAAAGTTTGCATAGAAGAGGCTATCGAAAAAATCAAGGCGAAGCGCCTTTAAAAGAAAATCTCGCCGCGGCTATTTTAATTCGATCTGGCTGGCCAAAAATTTGTAAAGAAAATGGCAATTTTGTCGACATGATGTGTGGTGCTGGTACTTTACCTATAGAAGCAGCATTGATGGCGGGTAATATTGCGCCTGGATTATATCGCGATTATTTTGGATTTCTAAAATGGAAAAAATTTGATAATAAATTATGGCAAGAGTTATTAGATGATGCGCGCCAAGCCAAGTATGAAATTACCAATATTATTACGGGCTACGATGCTGATTCAACTTCAGTCAAAACCGCTCTTTCTAATATTCAATTTGCGGGTTTAGAAAAAATTGTTCACATAGAAAAAAGAGAATTAGCTGATTTTGAAGTAAGTAAATCTATTTTATCGCATCCGGGTCTTGTAATAGCCAATCCGCCGTATGGCATGCGATTGGGCGAAGCAGAACCGCTCAGATATTTATATAAAAACATCGCAGATAATTTTAAGAAGTTTTTTACAGGATGGAAGGGGGCCATATTTACGGGCAATCCTGATCTTGGAAAGACGATGGGAATGCGGGCTGTTAAATATTATTTATTATTCAACGGAACCATAGAATGCAAATTATTGTTATTTGATATTCAGCCCAAGTATTTCATTGGCGAACATAAAGCGGCAGAAATAGTCACGCAAGAAATTGATTCTCAAGATCCGATTAATATGTTTATAAACCGCTTAATTAAAAATAAAAAGCATTTAGACAAATGGGCGAAGAAAGAAAATATTAGTTGTTACAGAATTTATGATGCTGATTTGCCCGAGTATGCAGTTGCGATAGATTTATATGGCGAATGGGTGCACGTTCAAGAATATGCGCCACCCAAAACTATTGATCCCCAAAAAGCCCAAGATAGAATAGAGAGTATTATTAAAGTATTGCCTCAGGTGCTGGGTGTATCTCCTGATCATATTGCTTTTAAAATACGCCAAAAACAAACGCGCGAGCAGCAGTACGAAAAATTAGGGTTTGATAAAAAATTCGTAACCATTACTGAGAACAATGCTAAGTACTTAATTAATCTCAGAGATTATTTAGATACGGGCTTGTTTATAGATCAAAGAATGCTTCGCGTAAAAATTGCAGAATTAGCCCATAAAAAGCATTTCTTGAATTTATTTGCGTATACGGGTACCGCAAGTGTTCTTGCTGCATTAGAAGGCGCATCGAGTACAACAACCGTTGATATGTCAGCAACATACTTACAATGGGCGAAGCAAAATTTTGCGCTGAATGGCTTAAGTGATAATTATAATCACTTTATACAAGCCGATTGTTTAGAGTGGATCAAAGAACATACGGATAAATATGATGTGATCTTCGTTGCTCCCCCCGTATTTTCTAGATCAAAACGCATGGAAAAAGATTTTGATCTGCAAGAAGATCATTTTGAATTATTAAGTTTAATTAAGAAAAACTTGCATAGAAACGGCAAGCTGATCTTTGCGACGCACAAGAAAAATTTCGAGCTAGATGCAAAGCTTGTCAGCTTATATAAAATAGAAGATATATCTGCCAAGATGTTGCCGGTGGATTTCAGTAAAAACAAAAACAGTTTTTATTGTTGGATTTTATCGTAAAACGTAAACAAAACTTAGGAGGAGTTTTTATGCCCAGCTCTCGTAAATCAGCATTAGTCATCAGCCAAAATCTTCGTTCCGTAGATGATATTTTAGTTCATCTCCAAGAAATGGGATTTGACGTTTATCATAATCGGAGTGGATCAGAGGCGCTAAAATTTGCGCGTAAAAATA
Source organism: Gammaproteobacteria bacterium (assembly GCA_035943935.1). Classification (GTDB taxonomy): domain Bacteria; phylum Pseudomonadota; class Gammaproteobacteria; order DASZBR01; family DASZBR01; genus DASZBR01. The sequence goes on from DASZBR010000021.1 coordinate 18,679, forward strand.
AACTGGATCTCATGGTATTGGATATTTCATTAAATACGAGATTTGATTCAAGTGTGCTCGAGCGCGTATTAACCTTGTTGGAATTAAAATCAGATGAGCATCTGTCAAAAATTCCACTGGTGGTAACATCACAAGAAACCTTCCAAGAAAATTTTGGCGTGATATTCAGTGAAATTAATTTTTTAACAAAGCCCATTAATATCAATTCAATGATAGATAAAATTAAAGAATTAGTTCCGAATGGCGTTTCGTCTATTTTGATTGTGGATGATGAAGAATCCGCGCGCGATATTATGCGTGCTGCAGCGAAAAAAGCAGGGTGGAAATCCGTTGAAGCAGTGAATGGTCGTGATGCATTAGAAAAAGTCCAAGCACACATTCCGTCGATTATTTTATTGGATTTGATGATGCCAGAAATGGATGGCTTTACGTTTATTACTGAATTACAAAAACATGAAGCGTGGCGTCAAATTCCTATTATTATTGTGTCTGCGAAAGAATTATCTTCAGATGAACGGATCTTATTACAGCAACACACAAAAAATATTTTACAGAAGGGTGCGTATACACGCCAAGAATTAATTGATGCGATTTATCAACAGGTAGAATAAAAAAATTATTTTCGTGGTTTTTTTGATCCGCTGGCAAGTTGCGTTTCTTCAGCTTTGCATTGCTCTACAAACGCTTGAACGTTTTGTAAATTATCAGGTGCGAGAAGTGTTAAGTTTTTATACATCCTGCTAAATTGTGGCGTTCCACTTTTATCTTCCACAACCATCCACTCGCTGAGTCCGTGTAGCTTTTCAAATTTTTTCCCCAACCTCGTAAAATCTTCTTCGCCTTCATCAGGTTTTTTTTTGACAGCAAAGAAAAGTTTTTCTTTGTCATCAATTCCTGTGGAGCTGCAAATATAGACGGGAGCCTCCCCTACGACTTTTTTGGCTTTTTCTTTGAACAGCGTTAATGTTGCTATGCTAGACAATTTTTCTAAAGCTCGACTGAAACTGCTTTGATGGGGTGTTCTTTTGCGAGTGTCTTGTGCATCGTGTTCACTGCTCATCTCGTGCTTCCTCTAAAAGGTAGCGCATTATAGCTGCTTTTTATCACTATTTGCGAGTGGGGCTGCGATCTTGTCGATGTTGTTTAGTGGATTTATCGCGTTCTGCGGGCAAGTCTTTTCTGCGATCACTCTCACCCCGATCCCTTTTTTTCTCTGCTTGAGACTTTTTAGCTATCTGGGGCTGGGGTTCTTCAGGAAAAAACAGCATGCGTGGGGCGTATTCATCACGTCGAATGACGGGTGTTCTCACATAGGGACGAGGTGAGTCATACGTGATTTTTATGCTGCCCACTTCTTTTGCCATCGTTGGCTCTATGCCATATTCTCTTTGAAGATAGGTATCAATCGTCTTATATATTCCTAACATATAACCCGAGGGGTCATCTTCGTTAGATAATTTTTTTTTCATGGCTGCTGCACTGACTTTTTTTTGATCGCCGACTTTATGTGCAAATTGCTGGCCGCGATCTTGCCGAAGTGTTGTTAAGCTACTAAGTAAATCTGCGATGTGTGAAGCTCGTCGATCTCGTGGGTGAAGTTGATTGTAATAATCTTCCAGGTCGCGCGCGCAGTTGGCTCCCGCAATAAAATAAAGCGATGCACAATCTTTTTTATCTTGTTTATAAAGTGCGGCGGCTTTATCCAAAAAGTATTTTATTCCTTCAAGTAACGCTGTAATTTTAAGTTTTTTTGCTTCTTTATCACCCTCACTGTAAATGAACAAATAGATATCTTCTGGTGTATTGACGAACTTAAATTTGTCTTTAGCATCATACATAGAGTCTTTGAAGGCGATACTGGTTCGGTAAAATGGTTGTGTTGGACGTCTAGCGCCGAGTTCTTTAAAGAAAAACTGAAAAGAAGAGATTATATCTGCGCCGGTTTTTGTGCTGTAAGCGTGATACCCATCGGCAACGACATTTCGATAACGTTTCAATGTGAGAAGCGCATGAATACAGTTTTTAATCGCCAGTTGCTGACGCCCACTTGTTTGCTTTTCCATGTCTTGGCATTGTTCTACAAGACGCATAGTGTCGATTAAATTACCCATTTCAATAATATTAAATAATAATTCATATCTTTTTTGAGGATTTCTCTCGAGACGAAGATCAGATTCGAGTTTGCTAAATTTCTGGAAAAAATGAATTAACAACACAAAATAATTATTTCCCATGCTTTCTTGATCTGCGCGAAGTTCTCGTAAGAAAGGTAACTTCTCACAAATCGTATTGAAATACGCTTCATCTATCCTGTTATTTCCACGCTCTTCCACAGGTCCTCCTCAGACTTATCTCTATAATAAGTATAGGTCAGATTTGGAGGGGTGGCGGGGGCGTTAGGGCGGGGCTTCGTTCATATGCTCTGCGAGACAACACTCGCACCATAGTACCTTGAAGGGTAGCCTGGATTGAGTCGAGCGCAGCGTAACGAAATCTGGGAAAGATCAACGTTTTATATTTCCTGGATTTCGCTGCGCTCTATCCAGGCTACAAAACTTTTTGAACGTATAACTAAAATAGTGCTAGGGAGAAAGCTTTAAACCTGCATCAATTCCTGCTCTTTTGTTGCGATAGATTTTTCAATATCCGCAACATATTTGTCCGTAATTTTTTGAATTTTATCTTCAGACGTTTTTTCGTCATCTTCGCTAATAGATTTAGCTTTCGCTAATTCTTTAATTTGTGTTAATGCATCACGGCGAACATTGCGAATTGCAACGCGCGCATTTTCGCCTTCGCCTTTCACTAATTTAACTAATTCAGCGCGACGTTCTTGTGTTAACGCGGGAAGGGGAACGCGAATCACCATTCCATTGGTTACAGGATTTAAACCTAAGTCTGATGTCAGAATAGCTTTTTCAACGGATTGTATTGCACCCTTATCCCAGATGGTAATAGTAAGTGTGCGTGAATCGCCCACGCCAACATTGCCGACTTGATTTAACGGCACATCGTTACCATAGTAATTTACTCGAATATGATCTAATAAACTGGTATGTGCACGACCTGTTCTTAATTTAGTTAAATCAGTATGTAAATTATCGACGCATTTTTTCATGCGTGTTTCAGCGTCTGAATAAACTGTGTTTAGCATACGAGGGATCCTTCATCTTCGCCAGTAATAATGCGAGTAATAGCGTTTTCTTTATTGATATTAAATACTCGAATTGGCATATTGTAATCACGGCATTGGGAAAACGCCGCTAAATCCATCACGCCCAATTCTTGTTTTAACACTTCTTGATAACTTAATTTTTTCAATAATTTTGCATTTTTATTTTTCTTAGGATCTTCTGAATAAATACCATCGACAGTAGTTGCTTTAAGTAAAATATCCGCATTAATTTCAATACTGCGAAGACTTGCCGCAGAATCGGTTGTCACTAATGGATTGCCCGTACCACCGGCAAAGATAGTAATAAAACCTAAATCTAACGCATTAATGGCGGTTAATCTGTTGTAGTGCTCAACAATGCCATTCATGGGAAGTGCAGAAAAAATCGTTGCTTTGCTGCCGGCGCGTTCGATTGCAGAACGTAATACCAGCGCATTTAATACGGTAGAAACCATACCCATTTGATCTGTGGTTACACGATCAATACCTAATTGAGTATGAGAAACACCGCGAAAGAAATTTCCGGCACCCACGACAACACCAATTTGTGTACCTTTTTTATTGAGTGCGGAAAGTTCGGTTGCAATCCTATCGACAGTTTCGCTATCGATAGGAGAGGTATGATTACTACTTTGAAGTGCTTCACCACTGATTTTCAGCAGAACGCGTTTATACTTTCCCGGCATAGAATTAACTCCCTCTGACTTGGGCCATCACTTCTTCAGCAAAGTTCTCCGTTTTCTTTTCAATGCCTTCACCCACTTTAAAGCGTACAAAATGATGGGGTTTAGCTTTATGCGATTCTAAAATTTTACCTACCGTATTGTCAGGATCTTTGACATACGGTTGTCCCACCAAACTGATTTCATCCAAATATTTCTTGATACGGCCTTCGACCATTTTTTCAATAATATTGGCAGGTTTTCCACTCGTTGCGGCTTGAGCAGAAAATATTTCTTTTTCTTTATTAATTAAATCCACAGAAACTTCTGAAGGATTTACGACAAGAGGATTGTTTGCAACGATATGCATTGCAATGTCTTTGCCTAACGCCGCATCGCCGCCTTCGAGTTCAATCAGCGCACCAATACGTCCACCGTGAACATAGCCACCAACGATATGATTGGATTTAAGTGCAGCGAATCTTCGGACTTGAATGTTTTCGCCAATTTTTGCCACTAAATGCTTACGTGTTTCATCAACCGTTTCATTGCCTACAGAAGCGGTTAATAAATTTTCCAAGCTTTCAATATTTTTAGAAATAGCCGTGTCAGCAACAAGGTTCGCGAAATTCAAGAAATTAACATCGCGTGACACGAAGTCAGTTTCGCTGTTCACTTCAAGTATAATGGCGCGTTTCTGATCATCGCTAATGCGAATAACGATGACGCCTTCAGCTGCTATGCGATCCGCTTTTTTGTCGGCTTTCGCTTGACCGGATTTACGCATCGCTTCAATCGCTTTTTCAATATCACCGTGACTTTCTTGTAACGCACGTTTGCATTCCATCATGCCTGCGCCGGTACGTTCACGCAGATCTTTAACGAGTGAAGCGCTAATGGCTGTTGTCATTATTTCTTCTCCTCTTTGGTTTTTTCTTTTTTAGGATGATGTTTTTTGACTACCGTGATTTCAACTTCTTCTTTCTCTTCTTTAGGACCATGAACGGTCAGTGCTGATTTTGCATTCACAATCGCATCGGCAACACTCTTGCAATACAACGCAATCGAACGAGAAGAGTCATCATTACCTGGAATAATATAGTCAATATTGTCTGGGCTGTAGTTGGTATCGACAACAGCAATAACCGGTATGCCTAAACGATTCGCTTCAGCAATAGCTGTTTTTTCATGACCGACGTCGATCACAAAAAGAGCATCAGGAATTCCGCCCATTTCTTCAATACCGCCTAAACTTCTGTCGAGCTTGAATAATTCACGCTGTAAATTCAGCGCTTCTTTTTTGATCATTTTGTCGAATGAACCATCGGCTTGCATAACTTTAAGATCTTTCAAGCGCTTGATGGTTTGACGAATGGTTTTGTAGTTGGTTAATAATCCACCTAACCAACGGTGATTGATGTATGGCATGCCAGCACGAATCGCTTCTTCTTTCAGAATCTCTTGTGCTTGACGTTTCGTCGCAACAAATAAAATTTTTCCGCGTCTCGCTGCTGTTGAACCAATAAAGTTCATAGCATCGTGAAACAGGGGAAGGGTTTTTTCAAGATTGATAATGTGCACTTTGTTACGGGCGCTGAAAATGTATTGTTCCATTTTCGGATTCCAGTATCGGGTTTGATGACCGAAATGAACGCCTGCTTCCAACATATCTCGCATACTGACTTTAGTCATAATAATTTCCTCGTTTGGGTTAAAACCACCACTTGTCCCGAACGGCCATTTGGCTTTCGCCAAACACCCAGCCCTCCGTGTCGACTAGTGTGTGAATTTGATTGCATGAAAAAGTCCAGTCTTATACCATAAAGCCCTTACTTCAACAATGGTTAGCTTATGTCAATTCATCTGAAAAATGCCTCAGAAATCGCCAAAATGCGTGTCGCGGGAAAGCTCGCTGCAGACGTCCTCGAGATGATCACGCCCTATGTAAAAGCCGGCATTACGACGGACGAATTAGACAAGATTTGCCATGATTATATCGTCAATGTTCAGAAAGCCATCCCAGCTCCCCTGAACTATAAGGGCTTTCCCAAATCTATCTGTACCTCGCTCAATCATCAGATTTGCCATGGCATACCCAGTAATCGCAAGCTCAAAGACGGTGACATACTTAATATAGACGTCACGGTATTAAAAGATGGTTATCACGGTGATACCAGCAAGATGTTTGGGGTAGGGAAGATTCCGGTGATGGCAGAGCGCTTAATGCGCATTACTCAAGAATGTATGAATCTGGGTATCGCGGTTTCTAAACCCGGCGCTCATCTCGGCGACATTGGAGCGGCTATTCAAGAACATGCTGAGAAAAATCATTTTTCAGTCGTACGAGAATATTGCGGTCATGGTATTGGCAGTACGTTTCATGAAGACGATCTCCAGGTACTCCATTACGGCAAGAAGGGTACGGGATTAGAAATCATTCCGGGAATGACTTTTACTATCGAGCCCATGATTAATGCCGGAAAAAGACATGTGAAATTATTAGCCGATGGCTGGACCGTTGTGACAAAAGATCACAGTTTATCTGCGCAATGGGAACATACGATATTAATTACAGAAACAGGCAATGAAGTTTTGACAAAACGACCGGATGAAAAATATTGATGATCATGACATTGCCAGATGGTTTAGGTTTATTCGGTGTGCTTCTAACTCTTATTGCATATTTACTATTAAATATTAGAAAGATGTCCTCGCATTCTATTGGATATGCTGGTTTGAATATTGTTGGCTCAACATTAATTCTTTATTCGCTGTATTTTGATTTCAATGTTTCTGCTTTTGCGATGGAAGTGTGTTGGTTGTTGATCAGTGTGTATGGACTTTATAAAGTATTGAAATAGTGCAGCAGGGTAATAATAAACTAGAATGTTGATAATGTATCATTAGGTGATATAATAAGATGGATTGTAAAGATAAGGGTTTGGAGTTCCTGGTTGAATTAGATGGTACTCGGTTTGTCGTTGATGACCATACGGGTCTTTGGATTAAATTTGAAGTTAAAAAAGTTGAAAAAACAAGTGAAAGACCTCATGGCATTCGGTATTCATTGACATTGCATGATGGCACTAATGGTCGAATTTTAGGATTCGATAATTCACACCCTATTGAATATGGGGGCAAAAACAAAGTCCCTGCGAAACGTATTTATGATCACTGGCACTCAAATAATTCGGAAAAAATTTATCCTTATTTTTACGAATCAGCTGAAAAGTTACTTGAAGATTTTTGGGTAAAAGTTGTGGAAGTTTTAGATATAACCAAAAGAATTTACGAGGTGTAATCATGACTAAAACCGTAAAAGTAGGCATTATGCCTTTGGCCGAATTTAAAAAATATACGCTTGCGATTGCGAGAGGTAGTTATAAGCCTAAACCAGATGAGCCGAAAATTTGGTTTCCATCCATAAAATCTCTTGCCCTTATTCTTTCTGAAGAAAATCAAGCATTGCTAAAATTAATTCTTGATATGGAGCCTCAATCTGTCAAAGAGATTGAATCTCTTACAGGGAGAAAAGCAAATAATATTCTAAGAACATTAAGATCAATGGAGCATTTAGGTTTAGTCAAATTGTTGCAAGGTAAGCAAGGGAAAGGCCGTTTGCCGTTAATTCCTAAAGTGATATATGACAAGGTAACAATTGAGCTGAGTTTTTCGCATTAAATCCGATAGGGGCGGGATAGTATCCCACCCCTACAAAATTATCTATCCAATCTTTTTCCATTCATCTACGACACCTTTAAGATTTCCCGCGCGGTGCGTTGTAAAGCCCGAGGAAGTAATGATGAATTCAGACAGTGGATAGTATGCAGGATTTTTAATAACGGGATTCCCGTTTTCAACAACGACAGTTGAAGATTTTTTGGGCTGATTAAACGTATATTGCACGGGTTCTGTTGGCTTTCCGAATTGTGAGGCCATTGCGTTGAGCGCATTGGTAAACTCGTGTTCAGAAAGTGAATACTCTGATTGATAAGCCAGCATATGATAATTTTCCTCTGCAGGATTGTGCACGCAAATATTAATCGCGCTGTGGCCATCTTTTGTAAATACTGCCGTTCCTTGCACGTCGTGGCCTTTTAGCACTTTTCCGTTGGGAAGTGTGCGTTGGACCAGTTTATAAATTCCAGGGAAATCTTTGATCAGTTGTGAAGCATTTTTTTGCTGTGACATGTGACTCTCCTTTAAAGTAACAATTACCCGACTTTTTTCCATTCATCTATCGCGCCTGCATCTGAGCCTTTATTTAACACCGCTGTCATGCCGGTTTTGGTAAAGGTTAAAGAGGAAAGCGGATCTACCGGTGGATTTTTGATCGTCAATTTTTCGTCTTCGCAAACAACGGGAACAGATTTTTTTGGCTGATTATGTTCAGAGATGAGTGGTGCTGAACCGTCTTGCACAACCAGTGCGTCTAACGTATCAGTAAATTCTTTGGATGTGAGAGAGTAGTCGGTTTGCACGGCGGCTGAAAATATTCTCTTTCCTTCATCAACTGTCACTGCAGTGACACGATGTCCATCTTTAGCAAACATCGTTGTTCCCTGAACTTGTTTGCCTGAATAAACCGTGCCATCGGGCATCGTGCGTTTTACCAGCGTGTAGGTTCCCGGAATATTTTTAATAATATCTTCGCAGCTATTATTTTCTGCGAAAGCAGATACGGTAAAAACAGATAGTGCTGCGCCCAATACGGCTAATTTTAAAATATTCATGTAAAACTCCTTAAAGTAAAAAAAACATTAAAATAAAAAAATAAAACTTAACAATTAGAAATTAAAAATTAAGAATAAAAAAATTATCCAATTCTTTTCCATTCATCAATGGCGCCCTTGAGTTCTGGATCGCTATGAATTGCCGTGAGTATTCCCGCTGCAGTAATTCTTAGATCAGACAGTGGGTAATCCGCGGGATTTTTCAGATCCAATGTTCCGTTGTCACATACTACGGGGGAGCTGAGTTTAGAACCGTCAAATGTGTACTTAACGGGCGAAGTCGGTTTTCCAAACTGTAACGCCATGGCTTTTAATTTATTGGTGAAAGTTGTGGAAGAAATAGAATAGTCTGTTTGCAATGCGGCCATGTCATAGGTTCCATTTTTTGCATCACGAACCGTAATGGTGACTGAACTGTAACCATCTTTTCCATAGAGCAAGGTTCCCTGAACTTGAGAGCCTTTTAATACTGTTCCATCGGATAACGTACGTTTAACCATGGTGTAGGTACCCGGGAAATTTTTGATAATTTGCTCGCAATTATTGCTTTCAGCAAATACAGATGTGGTCAGGGTAAGTGCGGCGAGGGATGCGACTACGGTTAACAATTTCATTCTACTCTCCTAATATAGGTTAAAACTCCAGGCAGCAGTATAAAGAAATCAGTGTCCTATCTCAATTTTTGCGCTTCTGGGCTTCTCGAGTAAAAAAGTAAGAGGGATGATCAGGATAAGCGCAATTGACGCCAACAGAAAATCATCCAAGAAACTGATCATATACGCTTGTGATGAAAGCTGTTTGGACAATTGTAACAAGGTAAATTTGTCATATAAATTTAAATGATTATGCGCGAGCCATAATTTTAAACCAGGGCTAAACAGTGAGAGGTGTCCGCCAAGTCTATTCCAATTCACTTGACTGTTACGGGTTAGTAAAGTGGCCATAGCAGAAACACCGATGGATATGCCTAAACTTCGTCCGAAATTAAAAATTCCCGATGCTTCGCCATAATCTGAGCGCGGTAATGTTGCGAGCGTGAGATTTGAAATGGGAATGAAAACAAATCCCATGCCAATGCCTTGTAAAATTCCAATTTCAATTAAGGTAATGGGCGCCATGGTCAGATTAACTTTTGTCATCTGATAAGTGCCGAAGGCGGCAAACAGTAAACCCAGCATAATAATTTTGCGAAGATCCATATGTTTAGCGAGAAACGGTGTTGCGGCCATGGCAAATGCGGCTGCAATGCCTCGAGGTGCCATCACGAGGCCCGCTGTTTTTGCGCTGTAATTCATGAAGCTTTCCATCAAGATGGGTTGCAAGGTTAATAAGCTAAACATGCTGGCGACAAATAACGCTAACATTAAACAACCGACACTGAAATTACGGTTCAAAAATAATTGTAAATTAATAATATTTTTTTCTTTGAGAGAAATACCTCGAATAATAAAAAATACAAAACTTGCGGTAAAAATAATAAATAACCAGCGCATGCTGCTGGCGTTGAACCAGTCAGCCGTATTTCCTCTGTCTAAAAATATCTGTAAACATCCGATGCTTGTTGCCATTAAAAGCATTCCTAGCCAATCTATCTTGACTAATTTAATTTCAGTTTCCTCGATTAATTTTAGACACATGAAAAAAGCCAGAATACAGAAGGGTATGTTGACATAAAAAATCCATCGCCAATTCAACGCATCGGTGATATATCCACCAATCGTCGGACCTAATACGGGGCCTGCCATAATACCCATCCCCCAAATGGCCATCGCTTTCGTAATTTCATTTGGCGGAAAAATATTACGTAAAACAAATTGTGAAATGGGCACTAAGGAGGCACCAAATATCCCTTGTAATATTCGGCAAAATACCATCATCTGTAAAGAAACGGCAGCACCGCATAACATAGAGCTAAACAAAAATCCGACAATATTAATCAGGATTAATCTTTTTACGCCGAGACGATTTATTAAAAGTCCCGTGAGCGGCATCATAATTCCGGATGAAACCACGTACGACGTTAATACCCAGGTAATTTGATCATTTGTCGCAATGAGGGAGCCTTTCATATACGGCAAGGCGACATTCACGATGGTGAGATCCAACACTTCCATGACGGTGACTAACATCACAGCAATCGTGATGAGCCAGCGGTGGGTATTGGTCATTTGAGGCATAATTTCTCTTCCGCTTCCTGCAGATAATATGTTGATTGCATTTCGGTCAGTCGGCTTTTTGTTCTCTTGAACTCAAAACTTAATTCGCCTGATTTATAAATATCATCTATCGGACATTCTGATCTGAGTATGAGGGTAATACGGCTATCATATAAAATATCAATTAAATTAATAAAATATTTGGCAGTATTAATATCTTTTTCTGAAATAGCTTTTACGTTGTCAATAATAACCGTTGACCATCTTTTCACTATACTTAAATAATCCATTTGGCTGCGGGGAATAGAGCATAATTTTTTAAAATCAAGCCAAATTATATTATCGGCAAATTTTATAGTATTAATGGTCCTGTCATGTAAATAAATATCTTTCTCGACTTTGATTTCGCCATGGGCTAATTGGGTAAATAATTTCTCGACTTTATGATGTGTTTCGGGAGAGAGGGGCGAGAAGAAAATTCCTGCTTCTTCTAATTCTCGTAATCTATAATCTCTTATGGTGGGTAGATGAAGTACAGACATATTTTTCTTAATTAAACTTATTGCGGGTAAGAATCTCGCGCGCTGCAAACCGTCTTTATATAAATTATCCGGAATAACATTCGATGTCGCAATAATGATAATTCTTTCTTTAAAGAAAGCTTCAAATAGATTGGCGAGTATCATGGCATCGCCAATGTCGGATACATAAAATTCATCAAAGCATAAGACTTTTGTATTACGCGCAAATTGTTTAGCTATTTTTTTGAGGGGATCTGCGTTGCCTTGTAATCTCTGGAGTTGATCATGCATTTCACGCATAAAATCATGGAAGTGCATGCGTGTTTTTAATTTGCTGGTAAGACTTTGAAAAAATAAATCCATCAACCAGGTTTTACCCACACCTACGCTGCCCCATATGTATAAACCCAATTTGAGATCGGACGGTTTTTTCTTGAACCAAGTATTGTCTTCTATATATAAATATAATTTTTGAAAATAATCTATAATATTGGCTTGGTTTTCATCCGGTAAATATTCGCCCGTGGCTAACGCATGTTGGTAACGTTCATAGGGGGTGAGCATTTTTTAAACTCGCGATTAGCGTATCTCGTAAATCAATTAATTTGCTATGAAAGAAGTGTGAAGTATTCTCAAAAGTAATAACCTCGGGAGTAGGCGAGAGTGTTTTGATCCAGTTTTTAATATCTTGAGCCGGCACGACTTCATCGGCTTCTGCAATTACCACTGTCCATGGACAATGTGGATGTAATCCTGAAAAATCTGCATTATTAACAGCAGGCGCAATAGAAATTAATTGTTTAAGATTTTTAATTTGGGTGGCAGCTTTAAGAGAGATATAAGCTCCATATGAAAATCCTGCGAGCCAAATGTCAGCTTGCGGCCATTTTTGTTTGGCTAATTGGATAATTTCTAACGTATCTTGAAGCTCGCCAATGCCGTGATCAAACTTCCTGTAATTAAACCGGATGGCAGTACCGCCGAACTCTCTGATGACGCGGGTGAGGGTAGTGACGACCTTGTTGTTCATCGTCCCACCATGCAGCGGATGCGGATGACAGACGATTCCTACGATTTTAGGAGCCGCTTGTTCGTTCTCTATGACCATTTCTATAGCTGTTTCTATTGATGACATTGCTTGCCTATGCGATTAAGATTGCACCATGACCTACGCTTTATCAGTCGAACATCTTAGCAAAACCTATGCCAATGGCACACAAGCCCTGAAGGGTATCAGCTTTTCTGTGGCTGAAGGGGATTTTTTTGCGCTGTTAGGGCCCAATGGTGCAGGAAAATCGACAACGATTGGCATTATGACCTCGTTGGTGAATAAGTCTGGCGGGAAGGTCAAAATATTTGAGTATGACTTAGATACTCAGCTTGCTTTAGCTAAATCCTGCATCGGCTTGGTTCCCCAAGAATTTAATTTTAATATTTTTTCGAGAGTCATTGATATCGTCACAAATCAAGCGGGATTTTATGGCATTCCGCGTCCACTCGCATTTGAACGAGCTGAGAAATACCTGACCCAATTGGGATTATGGGAAAAACGAAATGGTCGTGCAGTTGAACTCTCAGGCGGCATGAAGCGGCGATTAATGATTGCGCGTGCATTGGTTCATGAGCCGAAATTATTAATTTTAGATGAGCCGACGGCGGGTGTTGATATTGAGCTTAGACGATCACTCTGGGATTTCTTAAGGGAAATTAATAAAGCAGGAACCACGGTTATTTTGACCACGCATTATCTTGAAGAAGCCGAAATGATGTGTCGAAATATTGCCATTATTAACGAAGGCAAAATTATCGAACATGACAGTATGCGAGCGGTACTCCAAAAACTGCATCAAGAAACTTTTATCTTATATTTAGATGAGCCCGTATTTATGCCGCCTGAATTTGTCCGAAAAATAGACGACCATACTCTTGAAATTGATTTGGTCAGAGGCAAAACGCTGACTGACGTTGTAGACGAGCTGAGTGCTCATAACATTAAAATTAAAACGCTTCGTAACAAAACAAACAGACTAGAAGAGTTGTTTATCAAGTTAACACGAGCGGATAACAACGTATGACAGTATATCGACCCTGGATTGCCTTTAGTGCACTACTGCGCAGTGAAGTGCGTCGATTTATGCGTATCTGGACGCAAACTCTTTTACCCTCAGTAATAACGATGGTTTTATATTTCGTCATTTTTGGAAATCTAGTGGGATCGCAATTAAAAGCCATTGATGGTTTTACGTATATGCAATACATCACCCCCGGTTTGGTCATGATGTCCGTTGTGACGAATTCTTATTTGAATACGGTCAGTTCATTTTATTTTTTAAGGTTCCAGAGAAGCATGGATGAATTAGTTATTTCTCCGATGTCAAATCTAGTCATTTTATTGGGTTTTGTGTTGGGTGGAACGATACGAGGGCTGTTAGTGGGGGCGTTAGTATTGATTGTCGGTTTGTTTTTTGCGCATCTTGCGCTAACACATATATTTTTAATGGTTTTCACAGCATTCCTTGCTGCCATGATGTTTTCTCTGATGGGATTATTGAACGGCATGTATGCCAGAAGTTTTGATGATATTTCTATAATACCTACTTTTGTGTTGACGCCCTTAACCTATCTGGGTGGCGTATTTTATTCTATTCATATGTTGTCGCCATTTTGGCAGAAAATATCTTACTTAAACCCAATATTATATATCGTCAATGCACTGCGATATGGGTTATTAGGCGTTACTGATATTCCTATTTATTATGGCTTGAGCATGATGGTGATGTTTGTCGCTGTATTATTTGCCGTTAATTTACGATTGTTAAACAAGGGTGTAGGAATTCGAACATGACCATGGGTGTCTTATTAGTCAATTTGGGTACGCCGGATGCGCCGACGCCTAAAGCCGTACGAAAATATCTGCGCGAATTTTTAAGTGACCCTCGCGTGGTTGAACTTCCCCGGTTTATTTGGTGGATCATTTTATATGGATTTATTTTGCCGTTTCGTTCGCCTAAATCTGCGAAGCTCTATCAAAAAATATGGACTCAAGAAGGCTCCCCGTTACGTGTGATTACCTGTCAACAAGCCGCAAAACTCCAGAATTATTTTGGCAGTAAAATAAAAGTGGTTGTGGGTATGCGTTACGGAAATCCATCTTTGAAATCAGCTTTGCTTGAATTTGATAAAGCAAAAATTAATAAAATTTTAATTTTTCCTCTCTATCCTCAATACTCGTCCCCCTCTACGGGAACGGTATTTGATAAAGTTAATGAGATAATACGCTCATATAGAGTTCATCCTGAAATCCGAACAATTAAAGATTATTATGAAGACAGCAGTTATATTCAGGCTGTTGCAAATACACTCAAAAATAATACCTCCCAAAAAATATTATTTTCATTCCATGGTCTGCCGCAAAAATTTGTAGACAAGGGCGATGTGTATTTTAAACAGTGTCACGAAACGGTTCGTAAAGTTACTCAAATATTAAATCTTTCTGAAGAGAAATATGGCATTTCATTTCAATCTCGATTGGGTAGAGCGCCCTGGCTAAAACCTTATACTGACTTATTATTAAAGCAATGGGCAGAAGAGGGCGTTGAGAGTGTCAGTGTGATTTGCCCCGGATTTTCAGCGGATTGTTTAGAAACACTTGAAGAAGTCAATATGCAAAATAGAAAAATATTCCTCGATGCAGGTGGAAAAAACTTTAATTATATTTCTGCTCTTAATGCATCAGATGAGCATATTAATGTATTAGCTAAATTAATTGAAAAAAATATTCAGGGTTGGGCGAATGATTAAACATATTATTGCCGTCGCATCCGGAAAAGGCGGTGTGGGTAAATCAACCACGGCAGTAAATCTTGCGCTTGCTTTATCATTGGAAAATAAAAAAGTCGGCTTATTGGATGCTGATATTTATGGGCCGAGTATCGCGATGATGTTGGATATTTCAGAAAAACCCACGGGTGAGCAGAAAGCCGTCAATCCAGTGATAAAATTTAATATAGCAACGATGTCTATAGCCTATTTTATTGATCCCGAAACGCCGGCGATTTGGCGAGGACCTATGGTATCGACGGCGTTGCAACAATTATTTAATGATACGCAGTGGGGTGAGTTAGATTATTTGATTATTGATTTACCGCCAGGAACGGGAGACATTCAATTAACGCTTTCGCAAAAAATTCCTGTGTCGGGTGTCGTGATTGTGACTACTCCGCAAGATATTGCCATTTTAGATGCGCGAAAAGCTCTGAAAATGTTTCAGAAAGTTAACGTTCCCATATTGGGCATTGTGGAAAATATGAGTTTGCATCATTGTTCGAAATGCGGACATGAAGAAAGTATTTTTGGTTCTGGTGGGGCGGCTAAAATGGCCGAGAAATTTAATATTGAATTACTGGGACAATTACCCCTCGATCAACAAATTCGTGAAGCAATGGATAATGGTCGCCCAGATTTGACCGTTCAGTATTATAAAGAAATAGCCGTAAAATTAATTCAGAAATTAGATAAACAAAGTAAGTTACAGGGTAAATTACCTAAAGTTGTTATTAAATAGTATTTTTCTGTCATCCTGAGCGCAGCGAAGGATCTTAAAAGCAGGTCCTTCGTCGCGAAAAGACGCTCCTCAGGATGACAGTGCTCACTGGATAGGAGAAATAAGATGGCAATCAAATCAGACCGCTGGATCCGTAAAATGGCACACGAACACAATATGATCGAGCCATTTGAAAAAGGTCAAGTTAAACATATCGACGGAAAATCCATTGTTTCCTATGGAACGTCTAGCTACGGATACGATGTTCGCTGCTCCAATGAATTTAAAATATTTACCAATATCAATTCTGCCATTGTGGATCCCAAGAATTTTGATGCAACAAGTTTTGTCGATGTGACCTCAGATGTGTGCATTATTCCACCCAATTCTTTTGCCTTGGCACGAACCGTTGAATATTTTCGAATTCCCCGTAGTGTCTTGACTGTCTGTTTAGGAAAATCTACTTACGCGCGTTGTGGAATTATTGTTAACGTCACGCCATTAGAACCTGAATGGGAAGGACATGTGACGCTGGAATTTTCCAATACGACAAATTTGCCCGCTAAAATTTATGCCCATGAAGGGGTGGCACAAATGTTATTTTTAGAGTCTGATGATATATGTGAAGTTTCATATAAAGATCGAAAGGGGAAGTATCAAGGTCAACGTGGAGTAACATTGCCGAAGACATAAACGTTTGTTACCATCTTCACGGAATTTATCGCAAGAGGAATGCTATTTATGCAGCTTACGCCAAAAGTTAAAGGTAGTTTGATCGCTGTTCTCTCTGTTTTTTTATCTGCGTGTAATATTACTAAAGTTCCGTTGACTTACTGTCCTGCCTCTACACACGGCGCGTATACGACGAAAACCTTAAAAGTGGGTGCGGTGTATGATGATCGTCATAATGAAGGAGATTTAACGAACGATCCGCGCGAAATAGGGGAGTTTAGTTGGAATAAAAGCATCGCACCGTCGATATATTACGGAACTGAACCCATTACAAATACCGTTCAAACAGCGCTTAATATGTCTTTACAACAAGCCGGCTATAAATTAACACCTGTTCATCCCGACCGAATATTGTATACGCGAATTGTACACACACATTTACGCCTTGAAGCCAAAAATAATTTACAGCGCACACTGTACTCAAATATCGAAGTCGTTTTTGCTGTGACCGCTAAGCCAGATGACGGGCGTTTCACCTACCATTCTCCGAATCAACCCGTACTGTGGCGTAAAACGATGCTCGGTGAAGGTAGCGTTGTCGTAGAACGGGGCAGTGTCCATAAATCAGACGTCAAAAAGGCTTTTAATAACGCAACCGATGATCTTCTATTACAGCTTGAACGTTCTCAGGGATTTAATAGGGTTTTGCGTTAAGGCGTAACTTCAATTTTTTCGCGGCTTTAAAGTACAGTCGATGACGCGCGGATAGGGGAATTCGTTCTTCTGTCCGCGGATCTCTCACCATCCGTTCCGGATAAATTTTTAAATCCAGTGTGCCAAATCCTCGAATTTCCATTCGACCTTTATGCAAAAGTGTCTTTTTGATTTTGCTTAATATGGCATCGACGGATTCTTTGATGGCGGTATCGGTGAGGGAAGGGTATTTTTCTGTCATGCGATTAATTAATTTTTGGACGAAAGCCGCTTTAAACATGTTTTTCCCATGAGAATGAATCGAGACTGGCTGTGCCAATGTCTGCAATATTCTTATGTTGCTTTACTTTGGAAACAATATAATCAATATCAGAACGAAACCAGATCGTGAGTTTTTCTTTTGAGGGCATCGGATCTCGTATGATTTTCACGGTATTTTTTTGATTTTCTGCGGTGTCTACATGAAAGGCATACGTTTTTAATTTTCCGCCATCTGCAATGGGAAATGAAAAAGCGGTTTTCCCTTGGGCAAGTCCACGTCGCAGTAATAATTGATAGCTCACTTTATCTTGAGTATTTTCTGGAATTGCAATGTGCCATTGCGAACTTTTGGAGGGTTCCATGGTCGTTATAGTGGCGATGTGTTTTTTCCAATTAAATTCAATGCGAATATGCTCATGTGTGTCACCCCGGTGATAAAAATAATCATACCGATTGGGTTTAACGCGGGTTGGAGTGAGCGTTCCATCACTGCATTCTTCAACATTCCCGTGTAAAAAAGGTAACGTTGTTCGATTATCAATGCATAAGTCATAGTGAGAAGGTGGGTTATTCACCAGTAATGTTGTTGTCGATTTTCCAAACGGAATGCCATCATAGCGAAGCGTGTAATGGGCTGCGTAGTTTTTAAACTGAAAAGGGGCTGCCGCCGGCATGGCTGCCTGCGCACTAGAGGCTATCCCCAAAATCATCAGTGATGTTACTATGGAAAAGATTTTCATGAACCCATTTTACCCTTAAAGACGAGATTACAAAACATGTCAGGATTTCAAAAAGTGCTTTTGATGGTCGGTGTGGTTCTGTTGGGAATCGTGGTTTATTTTCTCTCCCCCATTCTAACTCCCTTCTTATTAGGTGCGCTTTTGGCCTATTTGGGTAATCCATTAGTCAATCGGCTAGCGAAATGGCATATGCCAAGAACATTAGCGGTAACGACGGTATTTATCTTTATTACAGCAGTGGTTGCCTTGTTGTTGATTGCGTTAATTCCATTGTTGGAAGAACAAATTATATTATTAATCAATAAAATTCCGACATTTGTTTCGTGGATACAAGCAACGGTGATTCCGTGGTTGCAGACTAGATTTGGGTTTGAGATTCCTTCAATTGATTTAAATTCTATTGCCTCGACAATAACAGCCGATTGGCAGCAGACAGGACATGTCGCAGGTGGTGTTGTAAAGACCATTGCGCATTCGAGCCTTGCGGTATTTGCGGTGTTATTAAATTTGGTATTAATTCCCGTCGTGACTTTTTATTTATTACGAGACTGGCTTATCTTAATTAAGAATTCAAAAGATTTAATTCCACGCAAATATGTGAAGCCCATGACGGAAGTTTTTTCCCAATGCAATGAAGTGTTAGGTGCTTTTTTCAGGGGCCAGTTATTAGTCATGTTGGCGCTCGGCATATTTTATAGCCTAACCCTTAAGCTGGCTGGATTAGAGTTGGCATTATTAATCGGCGTATTGATAGCCATTTTAAGTATCGTTCCCTATTTAGGCAGTATTATAGGTCTTGCGATTGCCATTATTGCGACACTTTTTCAATTTCCTGACGTAACGCATATTATTTATATTTTAATTATTTTTGCCGTAGGGCATGTTCTGGAAGGCTTAATTTTAGCGCCGTTATTAATTGGAGACCGAATTGGGTTACATCCGGTTGCCGTTATTTTTGCGATTTTAGCAGGCGGTGAATTATTTGGTTTTTTTGGAATTTTGTTGGCGTTACCTGTCGCTGCGGTAATTATGGTCTGGGTTCGTTATAGTCTTCATCATTATGTTAACAGTCGGTTTTATCAAAAATAAATGCGCCAGTTATTATTAAATGGTTTACTTCGTGATGATGCAACTTTCGACAATTTCTACGCAGGTAAAAATCAGGTTGTTTTAGATTATTTAAAAAACCCGTCTGAAAATTTAATTTACTTATACAGTAAACCGCATGCAGGATTGACGCATGTATTACAGGCGCTGTGTCGGATTAATAAATCTTGTTTATATATTTCTCCCGAATTATCTCCCGCCATACTCGAAAATCTTTCCCAGTTAGATTTGGTTGTAATAGATGACATAGAAAATATTGCAAGCAAACCAGAATGGCAAAATAAATTATTTGATTTATATAACCAGATGATAGAAAACAATAAAAAATTAATTATAGCCAGTCATGTATTACCCCAAAATCTTGATATTAAATTATTAGATCTTAAGTCCAGATTACAAGCGATGTTATTACTGACGCTGGAAGAATTAACGGATGATGAAAAAATTAAAGCCTTGCAATCTCGTGCGCATCATCGAGGTTTAAATTTATCTGACGAAGTCGCGCAATATTTAATTCATCGCGCACCGCGGGATATGGCGAAGTTATTCGAGATTTTGGGCTATTTAGATAAGCATTCCCTTGAGGAAAACCGTCGTTTGACAATACCGTTCGTAAAAAAAATTCTGTATACTGAGCCCTTTGTGTAGGTAAAAAGGTGAAAAATGCTCGAAATCAACTCTCTGGTAAATCAAATCGCGGATCTTAAAGTTCGAACCGAGGCGCTTCGGGGGTATCTTTGACTACGCCAATAACCTTGAGAAACTCGATGAAGTTAACCTAGAGCTTGCTGATCCTAAAGTCTGGCAAGACCAAGAGCGCGCACAACAGTTAGGTAAAGAAAAATCCCGTCTCGAAAATATCGTTCAAACCATCCAGACCATTGAAAAAAATCTCCAGGAATCCCAGGAATTTATTGATTTGCTGAAAGAAGGCCATGATGACGACGTTCTTGCGCACCTTCTTGAGGAGGTGGAAAAAATCCAAAAGAGCGTGGGCGATCTAGAATTTAAACGCATGTTTTCCGGCGAAATGGATGCCAACAACGCGTTCTTAGATGTTCAATCGGGCTCAGGTGGAACAGAAGCACAAGATTGGGCTGAGATGATTTTACGCATGTATCTGCGGTGGGGTGAAAAGCACGGATTTCATTGCGAAGTCATCGAAGCGTCAGCCGGTGAAGTCGCGGGAATCAAAAGCGCTACCGTAAAATTCACTGGGGACTATGCCTTTGGATGGTTACGAACCGAAACGGGCGTGCATCGTTTAGTGCGCAAATCGCCGTTTGATTCCAATCATAAGCGCCATACGTCATTTGCCTCGGTATTTGTCTCACCGGAAGTCGATGATAAAGTGAATATCGAGATTAATCCGGCGGATTTGAAAGTCGATACCTACAGAGCGAGCGGCGCCGGTGGACAGCACGTAAACCGAACGGATTCTGCTATACGCATCACACATATTCCGTCAGGGATTGTTGTACAATGCCAAAGCGATCGATCGCAGCATAAAAACCGTTCATCCGCGATGAGTCAGTTAAAATCAAAACTGTATGAAATGGAAATGCTGAAGCGCAATGAAAAGCAACAAAAAGTCGAAGACAGTAAATCTGATATTGGTTGGGGACATCAAATTCGATCGTATGTATTAGACCAATCCAGAATTAAAGATTTACGAACGGGTGTAGAAGTGGGTAACACACAAGCCGTACTTGATGGTGATCTAGATGTTTTTATTGAAGCCAGTTTAAAGAGTGGGAACTAATGATGAGCGAGATAAATGAACAAGTTGAAGTAATTGATGAGCATGATCAAATCGGCCAACGTAAATTAAAATTGGATGAATGGCGCAAATCAACACAAGCCTATCCGAATGATTTTAAGCGCAAAGATTTAGCCCAAAATCTCATTGCTCAGTTCGATGCTCACGACCATGATCAATTAGAAAAATTAAATCATCCTGTTACTGTTGCAGGAAGAATTATGTTAAGACGCTTGATGGGCAAAGCAAGTTTTTGCCATATTCAAGATATGTCAGGTCGTATTCAAATTTATGTGCGTGAAAATGATCTTCCTGAAGGCGCCTATGAATTATTTAAAAATTGGGATACGGGAGATATTATTGGTGTTGAGGGAGTTTTATTTAAAACAAAAACAAATGAATTATCCATTAAAGCCAGTACTATAAGATTATTATCCAAAGCCTTAAGGCCATTACCTGATAAATTTCATGGACTTGCTGATCAAGAATTAAGATACAGACAGCGTTATGTGGATCTTATCGTCACAGAAAAAACACGCAAAACATTTGAGATTCGCGCTAAAACAGTCGAGTTTATTCGTGAATTTTTAAAGAAAGAAAATTATCTCGAAGTCGAAACGCCTATGATGCAAGTGATACCAGGCGGTGCTGCAGCAAAACCCTTTGTCACTCATCATAATGCACTTGATATGGATTTATATCTGCGCATAGCCCCAGAATTATATTTAAAAAGATTAGTCGTTGGTGGTTTTGAAAGAGTATTTGAGATAAACCGCAATTTCCGTAACGAGGGTTTATCGACTCGCCATAATCCTGAATTTACGATGGTTGAATTTTACCAAGCGTATGCGACCTATGAAGATTTAATTATTCTCACAGAAAAATTAATGCGCGAATTGGTCCAAGCTGTTTTAGGTAATACTATTGTAGAATATCAAGGCGAAAAATTTGATTTTGGTAAGAAGTTTGATCGTCTGACGGTAATAGAAGCTATATTAAAATATAACCCAGAATTTAAAAAAGAAGAGTTATCAGATATGGCCAAAATTAAAAAATTAGCTCAGCAACTCAAAATAGACATTCATGATAATTATGGCTTAGGTAAAATTCAGATAGAAATATTTGAAAAAACGGTTGAAACTAAATTAATTCAGCCAACGTTTATAACGCAATATCCTGCAGAAGTATCACCGCTTGCACGACGCAATGATAACGATCCGTTTGTCACAGATAGATTTGAATTCTTTATTGGTGGTCGTGAAATCGCCAATGCGTTTTCTGAGTTGAACGATCCGGAAGATCAAGCGCAGCGATTTTTAGATCAAGTCAAACAGAAAGAAGCGGGCGATCAAGAGGCCATGCATTATGATGCGGATTATATCAATGCATTGGAATATGGCATGCCGCCTACTGCCGGTGAAGGTATCGGTATCGACAGATTAGTCATGTTATTAACGGATAACCCATCAATTCGCGATGTTATTTTATTCCCGCATATGCGACCCAAGGATTAAGTTATGGATCAAAAAGCCATTGAGGAAATCAATCAAGCCAATGATTTGTTAGCGCTCGAAAATATTAATGCAAAATATTTAGGCAAAAAGGGTGTTTTGACAGAACAGCTGAAAAATTTAGGGCAATTATCGCCTGAAGAAAGACGTGAGGCTGGGCAAAAATTAAATCTTTTAAAAAATAAAATAAGTTCTGCTGTAGAAGAGCGCAAGATTTTTTTAAACCAGAAATCAGTCCAAGATAAATTATCCCAAGCAGGTATAGATGTTACTTTGCCAGGTAGGGGTTACAGTGAGGGAAATTTACATCCTATAACGCAATCTCGAAACCGTATTCAAGACTTCTTTGAGAAAATGGGTTTTACCTCAGTCGAGGGTCCCGAGATTGAAGATGATTTTCATAATTTTACGGCGTTAAATATTCCAGAGAATCATCCGGCGCGTGCAAGTTTTGATACGTTCTATTTTCCAGATGGAAGATTGTTGAGAACGCATACGTCGCCGGTTCAGATTCGCGAATTAAAAAAACGTAAACCGCCCATTCATATTATTGCGATGGGACGTGTCTATCGACGCGATTCGGATTTAACACATACACCGATGTTTCATCAACTTGAAGTCATGGCAATTGATAAAGGCATAACTTTTGCGCATAACAAAGGCATGATTGAGCAGTTTCTCAATGCATTTTTTGAAAAAGAATTACCTGTTCGATTTAGACCGTCGTATTTTCCGTTTACCGAGCCGTCTGCAGAAGTGGATATGGGTTGTGTGAATTGCAATCAAAAGGGTTGTCGTATTTGTAAAAACTCGGGTTGGTTAGAAGTGATGGGTTGCGGCATGATACATCCGAATGTATTAAAAACCGTCAATATTGATCCTGAAAAATATTCTGGTTATGCCTGGGGTGTAGGAATAGATAGATTGACGATGTTACGTTATGGCGTAAATGATCTGAGATTATTTTTCGAAAATGATTTGAAATTCTTGAGGCAATTCTAACATGGACAAAAAATTATTAGATATATTAGTCTGCCCCCTCTGCAAGGGTGAGTTGCTTTATAAAAAAGACAATAAAGAATTAATCTGTAAATTCGACAAACTCGCTTATCCCATCCGAGATGAAATTCCCGTGATGCTCGAAGAAGAAGCGCGAAAACTTTCACTCGATGAGGTGCATTAATATGCAAATCAAGCTTGAGCCGCATAAAGAAAAAATAGAAGCATGGTTCAAAACTGAATTTGAAAAGACATTGCCTCCGCCATATTGTTCTGTAGACTTACGTAATTCCGGATACAAAGTTGCACCGGTTGATACCAATTTATTTCCTGCTGGATTTAATAATTTACATATTTGTGCGATGCCAGTCGCAACGGTTGCCGCAAAAAGTTTAGCCAATTATTACGTCCCGAATTGTCAGCGGATATTATTAATTCCTGAAAATCATACGCGTAATATGAATTATTTTGAAAGCTTGGCTACCCTTCAAACCATTTTTAGTCAGGCCGGTTTTGGTGCGAGAGTGGGATCGTTATTGCCCGATTTAGCGAAGCCGACTGAAATTAATCTACCCTCAGGTAGAAATTTAATATTAGAGCCTGCTATTAAAGATAATAATAACAGGCTGGGTGTTGAGGGTTTTGATCCGTGTTTAATATTGCTTAATCATGATTTATCTGATGGCATACCTGATTTATTAAAAGATATTAAGCAAAAAATAGCACCGCCATTGCAGTTAGGTTGGTGGTCACGTTGGAAATCAGACCATTTTAAATATTATCAAGAAATTACTGAGGAGCTGGCAAAATTAATTGATATTGATTCATGGCATATCAATCCATTATTTGATTACTGTGACAATATTGATTTTGTGGAAAAGCAGGGTGAAGAAGAGTTAATCCATAAAACCCAAAAATTATTAGATCAGATTACCCAAAAATATAAACAACACAATATTTCTGATAAGCCTTATGTCGTTATTAAAGCCGATGCGGGTACGTATGGCATGGGTGTCTTGCCTGTTTATAATGTCGAAGAAATTAAAAATTTAAATCGTAAAGACCGCTCAAAAATGGCCGCCTCAAAAGGCAAACAAAAAATCAGCCGTGTAATAATCCAAGAAGGTATTTATACCATTGAAAAAAGAGGCGAAGAAAATTCTACGGCTGAACCTGTTATATATATGATCGGCGATAAAGTGGTGGGTGGTTTTTATCGCGTGCATAAAGATAAGCAACCGCATGAAAATTTAAATTCGCCAGGCATGCATTTTGAATCTTTTTGTAATTCAAATTATGAATACAGTGTGACTGCACGTTTAGCCTTGCTTGCCTCGGCTCGCGAAATCCAGGGGGTTAAGTGTCAAGCAAAATAGAAAAGATTGCGGTCATTATGGATGCACCCGAGTTTATTCATCCTGAAAAAGACAGTAGTGTAGTTTTAATTCAGGAAGCACAAAAACGCGGCTATGAAGTCAGTCAATTCGAGCAAAAAGATTTAGTATTACGAGATGGGCAAGTATTTTTCAATACTACTCCAGTTTCAGAATTTAAATTAATTTTAATGCGCAAAGATCCGCCTGTTGATCTGGAATATATCTATACGACTATTATGTTAGATCTTGCCGTAAAGCAGGGCGTTAACGTCATCAATAATCCTCAGGCTTTGCGTGATTGTAACGAGAAATTATTTATCAGCTGGTTTCCCCAATGTTGTGCGCCAACCCTAACGACTTATAATTCCGCATTAATCAAAGAATTTTTGGGTTTTCATAAAGATATTATTCTAAAACCCTTAAACGGCATGGGTGGACAAGGAATCGTTCGCGTAAAACAAGATGAAGATAATGTCCTCGATGTTATTAATGCCGCTACAAATAACGGCACTACGCGTGCAATGGCGCAATTATATTTGCCAGAAATTAAACAGGGCGATAAACGAATTATTATGATGCACGGAAAACCATTGCCTTATGCGTTATCTCGTTTTGCAAAACCGGGCGACGTGCGTGCCAATATTGCGGCCGGCGGAAGTTATCAAATAGCCGAACTGACCAAGCGTGATAAATGGATTTGTGATCACATAGGTCCAGTATTAAAACAAAAGGGCTTATTATTTGTAGGGCTTGATGTTATAGGTGAGTATCTCACAGAAATTAATGTTACCAGCCCGACGTGTTTGCGCGAGATTGATACTTTGTCGGGTATTAATACCGCGGGATATTTATTCGATGGGCTTGTTTAGACGGGCGATATTTATAGATCCTGTTTACTTTAGGTTCGTGAATGGATTTTTACCCAAAAGAGAAGTGGTTTCAGTGGGATCATCATTCATACTTAAAGCCGGTGGTGCTGTTGTATGTGGCTCATTTGTTTCGATCATTTTGATCCGTCGCGGTTGTGCAAATATCCCATGCGTCTCAATGCGATTTTGTAGTTCTGTAATTTTTTGTCTTAAATCAATCACAGTTTCGTGAGATTCGAGTGCTCGATTTTTGTGACGTTCAATGAGTTTCTCAACCCCACATCCCAGTAGCACAACGAGTGCTGATATACCGATGGGAATAACCCAAATTCCCGCATGTCCTGCTTGTGTTGCTGCAGAGCAAGGATAATTCCAAGGAAGAAAACAACTTGGGTAAAGTGTTGTTAAAAGTTGAGGGGGATTTGCAGTGTAGGCTGTTGCGCATGGGCAACAAGAGGTCTCTACTGGCGCGTGACACGCTGCAACACTGCTTCCAGTCGTTTCAAAAAGTGCGCTCAAAGATAAGGGTGCCCACACTGTTGCTGTTATGCATTTTTTCTGCAAAAAATTTTCACATCTGTTTTTGTGGCCGTGAGTAAATAAATATTGACTGAGTTCTGTACGGAATGTATTTAAACGAGGATTTATGTAGACAGTATTTATTAAGCAATCTTTAACTTCATTGCCTGCGGCATCGAGACCTTGTGTGGAATATCCGTATTTATTTGCAATGATTCGCCAAGCGAGAGGATCGGATGTTGCCTTACGAAAGGTGCGATTAACTCGTGCAAGTTCCGACAATTTTTTTGGTGTGAAGTTCCCGTAGAAGACTACAAATTTGATGACCTCATCTAAGGTAGCATCACCCAATCCTATAGGTTTATTTGAGCTTATATAGGGTTTATCTTCTACCATTGCTACTCTCCGGCGTAATTAGTGGGCCCATGATACCATAAGAGATAGGGAGTTTTTCGAGGAAAAGAGGACCATTACCTTCTAGGAAAACGGCTTACTTAAATTCCGCATAACCTGGTGAGATAAAAACTGAAGGTCGGACTTTATTTTGACCAGCGATTGCTGAAGTTTAGATTCAGGATCTTTATAGAGTTTTATATAATCATTAATAATAGTGCGGTATCGAAGTTTCATGTGTTCGCAATATCCACCACCCGCATAGTGAATAAAATTTCCACTAAGATAATTTTCGTGTCCAAATATGGACATGCGATTAAAGTCTTGTGAAATACTCTGTGTTTTTAAACCATGGCGCAATAGTAAATAATTAAAATAAGTTTGGTCGTACATACTTACTTTGCCAGGTAAATTTAAAAAGTCGTCCATATTTATGTGCTGAAAAAAATTAGATTCTTGAGAAATTAGCATAACACCTGAATTATAATAAGTGTTTTTGGGCCAAGCTTTTTCAAGTGGTAGTAGAGATAAGAGTTGAGAAATGGTTTTTTGTCTATCCGCAAGAGGGCCTTCGTTGAGCATATAAACCGCGTCTGTTTCGGGATACGTAGAAAATATATCGGGGGCATGCGGTGTAATTAAAATATCGGCATCGAGATATAATACGCGATCATATTTTTCTAATAAGTCTTTCATTCGGATTTTTTCAAACCACGCGCAATGACGCTGAGAAAATCCGCGAGATTTTGTGAGTTCGCCATAATTAAGCGATGTGGTGCAAATTAAATCTGCGTTAACTTTATGTGCATATGTTTCAAAAGACTTTCGAACAACAGCATAAGACGGATCTTGGCCAATCATAATGGTGAAGATGGCCTTACGCATTAACCTTTCTCGTGGTTATTTAAATGGTAATCGATTGTTTTTTGTAAAGAGTGTTCGAGAGTTATTTCCGGTTTCCAGTCTAAATCTTTCATGGCGCGTTTAATGGATGGCACGCGATGCTGAACATCTTGATAGCCTTCACCAAAATAGTCTTTGCCAGGTGCGTTAATTAATTTGGTTTTAGTATTTTTTAATAATTTAATTAATAATTCCGCTAGTCCCTTAATAGAAATATCGTTGGCAGGGTTGCCAATATTAAATATTTTCTGTGCGGCACAATTGTTTTTATTTTCAATAATTTTGAGAAGGGCAGCGATGCCATCGTCTATGTCTATAAAGCTTCGTTTCTGTTCGCCGCCGTTGACGAGCGTAATATCTTCGCCGCGTAAAATATTTCCGGCAAATTGAGTTACTACTCTCGAGCCGCCTTTATTCGGATTTAAAATATTGTCTAATTTGGGGCCGGTCCAATTAAAGGGTCTAAATAAAGTGTAAGCTAATTGGCCGCGTGAACCATAAGCATAAATAATTCTATCCATCATTTGTTTCGAACACGAATATATCCAGCGTTCTTTATGAATGGGACCCGTAACCAGATTGCTCGTTTCTTCATCAAATTCAGCATCTGGACACATGCCGTAAACTTCTGATGTAGAAGGGAAGATTATTCTCTTTTTATGTTTTACACAAAGTCTGACTATTTTAAGATTAGCCTCAAAATCTAATTCAAATATTCTGAGAGGATCCGTGACATAAGTAGATGGCGTAGCAATTGCAACCAGAGGCAATACGACATCGGTATTTTTGATCTGATCTTCAACCCATTGAGTCTCTTCTAACATACTGGCTTGTTTGAAATTAAATCGGGGATTAGATAAATACTGCTGGATATTATTGGTATTCAAATCTAAACCCGTAATATGCCAATCAGTTTTGGCTAATATATGTTCGACCAAACTATTACCGATAAAACCATTCGCGCCCAAAATTAAAACGTTCATTTTATATGCTCCTAAAATATTAGTGTTGAGCGATGAGGTAAACGCCCAGAATGATGACCAGAATGCCGACGATTTGAACCAGGTTAATTTGTTCGCTGAAAATAATATAGGCGCCTAAGACATTAAAAATATACGCTAAACTGGTCATGGGATATGCGATGCCAACCGGTACTCGCGAAAGGACTAATAACCACAGTGTCATGCTGCCAACATAAACGACTAAACCTAATAAAATAAAGGGCGAAGAGGCGATTTTAAAAAAAATGGGCACGATATTATGTGCAGCAAAACCAAATTCACCAATACGTACCATGCCCGCTTTTAATAATAATTGCGCGGCAGTATTTAAACAGGCTGTTAATAAGATCAACGATAACACGGCTGCTGTCATGACTTCTCCGGATGGTTAGTGACTAACATGTCGTTTTTTTCTTCGGCTATTATATAGTAATGATGCGGCTGACGTTTAAGTTGATTGTAGAAATCATTCGGCACAAAGAGATACACATCTTGTTTACTCGTCCAGCGTTTCCATAATGTCGCATCATCAATTAAATTATTACTGGGCGCGGTGTATTTTTCGCCAAACTCTAATTCGCCTTTCCAGTTGACTATAGAGACTGTGTTATTTAAGTAAAATGGCAAGTCTTGATAATAATAATGGTAGGTTGCAACGGTATCGCCTGGTTTTAATAGGGGTTTGAGTTTCAGGGCCATCGGTTGAAGCGAATCCATAAAAATGGTCGGCGCGAGGGCGTTCAGGCTAAAACAAAATAGCATGAACAAAGTAAACTGCGTGATGAAGGCGTGTAGAAACCCTTTCTTCCAAAATACCCAAGGCACAGCAATGGTGCTGATGATCAATATGCCAATCGAGATATGGGCAAAATAGAGCGTTTGAGCAAAATCCACGGATTGCGCGGGTCGTAATACAAAGAATGTCGCAATGGCGGCACCCAGTGATACTACTGACGGTAGTATAAATCCACATCGTAAAGAGAGTTTACTTTTGGATTCGCTGGCAAAATATTTGCCTATTAAAATCGCAATAAACGGCATGCAGGGAAGTACGTAGGGCACTAATTTTGAATCAGATACAGAATAGAAAATAAATATAAACAGCGCTGAAATTAGCAAGAATAAATCAACCGGATTTTTTCTGTCGGTAGTTTGATAAGCGCCCACTAAAAATCCTGTCCAGGGAAACACTCCCGCTAATATTACGGGTATAAAATACCAGAGGGGTTCGTAGCGATGCGCGACCAGTGTGAAATATCGACTAAATTGTTGGGTAATAAAATAGTAGTGAAAAAACTCAGGATTTCGCAGTTGAACTAAAATATGCCAAGGCAGAGTGATAGCAAGAAATAAAATCGTTCCCGTAAATAATTTACAGTCTTTTAATTTCCCCCAATTTTTTGTGAACAGCATCCACAAAAATATAATAGCCCCGGGAAATATAATCCCAATTAATCCCTTCGTTAAAACCGCCAGTGCGGCAAAGATATACAGCAAATAATAATATTCTAAAATAAAGCTGAATAAGGCAAAACACAGCAAGATACTGACTGTCATATCCAGTGTCACGACATGTGCCAATATAAAGTAGTACAGCGAACTTGCGAGAGTTAGCGCGGCAAACCAGCCCGTCTTTCGGTTATACAGCTTACGCCCAACGAAGTAAGTCCCTAAGCATCCTAAGAGCCCCATCAGCGCATCCATGAATCGGGCGGACCAAATGCTCAATCCAAAGGTTTTAAAGCTGGCGACTTGCATCCAATAAAAGAAGGGTGGTTTCTCGAAATATTTAATGCCATTGATTCGGGGGGTAACGTATTCGTGAGCAACCATCATTTCACGTGGAATTTCAGAGTAACGGCCTTCATCTGGGACATTAAGAGGGCGACTGCCCAGCATGAATGAAAAACAGCTGCCGATGACAAGACAGAGAAGCAGGATGTCTAACAACCAAGACTTTTGTGTTTGAGGCACGCCCGCGAATTCCTAAAATGGTGGGTCGTGTGCGAATCGAACGCACGACCAGCGGATTAAAAGTCCGATGCTCTACCGACTGAGCTAACGACCCCACGAAAAGAGGGAAAATCATACCCATTCTGGCTGAAATGGCAAGTTTTTATTTATTATTGCATAATGCGCCCAATGTTAACCTTTCGAGGGATTAGATATGTTGATGGGTTTCCTACCGCGTCAGGAAGAATTTTTTACCTTATTTACAGAAGCGGCGGTTTCACTCACCAAAGCGGCTCAGGCGCTTCATGACGAGGTGAAGCAACTCTCTGACAAGCCGAATGTCTCTGCCGGTCGTGTGTTGGAACACAAGCGTGCAGCGGAAGCCTACGCGCAGAAATTATTTACCCTCATGCACAAAAGTTTTATCACGCCGTTTGATCGATATGATATCCATCGTTTAAATGACAAGCTGTACGATATCGTCAATATGATCAATCTTACCGCCCAGCGATTCGTGAAATACGAAATTCACTCCATACCCCCAATGATGGTAACGCTCACCGAAGTGTGTCTTAAATCGGCCCAACTGGTTCAAGAAGTCGTTTCGCACTTACACGACTTAAAAAATAATAACTATATAACCAAAGCCTGCGATAAAATTAAAGCCTATGAAAGCCAAGCCGATCAACTACTCATCGATGGTATGGCGTCTTTATTCCGTGATGAAAAAGATGTCAAAAATATTATCAGACTCAAAGAAGTCTATGATCTCTTAGAATCCATGACCGACCGATGTCAAGAAGTGGCGTTTATTGTTGAGGGTATTGTGTTGGAGTATGCCTAATATGGCAGGGCATTTTATATTAATTTACTTTACACTCGGCTTAGCTTTCGTATTTAATTTTTTAAACGGTTTTCATGATGCATCCAATGCGATTGCGACGATTGTTTCTACTCAAGTTTTAAAACCTCATCATGCTGTTTTATGGTCTGCCATATTTAATTTCTTAGCTTTTTTTGTATTTGGTCTGCACGTTGCGAATATGGTGGGGACGGGAATCGTTGCGCCGCATATTATAGATACCGTATTTATATTTTCGACTTTAGTCGGTGCTATTCTTTGGAATATTATTACGTGGTATTTTGGTATTCCCTCCAGTTCTTCGCATGCCTTAATCGGCGGATTGATTGGCGCCGCGTTAATGAAATCCGGTACGCATTTTTTAGAATGGGGCGGAATTTTAAAAGTCGTTGCATCCATCTTTATTTCACCGATATTAGGCATGATATTGGCGATGTTATTAATGTTTTTAGTGGCCCGCATATTCTTTTATTATTCGCCGTTTAAATTAAACAAATGGTTTCGCGGATTGCAATTAGTTTCATCGGCTTTATTAAGTTTAGGGCATGGCGGTAACGATGGTCAAAAATCGATGGGAATTATTGCGGTATTATTATTTTCATCCGGATTACTGAAGGGCGCTTTTTATATCCCCAATTGGGTTGTGATTACCTGTTACTTAACCATGGCGTTAGGCACTTTATTTGGTGGTTATAGAATTGTCCGAACCATGGGCATGAAAATTACGAAATTAAAACCCGTCGGCGGATGTTGTGCAGAAACCGGTACGGCCCTTACTTTATTTCTCGCGACTATATTAGGTATTCCCGTTTCAACGACGCATATTGTCGCCGGAAGTATTGTGGGCGTGGGATCTCTCGAAAGATTTTCAGCAGTACGCTGGGGAGTAGCGAGTCAAATGGTGTGGGCGTGGGTGTTGACGCTGCCCGCATCAGCGATTGTTGCCGCGTTGGTAGAGTATGTGAGCCTTAAGGTTTTTTGATTTTTTGGCCAGCAGTATTCTGATTTTGTTCTATCTGTTCTGGCTGCACTCTTTGAGTAGTAGGAAAGAAGCTGCCGATATAATTTTTTAGCGCATCTTCGGGCAGCATTCGATTTACTGTTCTTACTATATAACGTAGTAGCGTTGCGGCAACCAAAATTTTCAGAAGTGTAGAGGGGCTGCAAGGTAATTGCGCTTTCACATTCGGCGGCAAAAATAAGGTCAGAATAGGGATGAAGAACATCGCAGCGATGATTGAGGATTCCCGCATTTTTTCAAGGTAAACAGACGTCGGTAGTTTTCTAATACCTTTTATAATAGTTTGACCTTGCTGGTTGCTTGGGACAAATTCCAGTGTTCGAATAAAGAATTCAAAAATTGATTTTGCTTGTTCATATGATGTTTGTTCAGAAGAGCCTAAATATCTGCTTTTAGCACGGATAACTTTATTCAGGGCAGCGAAAAAACGGCTGAGATCTTCAACCTTGAGATCGTGGAGGATGGGTGCCAACGGTTCGAGAATTTTTACTACTCTATCTTGTTGTGAAACATCAATTTCTTGTTTTTCTTTTAAGAGGTCTAAAAAATTGCTTATTACGGCTACTTTGTTTTTTGCAGGTAATTTAGGGTGTAAAGCAATGAACGAACAGAATTCAAAAAGAGTCTGTAATTGTTGTCGCCCTTTGTCCTGATAATCAGCGCTGAGTAACGTTTCTCTCATGCGCTGGATATGAAATTTCTGCCAATCGAAATAATAAACATCCCTAAATGTTCTACACGTTCCTGCAAATGCTTCGGCATCGCGATTGCCCGTTGCAGTAGATTTCACCTGATTCAGGATATTCAGCAGTACTTCACGGGGAAGTTCTAGCCATTGATCATCTTGCATAATAATTTTCCTTCTTACTTAACAGATTACACAACACTTTCTATTTTGTTGAGTAAGTTCTATTCGCTTTCCCTCAACAAAAAGTGGAATGAGATTTAGATCTGCATCAATATAATTAATAGTAGAGGCCGCTTCTTGATGATGCGCAACAAATTGATCCAGTAAGTAATCTCTCGGATTATCGTGTCTTGATCCTCTCAGGGTACACACTTTTTCGAGTGTCCAGTTTGAACGGCATGCATTAGGTCGTAATTTTTGGTCTCTTTCTAGTGCAATGAATACTGTTCCGGGTTTTGCATTGTGATTAGCCATATCTCCCATCAGAGCTTTGACTGAACTAAATTTGGGGTTGTTCAAAATGCCTAAAGTAGTATTTTGGCTTTTATCTGCGCTGGCGTGATTAAAAAGTTGATGTGTTTCGTATTTAATATGCCATGCATAATCTGCAGGTGTCATAATACTGTGAACGGTAATGCCTTCTTTTTGTAGTTCTACTTTAAGCGCATTAAGTGCTGCAATTTCAGCTTCAAAAAAAGTTTTTAAATCAACCAGTAGGTGAACGTCTTTAATCTGCTGTTCTTTAAGGAAGTGAGTTGTGTTTGGTGAGAGAGCAAAGGTATTTTTACCGCTGGATTTTTCAACGGCTAATAAAGTGACTGATTCATGAGTGGTATTGACGACTTCTATCATGGTAAGGCCCCTCTGTTTTTTATCGTAGTAGTGAGGTCAGTATACCGTCCAAACCTTAAGGAAATATTAAGAAAGCGCGTTTTTGCCTAGAAATAGGCTATTCTTTTTTCTTCTTCGCGCCAGGTCTGGGGCCTTGGTTTGCTTCAAGCTCATCTTCCTCGACGATTTCTACTCTGGGGTCTTCTTCTCTGCGCGGACAGCACATTAAGCCTAAGTCTCGGATAGCCTGAGCAAATTTTGCGCACTCTCCAAATCGGGACGCTTTATACCAAAGCCCGACATTGAGTGAAATCACAGCTAGTATCATTAAGGCGAACTGTACTTTTTTAGATTTGAAAAAAGGAACAAGAGCCATGAAAAACAGAGGGTTAATCGCATACGCCCCTTCTGCGTAAGCACTTAAGAGTTTATTCAGCACCACAT
This sequence comes from Gammaproteobacteria bacterium, assembly GCA_035943935.1. Taxonomy (GTDB): domain Bacteria; phylum Pseudomonadota; class Gammaproteobacteria; order DASZBR01; family DASZBR01; genus DASZBR01. The sequence goes on from DASZBR010000021.1 coordinate 53,092, forward strand.
TTTTGGGGAGGGCGCTGGTAGCTTCTATAATGCCCTCTGATTTTTCTGCAAGTAAGCCATTTTTTTTACTCGGGATCATAGGTGAGAGTAGTACTTTAAAAAGGTCGACTATTTTTTGTGCATTTTGAAGCGGAGTAACACCGTATTCTTCTACACCGGTTTGAAGGACTTTTAATACGCCATTTTGTATAAAGTCATTTAGATTTCCACGCAATGCTATGACAACTGTTTTAGAATCCCAATGTTGTGTAGAGCGGCGGTCCATTACCACGTCGTGATCAGCGCATTGTTCAAAAACAGTGCTATCTGCGTGAAAACATTGGTAGGTTTGTCGGATGGCTCTTCGTTGTTCATCGCTCGGTTGAAAATTGGCATCTTGTAATTCCGCAACAGAAGGAAAGTGTAATTCAGTTTGCATAAGGGTTAAGAAGGCGGGTATTTGTGGAGGCTGATGATTTTTGAGTTGAGTGCAACCCGCTGGAAAAAAACATTCGACCGTTTCGATATGCAATAGTTGATCGATCGAATCAATGATTTGTACCTTAGCAGAATCTTCTAAATCAGGATGAAACGCGATTGCTCTGCACAGTGCAGAAACGAGCGTTGTGCTTCGCGTAATTTTATTCGCGCCGAACAGTTGGTAAAACAGGGGCGAGCTCGCATAACTTGTTTTTTGTAATGCGTCGAGTGCGCCTTGTAAATATTGAGCCTGCAATTCAGCGGTATCTGAATTGCAATAAAGATGTAAAAATCTTTTGCACGTGAGCGCAAATGCCAGTGTATTTTTCGCGCCATTTCTTTTTTTTACATACTCTAAAATAAGTCGCAGGATATCGTTGGGAGCGGATAGCCAATCAGCATAGACTTCTTTCTCTTCCATTTTGTTTCTCCAAATTATTTAGGTGCAGACGATTTCTGCAATTTTAAACCGACTAACCCCGAAAGATCATCCGCACTTGCACTTGTCGACATTGGTGAGGGAGGTGTGGCACCTCGCGAAACAGGAGCAGAGGCTGTTTGATGCGCGGTTGGTACGCTAGTAATGGATGACGCACGTCGACGCGTGATGTGGGATTTTGGTTTTGTCGGGGTTGGTGCGAGAGAAGTGACCATTGCCAAATGTTTTTCAATACAACGAACATAATATTCTTTTGTATAGTTTGGATCTTTTTTGGTGGGGCTTTCAAACGCTGAAATACGTGTTTTTAATGTTTCCGCGCTTTCATAAATAACTGCCTTGACTTCGGAAAGTTTATCGTCAAAAAATGCATAAGAAATATCTTCTGGTTGATCTTGCATTAACAACGAACGCAACATTAATCCTTTAATGCCTGCACGAGCTTCTCGTTTTACGGAGCCATCTTCAAGCACTGTTTCACTTCCAAATCCTGCACAGATTAAATCAAGCACAAATTTTGCTGCGCGACCACGGAGTTTAAGTTTTTCGAATGCGTCACTGTTTTCTTGTTTTGGGTTGTTTTTAACAGCGAGATACGCTTCTTTAACAACGCTATAAGCAGTTCTTGGAGCGGCTTGGTGAGCAAGTGCGGTTTCCTCACCTTTGAGTAATTTTTGAATTGATTCAAATTCGGGCCGTCCTAAAACGATAGCAAGTTTATCGAGGTTTTTATTTAGATTGAGATCAAAATCAATGTCCGGATGGGTGCAGGCTTCTCGAAAATTAAGTAACGTTTGTTCATCAAGATGCCAGGCATAATCAGCAGAGGTAATAATGCCTAATAGTTTATGATTTCTTTTTTGCATATGGGTTTCTAAGTGTTCGCGTGATTCCATTTCGCGATCATCAAAACGCATGTCTGAACATAGCCAATGATCTGTGATTTCTTTTTCTTCAAAGGTCTCATCCATGTGGGCGTTATAATCACCCAGAGCTGCAAATTCCCAGGTAAAATCAATGTCTTCTATTCCGATGATGGTGTGAGGTGTTTTTTTTGGGTTGGATTTCCGCTGAAAAGCTGATGTCATTTTGTTCCAGCTTCTTCTGAGTGCGGTAGGACTTTTCTGTTCTTCCACGGTTATTCTCCGGTCATAAATTAGTATGGGCAATATAATAACAGACAAACGTTAAGGAAATCTTAAGGAGTCGTGTATTTTTTGAGGATATTTTAGCGTAGGGGCGAGACATTGCCTCGCCCAATTTTAGTCCGCGTTTAACGACATCAAGCTTGCATTACCACCGGCGGCAGTAGTATTGATCGTGAGAGTGCGTTCCGTGCATAAACGCAATAAATAATGTGGTCCGCCTGCTTTAGGACCCGTGCCAGATAATCCTTCGCCACCGAAGGGTTGTGTGCCAACCACTGCACCAATCATGCTGCGATTTACATAAATATTTCCGGCTTTCATGCGAGATTGAATATGATTAACTGTTTCTTCAATTCGGCTATGAATTCCCATGGTTAAGCCGTAGCCTGTATTATTAATAGAATTTATGACCTGATCCAATTCTTTAGCTTTAAATCTGACGATATGAAGTACGGGTCCAAAAACTTCGCGGGTTAATAAATTAATATTATCTATCTCAAATGCAGCAGGGCCTAAAAAACTGTCTTTTTCATGTTCTGGTTTGAGGGGAATTTGATAAATTAATTTAGCGCGTTTTTCATGCTTTAATTTTTCAATATGTTCTTCTAAAGTTTTCTTAGCAGCCTGATCAATAACGGGTCCTATATCTGTTTCTAATTCACGCGGGATGCCAATTTTCAGAGTTTCCATTGCGCCTTTGAGCATCTCTATAGTTTTATCTGCAATATCTTCTTGTAAAAATAATACTCTTAAGGCTGAACAACGCTGACCTGCACTCATAAAGGCTGACGTCACAACATCAGCCACTACTTGTTCAGGTAGTGCAGAAGAATCAACGATCATTGCGTTCTGACCGCCAGTTTCAGCGATGAATGGCACTAATTGGCCTGATCTATTTGCAAGCGTCTGATTAATTTGTTGTGCGGTTTCGGTTGAGCCCGTAAAAATAACGCCTTTAATTCTGTTATCGGGAATAATTTTTGAGCCAATTAATTTGCCGCTAATAGGGCAGAGCTGTAAAACATCTTTCGGAATGCCTGCTTCATGCAACAGTGACACAGCCGCCATTGCTATATGTATAGTTTGGCCTGCGGGTTTTGCAATAACAGGATTACCTGTAACTAATGCAGCTGTTACTTGGCCCATAAAAATGGCGAGAGGAAAATTCCAAGGACTGATACATACCATGGGCCCACGACCCCGTAAAAACAATTGATTGGTTTCGCCAGTAGGGCCAGGCATATTTTGGGGTTTCGCTAAATTTTCACGCGCTTCTTTAGCGTAATATCTACAAAAATCAATCGCTTCGCGAACTTCAGCAATGGCATCCGGAATGGTTTTTTTACCTTCTTCGATGGTAATACTCATGAATTGTGCCATGCGGTGTTCTAATAAATCAGCGGTTTTATCTAAACACGCCGCGCGTTTTTCAACGGACGTCATTTCCCAGTGTTCAAAAGCTTTATGGGCTGTATTTAAAATATTTTCTGGGTCTATAGCGTTTGCATCGACTTTTTCATAGGACGGATTTTTGAGATTTTCATAGAGTTTTTTAATTTCATCGGGATTCGTCAAATTAATACCCATAGAATTTTTTCGAGAAGAACCATAAAGATTGCGGGGAAGGGGAATATGCGGATGTGGTTTTTGTTCTGTTTCACTTAATTTTTTCACAGGATCCATAATAATCTCCGAGACAGGAATTTTTTCATCAATAATGCGATTGACAAAAGAAGAATTTGCGCCGTTTTCTAAAAGGCGTCTGACTAAATACGCTAATAAATCTTCGTGTCCACCGACGGGCGCATAAACTCTACAGGGAATATTTAAATTATTTTTGCCAACTACTTGGTCATAAAGCGTGTAGCCCATGCCATGTAAACATTGAAATTCGAATTGTTTAACACCGGCTAATTTCGCCATTTCTAAAACAGCGGCGAGAGAGTAAGCATTATGTGTTGCAAAAGCAGGGTAGAACGCTTCAGGGTATGACAAGATTTTTTTTGCGCAGGCTAAGAAAGATACATCTGTCGATGTTTTTCGGGTAAATACCGGATAACCGTCTAAGCCTTTGACTTGCGCATTTTTAATTTCGCTATCCCAATAGGCGCCTTTAATTAATCTCACCATGAATTTCTTTTTTTGAGAATGCGCAATCTCAGCCAGTGTATCAATTAAATAATAGCCGCGTTTTTGATAAGACTGCAGTGCAAGACCAAAACCTTGCCAATTATTTAGCTCAGCGTGACAGAAAACATTTTTGATAATCTCTATGGAAATATCTAATCGCTCAGCTTCTTCAGCATCCACCGTCAAACCAATATTGACTTTTTTACAATGAATGGCGAGATCCAATAATTTTTTGGTTAAATAGGGAATGATTTCTTCTTTTTGTGCATATTCATATCTCGGATGTAACGCAGATAATTTAATGGAAATACCTGAGCCTGTAATAGGGGTTTTGCCTTGAGTCGCTTCGCCAATTTTTTCGATGGCTTTCTGATACGCTTTAAAGTAGCGATCGGCGTCAGACATGGTGCGTGCTGCTTCACCCAGCATGTCATACGAAAATAGATAGCCTTGTTTTTCCAATGGTTCTGAACGTTTTAGGGCTTTTGTAATATTTTGGCCCATGACAAATTGATTGCCCAAAATTTTCATGGCATGAGCCATAGATTTCCGAATAAACGGCTCGCCACCGCGTTTGACTAAGTTTTTTAATGTTTTATTTAAGACATGAGAATCTTTTTCGCTGGGAGAAATAATTTTTCCCGTCAGCATCAATCCCCATGTAGCAGCATTTACAAATAAAGACTCGCTTTTACCGAGATGATCTTCCCAATCGGCACGGGTGATTTTGTCGCGAATTAATTTGTTGACGGTGGCTTTATCAGGAATGCGAAGCAGGGCTTCCGCTAAACACATTAAGGCAATGCCTTCGTTACTGGAGAGATCATATTGATATAAAAAAGCGTCTAAGCCGCCTTGATTTAAACGTGACTTTCGAACTTGTGTCACTAAGGTTTCTGCTTTTTTCTGAATATGATCGAGTGACGTCGAGGGAAGTGTTGCAGCAGTAATTAATTTTCCAACCAGTTCAGCTTCATCGCCCAAATAGGTTTCATTTAGTATTTTTGACATGGAATATTAGGCTCTAAAAGTAATTTCTATGCGACGATTGTCTGCTTTTCCATCAATGGATCGGTTAGAGGATACGGTGCCAGAATCATCTTTCCCCATGCCGATTGGGATGAGGCATTCATGCGGAACACCTTGTGTCCAAAGATAGGTAATTAAACTTTGTGCTTGATGTTCTGAGAGCGCCGCATCACGACGATAGGTTCCCATTTCATCGGTGTAGCCTGTCACAATCATTCTTCTGTTCGGGTATTTTTTAAGTAAGCTGGCGAGGTCATCTAATGCTGGGTAGGCTTTGGGATCGAGTTCTGTGTATCTGCTATCTTTAAAAATATTGTCTGATGGGATAACAATTCTAACGTTCTTACCGATTTGAATGACTTGAATGCCGAGTTTACCCATAGCGTTGTTGGGTAAATTTGTGGGGATAATACAGGGTTTTGGAACGGGGGTCTGATATACGGGGGCTTCTGTTTTACCACAACTCGTCAGCAGTACAGCTAACCCTAAGATGCCTAAACCCGTCCAGAGCACTCTCATCAGCCAATCCCCGCACTATATATAAAGGAGTCTCGATTATAGCGATTGGATATTTAAACGCAATGACCCTGGAAAGCCCGTGCAGCGGGGGTGAGGACAGCCATGGTCAATGGCTTACAGAAACTGACGTCGATGACTGATAGACGATTTTTGGTGCTTTGTGTTAACGTGCGTATGTCTCATGGAATGAGGCGTGATATTCAAGGAGGAAACACCATGGCTTCGCTATCTATACCAACATCGTTCATACGAAAATTATATATTGTTACCCATCAACCGATCAGTCATCTGCATCGTTTTCACGAAACAGGTTTTTCCAAGTTCGTGACCATACAAACACTGAATGAATTCAAAGATGCGGGTTATAACGACTCCGTTTCTGGTGAGGTTTATGAGGACGAAGCGTTGGCCAAAGCCCGCTTAAACGACGGCGAATTCTATCTTGTTGTTGAAGTGGAAGCAGAAGCAATTGCTTACCGCGCACAAGACGGTGCGGTCTATTTAAACCGTGGACACATTCCCAAGATTAAATCACTTAAAACTGCTACAGGTGAAATATACAGTTATGACAAGAGTCGTGGTTTCCAACGTGAAGTGAAACCAAAGATGACCGTCAACAGCAGTATTATTTATGGCTACAATCCGTCGGTATGGGATTTACGCTCGCTTGTGAGAGACCGCAATTAAAGTTAGAATCGCCGGCTTGCAGAAATGGAATTTCTCGCGAGCCGACGTAGCTCAGTTGGTAGAGCAACTGATTTGTAATCAGTAGGTCCTCAGTTCGAATCTGAGCGTCGGCACCAGTTTTTAAAGGGAGTAGTGTGATGGAAATGGACTTAAATCTTAAGTTATTAGCAGAAGGGCTGAAGCGCAATAATATTGCGGCAGTTCAAAAAGCGATCAAAGCAGGCGTCGAAGTGAATACGGTTTTTAATCTCGGCGGTCACATGACAACACCGCTTCGATTCGCGCTCGAAAGTGCCAATCTCAAATTAATTTCATTGTTGATCAAATCCGGTGCGCGAATTCCAAATGCGCAGCGTGAAGTTGTTCATTAAGGGAGTTAGTTATGCCTAGCAACAGAGATGGTACGTTTTTTCAAAAAGATCCCACCAAAGATTTAGTTAAAGCAGTTGAAATCGGTGATCTTAAAACGGTTAAATCGATACTTGAAAAATATCCTACGATGGCCCATAAGGTAATTGAACTGGGTGAAGGAAAAGACGACACAACACTTCTCTATCTTGCAGTGGAACATTCTCAGCCACAGGTCGCTTACTACCTACTCACCTTTCCTCATGTCGGTGTTAAGCGTAATGGTCATGATATACGCATTGATGCTGAGAATAAGCATACACAAAAAAACACTGACGCAAGCAGAGAAGTTTGCGAGGTGCTTGATGGTGCGCAGCATAAGAAATTGTCTCAACAAGAATTGCCAGGGTCTAAAACATTCAGAGGTAAAGCATAATAATCTAGTTGTTCACCCATCTTTTCCACGCATGCCAATCGCGTTCGCCTAAATTTTTCTCAAAATTAAGCAAATCATGCACCGTTTTTTCGCAAATTTCTTTCGAGGGAATAATATATTTTTTGCCCATCGATAATATTTTACACTGCGTTTCACAGGCTTTTTGTAAATGGTGTGTATAAAACATGGCTTCTTGGATAGTTCTACCCGCCGTAATAAATCCGTGATTTCTTAATAGAGCGACATAGTTTTTAGCTAAATCAGAAATTAATTTATTTCCCTGCTGATCATCCAATGCAAGAGAATCATAATCGTGATAGCTAATTTTATTATAGAAATGCAATGCCCATTGGCTGATGGGTAATAGGCCCTCTTCTAATGCAGAAACGGCTAGGGTATCTGGTGTGTGTAAATGAAAAATAGCGTTAATATCAGGGCGGTGCGTATATATAGAACCGTGAATTACATAACCTGTTTTATTATATTGATATTCTTCGCCTTCTATTACTTTTCCGTCTAGTGTTACTTTGATGAGATTCTCTGTCTCTACTTCATTAAAGCGCAATCCAAACGGGTTAATATAAAAAGCGCCAGGATCTTGTTCATCGCGCACAGAAAGATGCGTGTACGTATGATCGTCATAGCCTAATTTAGCTAGAATTTTATATGCAGTGGCTAAGTTATGTTTGGGCATGTTTAAAAGTTATGTATGGTGGATGGAACGAACGTGGGACTCAAATTAGGTTGTGGTGGAGCTTGAGTCGGTTTTTGAAATTCTAAGGTCGTGGTTTTTGTTGGATGCACGACGTCTACTTGGCTATCTAACGGAGTTGGCGCTTTTACACAACCCGTTAAAGTAGTTAATACGACGAGCGGAAGTAAATATTTAAGCATGGGTTGCGTCTCTTGTGCCATCTTCTTTAGCGATGAGTGGCTTGTATCCCGAAGAACGTATATCCGGATGTCTTGAGCTGACAGGTGTTGAGGGAATAGTGGGTCTTGCATTCGAATAATAGGTTGTCGGTTGCAGAGGAGCGGTATTGTAATACTTCTCGTCGCCCGGATAACGATGATTCATGCAACCCGTGAGTACAACAAGTCCGCAGAGCGGAAGTAAGTATTTACGCATCTTTTCGTCTCCTATAAGCGTGAGTCAGAGCATAGCTTATCTCTGCGCCAAATAAAATGATCAGCCATACAATATAAAGCCACGTTAAAAAGATAGGGACAATGGCTACTGCGCCATAGTAGAGATTATAAGTGGGGAAATAGAATAGATATAACGCAAAGCCTTTTTTCGCGAGCTCAAACAATCCTGCTGCAATGAAACCGGCAATAATCCCATTTTTAAACGGGACATGACAATTAGGAATGGCAATATAAAAAAAGCTGAAAATGATCACTGACGCCAACATCGGCAACGAAGACGAAATCATATGCAGATAGGGCATGATAATTAAAATTGCACTTAATAAAATGGGGGATAATAGTAGCACGATCCAGTAGAGCAGAAATCCATAAATTCGTTTTCGGTGTTGCTGCACATTCCAGATAGCATTAAAGGCAATTTCCATATTAAAGATCATCAAAACAGCCGTAATAATTAAAAACAGTGAGCCTATAATAGACAAATTTGTCGTGTGTCCTACAAAAGTTTGGATATAATTTTTGATCAGACTGCCTGAGGAGGGAATGAAATTGCTAAAAATAAAATCTTGAATACGTACAGCATAATGCTGATAACTCGGAAAAAAAGAAAAGATAGATAAACTGACTGCCGCTAAAGGCACGAGTGATAAGAGCGACGTATAGGCCAGAGATGCAGCACGACTGGCGCAATTATCCTCATAATAAAATCGTCGAAAAAGATTTTTGATAAAATTGATAAAGTTAATAAACTTTAAAAAAATCATACTGTTTTATCCTAATAAGGCGTTGAGTTCATTCGCGAGTCGATACCCTGCCAATGCTAACTGCTGTTTAACAAGGGTTTGTGACTGATCTTGTGTCTTTGCAATTTCAAAACTTTCATCGACCCAATCTTGTGGATTTAAATCCATTGCTTTATTTCCGAAATAACTTTCGGGATATTGTGTTTGAATTTCTTCAGCAAAACATTTTGCGCGTTGTGCTTTGCTGGGAGAGATGCCGCAGTGCTCATCAAATAAGCCTAATCCGTTATCCCAGTTTGCATGTAAATGATTGGGTTCCGCATTTCCACCATTATCGCCATTAGGATAATTTTTACTGAAGAAATTAATGCAGTGCAGCGGTTGGTGAGCGTCGCCTGTTAAGTGCAATAAAAATCTTATAAAAAAAGCTTTTTCATATTGATTAGTCTTTGGGTTTTTTAATACCGCAATGCTTTGATTTAATGCCCACACAAGATTAGGTGTTTGCGCAGGCGTTGTGGGTGTACCGTCGAGTGAGTAGGGCGTGTTATCAAAATGCCAACTGTCATACGCATGTACACCGTCCATTTTTAAATAATCCGCCCAGCCATTGGCGGTTTGGAAAGTGCTGCTATACGGATAAGCATTGGATAAATACTGTATCAACAGCATGGATTTTTCTTTGGCTTGTGGTGAGAGATGTTCATAGGCAATTTCGCCAATAACACGATGACCCATTGAATTCCATGAATAGGCAGAAAAAGAAAATAACGTTAAGACTAGAACCAATAAATAAGATCTCATTATCCTGCTTTAGCGGTGGGTTTTAATTTTTTAAGTCGCGCGTTGAGTTTCATGCCTTGATCGTCGAGATAACGTATTATAGTGCTGCGCATTTTGGTAAACCCTTCAGACGGATGAAAATTAATTAATTTTAAAGCAATATTTTCAAATTCGGCTAAGCGTTCACAGGTATCCCATACAAATGTTTTCGCACGCACATCACCCAATACGGCAATTTCTTTTACGCCAGCATCCAATAGCATTCCGATCGCTTGGTCAGTGGCTGCCAATAATCCTCCACAGGCAAAAAAGGACGCTTCGAAAATATCGTCGGGTGTGATCACTAATCGGCCGCCGTAATCATGGATGCTGTAATTTTCACCGGCAGGGATTTTGAGGACTTCAGTATTTTGGGCAACGTAGGGTTCAATGATATAGATGGTGATCGACGCGTAATGCTTCAATATCAGCATCAAGTAAATATAGAGATCGCTCGTTGCCGCAGGATTGGAAAATACTTCATCATCTTGCATCGTTGTTTCCGCCATTCAATTGCTCGGCTAAGTCTACCAGTTCGTCGTAATTTATCAAACCAGGATCTTTAATATGATAAATATGGGAGGGGGGGAGCTTGTCTGTCTCGACAACCATAATTTTAACGCCAAATTCAGGTAATCCTAAAAACTGTTTTGCGTGCATTTTATTTTTTTTGATGTGGTGATGAGTGGCATGGGAGAGGGTGACGGTAACCTGATCAGATAAAGTACTGGCAGCCAAAATATAATCCAGATCAAATTCAAAATACTGAGCGTCTTCTATGACAATATTAAAAGATTTATCTAAATATGACATGGCGGTCTGCTTGTACTATGGCATGAATATATTGGGTCAGGCTTAAAGATTGTATTTTTTTTTGTTTAGGCTTAGGTCTTAATGTGCTGCAAACGCCTAAATTAATATTTAAATTTTCGAAGGGCGAGGGGATATCTGCATGTGATACGCCAGACTCATAGAAAAATAGTTGAGTAATCTTATGGCCTTTTTTTAAGAGGGATGTTGAAAATAGATATGCTGCCTGCGCACCCGAGCTTTCAGGTGCGCTATATACGCCAATTACAAAATCCATAATAGAAAATTAATCTCGATTAAACGCACCCAATAACTGCAATAAGCTTAAGAAAATATTATAAAGCGACACATAGAGCGTGACAGTTGCCATGACGTAATTGGTTTCGCCGCCATTAATAATCGCGCCCGTCTGAATTAAAATTATGCCAGATGAAATTAATATAAACGCTGCAGAAACAGCCAGTGATAAAATGGCCATATGAAAAAAGATTGCTGCTAATCCCGCTAAAAACGCAACAATTGCGCCAGTCATAATAAAACCTGTCATGAAACTAAAATCTTTTTTACTGATAAGCGCATAGCCAGAAAGCGCAACAAATATAATTCCTGTTCCACTTAATGCCATAAAGACTAATTGATGGCCGTTGACCATATTATGTAAGTACATGTTAACAATGGGACCTAAGGTGTAGCCCATAAATCCTGTTAAGGCGAAAACAGAGAGAATTCCCCATGCGCTGTTTTTCAGTACATTCGTTAAAATTAATAAACCAAAATAGCCTACGAGAGTAATCAAAATACCCAGAGGCGCAGCATTGATAGACATCGCATAGAAAGCCGTTAAGCCGCTGAATATCAAAGTTGCTGCTAATAGAGCATAAGTCTTTTGTAAGACTTTATTGGTTTCGAGAACAGAGGAAAATCCGCTGGAACGTACGACAGTGCCGTCTTGAATCATAGGTGATCTCCTCAATAATAATGAGCGGAAGTATATCACACCCTCATCCATCTGGCGGGGGGGAGGGCTAATAGTAATGGCAACCTTTGCCTTACTTGTATAAAATGGCGCACTTGTGGAGAGGTGGCAGAGTGGTTGAACGCGGCGGTCTTGAAAACCGTTAAGGGGTATCCCCCCTTCCAGGGTTCGAATCCCTGCCTCTCCGCCAATAAAACAACATATTATATAAAGGGAGTGTCTGATGGCCCAGAGGAAAATACAGGTGCTCGTGGTTGATGATCATGAGTTAGTTCGAACCGGTCTCAAAGCGCTTTTAGAATCAGAACAAGACATTGAAGTTATAGGAGAAGCGCAAACAGGAGAGTTAGCATTAAAAATGGTCAGGGAAAAAAGACCTGATGTTGTGTTGATGGATATTAAAATGCCGGGAATTGGCGGATTAGAAACCACACGTCGATTAGTGCATTCATTTCCCGAAGTCAAAGTCATTGCCGTTTCCTCTTATAATGAAGATCCTTATCCTTCTAAATTAATTCAAACCGGTGCCGCTGGATTTCTCGCTAAAAATTGTTCAACCGCTGAATTATTAGAAGCCATTCGTCGTGTACACGCGGGACAACATTATGTCAGTGCAGAAATTGCGCAGAGTTTGGCCATTCGCAGTGCGAAAGCCGGTGTCGATGAAGATGGTCGTATGGCAGATCCGTCAGTAATAAAGACCTTATCAGAACGAGAATTACAAGTGTTAATTATGTTAGGACACGGTGCAAAAATCCAACAAATCGCAGAAAAATTGAACATTACTTCTAAAACCGTTAATACCTACAGATACAGATTATATACAAAATTAGGCGCAACAACGGATGTTGATCTTGCGCATATCGCTATTCGTCACGGATTGGTGGATGTTGAAAAAGGAGATTTAGAATAGCAATATCCCGTGAATATTTAGCCTCGCTTTCTTCTTCGCCTGGCATTTATCAGATGATAGATGCCAGCAATACTGTCTTATATGTTGGCAAAGCCCGAAATTTAAAGAAGCGTGTATCGAGCTATTTTCAAAAAACTCAAACCAGTCATCGATTGCAAAATCTCGTTAATCAAATTAATCATATAGAAATTATGATTACCTTGAATGAGACGGAAGCGCTATTATTAGAAAATCAATTAATTAAAAAATTCCTGCCGAAATATAATATTTTATTGCGCGATGATAAATCCTACCCCTATATTATTTTAACGGACCATGAATATCCCAGATTAAGTTCTCATCGCGGCAAACGTGTCGGCAAAGCCAGTTATTTTGGGCCATACACGAGTGGACTGGCTGTTCGCGAGACGATTAAATTAATTCAAGCTGTTTTTAAATTACGGACCTGTAGAGATACTTTTTTTAAAAATAGATCTCGCCCCTGTTTGCTGTATCAATTACAAAAGTGCACGGCACCGTGTGTCGGGCATATCTCCCCTGAGAATTATAAAGACGATATTAAACATGCCGAATTATTATTAACGGGTCGTAGTCGGGAAATTATTAAATTATTAAAAAATCATATGACTCTGGCGTCTGAATCTCAACAGTATGAATTAGCCGCAAAATTACGTGATCAAATTACTCATATAGAACATATCCAAACTAAACAGGCTGTGTCTACAACAAAAGCTGATAGTGATGTTTTTGTAGTTGTTACTTTATCTTCTATCAAAGCAGTTGAGGTTTTATCTATCAGAGAGGGAAACTTGATTCAGCATCAAATTTTTTATCCCAAAATATTCAGTGACGTGGATGACCAGGAGATACTATCTGCTTTTATTAGCTTATATTATTTAGATATTAATAAATCTAAACCCAAAGAAATTATTATTAATACAAAACTTGATGATGCCGCACTGCTTGAGCGAGCATTAAATTTGAAAGTTAAAGTTGCACAGCGAGGCGAGCGTAAACGCTGGATTGAAATGGCAGAAATTACAGGTCTTCAGGCCGTTGAAACTAAATTAATTGCAGAAAATAGATACCAATCTAGATTAGAACAGCTTCAAAAAATATTTAAATTAAAAAAATTACCTGAACGATTAGAGTGTTTTGATATTAGCCATCATGGGGGTGAAGCAACCTTGGCGTCATGCGTTGTCTTTGACCAATCGGGTCCTGCGAAAAAACAATACCGCAAATTTAATATTACGGGCATCACAGCAAGCGATGATTACGCAGCCATAAAACAAGTTATTTTTAGACGGTATAAGAGGGTAGAGGATTTGCCTGATATTATTTTTATAGATGGCGGTAAGGGCCAGCTTAAAAAAGCCGAGGAAGCTTTTTTAGAATTAAATCGGTCACCCAGTTTATTGGTTGCTATTAGCAAGGGTCCCGATCGACGACCCGGAGAAGAGCAATTGTTTCTCTCGGGTCAAAAAAACGCTATGCTCATTCCTTCGGATTCAGAAGCCTTGCATTTAATTCAGCATATTCGTGATGAATCACATCGATTTGCGCTCATGAGTCACCGCGCCAAAAAGCGCAGTAACTCAAGAAAAGCACTAAATCAAAGTAAAAAGTAATAGGAGTCATTAGCTTGAAAGAAGCACTGTCGAAACATCGGTTATACCCCTGGATTGTCATTACGCTTTCTGCCGCGTTTTTATTCTATAAATATATTTTATATGTCTCGCCGGGGATTATGACGGCCGATTTGATGCAGGCTTTTAATATTAATGGTACGCAGTTGGGAAATCTTGCGGCCGTGTATTTTTATGGATATCTGGTCGTTCAAATTTTTGCAGGACCTTTATTAGATAAATATGGCGTACGAAAAATTACCCCTGCGGCTATACTCTTATGCGCAATCGCAGCGCTGGTGTTTAGCCAATCCCATACTTTATTTGGTGCGTTAATGGCGAGAGCTGTGATTGGCATGGGTGTGGCTTTTGCAACCGTCAATTATTTAAAAATGGCAGCGGAATATTTTGATGCGCGGCATTTTGCGTTTATCAGTGGTTTATTAGCAACAGCGGTGATGTTAGGTGCCGTGTTTGGTGAAACGCCATTAGTGATTGTGTTGCATGCGATTGGTTGGCGCCAGATGTTATTCTTAGTAAGTATTTTGGGAATAATTATCGCGGGATTGTTTTTATTATTAGTCAAAGAAAAGCCACCGGTGATTACCCGCTCGACAGAAGTGCACGAATGGAATAAAGAAGCTTTATTTAAAATTCTGGCCAGTCGACAAAATTGGTTATTATTTTGTTATGCGGGATTAGCCTTTTCGCCATTAGCGGTATTGGGTGGATTATGGGGAAACCCGTTTTTACAAACGGCGTTTCATCTCCATTTAGAAGATGCCTCGTTCTTATTGTCCTGGATATTTATTGGTTTAGGTGTAGGCAGTCCAATTCTGGGATTAATTTCCGATAGATTAGGTAAGCGTCGAATTGTCATGCAAACCAGCGTATTTTTAAGCATGCTGGCATTAGTGCCTGTTATTTATTGCCAATGTTTATCGACATTTGAGATTGGAATCTTGATGTTTTTATTTGGATTTTTTACGGGTGCATTTATGTTGGGTTTTGCGGTAGCGAAAGATATTAATTCTTTAGTGATGACTGCGACCGTTGTTGCGATGATTAATACGGGAAGTGATATTTTTGGTGCGATAACAGAACCCCTTGTGGGAAAATTTTTAGACTTACATTGGGGTGGTAAAATGGTCGATGGAGTTCGGCATTTTTCATTGACGGATTATCATATGGCATTTTGTGTATTGCCTGCGTATTTACTTTTAGCGTGGGTGTTGTTATTTTTCGTGAAAGAACCGAAGATTTAATATAACCTTAAGGTTGGATTGATATACTAAAGTCGTACCATAAAATCAGGGGATTAAGCGCAATGACGACAGAGACTGAAGACAAGACTCCCGCTATCGTAACTGTAACGAACGATGATTCAGATGATCAATATGAGAACCATGCGCGTTCTCTTCAGCAAGATCTTCAATCTCCTTTCATGGTTAGAATGTTGAAAGAGATGGGGAGAGGCATGTTGTATGCTGGCGCGCTTTTTGCGGCTGTCATGCTTGCATCACATATTCCAGGTGCTCATGTTATTGGTGGTCATGCGTTACGTGCAGTGCATGCCGTTGCCGAAGCTGCTTTTGGTGCGTTTACGGCCGCAGGTTTAGTTTCTTTTGCTGCCAGTAAAGTGCTTGAGAAAAAACAGTCGCAAGAAAAAGTCGCTGTTGAAGAAACAGAAATCAAAAAACCAGATTTTTCCATTAATGATGATGTCGCTACCAAAGGTGGTAATACCAGTCTACTTCGTATTCAGAAAGGTTTATCAACGGATCAACGTCATATGCTTGCCATCGCAGTGAGTGCCGTCCTAGCGCTGAAAGTACTCGGAACGGTATTAGGCTGGATTGTCAGCAAAATTGCGTCGATTCGTGCTTCAGCGGAAACAAACGCTGCGCCTGTAGGCCCAGCGGTATCGTCGGAATCGACGTTATCTGTTCGTCCGGGTGGCTAAACCCGCGATTTACCTCGTTCTCAGCCGTTTTAACTTTCTGTGCAAAAAGGTCATGTCCTTAAGAAAACCTTAAGGTACAGGACAAAAAGTGAATTTTTTCATATGTTTTCGCTTCTCCCGGAGGGAGAAGGTGCCCGAAGGGCGGATGAGGGGGGGATTTAAATAGCTGTTGAAGTTGATTTCCAAAACGCTTTAAT
>DASZBR010000022.1:0-67783 GCA_035943935.1 Gammaproteobacteria bacterium
GGCAAAGTACTTGTGTACTTTGCCAAACTAAAACTGGGTCTAATAGATATCAGAGAAGATAAAATTATTAGACCCTAAACAGCTAAAAAGTGTTACCGATGATCCCGGTTTAATCTGTTACCTATGATCCGGGTCGTACAGTTCAGGTGAGTGAGTCACTGCGTCCTAGGAAGTAAATGTAGCCCGGATGGAGCTTTAGCGGAATCCGGGAAAATAATAGATTTTGTGTTCCCCGGGTTCCGCGCTTCGCGCTCCATCCGGGCTACTATGATTTTAGAAGTTTAAGAAAGCCCCTATCCCTTAAGATTTCCTTAAGCTTTCTCCCGTATAATATCCCCCTACAAATATCCAGAAGATGGGGCAAATAATGAGTCATGAAATTGTCGCGTTACAAAACCAGCTTGTCAGAGAGCAGATTGAAAAAGCAGTCTTGTCATTAGTTCCTCCTCGATCTATCCGCATAGCTATTCCCAGCGACCTGTTGGATTTTTTATCGAGTCGCTCTGAATTTCAAACCCCTGAATTTAAAGCATTATATAGCCAATGGTTTTACGCAAAATTTGTCTATGATGAATATGGCTATTACGATACAGAATTGCAGAATGCTTATCAAAAAGCAGAAGGTAAACTTACAGCCTATTATCACTCTCACGAGATTATTCAGAAATCTGCAGAGGCTTATCTCCAAGCCGTCGAGAGTATTTATAGCAAAAATAATAATTCAGAAAATAAAACGATTACGGGTTTTTCTCAAAATTGGCGTTGGCCGAGCCTATCTTCTGCAGGTACTACAGCGATACTTTTTTTATCGACAGTGAATGCGGCTGCTGCGCAAGCGTTTATCCCAAGAAGCAGTAATACTTCTGAGGGTAGTAATGCAGTAGGTCATGCAAGTGCGAGAGCGCCGTTAGTCCCTGCAATTCCACCTGTGTTTGAGCAAGAGATTGCGATTGAAGTTGAGAAAAAACCAAAAGAAAAAAAACCAACAGAAAAAAGTCGTGTACTTGAACAACCTGTCGTTCCTCAGGCATTACTTGAAATCAGAAACGAATTTGTAGCACTGCTTCCCTCGAAGAGTGCAGGATTTGCTGACAACCCGGCGACTATAAGAAGAGGCAATCCCCCAGATGTGATTCTCGCTTTCTTGCGTGTGATTGATGCAACAATGACATCGAATGGAATTGATTGGAAAAAAGTAGATGAATTTATACAGAGTCGTTCTGATCTGGATATTCCTGAAATGCTGGTGCGCGAAGCAGGACAAAATCAACGGCCTCAAGCGTCTTATCTGTTGGCAATTTTGGCACTGAAGCAGGGTGATTATGCACAAGCCCTCGCATTCATGGCTCAATGCAAATTGCAAAATTTAGCCGATCCTAAAAACGATCATCAATTTTTTGCAACCGCGATAAAATATTATGAATCGTTAGAAAAAAAAGTCGTTGAGGGTGGCGCTAAACTTACTATAGAAGAACTTACCCTTATTCAAAAAAATATTGATGTCATCAGAAAAATAGATGCGGTAAAAGAAACTATTCCTGATGCTTTACTGCCTACGGTGAGTAGTGGTCCTACGCCATTAAGAACAGTATGGGAAAAGACAATCGTTCGCATAAATGATCTCACGAAAATATGTCAGGATAACATTAACAAAGCGCGTAAAAAATTAAATCAGGCACAACCGCTCGCACAATTACATCAGCAACTCTCTTCCTTTAGAGATTCTCTGATTGCGTTCAATCAGGATTCAACAAAAGGCGTTGCGGATCATCTCGTCGTTATAGTGGATGAAACGACGAATCCCCTCGTATTACAATTGATTGGGAATCTCGAAGCAGCTTTACAGAATCCTGAAAATCCACGTTTGCTTCTCGTGACAGTGGAACTTACAGTACAACGAATCAGGCAAATTATTACTTGGCTCAAAACCAATAGAAATAGCATCAGTCCTGAACAGTATCTTCGACTCGAACAAGAAGTGGATAAACTCGCAGAAATTGTTTTCTTGGTTGAATATTTTAAGCAGACGGATAGTGGACACGAGGTGTCTGATTGGGAAACAAAAACAAGAATCATTTCAAAAGCGCCGAAGGCCGTGCGTCAGTTACGACCGAATACTGTGGCAACATGGGAAGAATTTCCGGGTATTGCCATTGCGGCAGACGGCCCCACGATTAAGCTGGTTAAACACACACAAACCGTTACAACATCTAGCCATCCTGCCAAAGAAAAGACTTCTCAAGTTCAGCGCGATCTCGATTGGGTATTATCCAGGCAAACTAAAAAAGGCATGGAAAAAAAATTTGCAGATGAATTAGGGGTGAATCTCGAATTGAAATCTTTACGTGCGTTACCGCCTGAAGATGCGCTGAGATTAACTGCAGCGTTAAAGATGCAGGATCCTGCAAAAGATATCGTTACCGTTCGTGATTACGCCCATCAGGGAATTCAGCTTGCTTTACAATATATGAGTCACGCAGCGAGTCGTGAGAATAAATTTGGTAATGCCGCAGCACTTGCATTGCAATTAGTGAGACTCAACCCAACTGACGAAAATTATGGTTATCTTGTTAAAGCCGTTTCCTCTATCTTGGAGAGAGAATATTCCAAAGCGCAAGAAATGGTTGAAGACTGGGATCAATTTAATCCCGAACATTATGATCACTATTTAAAATGGTTTGAAATACTGCAGCGTGCGCATCGATACGCACCATCTGCATCTGTGGGTGTGATTGACCGTTGGAAACAATTACCGAACCGTGAAGCGTTAGCCAAAAAGGGTTTACAAATTCCGTCTATTCCACCTACAGAAGAAGCCAAGAAATTACTGGATGAGCAATTTGAAAGACGTAGGGGTTCTACTACCAATGATGAATTAATTGCATTGCATCATGAGTTGGCAGCGAAAGGAAGAGTCGAAAGTTCATTGGCATTATCCAGTGTTTATGGTCTTAGTGAATACATTGAATATAATGATCTTCCTTTTGCCCGTCTACTTGTAAGACAAGCGAATTATCAAGCGCTAACGCCACAACAAAAAGAAGAAACGCAGAAATGGGTGAAGAGTCTAGAGCCGGGTGTTGGATATTCGGCGTATGTATTTTTAAATAAATGGATTCAACTTCCTGTTCGTCGGTTTCTGAAGAAAACAACGAATCTCGATACAGGAAGATTTTTTTGGCCAATTTTTTATTCGCTCGCCATTCTGATGACGTTTTCGTTGTTTACGTACGATTTATTTTTGAGACGACGCAGACGTATTCCTGCTCCAGTTCCGGTTGCGCCGGAATTGAATGAAGTTAAAAAAACTGAAAAAGTAACGCGTCCCCAGAAAACACCGGAACAAATAAACTATGAGCAAAATCTCAAAAAACTCAAAGAGATAAAACAAAATCTTCTCACGATAGAAAATCGAAAAGCTGACGTGGACGCAGAAACGTTTGCGACATGGGAACCCTTGATTCAAAAATGCCGTGTCGTTGTCGATCAGGAATATCTATTCGAAAAAGCCAGCGAACTTGAAAATGTTTTGCCGACATTGTTGGTGGATATTGCTGCACTTGAAGTCATGGTTAGCACTTATGAACAAGCCGAAAAAGAGAAACAAGAAAAAGCAGCAAAAGCAGCAAAAGCAGCTAAACGCGAAGCGAAAGCAAAACGTGTTGAAGTAGCAAAGCAAGTAGAAGCCATGCAAAAAAGGGAAGACGCTCAAAAAGCTTATGACATTAATCACTATAAATTGGAACAACCGTTAAAAGATCGTGCTAGAAAAATTACGAAGATCAGAACTGCAGTTGAGAAAAAATTAGAATTCGTTGAAGGGGAGCTCGCAAAATTAAATGCGAAACGCGCAGCGCTTTCCGAAATGGAAATAAACTGGAAAAAGAAAGAGGAGATGGATCAAAGCCTACAAGGACAAATGGATACCTGTTATGCATTTAAAACAGCTTGTTTTAGCTTGATTGAATTGTGCGGAACATTCACGGGGAAATATTCTGATGCGGTTGGAGCGCGTTACGCGTTGGAAGAGGCGGTTTTACTTGAGGGTTGTGTGCAAGAATTGGAAGCCTTAGAAGTCACGTCTGAGTGTGACTATCCTGTTTTATTAAGAGCATTAAAAGCACGCTATCAAGAAATGGAGGATAAATTAGGAATCGTTAGGGCTGTACCAAATGACAACAACAATAATAATAACAATGACAATAATGCGCGTCCGGATGAAGAGGCTATGGATGAACCTGAGCAGGACAGTTCAAGCACGTCGTCAGAAAAAGCCGAAGAAAAAGCAAAAGCCGTTTCTCCAAAAACAAGCTCATTGCTCAGTCAAAGTGCAGGAAAATTTCACGCGGAGGTTTCTGCAGAATCACACGCGGAGGTTCCTGCAGAACCGTTTGTGAAAAAAAACTTAGAATCAGATTATCAGCCGACGCGTCAAAAAACTAAGAAAAAGAAACAGAAACCAAAAAGAGAAGAAGGTGTTCCGGTCATGAAAGATGGATTCGTGGAATTTAATTTGTCGAATCGCGTCGATTGTTTGAGACCTTTGGTAAATAAACCCACAGTATTTGATGAGCATCTCTTTTTAGAACGATTAGCGATGCATTGCCATTTGCTTCGATTACATCGTTTTTTATTGGCGGCGTATCGAGAACGTGGGAGATATCCTGTCAAAGCACCTTTCTGTGAAGCGTCCTATGGTCAGTTTTTAGATGATACGTGTAACATGTTAATGCACAATTATTTTGTGGTAGAAAAATTTGGGCATGCCAACTTATTAAAATTTGTTCAGAAGTGTTATGTCAATCGAGAGATGGATGCAAAAACACCTGCGTTAGTGTGTGAGAAACCTTTTTATCAAGCTATGCGAGCCAAGACAGAGAACTGGATAAATTTACCTCGAACGATTCCCGAGTTAATCAATGATTTTCAAACCATGTGTGGTTATTTATCACGACTTCACGATATCGGTGAAAAAATGGGTATGGCGACAAAATTGTATGATTCGGATTATCTTGCGGCGTGCCAAATGACCTTGTCCATTGTGGGTGAAGTTTGCGCAAGAATTTATGAGTTATGTCCAAAATTTAAAGAAATTGCCAAAGAAAATCCGGATAAATCGTTATTGTCACTGGTAAATTTTTTACATCGCTGCCGCAAATATATGCGTAATGTTACCAAGCATGAAGAAGATGTGTCTGCGGCCTTTGATGCATGGCGCCACAAATTTCCCTTTATTGTGGAGGATGTCTTTCAAACAGATATTCAGGCTGTTTTGAAAGCCGGCGTCGAATTAAATAGAGCTTATAACAAAGAAAAATTCCAAGAATTACAAGTGACCTTGGAAAAATTGATGCCGCCGTCATTAAGCCCAAGATTTTAGGAATTATTTTCCTTTTTAATCCGCTCAATCACTGATTGAATTAAATTGCGTGGTGAGTAATCACTTTTTAGAAAAAGACTTTTGCTGTATTTATTTAATAAAGTCTTTTCGTCATGCGTTAAATCTTTTGCGGTAATGACTATAATAGGAATATGTCGCCATTTTTCGTGTTTTTGAATTTCTTCAATGACTTGAAATCCATCCATTTCTGGCATCATGAGATCTAATAAAATAACATCGGGTTTCATGGCGGTGAGTAGGGTAATGACTTCTTTGCCATTTGATGCCTCGGTAGACTTCCAGCCATTACGCAGAATTGCTTGAACTAATAAACCGCGAGACAAATCATCATCTTCTGCGACTAATACCAGAGGCAATTTTTCAGGCGTTAAATTTTTAATTTTTTCGAGTAATACTTTGATATCGACGGGTTTTTCGAGGTAGTCTACTTCCGTGGTCATAACAATCTCCTTGTCAATTTTACGATAACAATCCAAATAACATTTCTATACCCTGAACACTTTCTTTCTGCAGTATCTTCAACCCATGCGGGCCATCTAGTTTATATAATAACGGTTTGGTTTGAATAAGTTTAATGATTTTTAAAGAGTCTATATTCGGCTTTTCTGAAAATTCTATACGCGTAGACTTGATATTAGCCGTAATTTTCTTAATGCCCAAGTGTTCAGATTTTAATTTGAGTGCGGTTACAGCAAATAAGTTTTTAGTTGGCTCGGGAAGCAAACCAAATCTATCAATAAATTCAACTTGAAGCTCGTCTAGTTTATGCTGATCTTTGCAACTAGAAATTCTCTTGTATAACACTAACCTGGCATGAACATCGGGCACATAATCTTCGGTAATAAAAGCAGGTATTTGTAAATCTATGTCTGATTTGATTTGTTCAGGAATTCCAGATTTCATGGCCCGTTCTAATAATTCCATGTATAAACTAAATCCAATTTCGTGCATTTCTCCACTTTGGGATTCGCCTAATAATTCACCCGCGCCGCGAATTTCTAAATCATGCGTAGCGAGAGCAAAACCCACACCTAAATCTTCGAGTCTAGAAATAGCCTCTAATCTTTTTTCAGCATCCGGCGTAATTTTTTGATGTGGAGGGGTGAGTAAAAAAGCATAGGCTTGATGATGCGATCGACCAACGCGTCCGCGTAATTGATGTAATTGCGCCAAACCAAATTTATCTGCCCGCTCAATAATAATCGTATTCGCAGACGGAATATCGATGCCGGTTTCAATAATAGTTGTACAAATTAAAACATTATAATGTTGGTGATAAAATTCACGCATGATAATTTCTAATTCACGTTCACGCATTTGACCATGAGCTATTGCAATTCTGGCCTCTGGAATTAATTCACGTAATCGTTCTGCTGTGGGTATCATGCTTTCAACATCATTATGTAAATAAAAGACTTGGCCGCCACGCATAATTTCACGCAAAATAGACTCGCGAATTAAGCTTTTATCATGGACATGTACAAATGTTTTGATGGATAAACGGCGAAGGGGAGGAGTGCCAATAATAGATAAATCCCTCATGCCTGACATGGCCATATTTAACGTTCTTGGAATGGGTGTTGCAGTGAGCGTTAAAATATCCACTTCTGCACGCAAGCTTTTTAATTTTTCTTTTTGACGCACGCCAAATCGATGCTCTTCATCTATTATAACCAAGCCCAAGTGTTTGAATTTAATATCGGGTTGAAGTAATTTGTGCGTGCCAATAATAATATCCACTTTGCCATTTTCTAATTCAGCTAGAATTTTTGTTTGTTCTTGTGAAGTCTTAAAGCGCGACACCATTTCTATTTTAATCGGCCAGTCAGCAAATCTGTCCGCGAAATTTTGATAATGTTGTTGCGCTAATAATGTTGTTGGCACAAGAACGCATACTTGGTGACCTGCTTGCACGGCTATAAACGCAGCGCGCATGGCGACTTCAGTTTTGCCAAATCCCACGTCGCCGCAAATTAATCTATCCATACTCTTGGGATTATTCATGTCTTTTATAACATCATTTATGGCTTGTAATTGATCCGGTGTTTCTTCAAACGGAAATTGGCTCGCAAATAATTGATAATTAGTATCTATGGTATACGCAAAGCCTTTTCGTAATTCGCGCTGCGCATGAATGGCGAGAAGCTCTGCCGCAACATCACGGATTTTTTCCGCCGCGCGTTTTTTCGCTTTGTCCCATTGATCGGAGCCTAATTTATGCAGTGGCGCATGATCTGCGTCTAAGCCTGAATATCTATGAATAAGATGCAAAGAAGAAACGGGAATATATAATTTGGCGTCATGGGCATATTCTAATAATAAATATTCTCCCACAGAATTATTGATTTCCAGCGTTTGTAAACCTAAATATCTACCAACACCATGTTCAACATGAACGACGGGTGCGCCAATATTGAGCTCGGCTAAATTCTTAACGATACTATCCATATCGCCCGTCTTAGATTTTTTTCGACGCGATTGAATGATTTGTTCGCCAAGTAAAGCGCTTTCAGGAATTAAAATAATATTTTTATTTTCTAATAATAAGCCCTGTTCGAGCGGAGCAATGGTTAATACTAATTTGTCGGTACTCTGTAAGAACTCTTGCCAGGTATTGCTTATAGCAGGATTAATTCCATGAGATCTAAATAAACTTAAGAGGGCTTCGCGTCGACCGGCGCTTTCGGCGCAAAATAAGATTCGTGATTGATTATGATTTTCAAGAAAACTTTTTAATTTCTCCAGGGGCTGAGAGGCTTTGTGATCAACTAATATATCTGGCGAAACATATTTTTCAGATTGAATCTTCTCAACACTATAATTTTTCAGGGTCGTAAATATTTCAGTCGGTGAAATAAATAATTTTTGAGGTATTAAAATTGGCCGCATGCGGTCATGTCGTAATTGCTCATGACGCGTATTAATTTCTTGCTGAAATTTCTCTGCCGCTTTTGTCACGCCATCTAATTGTATAAGAGAAATATTTTTGGGAAAGTAATCCAGTAAACTAGACACTTCTTTAAAGAATAGGGGTAAATAATATTCTATGCCTAAAGGCACGCTACCTTGAGAAATAGTCTCATAGATAGCACAGCCACTAGGATTACCGTCGAAATTTTCCCGCCATTGTTGTCTAAACAAATCTATGGCTTGAGTGTCGAAGGGAAATTCACGCGCGGGTAATAAATCAATGCTGTCAATCTTATCTTTAGTTCGCTGAGATTCGGGATCAAACGTTCGAATGCTCTCAATTTCATTATCAAATAAATCTATTCTATAGGGTGTTTCACTGCCCATGGGGAAAATATCAAATAACGATCCTCGAACGGCAAATTCGCCAGGCGCTAATACTTGCGAGACGGATTGGTAGCCTGATAATACAAATCTGTTTTTAAGATTATCTAAATTTATTTTATCCCGTATTTTTACAATAAAAGCATGAGTATCAATAAATGCTTTGGGAGGTAGTTTTTGCATCAAGCTGTTAATAGAAACCAATACTATTCCGTTGGATAAATGGGGAAGTTTTGAAAGCGTTCTTAATCTTTCTGAAATAATATCTTGATGGGGTGAGAAATTATCATAGGGCAGTGTTTCCCAATCCGGGAACGTAAAGATGGGTAGGGCAGGATTGAAAAAGCCGATTTCCTGTGTGAGCCGTATGTTGGTCCAAGAATCAGGGGTGATAATAATCAGGGGCGTAGACAAGCCCTCAGCATGTTGGCTGAGGTACAGGCTAAGTTCGCTGCCGGTTGTATTTTTCATGGATTCCCCGATTTTCCATTATAGCTATATATATAGTATCCTTGCGACCCATGGACATCATTAACTTATTATTTGGTAAGCCTCTCTCAAGCGAAACGCACGGCGAACAACGTCTCGCTAAATTCAAAGCCCTGCCTGTCTTTTCGTCTGATGCCTTATCGTCAGTGGCTTATGCGACAGAAGAAATTTTACATGTCTTAGTCTTGGCCGGTGTGATGGCATTAGGGCTAGCTTTACCCATTGCCGTGGCGATTTGTTTACTGATAGCCATCTTGGCCATTTCTTATCGACAAACCATTTTTGCCTATCCCAATGGCGGCGGTGCATTCACCGTTGCGCGAGAAAATTTAGGGGAGGCGGCAGGATTGATCGCGGCGGCTGCGCTTTTAATTGATTATGTGCTGACGGTTGCGGTGAGTGTGACGGCAGGTATTCACGCGGTAGTGTCTGCGTTTCCGATTCTCTATGAACACGAAGTGGGGCTTTCGCTGATTTCAGTGGCCTTTATTGCCGTCATGAATTTACGTGGCGTGCGTGAATCTGCTACTGCGTTTGCTTTTCCGACCTATGCGTTTATATTTTTGGTACTACTTTTGGTGGGAATGGGGTCGTATGACATTTATTACGGCATTATTCCGACGCACCATATTCATAGCCATACGCGTCAAATATCAGAACTGGTTCAACCCGTCGCCATCATTTTAATTTTGCGTGCGTTTTCCGCAGGCTGTACAGCAATGACGGGAATTGAATGTGTCGCGAATGGCGTGCCGGTATTTGAAAAGCCTGAATCTCGTAATGCCGCTTTTACCTTAGTAATGTTAGCGGGATTATTAATTCTGATGTTCTTTGGTGTGACGTATTTAGCGGATCATTTAATGTTAATGCCGCTCGAACAAGAAAGCATTTTGTCGCAGATAGCGCATCATATATATGGCAATGGTTTCTTGTATTATGCACTTCAATTTTCAACCATGGCGATTTTATTATTAGCGGCGAATACGTCTTTTGCAGGATTTCCGCGACTCGCGTCGATTTTGGCCGAACAAAAATATTTACCCAAGCAACTCACCAGCTTGGGAGATCGATTATCTTTTTCCAATGGCATTGTGGTATTAGCGCTGGTTTCTGCATTATTAATTACGATTTTTCATGGCAAAACACATTTGTTGATTCCTTTGTATGCCGTCGGTGTGTTCAGTGCATTTAGTTTGTCGCAATTGGGTATGGTCAGTCATTGGTTTAAAAAGAAAACGATACGTTGGAGATTCAAGGCATTTATTAATGGATTGGGGTTTGTTGCGACTACGGTTGCGTTAGCGGTTATTATCGAAAGCAAATTTATTGAAGGCGCATGGTTAGTGGTTTTATGTGTGCCCATATTATTAATGGGATTTTATAAAGTTCATCATCATTACATTGATGTTGATCGTGAATTATCGATGACGACGGCTGAAGCGAATGAGTATCTCGCTAAAATTTCGGGTATTAAACCGAAAGTGATTTTGCCGGTTTCTCGCATTCATCGCGGAACGTTGACGGCGTTGAATTTTGCGCAGGGCGTATCAGATGATGTGACGGCGGTAGTGGTTGCATTGGATGCGTCGCAAACAAAAATGTTAGAAGCCGAATGGAAATTATTAGACATCAAAGTTCCTCTGGTGGTGCTAGAGTCTCCGTACCGTGCAGCGATTGATCCGCTTAAGAATTTCATTCGCTCACAAGATAATCGTGATCCGGAGCGGGGGTTGTGTATGCTGGTATTTCCGCAAGCGATTCCGACGAAGTGGTGGCACGATATGTTGCATAATCAACGCAGTTTATTTTTAAAAGCGTCTCTCATGTTTAATCGAAAACACAAAGGCGGTACGCGTGTGTTTGTGGATGTGCCTTATCAATTGGAGCGATGACATGTTGAAAAAATTATTGGTTTTTATAGTTGTGTTGATATTGCCTGCTTTAACATTTGCAGAAGCCTCTACTATTCATGTTACAAAACAATCTCCAGAATTTCGAATTACAGAACCATCGAATGGGTCGACAGGTTATCAATGGACGGTTAACTATGATCATGCGTTATTGGATTTAAAAAGCGAAAAAAATATACCCGCAAAATCTAAATTGATCGGCGCCGGTGGAGAAACCGTTTGGGTTTTTACCGCAAAGCCGGAGGCGTTTCAAAATTCGACTAAGCAGACAATGGTCAAATTAATTTATGCCCGACCATGGGATACGAAAGACGATCCAAAAGAAATGTTTTTTGTGGTGGAGTTTAACTCTTAATAGCCCACACCCTCGCTGCCGCGCGTCCCTCTCCCAAGAGGAAGAGGGGCTAGGCACTATTCTTTGTTGTAACGATTATCAAAGGTGGTAATACAAAATTTTTTAAATACTATTTAAAAACTAAATTTAAACGATAACATTAAAAAAATACTTAGCCCCTCTTCCTCTTGGGAGAGGGGCGCGCGGCAGCGGGGGTGTGGGCGTTAAATTCTTTTCAACGTCACAAAACTATAATCATACGGATTATTTTCATCCGCTTTATGATCTTCTCGCGAAATTTCTTTAAATAATTTTTCGTCAAATTCCGGAAAAAAACTATCGCCTGAAATATCGGCATAAATATAACTTAAATATAAAATATCCGCCTGTGGAAGTACGGCAGAATAAATTTCACCACCGCCAATGACACAAACCTCAGAATAATTTTCTACGCTTTTTAATGCCGTATTAACATCATAAAAAATTTCTGCGCCGTCGACGTTAAAATTTTTATCACGCGTAATAATAATATTTTTTCGACCCGGTAAAAGACGTCCAATGGATTGATACGTTTTTCGTCCCATAAGAATGGGTTTACCTAATGTAATTTTTTTGAAATGTGCCATATCGGCAGGCATTGTTGGCCAGGGTAATTGATTGTTTTTTCCAATGACGCGCTGAGGTGTCATGGCCGCAACAAGAGAGATGATCATATAGTTTCCTAAAGCCCTGATCTTATATAGAATCCAATTTACTATCTAGGGAGCCTCACATGAGTACCAAATTAAACGTCGTCATCGCCGCCGTCGCTGTGATCGCATTAGTCATCGGCATGAAACTGTGGCATCACACGCCTCAACGTGGGACACCCGGAGGATTGAATGTATTTGTCATCAGTCCGCCAAAAGAAATCGCACGATTTTCATTGTTAGAGACAAACGGCAAACCCTTTACGAATAGTGCGTTATGGGCAAATTGGACGTTTGTATTATTTGGTTCAGCGACACATGCAACACCCGAATTGACTGAAACCATGAATGCGTTAAATAAAATGACGCAGATGATACAAACCACTAAACAAACACCTGTTCCTCAGATTGCCTTTATCTCAACCGATTTAGCGAATGATTCTTTAGAAAGAATTGATAAATTTGCGACAAGCTTTAATCCGAATTTTATTGGTATTACAGGTGATCCAAAACAAATCGCGTTGCTTTCACAAGAACTTCCTGCAAAACATCCGACAGCGATTTTATTAATTGATCCGTCGGGTAAACTCGCGGCTCTTTTTCCTGCACCGCATCATCCTGAATCGATGGTGAAAGATTTCCAAATTATTGTTCAAAACGAAGGATAGACAACATGGCCAAACTTCACTTTTATTATTCTGCAATGAATGCCGGAAAAAGTACCAATCTTTTGCAATCCAGTTATAACTACCGTGAACGAGGAATGAAAACATTATTACTCGTTCCGGCGATTGATGATCGTTATGGTAAGGGAAAAATTGCGTCGCGCATTGGGTTGTCTGATGAAGCGGTGACGTTTGATAAAGACGATAATTTATTTGAAATCGTTAAAAAACATCCGGATATTAAGTGCGTATTTTTGGATGAAGCGCAATTTGTGACGAAAGATCAAGCGTGGCAATTAACGGATGTGGTTGACCGTTTAAATATTCCTGTTTTAGCGTATGGATTACGCACAGATTTTCAGGGCAATACGTTTGAGGGTAGTCATCCTTTGTTGGCGTGGGCGGAAGATTTGGTTGAAATTAAAACGATTTGTCATTGTGGGCGCAAAGCGACAATGAATATCCGCACCGATGAACACGGTAAAAAAGTGAAAGAGGGCGAACAGGTTGTGATTGGTGGTAATGAGCGTTATATCGCGGTGTGTCGTAAGCATTTTAAAGAAATGGAGTAAGGGCGAGATTTATCACGCCCCTATATTATTTCGCGCCGTTTCTCGGTCTCACTGCACCGCCTATTCCCGGCTCTATCGGCGCATCCGCATCATCACGCTTTCGTTTCTTTGCAGCGCCCAACGCAATAACGGGCTCTGTATTTTGAACGAAAGCGGCTTTGTTTTCTAATCGACATTTGCCTTGCAGTGCAGGATATTTCGCTTTAAGTGTTTCAAAATCAGTGCGAACGTGTTCGATGGCGGCTCTAATGATTTTCATGTCTTCAACGGTATGCGCTTTACTTTCGGCAGTCACTCGATAGACGATTTCCTTGGGAAAAGCTTGTGCACCAACTTTTTCCATTAATACCGCATCTTCTCGCATTTGTGCTTCAATCATGTTGAGTAATTCTTTGGCGACGTCAGAAACTTGGTCTTTCGTATAACCCCCAATCAAATTGGATTGTCGACTGCCATCTGCATTGCGTTTAATTTTTACTTTAGAGTGCTCATTAACCAAATGGTAACCATCAGGTTGAATTTTAAATCCAGTATCAGGATCTTTGGCTTGCGCGGCATTAATGGCTTCGCGCACACCTCTTTCTTCAATGCATTGACGTATGAAACGACCGTTGTTTGAATATGTTGAATGCAGTGCAAAAGACATGCCTTGTTTTAATGTGTCCTCAACACTGTTATTAAGATCACTTCCTTGGTGATTGGGATTTAAATAACATTTTTTCTTGCGGCATTTGGCTAATACGTCTGCAGGAGGTAAGTTATCCATTTCTTCCAATTGAACTGAATATGAAAAGAATGAATCATTTGGCGAAAGATTTCTAAACCAACGATCGTTGATGCGAACATACTCCACATGAGTTTCGCCCCTGTTTTGATTAGTAGAGAGATAAAGCATAGCGTTGGGTGAGAGTTCGCTTTGCAGTCTCTTTTGGTGTTTTTCTTCGAGCCCCGTGACTTTTGCATTGAATTTATTTGCCGGGATTTCGAGATGCTTGAACATCGTCATCGCAGCTTCAATGGCAAAGTTGATTTTGTTTTCTTGTATATGACTTTTTTGTGCTTTGATGTCATAAAGATATACCACACCGTCATCGCCAATACCTAAGGTGATACCTTTTGTGGAATCGTCACCTTCTCCCTCCAGTAAATACAGGCCGCCTACTTTTTTCAATTTAAAGAATAACGGTCTTAAGCGTCGATTTAATTCTTCTAGATTTGCATCGAGTCTGGTATACAAATTCAATACCGGATCAGTAGGGCGTATATCCACTTTTGTTTTTGACGGGAAAAATTGATCACGCATTTTAGTGAAATGGTCACGCGTGTCGTCAACCAATTCAGGGGGTAGTCGATGATCTAAATTAAGTTGAGCGGGATTCACGTGTAAAAGAGCTGCGACGCCCATCATGGCTTTAACCGCTTCGTTAATCTGTTCTTGTGTTGCGGGCGGGTTTTTCATGCGGCAGATCATTTTGCCGTCGACATCATTTAGTGCAATGACGCTATTTTTATTTTGCAGGTAATATTTAGTTCCCTTTTTCTCAAGTTTAAAACCCCAGGTTTGAGCCTTTTCTTTTAATGCGTTACGGTTGTCATCATCGCCAAGAATCAAAGCAATATCTGCTGCGGTTTGTCCTTTGAACGTAAACGCGAAGGGATATCTTTCTGCGCGATGTTTATTGAATTCACGTTCGATGCGATCTTTTCGCATGTGATCAGATGTGACGACAAGTGAGTTGGGATCATCTGTAAACACATTGCTTATTTCGATCATGCGTTTGATGGCATCACTTTCACTCAACTGGTTGAGTTCATACCGTATGACTGAAGGACCAGCAGGATTATAGTCGAAAGAAATTCCTTCAGGTGCAAGTCTAGCATTTGCGTTCGCAATTTCAGCTGGAGTGGGAGTGAAACCTGCTTTAGGGGTGAACTGGATAAATATTCTGGGTCTAGGAGTATTTATTACTGCGGCATTGAATCTTGCTTTCAGATTTGCTTTTTCAGGATTTGCAGCAGTGTCAAAAAGTGGATTAACCTGATTTTGATTTAATTTTAAGTTATGTCCCAAGCTGTATCCCATCATAAACATGGCATCTAATGCGTTATTGATTTCATTATTCATCGCAGCCGGGACTGCTGGATCTGTGATGGGACGACGCGGCATGGTGCAATTTAGATCACCATTTTCAAGTGTAATGACAATTCCGCTCGCACGATTTTCAAATCGGTAATGACCATACTGTCTCGTGTCTTCAGGATCAGAATAGTCCGCAAATCCTAACCTGCTAAGTGCGGTTATTTCATAGGCATGTAAATAAGAGTATGCGACGCGACGTTCGAAGGTAATCGCGAATTCGAAGGGGCGCGGGAAAATTTCATCGCGAACTGTGGTGTAAATTCCTTGAATTCTATCCCTTGCTGCTGGAATTAAATTTCGATCGGGAGTGAAATTCAGTGATTCGCGTGTGGCTTCTGCATCGTGCGCTATTAATAACATGTCTTTTATAATGTCATTTTCTGCAGCGGGATCACTTAGTTTAGATTTTACGAGGAAATTATTTCCGTTGCGATGAACCTCAAAGGTATTATTCCCATCGATAAAGTAAGTTGAATTTCCCTGCACAATTCTTCGATATCCAATGACTTCTGCGCGAGCATAAAAAGCAGCAAGTTTGAGATCTGCACTAGCAGAACCGCTTCCTGTAAAACGGAGTTCTACCCATTTTGGTAATGCTTTAACGCCGGACTCAACATACGCTTCAATTTCTGATCTGTAATCATTCAGCGCTGGAGCTGGATTGATGATTGGAGTTTGCGGTTGCAAATTTAATTGTTCACAAATACTTAATATTTCATCAATACCTTCTTGGATAATTCCCATTTCTTGGCTATGAAGAAGGGGGTTAGTTTTACGCACTAATTCAATGGTGTTGTTTGGATGAATAACAATTTCATAATCATCTGAGACGGGTAATGCGGGTACAGGTAAACCGGCGGCGAGATTTGCGGCGATGGGATTATTTTTTCCTGCGAAGGGGATGACGAGCACTCGATGCTCTAATTCATTATCAAAAACTTCATCGCGTACATCAATATCTAGTGGGGCCTCGACACCGTCACCACGAATCACTGTAGTTTCTATAGCGTCACTGTGATCTCCATGAAAGGGTGAATTATGATCATTTGTTGTTTCTATTAAAACGGCATTAATATCATTGGCAGGATCAGCGTCAGGTGTCAGTACGCGTTGAAATTCATACATGGCGTTAAGAGCGCCTTCAATTTTTTCGAGTTTGGCGTCATCTGTTTCACCGGTTACATGTCTTAATGCGATAGTGTTATTTGCAGGATCAATATCCAGAACATTTCCGTTTGCACGGTTGGTGAGCGTGAGTCCATTAAGGGTATGACCAAAACGTGCAAAAAATCGCGTTAAGTCGGCTCTGTTAGTATTTACAAAAGTAGCGATATCAATACCATTTGTATACAGGGGTAATGTGACGCCAGTTCTGAATGCGCGCGAAGGTGCAAAAGCTTCGTTGTGTACTCTGTCATAAATAGTTTTAATATCTCTTTTTTCTGCGCGAGTAAATGCAGGTGATGAATTTAATTGTATCGTAGCAGGATCAACGTTAGCTTCTTTTGCATCTCCAAGAAGTATTTTTATCGCTGCTTCAGCGTTTATATCAGCGGTGATCGGTTGTGTAAGTGTGACGCCAGGTTGATTTGTAAAACTGAGTGCAATCCATTGCGCCGTAACAGGAAATATTTCTGCACGATGACGATTAAAGTGAGTTTGAAGACGTGCTGTTCGTGCAGCGTCATTTTCATCTGCGACTAATATTAACGAATGCGGATCAAGCGTGGCGTCATTTCGTAATTCCAACATGCGACGAATAGCCGCTTCTTCGCTTAAATTTTTGCCAGTATATCTTATGATGCCGCTGCCAATTGAAAATCCATTATTTGTATCTTCTGCAGAAAGGATAAAGGGAAGATCCTCGCCAGCTTTAAGTCTGTAGCCAATTTCTATAGCGGGTTTGTGTTCAGCAGATGCAGCCTTAAAAATTCTTTTGAGTTTTGCTTTTTCATGTTGTTTGAGATTGGGATCAAGAAGTAATTTAGGTGAATGGCCTAAACTATAACTCGCGATTGACATTGCTTTTAATGCGTCACGAATATCATCGTCTGTCGCATCGCGAGGGACGATACACTCTATTGCATTACGAGTGACAGTAATCACTGTGCCATTATTGGTAAAAGTAGAATTTCCGTGTTTATCTGGCTCGGATATGAGAAAACCTAATTCGCCAATTTCTCGTTTGTCCTGTTCAGTGAGATCAGAGGGGACGCGTCTTTCGAATGCAATCGCAAATCCAAGTTGTTGTGCATGTAATATTTCTTCGCGTCTTTCTCGGAACGAAGCTGGAGTGATATCAAGCGGCGAAGTCTGAACTGTTTTTTCCGATATTCGAAGAGAATCTTCTTGAATGCCATCGACATTTAAACACAGCATGATTGATGCGCTGACTGCAGCGTCGAGTTTGTCGAGTTTTGCGTGCGAAGGTGCTATACAGGTGAGTATATATTTGTTATCGCTACCCCTTCTTTTTACCACTTGCAATTCATACGTTGAGCGAGGATCGTAATCATCACGATTGGCGAGATGCCATGTGGGTTCTCGACCGCCGCCCCGAGCAATAGGATGTATCTCAAAACCAAGTGCTTCTAGCTGTTTTTTAATTCTGCCGAGATGTGTAAATAGACTGCCAGGTTCAAAAGAATCAGACTCTACCGTAAATCCGACTTCGATTCTGTGGAAACCTCTCGTGCGAGTTTTGAATCTCGCTTCGGCACTGTTGCTTAATTTTCTGGATGATAATAATTTTTCGCTAAGCCTCATTCCTGTTGGTGCAATTTTTAATTCGTGAGAAAGTTCAAATACTGTGTCTATCGTAGTGTTAATTAAGTTTTCGGAGAATGGTTTGCCTGGAGTACGTTTTAATCTTATTAC
This sequence comes from Gammaproteobacteria bacterium, assembly GCA_035943935.1. GTDB lineage: Bacteria > Pseudomonadota > Gammaproteobacteria > DASZBR01 > DASZBR01 > DASZBR01. The sequence goes on from DASZBR010000022.1 coordinate 18,372, forward strand.
GCCCGGCCTGTGAAATTGAATTGTGCTATCACGTAACTCAGGCAAATTAGGAAATTTTGCTTTAAGTGCGGCGGCGGCGACTTGCGCTTCACTGGGAGAAATTTCTCTTTCAGGAACGAAATGTATTTCGGCAAAAACAGTTTGTGAGGGTGCGTCGGTGGCGACGAGTTTTTTAGTGTTTTTGTCTTCTACGAGAAAATCAATCTCGGCAGCTTCTAATTCATGAAAAATATCATCGCTGGGCGAATATTTCATTCTTTCGTCAATCTGTGTTCTTGCTATTGCCGCTACGGAAAGATTTCTTGCAAAATTATCTGAGCCTGGTTCTTGAGCGAAGAGGAATGTTTGTGAGTTTCGAGTGAGATGCGTTGCAAAATTAGCACCTGCTTCTGTTCCGTCAGGCGTATAATACTTTTCGCGGTATTCAATCATGGTTGGTGCGAAAGTTTTTGAATTATAATAAACCGTAGCGGTAGTTGCTTTTGCATATTCAGCATCTGCGGCTTTATGTAGTGCACGTACCTTGCTTCCAAATGTCGGAAATTTGAAATTAAATTCTTTTTGCTTCAAATCAAAAATGTTAAGCGCATGGTAATCTTTGATGGGTTCTAAATCGCCTGGCGCATAAAAGTTCCCGTCGAATTCAACATATACCCAGTTTTTTTTATCGTTGTCGTCATAAAAAACGGTTGCAGTAGTTGCGAGAGGGCGAGGAGCTTGGTTTTCAACACTTTCATCTGTTCTGGCGAATTGGGGATCAAGAATATCTGTCGATTTTACGTAAGTGAATTTTGGTGAGGGTGGTTGTTGCACACTTTCTTCGCCTTCATCGCTACCTTCTAATGGAGTGGGTGCTCTATGTACTCTCGTTGGGAGAATAACGGGTCGGTTAGTCGTTGCAGATCTGTTAAGCGCGAGATCATCGTCAGGACCATCGACATCATTCAGTAGAGGGGTTTTTTCTGTAGTGTTACTGGATACTGTTGGTTGTTTACTTTTTTCGCTTTGAGATGATGCGCCGCCAAAGAGTCGGGCAACGCGTGGAAAATTGCGTGCCAACCAGCCGGGTTTAGTTGTTTGTGCTTGAGCGGAAGATTCTGTAGGAACACCTTCAATGTCTTGCAGGCGATCATGTTGTGCGTTTTGAATTCTTCGCAATTCTGCAATGTATTCATCTCTTGTCAAGAGGATGACAGCTTTCTGATCAAGTGAAAATCTTGCTGAACTCGTTTTTGGGTTCTCTAGTTTTAATTGTCCACGCAGTTTTAACATTTCAGTATAAGCAGTTTTGATCTGTGCATCTGTTACATTCTCAGGTGCAACCCAACGCATAATGCCATTTGAGTGATCAAGAATGATTTTAATTGTTTTATGTTCTGTTTCAAAAATGTACCAGCGGCGTTCCGTATTTGTTTCGATAACTTTTTGATGTCTAGGTTGGAGTGTTCCAGTAAGATTGGCTGCAACAATAGCTTTACGCATTTCGGAATTGTTTTTTGGTGTAAAACGAATTGTAATTTGTGGATTGCGAGCGGCGAGCGGAGAAGTTTCATCAACTTCTTCAGCGGGTGCTTCTGTGCTTTCTGCAACTGGTGCTGCTACACCAGAAAGTAGTGGCACCTTCTCACCGGATGCTTCTTCAGTAGAAGATTCTTCTTCGGTATTTTTTTGTGCATTGTTGTTCCCGGTGTCTAATTCTTTCCACGTTTCCAATGCTTCTTGTTCTTGCTGGAGGCATTTCTTTGCACTTTCTAAAAGTTCTCTACCCTGGTCTTGTGAAATAGCGTGTTCTGTATGATATGAAGTGAAAGATACTTTTTTGAACGCTTCTAATAACTCATCATCGAGTGGATCTATTTTTTCTAAAGTGGAATCAACGACATGGTAAAGAGTGCTATCAGGCATTCGGATAAAAATGGGTTGTAGGGGAGACGCGCCATCATAATAAACATGCGCAGTAGCAATATTGAGTTCTTTTCTAAATCCTTCCATACCTTTCTCCACACATGGTCTTCACGCCCATTCTATACCCCAATCCTTAAGGCAATCTTAAGTCTTGAAGCCTATATAATAAGGATAGCAGGGTATTGAGGGTTTGGGGCGTAAAAGGGCACTTTTTATTGGATTTTTAAGGGGGTGGAGGGCGGTTTAAGCCGGTCCGCCGCCGCTTTTACCCTTGGGGCCTTTCGGTTTGAGGCTTTGATGGACGTCGGGATGAGTCTCGTCCCCAGGTTTTTTGGATCCATGGCTGCCATGGCCTGGCGTCGGTTTTGCGGCATGTGCTGTTTTAGTGGGCGTATGATGAGCATTTTCTTTATCATGACCCTTGTGATCATTAGCAAAGCGAACCTTTTTCTCGGGGCGCTTAGCGTCTTTATTATGATGGACGTTTTGACCATTCAGACTCACATTGCTGGTCATATCTTTGAGAGCAGGATTTTTGTCTAAATGTTCTTTCAGCATATCCATCACCATCTTAGCAACAGGGTGATTTGCTCCGAGTTGATTGCCTCCTTGCATAAGACTGAATACTGCGTTGATCGGATTATCTCCCCCCATTGCGGCCATTGCACCCATCATGCCTTTGAAAATATTGGCATGATGTTCAGCGGTTGCTTCATTGCTGTGCGCCTTACTGGGAGGCGTCAGTGAACCTTTCATACTTCCATCTTGTTTGATGTCGATATGCTGTCCATTGTCAGTATTTCTTAGGGTTGCATGCTCTTGGCCGGACGCATCTTTATTTCGCGTCAGGTTAGAAAAACCACCATTTTTAGATTGCGCACCTTCTTTGGCGATACTCTCACGTAAGGTTGCATCGTTGCTGATCTGTGTATGAAGATTTCCAAATCGTGAATTAGATTCATTGTTTTGGAGATCAGCGGATATATCTTTGTTAGCGCGTGTCGTTAATTCATTGGGATTGGCATTAATACCTGAAATGTTTGTTTGGATATTGAGTTGAGCGGCTTCTTGTCCTGGAGCAGCTGGCGTCATCCCTTCCATTCTTTTTAGATTGGTGTGTGACGCAGTTGCACTCAGATTTGTCAGAGATTCTTCGCGCTGGTTTTTAGGATATTCAACCTCCATCTTATGGAGTTCACCCGTTTCAACTTTGTCATCAAGCCAGGCTGGTTTTCCATTGATTTTTTGCATATTTGCATCGCCGACTTCTGCTTTATTTTCGTACCAACCGGCTTGAGGCCCAGAGGGAATATGAACATGGCTGAAGCGATCCTTGTTGTCATAATATCCTTGGCACGTCATGGTTTCTTCGGCTTCTTTTGCAGAACCGCCGGATTGAGGTGAAGGAGTGGGAGTAGTACTTTGTGCAGGAGTAGGGGTGGTACTTTGTGCGGAAGTGGCAGAGGGTGTTTGTCCAGTTGCGGTGAGGCTCGCGGTTTTGTCTTGTGCAGGCGCCTTTATTTCTTTGTCATCAAGCGTAATATTTTTTTTCTGTTCTTCGGTCAAGTTTTTATCTAAATACTTTTGGACGTCTTCCACAAACTTGGGATTCGCTTCCATTTCTTCTTTAGAAAGACCCATGCTGAGATTCAGCGGCTCTCCCGCGTTTGGGCCATTTTCGTGCGCTTTAACAATGGCTTTGAGATCTTGCCCCATTTTATCAATGCTCTTTTGATATTGAGGATGATCAGGTTTGATTTCTTCTAATGGAATTGTCGTTCCAGAATAGGAGCCATCTTTGTTGACTGAGATTTTTGCATCATCTGGTCCATGGAAATTAACTTTGCCTTCTTCGTCGGTGGCGAATTTGTAGCCACTACCTTCTAATGTTTTATTTATGTCTTTTTGGTTTTCTGCTTTTGCCAAGTGTGTATACGTAGGATGTTCTTCTTCAGCGGACTCGGCTTCAGCAGCCGATGCCGTTGCGCCCATTTCCGTTTGGGGAGGAGTGGCTAAAGGTTGTCCGTTAATCGAAACGTTTTTCTTTTCATCGGGGGAAAGTCTATCGTCGACATATTTTTTCACGTCAGCGTCGAATTTAGCCTTTTCATCATCGGACAAAGGTTTTCTTTTAGCAGCATCAACAGCAGCAACAGCGAGGTCTGCAACACCGAGTGTTTGAGGATCGAGTTGAACGTCGGATTTTCTTTGCATGGGATCCGCAACAAGATTGAGTGTATTTGTTCTTCCTGATTCTTGGTGCGCTTTTGCCATCGCAATAAAATGGTTGCCCGTTTCTTCAACGGCGTTCTTTCGGCTTGTCGCACTTGATGCACTAAATGTAGATGGGAAGTCATGCGTGAGCGTCGCATTTTCAGTGCCTTCAGCTCTTCCTTCATAGGCTTTATCCATTGATGCTTTAGCTTTTTTGACGTCTCTGGATGATACATCAGGTGCGATAGCTGCAACCGGCTTGTAGTTTCCTTGAGGTGCTAATGGTTCTCCGTTAACTGAAACATTATGTCTTTGATTGGGTGGTAACTTCTCGTCGATATGTTTTCTCACGTCAGCGAGGAATTTTTCCTTTTCAGGACCATCGGGCATGGGGCCTCTTTCAGGGCCGAGTGGTCCCATTCTTGTTTGTTTAGGATTAGCAACAAGATTGAGCGGATTTGTTGCGCCTAAGTCGTGGTGAGCTTGTGCGACGGCAACAAGATGATCCGCGGCGGTTTCAGCAGCATTTTTATTTGTTTTTCCTGTGATCCCTATAACACTACTGTTATAGATATGCGTGTGTTTATCATCTTTTTGATCCTCAGTTCTACTCTCATAAGCTTTAGACAATGAACCCTTTGCTTTTGCGACTAATTTTTGTTGTGCTTGAGATCGTGACTGTGCGGTTGGTTCAGCGGCAGCGGGTGTAGAAGCAGCGGGCGCAGCAGTAGTACTTTTTGCAGGAGTAGTAGGAGCAGCTGCGGCAGGAGCAGCAACAGCAGGAGCAGCAGTAGTACTTTGTGCGGGAGTGGCAGAGGGTGTTTGTCCGGTTGCAGTGAGGCTCGCGGTTTTGTCTTGTGCGGGTGCCACTATTTTTTCTTTGTTAAACGTAACATTTTCTCTTTGCTCTGGGGTCAAATTTTTAGACATCTCCGCTTTGACGTCTTTGATAAATTGTTGATTATTCGCTTTTTGTTCATCGCTAAGATTTTCATCGCCGTTAAGATTAACGTTGAGGTCTAATGGTTCTTTTGAGTTAGGTCCATCTTCATGGGCTTTGGCAATATCTTGAAGTTCTTGCGCCATCTTCTTAACGTTTTGGTCGTATTCAGGTGTTCCCTGTTTTCCGATTTCATCAAATCCAATAGTACTTCCAGAATATGTGCCGTCTTTATTTACTGTAATTTCTGAGCCACTGGGAGTCGTAAGAACAGGATTACCGTTTTCGTTTTGTCCAAACTTATAACCTTTATTTTTTAGTGATTCTTGGTTTTCTTCCTCGCCAAACCAGTTGTATGTGGGATGCGTTTCAGCGGATTCGTCTTTGGGTTCAGCGCCAGTTGCGGTGGCACCAGCGGAGGAGGGTTCTGCAGCAATTGCTTCTTCATCATCAATCTCTTGCGACATAACTTTTCTCCCTTAAAGATATCCCGATTACCCATATAGAATAGAGTATAGCAGACGGCGAGGCGTTGTAATGCCTCGCCGGGGGGAGTGTTGTTTATGGACGAGGAGAGGGGCCTGGAATTGTGGTTTCAGGACCTTTTCTTCCGTTCTCATAATTAGCAATCACGAAGAGACCTGTATGATTAGGGTAAAGCAGACGAATGTCTTCTATTAATCTAGGAGTAACTAACCCACTAATAGCATTAAATTTAGCGGTAGTATTGTCGGGTGGCGTAGCGTTGTGAGAACCCATTGTGCCAATGCTATAGGGACGCGCATCCTCAGGAGGAACTGATCCGTTGCTTTGTTCATCCATTGCGACAACGGAAGCTACACTTGCCATGATGTCTTTATATATTTTGTCGGCTTCTCTTTGAAGATCTGCGGGTGTTGCAAGAGGAGGAGCTCCTGCGCCGGAAAGTTTAGTTTCTGGCCCTCTAAATCCGCCGAGGTCGTCGATTCTAACGACACGCTCTGGATTTCCTGCAACAGCGGCTTTCACCAATCGGTTAGGTAGGGCTGGGACGACTGTATTATCAGCTGGTCTATATTTATACCCACTAGCACCGGTGGCGTGAGCTAGCTTTGTTTTTATTGCATCTTGGTATGCAACATTTCCGAGGACATTACTAATTTGAAAACCAGTTCCCGACATTCTAGGGCGGAAGTAGGCGGCAATCACCGGAGCGGGAAGAGGTGCAGCAACTGAAGTTTGTGCTGCATTAAATCTAGCGGTTAAGTCGACGACAAAGTTACCTGGAACTGCGGGAGGAGTTATCTGCGCAACAGGAAGTTGTAGCGCGTTAATATCAACACTGGTAAAGTTTTTGCAAGCATTTAACATTATTGCTATGTATTTTTCCCAGTCTTTTCTTTTTGTGCCGTCTGGCATGATGCATTCCATTTCGCTATTGGCAGTCGCGAAATTGATTCTCACGGGTCCTGCGGGCGGGGTTGCATAAGACGCAAACGTGCCACTTGGATCTAGTACCAATGGCTCAATACTACGCTCGAAAGCTTCCTTTCTGGCTTTAAAAGCAGGAGTGCTCACATCAAGTATTCTACCTGCTATGGTTGCGGCATTTGGGTTGGGTGCTGCGCCTACAGCTGCAGCTCCAAACGTTATTTTAAAACCAGCCATTGTCTTCTCCTCAAGTCAATAAATTCAATAACGCCATTATACACAGTATAGCCTATGAAAAGCTCAAAAATAGACCCATTAAGGGCTATTTTTTGCTGACTTTCATGAGGCTAAGCTTAGGTTGCTTCCCTGGGAGTTCTGGATCGAACTCAGCACTACTGGTAGCGGATCGTAAGCTTGCTTGAAACTTCGCGTATTCTTGCGCAGCTTTTGCTTCTTTTTTTGCAGCCCTTTCTTCATCCGAGTTTCTTCTGATCAGCCCTTCAAAAAATGCTTTTTTCGGAGGCGAATTGCTTTCAGCCGGTGCAGGTGCAACAGCTTGAACAACAGCAGGTGTGGGAATTGGCTGCGCTGGATGAGCGGAAATGTCTTCAAAACTGTTAATGAGCCTTTCAGTTTCGCTGTCTTCTTCCACGTCAGTTACTGTATTTTCTAAAAGGATGAAGTCATCAGCACTCAGTTTTGTCTCATCGGTTTGTGTTGGCATTGCTTCAATCTGACGCGTGTTTTCAGAAATGGCTTCCATCAACGCATCAATGACGCTTTGTCTATCAGGATCATTTGAAGTTGCGTTAAGAAGCGCATCGAGCCTATCGAACAGCATTCTGTTTTGTAGTTCGAGTCCAGAACGGGTGTGTTTTGTGACGACTTGTTCTTCCATAGTGATGTCCCCCATATAGTTATTTGTTATGACTTACTCTACACGAGAAACCTTAAGGAAATATTAAGCGACGGATTTTTTTATAAAGATTAATGGTGGGGAGATGGTGGTGGCGCGTTTTTCTTTGGAGTAGCGCTACCTTTTGGGGTTATGGTGAGATTTTGGGCGGGGGGCGCAGGCGCAAGTGGCGGAATGGGTTTTCCCGCAAACGTAAATTGGCTTTTATCTAAGCCATTTTTATTTCCAGTATCAAATTCTTTTTCGAGATTATGTTGAACTAATTTTTCTATTTGTTTTGCTTTTATTCTTTGTTCATCCGAAAGCGGTTCGTTTATTCCCATGTTGAGATGAAAAGGTTCTTTGCTTCCCGATTCTTGATGTGTTTTTGCCATAATGACCATTTCTGCAGAGATTTTGTCAGCGATCGCTTTAGGATCCTCTTTATTATTTAGTCCATGCGATCCACCTTGCATACTGCCATCTGGGTTTACCACAACATCACTCTCTTTCGAGGGAGTTCTTACATGATAAACATCGCCTTCTTTGACGAGTGTGGAATCTTTTGTTGATTCCGTTGCCGCGAATGCTTTATTGATGCCATCACATTTTTCATCGAGTCTGTCATAGCATTTATTATCGGGGACGGCGGGTTCAGCGTGAGCCGCTGCGCTGCTAGGTTGTTTGGGTGTGGCGGGTTGTGGCTCTGCAGGCTGTGGTTGTTCTACTACTTTTTGTTGTACTACGGGTTCGGGTACGACAGGTTGTTGTGGTTTTGGAAGTTGACTGGGATCATACGTTGGTTTTGCAGATAATTTTTCGGGCAATCCTCGATTTCTCTTTACAGGATTAGCGAGCGGTGGTGGGGTTGGTGCAGCAGTACTCTGAGGAGTAGTGGGTGTGGCTGCTTGTTGTGGTTCTTTTTTTTGTTGCGCAATTGCCTCACGTGCCGTTTCTTGTGCTCTCGATTCAAGTGTTTGTAATAATTTTGACGGATCGATATTTTCTATTTGAAATGTTTTTGAAAAATCACTGCGCGGTGCTGCAGGCGAGTTTTCGAAATCGGGGCGGTTGGGGATAGCGCTTGTGTTTTCATAGTGTTTACCCTCAAATGTCACACCAGTAACATCTCCTGTAGCACTGTAATAAACAGTAGCGGTTCCGCTTTTTTTCTGTGGAAGAGGTGCAGATTTTTTTGGTGCAGATCTCATTCTCTCGGCGATCGCTTCTTCTATTTCCTTTGGAGATTTCATTGTAGGAGGCTTGTTTATTTTACCGCTATCATTCTCGTCCATCGCCATCCCCTCAATTTAAATTGGCCTTCTTAATAGGTATAGCATATATTTTAAGGTTTCAAGGAGCCGCCATGACAACCACCATCACCCCGTCTAAAGCCAAAAAAAAGGCGTTTTACGCCTGTACCCAGTGTGGGGCGTCTCATCCTAAATGGGTGGGGAGTTGCGGGTCTTGTGGGGCTTGGAATACGCTCGTCGAGGAAATGCCGTCTCAGGCCACGACTTCCCGGTTCACCGGATATGCGGCAGAAAAAAGTCATATCCAAGCTATCAATGAAATTACTTTAAAAGATAGTCATCGTCATCAATCAGGATTAACAGAATTAGACCGTGTTTTAGGCGGCGGATTAGTCGAGGGCTCGGTTGTATTAATTGGCGGTGATCCGGGGATTGGAAAATCAACCATATTATTACAAGCCATTTGTCACTTAAGCCAAGCTCATAATGTTTTATATGTGACGGGTGAAGAATCTTTACAACAAGTGGTATTGAGAGCAAAAAGATTAGGATTAAACGCTGAGAAATTAAATCTATTAGCTGAAACACAAGTCGAGAAAATTCTGGAATTAACTCGCGATGCTGAAAATCAAAAAAATAAGAATACTAAAATTAATATTATGGTCATAGATTCTATTCAAACTATTTATACCGAATTATTACAATCTGCGCCGGGAAGTGTAGGGCAGGTGAGAGAAGGTGCGGCGCAATTAGTGCGTTTTGCCAAACAAACCAATACAGCCCTATTTTTAGTGGGACATGTGACAAAAGAGGGCACGCTTGCAGGACCTAGAGTTTTAGAGCATATGGTCGATACGGTTTTGTATTTCGAAGGCGATCAAGACAGTCGATTTCGTGTAATACGCGCTATAAAAAACAGATTTGGTGCGGTAAACGAATTAGGCGTGTTTGCTATGACAGATAAAGGCCTTAAAGAAATTAATAATCCGTCAGCGATATTTTTATCACGTCATGATATTTCTGTGCCGGGAAGTACCATCATGGCAACGTGGGAAGGAACACGTCCTATGCTTGTCGAAGTTCAAGCTTTAGTCAGTCAATCCTATGGACAATTTGCAAGACGCATTGCGCAGGGTTTAGATCAAAACAGATTAATTATGTTATTAGCAGTATTGCAACGTCATGGAAATATTGCGGTACATGATCAGGATGTTTTTGTGAATGTGGTTGGGGGAATGAAAGTTTCTGAAACGGCCTCTGATTTGGCTCTATTACTAGCCGTAAATTCCAGCTTAAAAAATAAAGCAGTTTCGAATGACTTGATGGTTTTTGGTGAAGTGGGATTGGCGGGCGAGATTAGGCCTGTTCAGTCTGGTCAGGAAAGATTGCGTGAGGCGGCGAAGCATGGATTCAAAAGGGCTATTGTGCCGTTTGCGAATGCGCCCAAGGGCAAGAGTTTTGAGGGTTTAGAGGTTGTTGCGGTTAAAAATTTGCGTGAGGCGTTGGAGGCTATACAATAGTTGTTTAACCAATATTACGATGAGGGGCAATATCATGACGACGGGCCAAAAAATTACAGTAAACAAAGATTTTTCTCTTAATGTTCCCGAACATCCTATTATTCCTTTTATTGAAGGTGACGGTATTGGCGTTGATATTACTCCCGTCATGAAACATGTCGTCGATGCCGCTGTTCAAAAAGCCTATGCAGGAAAAAGAAAAATAGAGTGGTTAGAAATTTATGCCGGCGAAAAGGCGGTGAAAAAATTGGGCGGTGATAATTGGCTTCCCGATGAAACCCTCAAGGCTGTAAAAGAATATGTTGTTTCTATCAAGGGTCCGTTAACCACTCCCGTCGGTGGTGGAATTCGATCCCTCAATGTTGCGTTAAGACAAAATTTAGATCTTTATGTTTGTTTACGTCCCGTGCGTTATTACCCAGGCACACCCAGCCCCGTCAAAGAACCTGAAAAAACTGACATGGTGATATTCCGTGAAAATTCTGAAGATATTTATGCGGGAATAGAATGGCAAGCAGATTCCCCAGAAGCTAAAAAAGTAATAGATTTTTTGAGAAATCAAATGGCTGTGAAAAAGATTCGATTCCCAGAACATTGTGGTATTGGTATTAAACCAGTCTCAAAAGAAGGCACGCAGAGATTAGTAATAAAAGCCATTCAATATGCCATTGATAATAACAAGCCATCGGTAACGTTGGTGCATAAAGGCAACATTATGAAATTTACCGAAGGCGCGTTTAAAGAATGGGGTTATGAAGTTGCACGTGAAAAATTCGGCGCTACTTTGATCGATAATGGCCCGTGGTGCAAATTTAAAAATCCTAAAACCAATCAAGAAATTATTATTAAAGATGTGATTGCAGATGCTTTTCTTCAGCAAATATTATTACGCCCAGAAGAATACAGTGTAATTGCGACGTTAAATTTAAATGGCGATTATATTTCAGATGCGTTGGCGGCTCAGGTGGGTGGAATTGGTATTGCACCCGGTGCGAATTTGAGCGACAGTGTCGCGATGTTCGAAGCCACTCACGGAACGGCACCCAAATATGCCGGTCAAAACAAAGTGAATCCAGGATCCTTGATTTTATCGGCAGAAATGATGTTGCGGCACATGGGATGGGTGGAAGCGGCTGATTTGATTGTCAAGGGGGTCTCAAAAGCCATCGAGGCGAAGACCGTAACCTACGATTTTGAGCGTTTGATGCCGGGCGCACGCCTTGTAACGGCTTCTGGTTTCGGCGAGGCTATAATCTCCCACATGTAGATTTTTGGGCTATAGTTTAGGTGTAAGACCAATATTTAGAGATGAACTAGGGAGGGTATCTTTATGTTGAGTAAAGAGCTGGAGATTACGTTAAACACCGTATTCAATGAGGCGCGTAAGCAGAACCATGAATCGGTGACGGTTGAGCATTTACTGCTCGCGTTGTTGGATAATTCCCAAGTATCTGCGATTTTGCATGGATGCGGCGCAGACGTTGAACAATTGCGTACAGATTTAATGACCTATATCGCGTCGACAACATTATTAATTAATGAAGACAGTCATGATCATGAAACGCAGCCGTCCTTAGGATTTCAACGCGTGTTGCAACGCGCAATTTTTCATGTGCAGTCTGCCGGTCAATCCGAAGTCAATGGTGCAAATGTATTAGTCGCCATTTTTAATGAACAAGATAGCCAAGCCGTATTTTTTCTTCGTCAACAAAATGTTACTCGATTAGATGTCGTCAATTATATTGCGCACGGCATCAGTCGTGTGAAACACAGCGAATTCCCCGGTCAAATCTCTATGCCGTCGTTTGAAGAAGACGTGTCTCCTGAAGCATTGCCGAATAATTTACTGGAAGCTTATACGATTAATTTAAATGCACGAGCATTAGCGGGTGCCATTGATCCACTGATTGGTCGTGATGATGAATTAGAACGTATCATCCAAACCCTCTGTAGACGTCGTAAAAATAATCCTCTCTTAGTGGGAGAAGCGGGTGTCGGTAAAACCGCATTGGCTGAGGGCTTAGCAAAATTAATTGTGAATGGCAAAGCGCCCGAGGCGATTTCGTCTTGTGTGGTTTACTCGTTGGATTTAGGTGCTATTTTAGCCGGTACTAAATATCGTGGTGACTTTGAAAAAAGATTCAAAGCTATTTTAAATGAACTTCAACAACAAAACGGGTCTATATTATTTATAGATGAGATTCATACCATAATAGGGGCGGGTGCCGCATCGGGTGGTGTACTCGACGCATCAAATTTATTAAAGCCATTGTTATCTAATGGTACTTTGAAGTGTATTGGCGCAACGACGTATTCTGAGTTTCGTAATATTTTTGAAAAAGATCATGCGTTGGCACGACGTTTCCAAAAAGTGGAAATTGGCGAACCGACGGTTCCACAAGCTGTTGCGATATTACGTGGACTTCGTACGCGATTCGAAAAATACCATGGCATCAAATATACCTTGCCAGCATTACGCGCAGCCGTTGAATTATCTCAGCGTTATATCAATGACCGATTTTTGCCGGATAAAGCGATTGATGTTATTGATGAAGCGGGTGCATTTCAAATCTTACAGCCTGTGGCAAAACGCAAGAAAATTATTGGTGTATCAGAAATCGAAGCGGTGGTTGCACGCATGGCACGTATTCCGTCTAAGAATGTTTCTCTTTCCGATAAAGATAGATTGCGTAATCTGGTTCGTGATTTGAAATTATTAATTTTCGGTCAAGATCAAGCGATAGAAGCCTTATGTGCATCCATTAAATTATCGCGTTCAGGATTAGGTGAAGAACAAAAGCCCATTGGTTCTTTCTTATTTGCAGGACCAACGGGTGTGGGTAAAACTGAAGTGACACGACAATTAGCGAAGAGTTTAGGTATAGAATTATTACGCTTTGATATGTCGGAATATATGGAACGTCATACGGCATCGCGATTAATTGGTGCGCCTCCGGGATATGTCGGTTTTGATCAAGGCGGTTTATTAACAGAAGCCATCGCAAAACATCCGCATGCTGTTTTATTGCTGGATGAAATAGAAAAAGCCCATCCGGATGTCTTTAATTTATTATTACAAGTTATGGATCATGGTACTTTAACGGATAACAATGGCCGAAAAGCTGATTTTCGTCATGTTATTTTAGTGATGACGACTAATGCAGGAACGGATCAATTAGAAAAAAATCAGATAGGTTTTACGCAGACTGATAATAGTAGTGATAGTTTATCTGCGTTGAAAATATTATTCTCACCTGAATTTAGAAACCGTCTAGACGCTACCATTAAGTTTAATTATTTATCCAAAGAGACTATTAATAACGTTGTGAATAAATTAGTCATGGAATTAGAAGTGCAATTAGAACATAAGAAAGTTGCGTTGTTTGTGGATAAGCCGGCACGTGATTGGTTGGCTTCGCATGGATATGATAAGGCTATGGGTGCACGACCGATGGCACGCGTGATTCAAGAAAAGATTAAAAAGCCATTGGCAGAAGAATTATTATTTGGACGATTAATCAATGGCGGTGCGGTGAGTGTGACGGTGAAGAATGATGAGTTGGTTTTCACCATTGAGCAACGCTACGATACTTTGCCGGGGCATTCGGTGTTGAAGTCAGAATCTACGGAGCGCGGAAAGTAATCAGAACTCTTACCCACGCCTTTGCGGGTGTGGGTGAAACTATCTATCCCGGTAAATAATTCGACCTTTCGTCAAATCATAGGGCGTCATCTCGCATTTGACTTTATCACCCGTCAAAATACGAATGTAATTCTTGCGGATTTTGCCTGAAATATGCGCGGTAATAATATGCTTTTGGCCGCTAGGCAATTCAACTTCGACGCGAAACATCGCGTTGGGTAACGTTTCTGTTACGACACCGTCGACTTCTATTTGATCTTCTTTAGCCATATTCCCTACAACCCTCATACGTGAAAAGAGCGCTATGATGCCTCAATTTGCTTATTCCCACAATGGATAGTGCTCAAAGTGGATGGCAGAGGGGAAGAAGAACTTGGCATTCTCAACCAAAGAATCAGAATAATCTGAAAAATAGAAGTGATGCGCAGGGTCAGCAGAAGTATTCAATAATTGCTCATGTTCCAAAAATCCCTTTACTGCTTTGGCGGTAATATCTGCGGGATCTATAAGCGTAACTTTTTCGCCATAGTATTTTTTCATGACAGGCTTTAAAAGCGGGTAGTGTGTGCAACCCAATAATAAAGCATTAATATTTTTAAGTTCTTCATGATTTAAATAAGTTTCTAAAATTTCAAACAACGCATGATTATCAGCATAACCCTCCTCTATAAGAGGAACTAAGAGGGGAGTGGCTAATGCTTTTAATTCGATATCCAAATTTAATTCGTTTATTTTTTTGAGATAAATATTTGAATTGACCGTTTGGCGTGTACCAATTAAGCCAATAATTTGCTTAGCATGATGTTCGCGTAAATGATTGATGGTGGGTTCAATGACGTTAATCACCTTAGCTTTACTGGCAACATATTCTTTCGCGAGATCATAGGCTGCAGAAGAGGCTGAATGACAAGCGATAAGAATGACTTTACATTTTTGTTGTAATAAAACATCACATATTTTTATAGTATAAGCTTGTATTGCAGCAGCGGATTTATCGCCGTAGGGTAAATGCGCGGTATCACCAAAATAAATCATTTTTTCATGCGGTAATAATTTATTCACCGCACTCGCAACCGTCAGTCCACCAATGCCCGAGTCAAAGATACCAATAGGTTGTTGTGAAGAAATACTCATACACTTTCATCCAAATATTTTTCAGCATCGAGTGCGGCCATGCATCCAGTACCTGCAGAAGTAACAGCTTGCCTATATACATGATCCGCCACATCGCCGGCAGCGAATACACCTGGAATGCTAGTAGACGTTGAGTTGCCTTCTAATCCTGTTTTCGTTTTGATATAGCCGTTATTCATCTCTAATTGGCCTTCAAATATTTGTGTATTCGGCTGATGGCCAATGGCTATAAATACACCGTGTAAATCCAGTGTTTTGGTTGAGTTATCCAATTTATTTTTGATGCGTAATTGATTGACCCCAGAGGTATCACCCAATACTTCATCGACGGTATTATTCCATAATGTTTCGACATTTTTTTTCTGGTGTAATTTATCTATAAGAATTTTTTCTGCGCGAAATTTATCCCTGCGATGAACGACATAAACTTTCGACGCAATATTGCTGAGATATAAAGCTTCTTCGACAGCGGTGTTTCCTCCGCCAACAACAGCAACGTCTTTGTTTTTATAGAAAAAGCCGTCACACGTCGCACAGGCTGAAACGCCTTTGCCCATAAAAGCTTGCTCAGACGGGATATTCAGATATTTTGCCGATGCGCCTGTCGCAATAATTAATGCATCGCAGGTATAGGTTTCAGAGCCGCCGTGTAATTTAAAGGGCTTTTGTGTTAATTCGACTTTTTCGATATGGTCAAAAATAATTTGGGTATCAAAACGCTCAGCATGTTTTAACATGCGTGCCATTAAATCCGGTCCTTGCAAACCTTCGACATCACCGGGCCAATTATCGACATCTGTGGTTGTCATTAATTGTCCACCTTGTGCGATGCCTGTAATTAACACAGGTTTTAAATTTGCGCGTGCAGCATAGACAGCAGCCGTGTATCCTGCAGGTCCTGAACCCAAAATAATTAAACGGTGATGCGGCATAAGTGTGTACTCCATCGAGAAATAATTTGTGCTAGTATAACCGCTTTCTTTTATCGTCATAGTTGAAATGGATAGCGAGGGTAGTTTTGAGATCTAGGACGCGATATCAGCAGCAACCTATAAAGAATGTAAAAACCGTAAAAAATCGTTGGCGTGAAGGTATGGTTATCTTAAGTATCGCTGCCATGCTCTTATTATTCGCTGCTCTCTTTACCTACGATCGCTCAGGCGGAAACGCGAGTGGAGCGGTTGGCAGCTTGTTTGCCAGCGCTATGTTATACATTTTTGGCTATATTGCCTTTCTGTTGCCTCTTTCTATTCCCTATGGTGTCTGGTTAGCCACACATCCCAAGCCGGATGAAGATGAGGACGAAGAAGAGGTACATCACTCTGACAGTCTGATCTGGCGTGGATTAGGATTTTTCTTAGCCTTAGTGTCCAGTTGTGGTTTAGCCGCGATTCAAGTCCCTCATCTGGTTAATGAAATTCCTTACAGCGGAGGCGGTGTTTTTGGATCGGCTGTTGCCATGGGATTAGTCGAGACTTTTAGTCTATTGGGAACGACAGTTTTATTGTTTAGTTTTTTTCTGTGTGGCATGACGTTATTCACGGGCCTTTCTTGGCTCAATGTCGCTGATTTCTTAGGTAAGTGGACACTCAACTTTTTTGCGCTATTTAAACGCGAAAAATCTGAAGATGAAGAAGAATATGACGATGAAGAAGATAGTGACGAAGAAGAGGATGAAGATGAAGAAAATACATCCAAAACAGGGAAAAAATCAAAAGGCCCTGCCGTTAAAAAATTACGTCAACCCCAAGATTTCGATTTGCCGACATCATTTACGCGACGCGAACCTATTTTTGTTGAACAGTTAGAAGACAATCCACGTGCGGCAAAAATAAAAACAACGACACTCAAAACTTACGTTAAACCTATTGTAAGAGCAGGATTACCGTCACTGGATTTATTGGATTTACCTGAAGTGACACGTGAGCGAAATTATTCACCGCAAGGATTAGAATTAATGTCGCGTGAAGTTGAAGCGCGATTAAAAGATTTTGGTATTTTAGTGCAAGTGGTTGCAGCTCATCCGGGCCCTGTCGTCACTCGTTTTGAAATGCAATTAGCGCCCGGAATTAAAGTAAGTAGAATTGTAACTCTCGCTAAAGATTTGGCACGGTCGCTTTCTGTCATCAGCGTGCGTGTGGTTGAAGTCATTCCGGGTAAATCTGTCGTAGGTTTGGAATTACCTAATCAGCATCGAGAAATAGTTCGTCTTAGCGAAGTATTAAGTTCGCCGTCTTATCAAGAAGCACGATCACCCGTGAGTTTGGCATTAGGTAAAGATATTGCCGGTCATCCCGTCGTGGTTGATTTATCAAAAATGCCACACTTATTAGTTGCAGGTACAACCGGATCAGGAAAATCAGTCGGCTTAAATGCGATGTTATTAAGCTTCTTATTTAAATCATGCCCTGAAGATGTTCGCATGATCATGATTGATCCGAAAATGTTGGAATTATCTATCTATGAAGGCATTCCGCATTTATTAGCGCCGGTTGTGACAGACATGAAAGAAGCCGCGAGTGCGTTGCGCTGGTGTGTGTGCGAAATGGATCGACGTTATCGACAGATGTCAGCGCTGGGTGTGCGAAACCTTGCGGGCTACAACGCAAAAATAGCGGAAGCCCAAGCCGCAAAAGAACCTTTAGTGGATCCCTTGTGGCGTCCAACACCGGATGGTCCTGCCGAAGCACCGAAATTACAAAAATTACCTTATATAGTAGTCGTGGTGGATGAGTTTGCTGATTTATTTATGGTTGTCGGTAAAAAGATTGAAGAGCTCATTGCGCGTATTGCACAAAAAGCACGTGCCGCAGGTATTCACCTCATTTTAGCAACACAACGTCCATCCGTAGATGTTATTACCGGATTAATTAAAGCCAATATTCCTACGCGTATTGCATTTCAAGTTTCATCACGAATAGATTCTCGAACCATATTAGATCAACAAGGTGCAGAACAGTTGTTAGGACATGGAGATATGTTGTATTTAGCACCGGGTACGGGTGTGCCGGTTCGTGTGCACGGTGCGTATGTTGCCGATGATGAAGTGCATAAAGTCGTTGAAGATTGGAAGACACGCGGAACACCGGAATATATTGAAGGATTATTCGATGACGGTATCGATGATGAAGACGGTGAGGGTGGCGAAGAGGGTGATGATGAAAACGCCGAGAGCGATCCGTTATACGACGAAGCCGTTAAAATTGTAGTCGAAACACGCCGTGCTTCGATCTCAGGTGTACAACGACGTTTGAAAATTGGCTACAACCGTGCCGCGCGAATATTAGAAGCTATGGAAGATGCTGGCATTGTGAGCCCCATGGAATCCAACGGACAACGTGAAATTTTAGTGCCTGAAGGACAAGAGTAATTCATGCGACGTTTGCTGTTTGGCAGGAAAGGCACTGAAATTGTTTTTAGTTTAATTATTACCTTTGTTTTTGCCTGGCTATCTATTTCTCCGCCTAAAATTTTTGAATCTGTGTTGGGGCGGCTTGAAGATCTGGTTTACGATGTTCGTTTAAATGCTTCTTTACCTGCGCGTGCCGTTCCCAAAAATCCCATTGTTGTCATCGATATTGATGAAAAATCCGTGCGTGAAATCGGACGATGGCCGTGGTCTCGGGATAAATTAGCCCAACTCGTTGAGAAATTGTATGCGCAAGGCGCGACTGTGATCGCGTTCGATATGCTCTTTTCTGAACCAGAAGGAAATCAAACCTGTGGAGTAGGGACTAATCAAGACACGGTTTTTCAAAAAGTTCTCGAAGAGGGTAAGGGCAAAGTTGTCTTAGGCTCGTTTTTATCTAATGAACATGAGATTTCAATTGGTCAATTACCCAAGCCTGCCGTTGAATTAGCGCCGCTGAATTTAACGAATATCGTCTTGCCGAAAATGCAAAGTTATATTAGCAATATTCCTCAATTTCAAAATGCGGTAGATAACGGTGGTGTGTTGTCCATCATTCCTGACAGTGACGGAATTTTACGGCGCTATTCTTTATTACAGCGCTATGGTGATAATTTATATCCCTCGTTGGCATTAGAAGCTGTCAAACTTTATTTACTGGAAAAAAATGTTTCTATTACCGTTGATACTATTAATAATGAAAAGCTGTTGAGCAGTATTAGGTTAGGGAATATGACTATTTTGACGGATCCGATTGGACGTGTGTATGTGCCCTACATTGGTCCCGCACGATCGTTTACGTATTATTCTGCCAGCGATGTGATGAATGATCGATTGCCGCCCAATACTTTACAAAATACTTTAGTATTTGTAGGGACTTCTGCAGTAGGTTTAGGCGATGTGCGTGCAACGCCAGTCGGCAGTGTTTATCCCGGTGTAGAAATTCATGCCAGTGTGGCAGAAGGATTGTTTGCGAATCATTTTCCGTATATTCCGGCGTGGGAACCGGGTGCAGAATTAGTATTGATTTTAGTGCTGGGTATTGTGTTGACTATTTTATTTTCCCTCGCAGGACCTTTATGGATTGGTACAACGACACTGGTGATGTTGGTTGGGTTATACGCAGGATTTGCACGTTTATGGTCAATGGACGATATTATTTTGCCGCTGATGCTGCCGTCTTTATTAGTGATTTTTTTAGCGGTATTTAATATTGCTTACCGAGTTTTTGTGGAAAGTCGCCGTCGTTCAGAATTAAAGCATGTGTTTGAACAATATGTTCCCGTGGGACGTGTGGATGAGATTTTAAAAGATCCGGAAGCCGCTGATGCGTTTGAAGGTGAACGTAAAATGATGTCGGTATTATTTATGGATATTCGTAATTTCACGACGATTTCTGAAAAATTGAATATTGTTGAACTCAAAAAATTATTAAACTTTTTCTTGACTGAAATGACAACCGTGATTTTTAAAAATGGCGGAACGATCGATAAATATGTCGGCGACATGATCATGGCATTTTGGGGTGCGCCGTTGTCCGATGAAGAACATGCGAAGCACGCGATTCGTGCTGGTATGGAAATGTTAACGACGACACAAAATATACAAGATAAATTAATTGCGATGGGACTGCCGCATATTTTTATTGGTATTGGAATTAATACGGGAATGATGGATGTGGGTGATATGGGCTCGACGTATCGTCGTGCGTATACCGTGTTAGGTGATGCGGTGAATTTGGCTTCCCGTCTAGAGTCCCTTACAAAGTATTATGGCGTTGGCATGTTGGTGGGTGAAAATACGGTGGCGAATCAGGCAGGATTTACCTTTAGATTAATTGATAAAGTCAAAGTGAAGGGTAGGCATGAAACGGTTTCTGTGTATGAGCCAGTGACAAAAGAAATGAAACCGGAATTAGAGTTGTACCAAAAAGCGCAGGATTATTATTTTGCGAAGAAATGGGAAGACGCGAAGAAACTATTTTCAGAGCTGACCAAGACTTTTCCCGAAGTGAAATTATATAAATTATATTTAACCCGCGTATTGGATTTCGAAAAATCTCCGCCGCCTGAAGAGTGGGATGGATCGTGGGAGCATTCGGAGAAGTGACCTTATGACGTTGTTGAATAATTCACCCGTAGCCCGGATTTCGCTCCGCTCTATCCGGGCTACAAAAGATGCAGCGTGGGTGAGGTTTAATCTTTATCCAACACTACAAACAACGCGCCATTTCCGCGCGCAACATTTAAAAGTAGTGATTTTGAACTATCTTTAGACGCTATTTCTTGCAACTCATGAATACTTTTTACGGGTGTTTGAGCCGCAGACATAATGACATCGCCCGGTAGTAATCCTGCGCGCCATGCAGCACTACTTTTTGAGATAAAGGTAATTTGAACACCAATTACGTGTCCTTGTGCTGGAGTTTGTGCGTCAAAATCACGGAATGCTAGTCCAAACAAAAACGGATTTTCGGTTTGAGCTGTTTTCATATAAACATCGGGATCTGCGGTTACAACATTCACTGCAATTTTTTTGCCTTTACGTAATACTTCCATATCAATTTTTGCACCAACGCGTAATAAACCAACACTGTTACGAACTGCAGACGCGGTTTCCATCGGTTCACCATTCACGGTTTCGATAATATCGCCGGGAAGTAATCCTGCTTTTTGCGCGGGTGAATTGGGGGAAAGTTGAGTAATGACTGCACCCTTAATTCCGGTTTCATCAAAACCTGTGGCGAGATCCGGTGTTAAATCTTGAACAATCACACCCATCAGTCCACGTTTGACAGAACCGTATTCAACCAGCTGTGTCATGATGGTTTTTGCCATATTAATAGGAATCGCAAAACCAATCCCAATATTTCCGCCTTCAGGTGTTAAAATCGCCGTATTGATTCCAACCAATTCGCCTTTCAGATCGACCAGCGCGCCGCCTGAATTTCCGGGATTAATTGACGCATCCGTTTGAATGAAGTCTTCTAGACCTTGTGGGCCTTCAATTCCTAGGCTTCCGCGTTGAAGAGCGCTGACAATTCCCGATGTGACGGTTTGATTTAAACCAAAAGGATTGCCAATGGCGGCCACAAAATCACCGACTTGTAATGAGTCTGAGTTACCCATGGGCATAGCCGTTAATTTTTCTGCAGGAATTTGGAGTACGGCGATATCGGTGTTGGGATCGGTTCCGATCAATTTTGCTTTGAAATTTCGACCGTCACTTAAGGTGACCGTGATCGTTTTGGCTTTTTCAATGACGTGATTATTCGTGATAACATAACCTTTTGAGGCATCAACAATAACACCCGAACCTAAGCTTGCAAATTCTCGCGTTGCGCCTGCGGGCATATTCGGAACCGCCATTTCACCTTGAGCAGCAATATTCACAACAGATGGCGTGATTTTTTTGAGCATGGGGGCGATGCTGTTTCCTGTTGTGGGGAGAGAAGAGGCGAAAGCGCATGCCGAAAAAAATAACCCTAACAGAATAGTTAAAAAACGTTTCATTACCCATTTCCTTGTTTGAGCCATAGAGCAAAATGACAGACCAAAATGCTTATCTTGAGTTGCTAGATATTATCCGTTGGGACAGTAAAAATCCACCGGAAATTGAACCATTTGAAGAATTTGAAAAAATAGAACACTGTGTAAAAAATTGTACGAAGTGTGATTTGCATAAGACACGCACTCAAACTGTTTTTGGCACAGGTAACCGACAAGCGCGCGTCATGTTTATTGGTGAAGCACCGGGTGCTGAAGAAGACAAACAAGGCAAGCCGTTTGTGGGTCGGGCAGGACAATTATTAACGCAGATGCTCAGAGCGGTCGGATTTTCTCGCGATGATGTATTTATTGCCAATATTTTAAAATGCCGTCCGCCGAATAATCGCGATCCCCAAGCGGATGAAGTTGAGCAATGCACGCCGTATCTCAAAGAGCAAATAGAATTAATTAAACCTGATGTATTAGTCGCGTTAGGCAGAATTGCCTCGCATTTCTTATTAAATACGACAACCTCTTTATCTAAATTACGGGGTCAAGTCTTTAAGTTTAACAACACGCCATTATTAGTGACGTATCACCCAGCCTATTTATTACGTACGCCAGCAGATAAAGCAAAAGCCTATGAAGATTTGAAAAAAATACAGGAGTTTTTATGAGAGAAAGTTTATTTGATCCTATTGAGCCTATTCACTCAGGCTATTTAAAAGTCGATTCTATCCACGAAATTTATTGGGAAGAATGTGGTAATCCTAAAGGTATACCTGTCGTTTTTTTACATGGCGGACCGGGGGCGGGTTGTACACCGGATCACCGGCGACTTTTTGATCCCAGTTATTACAGAATTATTTTATTTGATCAACGCGGAGCGGGACGTTCAAAACCCTTTGCTGAATTAAAAAATAATACGCCCAACGATTTAGTCGAGGATATTGAAAAATTACGATTATTTTTGAAAATTAAACAATGGTTAGTGTTTGGCGGGTCATGGGGAAGTACCCTTGCTATTTATTACGGCGAACAACATCCGAAAAGCTGTTTGGGGTTTGTGTTGCGCGGCATATTTTTAATGCGTTCCCATGAGATTGATTGGTTTTTTCATGGTATTCGCACTTTTTTACCTGAAGTCTGGGACGCTTTCTCAGGCTATATTCCTGAAAATAAAAGAGATAATTTACTTAAAGCCTATTTTGAATTACTGACAAATCCTGATCCGAAGATTCATATGCCTGCCGCAAAATTATTCAGTAAAACCGAAGGCGAAATGTCGACGTTATTACCCAACCCTAAATTGGTTGAGGGGTATCAAGACGATCATATTGCCTTAGGATTGGCGCGCATAGAAGCTGATTATATGATGCATCATGCTAAGCCGTTGGGTGATAATTTATTAAAAGACATTCATAAAATAAATCATTTACCGTGTTTTATTATTCAGGGCAGATATGATCTCTGTTGTCCACCGGTCTCTGCGTATGAATTATCTCAGGCGTGGCCGAAAGCGAAATTAATTATGGTGCCTGATGCAGGACATTCTGCGAGTGAACCGTCCATCTCAAAACAACTGATTTTAGCCACGGAGGCGTTTAAATTATGGTAACCGTTTCTTCTGATATTTTTCGTGCTTATGATATTCGCGGTATTGTGGATGAAACGCTGACACCTGAAACCGTGTATTTAATTGGCAAAGCCATAGGATCAGAAGCGCGTGAGCAACACGAAACCAAAGTCGTGATTGCGCGCGATGGGCGACTTTCTGGTCCTGTTTTAAGCGAAGCGCTAAGAAAAGGTTTGCTGGACTCGGGTTGTGATGTGATCGATATTGCCGATGTTCCTACGCCATTATTATATTTTGCGACGAATGTTTTAGACTCTCGATCGGGTGTTATGTTAACGGGTAGTCATAACCCTAAAAATTATAACGGCTTAAAAATAGTCATCGCAGGTCAAACGCTGTCAGAAGATAAAATTCAAGATTTATATAAGCGTATTCAGTCTAAAAATTTTACGAAGGGTGTGGGGAAGTATACGCAATATAATATTATGGATGATTATATTAAGCATATTTCCAAGACTATTCACATCACCAAAAAATTAAAAATAGTTGTTGATGCAGGAAATGGCATTGCAGGTAAAGTCGCTCCACTTTTATATAAAAAATTAAATTGCGATGTGATAGAAATATTTTGTGAAGTGGATGGCAATTTTCCGAATCATCATCCGGATCCTGCCGTGCCAGCTAATTTACAAGATCTTATTTCCAAGGTGAAAGAGCATCACGCTGATATTGGTCTGGCATTTGATGGCGATGGTGATCGCGTGGGAGTCATTACCAACGAGGGTGAAATCATTTGGCCCGATAGACAATTGATGGTGTTTGCAAAGGATGTCTTGTCGCGTCATCCGCATGCCAAAATTATTTACGATGTTAAATGCACCAAACACTTGCATACGGAAATTAAAAAGTATCACGGGGTGCCTATTATGTTCAAAACTGGGCATTCACTTATCAAAAATAAAATGCGCGAAGAGGGTGCGTTGTTAGCAGGTGAAATGAGTGGGCATATTTTCTTCAAAGAACGCTGGTTTGGATTTGATGATGGCTTATACGCAGCGGCGAGATTATTGGAAATTTTGTCCAATACGTCTGATACGTCGAGCGAGTTATTTAAAAAGTTCCCAAACAGCTTTTCTACACCTGAATTAAAAATTTTAGTGACGCCTGATCAACGACAAAAATTAATCGATGGCTTAAGAGCGTCTGAGAAATTTAAAACCGCAAAAATTATTGATATTGATGGTGTCCGCATAGAATTTGAACACAGTTGGGGCCTTATGCGCGGATCGAATACGACACCGCACCTTGTCTTAAGATTCGAAGCAGATAATCAAGAAAATCTAGATAATATTCAGCATATTTTTCACGAAGCGTTATTGACGCTCGACAATACGCTTAAATTGCCATTCTAGTATTTTGGAAAAGTATTTATGAAAGTCATTACCTGTAATGTTAACGGCATTCGCTCAGCGGCGAAAAAAGGCTTTTTTGAATGGGCCGAAAAACAAAAAGCCGATTTTATTTGTCTTCAAGAAACCAAGGCTCAGCTTGATAATTTGGTTCATGATGGCTTAGAAATTAAAGATTATTTTCGTTTTCATTCGGATGCCGTCAAACCCGGCTACAGTGGCGTGGCTATATATACTCCCCACAAACCCATTCATATTAATAACTCACTGGGTTTTGAATGTGCTGATACTGAAGGCCGGTTTGTACAATTAGAGTATAAAGATTTTAGTATTGTTTCTTTGTATTTGCCGTCTGGAACATCGGGTGATCACCGCCAAAAAGAAAAATATAATTTTATGGATAAATTCTTGCCGCATTTAAAAAAAATGGTTCATAAAAAAATAATTTTATGTGGCGATTGGAATATTGCGCATAAGAATATTGACTTAAAAAATTGGAAACCCAATCAAAAGCATTCTGGTTTTTTGCCGGAAGAGAGAGCATGGTTAGATAAAGTATTTGATGACATAGGTTGGGTTGATGCTTTTAGGATTATTAATAAAGAAGCTGACCAATATACCTGGTGGTCGAACAGAGGGCAGGCGTATGCCAAGAATGTCGGGTGGAGAATTGACTACCAGATCATTAGCCCTGAGCTTAAGAAGACTATAAAAGCAGCAGAAATCTATAAAAAACAGCGGTTTTCTGATCATGCGCCGTTGATCATGGATTATACTGTCAGCATCAAAGATTGATTAATAGGAGTGCGGCTATGATTGAAGAGGAAAATGGTTTAACGATAAGTCTCAAAGATCCTGCGATGAAGGACTTGACGCTGTGGGAGCTTGCTGAATATTTCAAAAGTCATGCGACCTATCCGATGGTGGTGTTCCCTGAATTTGAGGCAAAGAAAGAAATCTATAAAAACACTAAATTTGCGGATATAGGCCCAGATGCCATTAAGATTGGCACGGTGAAGGGAGTTAATCCTGACAGTGTTATTACAATCGCCGCAAAAAATGGAGCTCCAGAGTTTGATGTGAACTCTGATGATGAGGCTGAGCTTGAAAAAATGGTTGTGATGATTTTGAAGACGCTGAAAGAGCATGATGCGCCTGAGCCGTATAGCATCAGTGTTTCTCGAGTTTCAAAAGAGGCTGAGCCTTTGCTTAAAGCGATTTGTGATAAACATAAGGCTGGCTGTACGGTTGAGAAAGGTGCGTCTGAAAAGAAGGATGAGCCTGAGAATAAAGAAAAAGTTTCATTGGGGCCGAGATCGAGACTTTAGTAGGGTAGAAATAAAAAAGGCGGCATATTTGACTATGCCGCCCCCAAGCTATTTAAGGCCCACTTCCATGCTTGCCTTGCATCCTTGCAAGTCGCTTCCTTTCAGTAAGTCCATCCTTGAACTTGGATCCAGCGTTAGTCCTTAAACTTGCGGCCAGTCTACCATGGCTACCCAGCCCAAAAACCCACGTAATGGCCAGTTTGCACGAGGTGGTCAATTTTCGAGGAAGCAGAATTAAGCCCCGTAGAACAGGGTGTAAATGATAGAGATGATTTTTATTGGGCATAAGCTCACAGGCAATATGGTCAATTGCTTACATGAAAATACTCTGTGGATTACATAAAATTAAGCCAATGCTAGGCTAAATAATTTACAGTGACGGGTTGAATTAGTGTGCGTCTTTCCGTGTTGCACGTCTGATATCTTTAAACTTCATCCTGAGGCTTAATACTACGCTCAGTATTATAGAATTTCAACCACCAATCGGCCGTTGTGCGTACATCTTCACCACTTTCAGCTCGAAGTAGCAAAAAATCATAGGCGGCACGAAAGCGCGGATGAGTAGCAACTTTCTGTACGGTACGACGGTGTCGTTTTTTCATGCGAAATTGTAAACGCCACATATCTTCGACGGCCAGTGTAAAACGTTTAGGAATCGTCATGAGTTGTATTTGTTTTTTTAATACCGTGTGAATGGCATCGTCGATAGATGAATTTTTTACCGCATCTAAAAAGGGCTGCCATAATAAAACGGCAATAATAAACGACGGCGTTAAACTTTTACCTTCATTAATTCTTTTATCACTGTTTTGCATGGCTAATTGTAATAATTTTTGTTTAGGATCGGTCTGGGGAAATAATTCACTGAATAAATTATATTTTAATAATAAATTAAAAGTATTTTCTGCGTGGCCCTTTAAAAATAATTTTAACGTTTCGTCGAATAAACGGGGCGGGGCGATCTGGTGAATTAAATTGCCCATTTCATATAAAGGCTTTTCCGTTTCTTTTTCAATATTAAAATCCAGTTTTGCGGCAAAACGAATGGCACGCAACATTCGAGCGGGATCTTCTTGATAGCGCTGTACGGGATCGCCAATCATTCTAATCTGTTTATTTTTTAAATCTTCCCAGCCATTGCAATAACTCACAACGCTGAAATCTTGAATATTGTAATAGAGTGAATTGATGGTGAAGTCGCGTCGAATCGCATCTTCATCAATCGTTCCATAGACATTATCACGGACAATTAGATTACCGACTAAACGTGCTTCATGTTCTTGTTCCGCTTTGCTATGGTCCGCGCGGAAAGTGGCGACTTCAATAATTTCTCGTCCAAACTGAACATGGGCTAATCGAAAGCGACGACCGATTAAAATGCACCGACGAAAGAGGGGTTTAATTTGTTCGGGGTGCGCGTTTGTAGCGACATCGAAGTCTTTAGGATGATGGCCGAGTAATAGATCTCTTACGCTGCCTCCCACGAGATAAGCAGAAAATCCACCGTCTTTGAGGCCATAAAGGACTCGTAGCGCGTTGGGGCTGATGTCGTCTCGAGAAATCGTGTGCGCTTCGCGAGGAATGATTTGCGGTGTTGTGGTTCTAGTCATTCCTATATAATACAGTTTGTGCTCCCTTCGTCTAGTGGCCTAGGACACCACCCTCTCACGGTGGGTACGCGGATTCGAATTCCGCAGGGAGCGCCAGCTTAATGTGAAGACAAGACCAAGGAGAATAGGGATGATAGAAGCGAAGTGTTTAGTGTTGGGTGAAGGAGTTGAGGTCCCTGAGGATAAAGACAGAACGTTCTTAGAAACAGAGTGTGGCTATACAATAATAAAGCAGGAGGAATTATCAGATTCGTCACATCAAGGAAAGTATCAGCGCTATGTTTTTCTTGAAATGAATGCAAGTGATGAAAAACCTGTTTCAGATGGTACAACTTATTATATAGGGACAAGGAACGGAGAGTTCACGGTTCTAGCGGCGATTAAAGATGTGATTGAAAGAGAGATTAAGTTGGCTGAAGAACAAGAGAGGGCCAATCGTAACGCAATCAAACCGGCGGAACAAAAATCAAAAAGCATGTGGTGTTTTCCGTGCTGTTCTTGGTCCTCTACACCAGATGAAACAAATCCACTTATACAACGCGAAGAAAATGCGGGACCATCTTGTAGTATTTTATGAACAAAGTTTTATTAAGGTCTCTAATTCTTGCGAAATAAAACGCTGAATATTCGGTGATGGGAAATATTCTGATAAAGATATCGCTCGAAACAATCGCTTTTGATGCAAGATAATATCGTGATAATGCTGTTCGTTGACGCCAAATTCACGTTTGGCGTCAGCCAATAAAAGTTCCGCTTCCGTAAAATTCTCCATCATGATTTTTTCTGATTTTGTATGATTTAAATGATAATTTTTAAGTATTCCCATGTTCTTTATTAACAGCTTATCGAGTTTATGTTTGGCGTGAAGCGGAAAAACGAAAAGATTAACTAAGATAGCAATCACAATACCCAATAAAATTTCACTCATACGAAAATAGGCTGCCCATAAGGTGACATGAGGCGTTAATAAAATAATCGGAACCGTAACGCTACCCAATGTCATCGATTGACCCATCGCGACAGAAATTCCACCCAGCAAGCTAAAGAGAAATGCACTGAGAATAATGACCGCGCTGATGATCATGAAATTATCTGTTTTAAAAAAGTACAGAGTTGCTCCCGCAATTAATGCACCTGCTACTGTGCCGAGTAGTCTTAGATAGGCTTTTTGTAATGCGCTGCCAAAATGAATTTGCGCAGACATAACAACAATGATTGTAA
Source organism: Gammaproteobacteria bacterium (assembly GCA_035943935.1). Taxonomy (GTDB): domain Bacteria; phylum Pseudomonadota; class Gammaproteobacteria; order DASZBR01; family DASZBR01; genus DASZBR01. Next base: position 47,327 of record DASZBR010000022.1, read on the forward strand.
TAATGACCCATTGGCTTGAGGCGGTGGGTAGAAAACGGATGACAATAAAACCGAGCAAGCAGGCGAGAGCGGTTTTAAAGGCATTGATGAAATGGTCGGTAATCATAAACCCTCGAGTTTCAGAATGTTTTTTGGTATAAACTGGATGTATTGTCACTATATAACATAAGGGGAAAATAGAAAATGTTAGATACGCCTGCTTCTGAAATACAAGATCGTTTAGATGATTTGAATGCGCAGTGCTTTCCATGTTGTTGTTCGTTTTTTTTGAAGGGGCTTAGAAAAGAAGCGAAATTCTTGAGTCGAGTATTGGAACATTACGAGCAGACGAAATCTCGTGGGAATCAGGTTAAAGACAGCATAAACTTTATTTTAGATGACTCAGATGTTAATAGCGCTGCCTTTACTCAAGAGACAAGGCAGTTAATTACATCGATTACTGGAAAAAGCATAAACGGTCAAGAAGCTGATTCGCTCGTGAAAAATAAAAGATATTGGGCTCACGAATAAACAACCGCGAATTAAAACACAAAACCATAATGCTTAATCAACTGACTAATTTTCTCCGGGAATGATTTTTTCGCTTTATACGTTACTTCAAATATATCTGTTGTTTGACTGAGCGAAAATAAATAATCATCACTCGATGATAAGCCGTCAATTAATTTTAATTCAAGCGCGCGGGTGGCTAACCAATGTTCACCTGTGGCAACTTGTTCTATATTTACGATAGGCCGATTTTCGGTAATAAACGCTTTAAAGTAGTGATGGACTTCTTCGATGTCTTCTTTGAATTTCTCGCGGTCTTTATTGGTATTTTCGCCGAATACGGTCAGTGTGCGTTTATATTGTCCCGCGGTAATTTGTTCAAAATCAATATTATTTTTTTGTAACCAACGATGGAAGTTTGGTATTTGTGCGACGACACCAATCGATCCAATAATGGCAAACGGCGCGGCTAATATTTTATGTCCCACACAGGCCATCAAATATCCGCCACTCGCGGCAACTTTATCAATGATGATGGTGAGCGGAATGCGTTTATCTTTTACACGCTGTAATTGTGAAGCAGCCAAACCATAACTGTGCACCATGCCACCTGCACTTTCGACACAGACAATCACTTCATCTTGTGGACTGGCAACGCCGAGAATAGCCGTGATTTCTTCGCGTAAACTTTCAACAGCAGACGCGCGAATGTCACCATCGAATTTAAGCAGATAGGCGCGTTTTTTGATGGGTCTTTCTTTTTCTTTTTTCTTTTGAATTTTTTGAAGAGATTTAAACGCTTTTTTGTCTAACATTTCTTTGTGAAACAAATCTTCCATTTCTTGATATTTGTCGTTAATTTTATTGATGGAAAGCGTTCCTGATTTGGGGCGGCTCTTGTTTTTTGTGATCAGTGCCAAAGTTGCTATGACGAAAAACAACAGGGCAGCCAGAAAGGTCAGTATTTTAGCGAGGTATAATCCATAGTCAGCCAGGTAGTGCATAATGTATATTACTCCATGTAATGTAATTGGGCCTCAGTAGTTTACCATTAGTCGGGGAGTTATGAAGTTAAAATTATATCAAATGGGTGAAGCCGTTCTTAGGCAACGTGCGCGTCCCTTGACCGTCGAAGAAATCAACAGTGACTATATTCAGCACTTGATTGGGCTGATGAAGGAAGCGATGCATGCGGCACCCGGCGTAGGGTTGGCGGCGCCGCAGATCGGTGAATCGCTACAGCTTGCTGTCTTAGAAGACCGAGAGGTATATCTCGAGAACTATCCTGAAGACCAATTAATAGCCCGTGAGCGTAAAGTGGTTCCCTTTCAAGTCATCATCAATCCTAACGTTATTCTGGATAAATCCGAGTCGGTAGAATTTTTTGAGGGTTGTCTGAGTGTCGCAGGATGTACAGGCATGGTTCCTCGTGCCAGAAAAGTGACCCTAGAATGTTTAAACGAGAAAGCTGAAAAAATAACAATTCATGCATCAGGGTGGCACGCCAGAATTTTGCAACATGAAATCGATCATTTGTTTGGGACGCTGTATTTAGATCGCGTTTACACACGGACGCTAATGACGCACGAGAATTATTCTAAATATTGGGCGGATAAATCAATTAAGGATATTAAAAAAATATTAGGTGTGTAATAAATGCAAGAAGCGGTTGCTGTTCCAGTTAAAAAAGATGTCGGTATATGGGCACTGTTTAAACAAACGTATCCTATTATCTTGACGCGTACTATTACGGCTACGCTACCTCCGCTGATTACTACCCTTGTTGTATCTCGCGAAGGGGCTTCGCTTCTCGCCAAGGCGACCTTGCCCCTTGCAGGATTTGATCTTATTTATTATTCGGTTACCGCACTGTATGGCGCTGGGATCAGTGATATAAAGCTCAGAATAATCATACAAGATAATCCTGAGGTAAATCCTGCAAGTCGGGAACACGCAACCGTAATAGAATATTTATTAGCAGGCACAACGATAAACGCAGTAGCGATTGGTGTATTGGGGATACCACTATATTTAGGTATTGTATTTGGGTTGCAAGTGAATGATGTAAAACTTTTCTTGGGCCTTTCTCTCCTCGATCTATGGTTTCAGAGTATTGCGATGTTGGTTCGACAAGCTATGGTAGGCTCGGGTTATACCATTTGGAAATTTGATGGTGCACATGTTTCTGCTGCTACAACATTGCTTTATTGCCTGCCATTTTTTTTAATATCAGAAAAGCTGGTTCCCCTGTTCGAATTAGATGGGCTAATACCCGGAAAAGGAGCGGGGATTTTCGTAAAGCTTTCATTGGACAGTCTTTTTTTGATGTTATCGGGAAAAGTATTTCGAATGCCGCGAAAAGAAAAAGTATGGCAAGATATTAAATTAATTATAGGAAATGGATGGAAAGTTTCAGCGCAAAATTTTATTGAGATGTTAGTTTTTTTTGGTGGATTTTCAGGGTACGCCTATTTGCGTGGAGACGCTGCACAAGCCGCAGTACGCATTGGATTGACATGGGATGCTGTGGCTAATCCCTTTCAGGGTGCATGGTCGCGGGGGATGCAGCGATTGATGACGTACGATATGCATATGTCAGAAAAAACAAAAATCGTACTCAGAAGTATTTTTATGACGCTCGCGGTTGGAGCGGTCCCTATGATTATTGGTGAATTTTTTCCTCAGGAGCTCACCAGCGCTTTCACCAATAGTACCGCTGTTTTGCAAGAATCTGCTGTTGTGATGAGAACATTATTTGGTGGTCAATATTTCTATGGTTTAACGGCGATTACTCAGTTCGCATTGTGGTTGCTCTTTAATGATACCGGTTTTGCGTTGGGGGCGAGTGTTGCTACGGCGGCAGTATTTTTTGTAGTAACACTCCCTTTGTTATTAGAAGATATTGCAAGTTTTGATATTACTACGATGGTTTTTGTGGGATGTATGGCGACCAATGCATTTGCGGCGCTGGCGTGGTATGTGCGACGTGTACGGAATGGTGGTGAAATATCGCCTCCTGCAGTGAGTATTATTGAAGACGATGGTTCGGAAGACGCTGTCGATATACTCCAAGGTGAAAATTTGAGGAGCAGAGGTCTTTTTAGGTGTTGTTGCAAGCCAGAAATAGCTAAGCCTGAAACAAGACTATTGGTTGATTCAACTGAATATAAAGATCCTCAAAATACTGTTACTTCTGACAGTAGCGCTTATTCCTATCAGCAGACTACACTCAATTAAACATCTAGAAAGCCCAACATTCTCAAATAGCTTTAAGATTTCCTTAAGGTTGGTTTGGTAGAGTAGAGCCACTAACTATAACTATTTAGGAGAGTCCCTCATGAGTAACGAGACCCTGGGAAAAACTGTAAAAACACACAGCGCTAATTTTGATGAAACAGTACCGCTACTTCCGGGTGAAAGAAAACTCATTCTCAAAAGACTCGTCCAGAAAATACTGGGTATTTTTGGTGGATTGGCGATTCTCGGCGGAGGTATTACAGGGATTGTTTTTCTTGTGCGTAGAAACACAGGGACTTCTGTTGGAGGTTCTGGAATTGAATTAGAATTTCAAAACAGCTCGCCGTATACCTTGAAATTACAAAGCCAAAGTGGACAAGACAGTAATTGTACCTGCGCACAAGAATTACAACCGGGCGAAAAACAAGTCGTGACATTGGACAATGCCAGCGGCTGGAGCGATATCGAATATGATGTATTTAATAATGGTACGTATATAGGCCACTTAGGTGTTCGTGTGACATCAAACGCTATTTCTGTTTCGAATGAAAATAATCTTTATGTAACAACGGTACCGCAGACAGCAACTGAATCTGATGTAAAAATCATTCGCGCGAGTGTACGACCAGGTTTAAATCAAGCGGGTTTTGAATTTGGTAATAATCCTAATCAAATTAATCCACCGACACCAGCAAATGTGGATGCCGCGAATGCACGATCGTTTTCCAGTTATCGTATGCCATTCAAATTAGAATATGCAGCCTCTCCAGAATATGTACAAAAATATGTCAAAGAAGTTGAGTATGCTTTAAGCACGAATGCAGAAGTCATCGTTGAGCCGCATAATTATATGTTATTTAATGGCAAGCCCATCACACCACAACAATGCCAAAGCTTAATTGGTCAGAATTTTGTCGGTTTATTTAGTGGGTTAAGTGCAAAATATCCAGGCAAATTAATTGTCGAAGCCATGAATGAACCTACGGATGTGGTTACTCCTGAACAATTAGTTGAGTGTTATACGCCATTAATTAAAGCTGCTCGCGCTCAAGGTTTTAAAGGCAAAATTGTTATTGAGGGAAATACGTGGGCAACGCCGAATGTATTAACGAATCCAGATGGTACTGCGTCTGCGCAATTTAATGCGTTAAAACCACTCTTAACAGATAAAGCAACGTACGGTGAAGTTGTGCTGGGAATTCATTGTTATTTTAATAATCCTCAAGGTGGTGGTTCTGGAACAAGTGAATGTATTCCCGCCAATACGGTGCTTGAAGTTAATCGCATTCCGCAACTCACCGCATTAGCGCAAGTGAACGGCATTAAAATTCGCGTAACCGAAATGGGTGTGATTAATTCACCAAATTGCCAAGCCGTGTTAAGTGAGATGGCAGATCATATTTATCAAAATCAAGCGGTTTATGAAGGATATAATATGTGGGTGCAAACGCCGGTATCGAATCCTGCGTGGACGCCATTATTATTAGATCTCGAAGAAGGAAAAGATGAGCGTGTAGATATTCTCGAAAAATACATGGTTTCACCGACATCTTATAGTTCGACAGCTTCAGCACGATTTTATCAACCAGCGCCACAGCAGAACATCAGTGGAACTTCTGCGGTTGCATTGGGTGCAGGTATTGCAGCGCCAGCAGTGATAGCGTTGCTGGTGATTGGATTGGGTGGTGCAGCGGTTTATGGGGTTTATTGTTTGTACAATAAATTTTATGGAAGTGCAGACGAGAAAGTGGCTGATATAGAACAGGGGAAAATTTCACCGAAGAACCCTTGATCTCGTTCAAACGGTCGTAATGAATTACGACCTTACTATACGGGTTTGATATTCCAGTCTATGCAAGTCCATGTTTTTGCCTTGGGCTTGTGTTCAAAAATACACAACGCGCCTGTTGATATTTTAATGCCATGTGTCTTAGAGAAGTCTTCAAAATTACCTGTTAAATATGGCGCGAATCGAGCGATACCATTGCTGGTAACCACTAAAATAATTTTGTCCGCATATTTTTTAAGTAAATCCTCTGAAAATAACTTCCAGTTTTGAATAATTTCTTGAGGATCAACTTTCCAGCCATTAGGAACAATTGCTGACTCATCCCACGCTTTTATGGTTTCTTTGCCTAGGCGTTCAACAACTTTTTCTTCAGGCTGATTTTCATCGGGGCCATAATTAATTTCATTAAACATATCTAATTTTTCGGTGAGAATCTGAAGTCCTAAAATCTTTAGAGCCTGTTCTGCGGTTTGTTGTGTGCGTTTTAAATTAGAAACAAAGATTACATCAGGAATTAAATTATGTTGTTTTAAATAATTCCCCAGTTTTCGACCTTGTTCAAGACCGCTTTCTACTAATGGCACATCGGTTAAGCCGAGCCGACGGACAATGTCAGTGAGTCCAAAGGTATTTCCATGTCGGGCAACTAATAAGGTTGTATTTTTAGTCATTATATTAATTCGCCGTGTTGAGTGATTAATTGTTCAGCACGAATAATATCTTCGGGGCTGTCCACACCAGACATATTCGCTCTACCGTTATAGTCAACGAGTACACAACGAATAGAGTAGCCGTTTTCTAATACACGTAATTGTTCTAGGCCTTCCAATTTTTCAAAATGACTTTCGGTTAAAGTAATATATTTTTCGAGCATAGTTCGAGAATAACCATAAATACCAATATGTCTAAATACAGGGCTTTTATTATCTTTTTGTCTTAATTCTTTTTCATTACGTAGTGCGGGAATAATATTTTTGCTAAACCAGAAAGCATTATAGGTTTGCTGATTAAATACCACAGTTGTGCCGCTGAGTGGCGTAGTTAATTTGTTGTGGCGTAATTTATCCAGTTCTTCCCAACTTAATTGCGTGACAGGTGTAATCACATCACAGGGCGAAGCACTAAAATTTTCTATCATGCTTTTTAAAAATTCAGGGGGCGTGAGTGGAGCATCGCCTTGCATATTTAAAATAAAGTCTGGTTTTTCTTTTAATTGTTTAATGGCTTCTGCTATTCGGTCAGTACCTGTAGGGCAGTTGGGTGAAGTCATTACTGCATCGACGTTTATTTCATGACAGTGTTCAATAATTCTTTCATCATCTGTTGCGACAATGATAGAAATGTTTTTAAGCCCGTTAGCTGCTGCTTGAGATAATCTTACTACCCGTTGTAGTAGCGTCTGGCCTTTAATTATAGCCAATGGCTTTCCCGGTAATCGGGTGGAGCTATAACGCGCAGGAATAATAATTGCAGTTTTCAAAGTAAAGTTCCCTAATGAAATTCTATTAAAACAGGTTCAGAATTATCAATATTATTTTCATAAAAGTAATACTTATCAGCAATACGCATCAGTTCCGGCAATATAACTTCAACCGCTTCATGTCGTTGAACTAATGTTTCTATGGATAAATATCGTTCTCTATTTTTTACGCGTCTGATAGCCGTATGTAAATCACAGAATAATATATTCATAGTAATTTCATAACCCAATTGTTTTGCGTGTTGTATAAATTCCAACGAATCCGGCAACGCGAAAGAACGTATATATACAATAGTATAGCGTGCGTTGAGGGCTTCTATAAGTATTTCATTCGCACGCTGTCGTGCGGGCAATTCCCAGCGTTCAAATGCTTTTGCGGGATCGTGTTTCGCATCTTTTTGATATTCCGGCATGGCTTCCATGATTAAGTCGGGATCATGAATAACAGCATCTGTTGGTATTTCTCCGCGTGATTTTAAACTTTCATAGAAATACGATTTTCCGGATCCAGGTCCGCCAGCGATGCAGATGAGTTGGGGAGTATTTTTGTGTGGTTTAGTCATATCGTGGATGCTAGCATTTGAACTCAATTCAAAACAATAGGAAGAAAATACTATGAGTCATGAAAGCTATGTGTATCTGTTAACAAATAAGCATCTCAATGTCCTTTATACGGGCATTACCAACGATTTAATCCGCCGTGTTTATGAACACAAAAACAAACTCCAGAAAGGCTTTACTCAAAAATACAATGTCGATCGCTTAGTCTATTACGAGGCGTTTTCAGATATTTATGAAGCCATAAAAAGAGAAAAGCAAATTAAAGGTTGGTCACGGAAAAAGAAAGACGATTTAATTCATACATTAAATCCAGCGTGGAAAGATCTTTATGATGAGTTGTGTTGAGAGTTGATGTCGCCTCAAAGGAAAATTTCTCTGTTCGATTGTTGTCCCGAAGGCGGATATTCTTTTATTCGTCGTCTCGAAAGAGCGCACACCACACCGTCGTCGTGAAGCAACATCCACTACACCGTCGTCCCGAAGGAGCGAAGCGATGAGGGATCTCCCGCTACGGAGTTCAGCGTAATATTTTATATGAATATATCTATATGGGGTTCGTTTTTCTGCTCGGAGATTTATTTCGTGAAAAAATTAAATCCTACTTAGAAAGTACTACGCGGAAAAGTATGTTGAGCTTCGTAGCAGGAGATCCCTCATCGCTTCGCTCCTTCGGGACGACGGGTGAGAGGTGGCGCGCTTTCGGAACGACGGCGTAGTGTGTGTTTTCTTGGGATAACGGAGGCGTGAAGTAGTGTTTCGGAATTGCGAATACAAATAAAAAAAAACACCACCCAAATTTCTTCAGACAGCGTTGTTAATAATGGCGCGCCCGGAGAGACTCGAACTCCCGACACCCTGGTTCGAAGCCAGGTACTCTATCCAACTGAGCTACGGGCGCTAAAACGATGTTGCAAATATTCAAATACCGCACGAATTCCCATGGCTTCTGCACCTTCAGGATGCGCAGAGGACGTGCTGCAATTCCAGGCCATGATATCAAAATGCGCCCAAGAAATACTCTCTGAAACAAATTCTTTTAAAAATAGTGCTGCGGTAATGGCTCCGCCATACATACTTGTCGGGGCATTGTTCAAATCCGCGATAGTGCTGTCGATTAATTTTCGATAGGGTGTATATAAGGGCATGCGCCAAATCGGATCTTGTAATTTTTCGCCATACGCAATTAATTCATTGGCAAGATGGTTGTCATCCGTAAATAAAGCAGAAATGTCTGTGCCCATTGCAACTCGCGCAGCACCCGTGAGTGTTGCAAAATCTAATATTAATTCAGGTTTTTCGCTCGAGGCTTCAAAAAGTGCATCGGCTAAAATCACTCGGCCCTCAGCATCCGTATTGCCAATTTCTACGGTCAGGCCCTTTCTGGTATTAATGACATCGCCTGGTCTGTACGCATTACCTGAAATGGCATTTTCAACAGCCGGAATTAATACTCTTAATTTAACAGGTAATTTTGCATGCATGATTAAAGCGGCGAGTCCTAAAACATGTGCTGCGCCACCCATATCTTTTTTCATGCCTAACATGCCAACGGCAGGTTTGATATCTAATCCACCCGTATCAAAACAAACGCCTTTGCCAACTAACGTAATTTTGGGATGTTTTTTATTTCCCCAATTTAATTCTAGTAATCTGGGCGGATTTGTACTCGCACGTCCAACGGCATGTATAGCCGGATAATTTTGTTTCAGTAAATCTTCGCCAATTATTTCATTAAAATCAGCTTTAAATTCTGAAGCTAATTTTTTAGCTGCCGCAGAAAGATCCGCGGGCCCCATATTTTCCGTCGGCGTATTAATTAAATTACGGACAGTATAGATAGCATGAAGTTGAGCAGTAATATTTTCATGGCCTTTGGGTAATACTAATTTGCTGGGATTTTTTTTGGCTTTCTTATATTTCGTAAACTGGTATGCACCCATGCCCCAAAATAATGCAGCAGAAGGCTCCAGTTTTTCCACATAATAAATACCTTCGGGGAGAGCAGTTGCCAAACTGCCCATATAAATGAAATTATGTTTAGCTGTGCCAATCGCAATGACTTTTTCTATTTTGCCGGATTTGTCAGGGATCACACAAAAACTCTCAGATTTACCTAAGAATTTTTGGGCGCCCATCCAATTTTTAGCATGGCTGGATTGATTTTCTTTCCAAGAACTAAATTCTTGTTCAGTAATAAAATCAATCACAACCGCATCAGTTGATTTATCCGCAAAACAGTTGAGCATATTTATTCCATTAAGGCTTTTACAGGTTCGCGATAATCACAGTTCATCGCATGAGCAACAGCAGAGTAAGTCACATGACTTTTATAGACATTCAGGCCGTTTAATAAATGCTTGTTTTCTAATAAAGCATTTTTATAGCCCTTCGTGGCTAATTGCAAAATAAAAGGCAATGTGGCGTTATTGAGTGCAAACGTTGCGGTACGCGCAACCGCACCCGGCATATTTGCGACACAATAATGCACGACGCCATCGACCACATAGGTGGGATCCGTATGGGTTGTCGCTTTACTGGTTTCTGCACAACCGCCTTGATCAATAGCGACGTCAACGAGGACAGAACCCGCATGCATTTTTTTAATTAAGTCATGGCTAATTAATTTGGGTGCCGCAGCGCCAGGAATTAATACCGCACCAATAACCAAATCGGCTTCGCAGACATAACGCTCAATCGCATCGTGCGTTGAATAAATAGTATTTAATTTTGAGCCAAATTGCGCATCTAATTCTTTCAGACGCTGAATAGATTTATCTATTACAGTAACGTGCGCTTCAAAACCGGTTGCCATGCGAATAGCATTTGTTCCGACAACACCACCGCCGATGACGACTATTCTTCCAGAAGCAACACCGGGAACGCCGCCTAATAAAATTCCGCGTCCACCTTGTGCTTTTTCTAAACAATGCGCGCCCGCTTGAATAGACATGCGTCCAGCGACTTCACTCATCGGAGCTAAAAGAGGAAGACCGCCAAAATTATCCGTAACCGTTTCATAGGCAATAGCCACACAACCTGAATTAATTAAACCTTTGGTTTGTTCTGGATCTGGTGCGAGGTGTAAATAGGTAAATAAAATTTGATCTTTGCGTAACATTTTACATTCGTTTGCTTGGGGTTCTTTGACTTTGACAATCATTTCGGCTTGATCAAAAACTTCTTTAGCGGTTTTTGCAATCAGTGCACCGGCTGCTGCGTAGGTTGCATCATTAATACCGATACCCATCCCCGCATTTGTTTCGACAATGACGCTGTGACCATGTGCAATCAATTCGCGCACACTTGAGGGCACCATACCTACACGGTATTCATGATTTTTAATTTCTTTTGGAACGCCTATCAACATAATTTTTTCTCCTGGAAACAGTGTGCGCGGATTATACAGGATGTTATGATGACTGACGATGTTCTCTTAATAGTTAACGGAGGTGTTTATGGCAGCAGTGGATGAAAATAGGAAGAAAGCACTCGAAGCGGCAAAAAGTCAAATAGAACGCCAATTTGGAAAGGGTTCTATCATGCTTTTAGGTGATAACGAAGCCGTAGCAATAGAAGCCATTTCGACAGGCTCTTTAGGATTGGATATTGCATTAGGGATTGGTGGATTGCCCAAAGGACGTATTGTTGAAATTTATGGGCCAGAGTCTTCAGGTAAAACAACGCTCACATTACAAGTGGCTGCGCAGTCTCAAAAAGCGGGCGGAACCGTTGCGTTTATTGATGCTGAACATGCGCTTGACCCTAATTATGCTGAAAAATTGGGTGTAAACGTCGCAAATTTATTAGTCTCTCAACCCGATACCGGCGAACAAGGTTTAGAAATCGCCGACATGTTAGTCAGATCAGGTGCTGTAGACGTTGTCATTGTTGACTCGGTTGCTGCCTTAACTCCGCGTGCAGAAATCGAAGGCGAAATGGGCGATCAGCATATGGGTCTCCAAGCGCGATTAATGTCACAGGCTTTACGTAAGTTAACGGGCAATATTAAGCGATCGAATACTTTAGTTATCTTTATTAATCAAATCCGTATGAAAATTGGCGTTATGTTTGGTAATCCTGAAACTACCACCGGTGGTAATGCCTTAAAATTCTATGCGTCTATCCGATTAGATATTCGTCGAACGGGTGCAATTAAGAAGGGCGAAGAAATTATTGGTAGCGAAACGCGTGTGAAAGTCGTTAAAAATAAAGTCGCACCGCCATTCCGTGAAGCGCATTTTGAAATTCTGTACGGAGAAGGTATTTCACACGAAGGCGAAATTATTGAGCTGGGTGCAGCACTCAATATCGTTGATAAATCCGGTGCGTGGTACGCGTATCAAGGTGAAAAGATTGGTCAGGGCAAAGATAATGCGCGTCAATATTTGAAAGAAAATCCAAAGATTGCGCAAGAAATCGAAGCTAAGATTCGTGAATTAAGTATTAAGAAAACGGGTAAACCAGTTGAGACGGTAGAAGAGGATGAATCCATCACCGCGTAAAAAAATATATATGCTCGCGCTGAAGTTGCTGACACGGCGCGAGCATGCTGTTGCTGAATTACGCAAAAAATTAGTGGAAAAAACGGAACACCCGGAGTTAGTCCCCGAAATTATTCAGGAATTAATCCAGAAGAAATATTTGGATGATAATCGTTTTGCTGAAATGTATTCACGGATGCGATCGAATAAAGGTTATGGATTATTAAGGATTAAACGAGAATTAAAAGAAAGGGGTATTACAGAATGTGTAAATTTACATCATGCTGATATTAAAAATATTTATGAGAGAAAATTTGGGAGTAATCCTGCTAAAGATATCCGCGAAAAAGCTAAACAGATTCGCTATTTGCAGTATCGGGGATTTTCGTTTGAAGAAATTAAAAAGGTTTTAAATCATGAAGATGACGAGTAGTGACGTTCGCCAAAAATTTCTGGACTATTTTAAATCACACGGTCATACCGTTGTGCCGAGTAGTTCTTTAATACCCCAAAATGATCCGACGTTATTATTTGTTAACGCCGGCATGGTTCAATTTAAAGATGTATTTTTGGGTGTTGAAAAAAAAACCTATGTTCGCGCAACGTCTTCCCAAAAATGCATGCGCGCAGGCGGTAAGCATAATGATTTAGAAAATGTTGGTTATACGGCTCGTCATCATACTTTCTTCGAAATGCTGGGAAATTTCAGCTTTGGCGATTATTTTAAAGAAGAAGCTATAAAATTAGCCTGGGATTTTTTAATTAATATTTTAAAATTACCTAAAGATAAGCTTTCTATTACAGTCTATAAAGATGATCTTGAAGCAGAAAATATTTGGCTGAATAAAATTGGCATCGATAAATCTAAAATTAAACGCCATGATGAAAAAGATAATTTTTGGAGTATGGGTGAAACCGGTCCGTGTGGTCCGTGTACAGAAATATTTTATGATCACGGTGAGTCTATTAAAGATCCAGAAGATAGATTTGTTGAAATCTGGAATTTAGTTTTCATGCAATATGATCGTCAACCTGATGGGAAATTAATTCCGCTTCCTAAACCCTCCGTTGATACGGGTATGGGATTAGAGCGAGTGTGTGCAGTGATGCAAGGCGTGCCCAATAATTATGATACGGATCTATTTGTTCCTATTATTGAAAAAGCAGCAAAATTAGCGAATAAAACAGATCATACTTTAACGTCTCTTAGAGTATTAGCGGATCATATTAGATCAACCAGTTTTCTGATCCTCGATGGCATTTCGCCATCCAATGAGGGAAGGGGATATGTATTACGCAGAATTATTCGTCGTGCTATTCGACATGGCCATCAAGTGGGAATCGCTTCGCCATTTTTCAATAAATTAGTTGAGCCGTTAGTTAAAGTGATGAGTGGTGCTTATCCTGAATTGAAAAAAAATCAGGAATTTATAGAGCAAACTTTATTACAAGAAGAAGAGCAATTTTCTGTGACGTTAGACCAAGGCATGAAAATATTAAATCATGCTATTTCGGAATTAAATCAAAAGATTATTCCGGGCGATATTATATTTAAATTATATGATACCTATGGATTTCCGGTTGATCTTACCGCAGATATTGCACGTGAAAAAAATCTCGAATTAGACATTGCGGGATTTGAATCCGAGATGTCCAAACAACGTAAGCAATCGCAAGACAACCAAAAGTTTTCAGGCGAAGCATTAAGCAGTATTGCAACTGCACTCAAAGATCACCAGGCTTCTGAGTTTACGGGTTATGAGCATCTCAAAGAAACGACCAAAATTCTTGCGGTTTTAAAAGAAGGATTGGTACTAGACAAAACACCATTTTATGCAGAATCCGGCGGACAAGTCGGCGATCAAGGAATTATTCAAAATAAAGATAATATATTTATCGTCACGGATACGAAAAAAGCGGGCCAGCATATTGTTCATTATGGCCATATTAAAAAGGGTAGTTTTAAAGAAAATATGGAAGTGATTGCAGAAGTGGATCACGAGTTGCGTCAACGAACTGTACTCAATCACACCGCTACGCATTTATTACATGCGGCTTTGAAAAATATTTTAGGGGACAGCGTTTCTCAAAAGGGCTCGTTGGTGGCGCCAGACAGATTGCGATTTGATTTTTCGTATTCCAAGCCAGTGACGCCAGATGAAATAATCAAAATAGAAAATTTGGTTAATCACCATATTAGATTAAATCATGAAGGCCAGATAAAAATTACGACTCCCGATGAAGCCGTTAAAGAAGGCGCGCTTGCTTTATTTGGTGAAAAATATGGTGATCAGGTTCGGACGTTAAAGTTGGGTAATTTTTCTTTTGAGCTTTGTGGTGGTACGCATGTAAATAGAACTGGCGATATTGGCTATTTTAAAATTATTTCAGAATCAGGCATAGCTTCAGGTGTTAGACGAATTGAAGCGGTGACAGGAGAGGGCGCAGAGAATTTTGTGCGTGATTTCAATAACAAGCTTCAACAAGAGATGAATAAATTATTAGACGACAAGAAAAATCTCCAAAAACAATTAGATCAATTACAAAGCAAATTAAGCAGTCATCAGGGAAGTAATTTGGTAGATAAAAAAAGATTAATTAATAATATTACTGTTTTAGCAGAAGTGGTTGAAAATATTGATGTCAAAAATTTACGTGAAACAGTCGACCAATTAAAGCAAAAATTATCCAGCGGAATTATAGTATTGGGTTCCGTACAAGATAATAAAGCCAATTTAATTATTGGTGTGACAAAAGATCTTGTGAATAAATATCCAGCAAATGAATTAATCAAATCCATGGCAGAAATGATTGGTGGCAAAGGCGGTGGTCGTGCAGATTTAGCTCAAGCGGGCGGAGATAAATCTGAGAATTTACAGGCGGCATTACAATTAATTGATAAATTGGTATAACACTATGGCACTTCTCGTTCAAAAATTCGGTGGTACGTCAGTCGGTTCTCTCGAAAGAATTTCTGCTGTTGCTGAAAAAATAAAAAAAACACGTGATGAAGGTCATGATGTCGTCGTCGTCGTTTCTGCGATGAGTGGCGAAACCGATCGTTTAATTAATATGGCTAAACAAATTCATTTATCACCCGATTCACGAGAATATGCAGCGTTAGTTACAACGGGTGAACAAGTGACAACCGCGTTATTAGCCATTAATTTACAAAAATTAGGCGTGTCTGCAAAATCCTATACGGCGCATCAAGCAAAAATTCTGACAGATAAAAATCATATGAAAGCCAGAATTCTTGATATTGATACGCAGACTATATTAAAAGAAGTTAAAAACGGGTTAGTGGTAATCGTCGCTGGATTTCAAGGTGTATCAGAAGAAGGCGAAGTCACGACTTTAGGAAGAGGTGGATCGGATACCACTGCTGTTGCATTAGCCGCGGCACTTAAAGCATCTGAATGTCAGATCTATACTGATGTTGAGGGAGTGTATACCGCCGATCCCCGAGTGGTGTCTAAAGCAAGATTATTAACACATATTACCTTTGAAGAAATGATGGAAATGGCCGGATTGGGTGCTAAAGTATTACAGCCCCGATCAGTCGAATTTGTGGGGAAATATAAAGTACCTTTAAGAGTATTATCCAGTTTCAAAGAAGGTCCCGGAACTTTAATCACGTTTGAGAGTGTAACCATGGAACAACCGTTAGTGTCAGGCATTGCCTTTAATCGTAATGAAGCAAAATTAACTATAAAAGGCATTCCCGATGAACCGGGCAGTGTCGCAAAAGTGCTTACGCCCATTTCAGATGCGCATATTGAAATTGATATGATTGTTCAAAACGTTGCGGTTGACGGCAAAATTGATTTTACCTTTACCTGTCCGCGCGATGAATTTCCGAAAGCGTTAGAAATATTAAAAGAAACGGCGAAACACATGGGCGCAAAAGAAGTGAGTGGCGATGCCTTGATCGCAAAGCTATCTTTAATCGGCGTGGGTATGCGTTCTCATGCCGGTATTGCGAGCAAAATGTTTACCGTCATGGGTAAAGAGGGAATTAATATCCAGCTTATTACAACATCAGAAATTAAAATTTCAGTGGTGGTTGATGAAAAATATTTGGAGTTAGGTGCGCGTGCACTTCATACGGCGTTTGGATTAGATGTTGAGCCGGAAGAAGAATTTAATTAACTTGAGGACTGGCGCTTCTTTTCAGTCCTAGCTCTTCATTATCAATACTTTCACGACTACACGTTAATCCGGTTCTTCTTTCTGGCGTTGGACTCGGACTGTGACTTTTCCAAAGTCCTTCCATTGAATTGGCTAATGATTTTGAGCCATCTGATGAGCTGTTCTCGTCGTTTACTTTTTCCGCCGGGTGTTTAATTGACTCGCTGTATTCCATGATCAGTGGAATATGTTTTCCATCATTAGTCGCACGAAGTGCTTTATATTGCGCATTACAGGCACGCAGATAATTTTTCCAATTGTCATCCGTAAAAACAACAAGAGAATTCGGAAGGTGAGTGAGACCTAATTTTTCTTTTGCGTAGATTTTTGCGCGATCGAGATGTTCACTTTTGTCTGCTTTTTCACCTTCTTCTGGCCAGAATGAAATTATTTTTATGTGCTCTTGAATAAATGCTTTATCAAGTCCAACCATTTCTTCGAGAAAACGCGGAAAAAGATCTTCACCAAAAATATTAAATGAAACAATCGCTTGAGCATGACCATCGCGAGCAATTTTTTCATTCGCTTTTTTCCAGTCGCCGGGTTCTCCAATCACAGTCATTTTTTTGACCACTTCCCAGCATTCTTCTCTTTTTTCTTTATAAGCAGACATGATGAGTGGGAGGTTGTCGAGCAATTCTTCTGATCGAAGATGGCCAAATCCCAGGTATTCAAGGATGGCACGCTGTGTGTTGCCGATGACATAGGTCCCGTCGAAATCATGGCAAAATACCGCTCTAATTGCGGCCATATCGACTTTAACTGATTGATCTTCCATGGTTTCCCCTTAGTTTGGGTAAAAAATAACAAAAAAACTTGCACTTTCTAGCGTTTCTTAAGAAAACCTTAAGGTTTCTAGTCTATGATACGCCCCGAAAGGTCATTGTGTTAGTGGCACGCCCACAGTAGAATCGGCCTTTTAATAATAGGGAAATGGGGATCAGTACGGCAAAAAAAAGGGAATATACTTATACATATGGAGGAGAAGCAAAGATGCTTATCTTAACAAGACGCGTAGGGGAAACTCTAATAATTGGTGACGATGTCACTGTGACAGTACTTGGGGTCAAAGGAAATCAAGTAAGGTTAGGGATTAACGCACCCAAAGAAATCTCTGTGCACCGCGAAGAAATTTATCAACGCATTCAGCAAGAGAAAGCAAAAGACGGTTCTAACGAAGGGTCAAAAGACTCTTAATTCTTTAGTTCAGTATTCTATTTATTTTATTGATCTTATCGCAAATGATTCGTATCATGCCGGCTCTGTATGTTCGGTGGTGCGGATCATTTTCATTTTCGGGGTATAGCGCAGCCTGGTAGCGCGCCTGCTTTGGGAGCAGGATGTCGGGGGTTCAAATCCCTCTACCCCGACCAACTTTCGGACGAATTGCGCCCGTAGCTCATTCGGATAGAGCACCGGCCTTCTAAGCCGGGGGTAGCAGGTTCGAATCCTGCCGGGCGCGCCATTAAATGTAGTGTAGAGCAATATCTTTTATTGTAGTATTCCAAACATATGGTGGATGTAGCTCAGTTGGTAGAGCTCCGGATTGTGATTCCGGTGGTCGCGGGTTCGAGCCCCGTCATTCACCCCAGTTTCTTTCTCTCTTCTATTAAAAATCAAATTCGACAACCTGAGTGTGAACATTTTTTTAGCAAGGAGCTAAGTTATGCCATTGATTAGTATTGTAATTGTGCTGGTAGTTGTTGGATTTCTTCTGTGGGTGATTAATACGTATATTCCGATGGCAGCTCCGATTAAAACGATTTTAAATGGAGTGGTGATTATTGCTGTGGTTTTATGGGTTTTATCTCTTTTTGGAATTATTCCTTGGTTCCATCTCGCCTTGCGTTAAAGCAAACCATAAGAGCAGGTTTAAATACTTGCTCTTGATGTTAAGTCTTTCAGCGTAATAGGTTGACCTCGTGTTAAATCCCCATTAGCCTATGACCCTTCATCGTTAGCGGGCCGTTAGCTCAGTTGGTAGAGCAGTTGACTCTTAATCAATAGGTCGCTGGTTCGATCCCAGCACGGCCCACCAGATTCTCCCCGCCACAGCAGCTTTTCAAGGCTATACCCTCAAAAAATTATTTCCGCAAAAAATTTTCGTTCGGGACTTTTTCGGGACTCAGAAGCCCTTTTTCGGGACTTTTTAAGCACAATAATTTCATTTATCAATAATTTATATGGGTTTTTGAGTGTGAACGGTTGATTTTTAATCATCGGGTTCTAGGAAAGTTATTTCAAGTGATGAGTGGGAGCTTGAACATGAAAATTAGCCTGCCTCCGAATTCCCACAGATATTTTCTGCGGGAATTTTTCGGAGGCAAGTTCAGAAATTATTAATGCCTAATATGTTGGAATGTTTTCGTCTCGATAAACCCGATATTTTTCCAGCCATGCGTCTAAGTCTGCTTTAAAATATCGAATGGTTCTGCCAATTTTAAGAAAGCTTGGGCCAGGAGTTCGATTTTCTCTAGTCCTATTCATTCGATCTTGCCTTAAATATGAACGGCTCATTCCTATGTATTCTGCAGTTTCAGCTTCGTTTAAAACATGTTTTGACATGGCTAAGGCTCCTTAAGTAAATTCTTAAAATTAACACATAGAGTTTTATTTATGAATTTTAGTAACTAGAATGACTTTCGAGTTATGTTCACTGAGGAGATTGATTAAGATATGAAAAAACTAAATGCGAAAGAAATTTGTGAAAAAGGTTACTACGAGCAATTACTTGCAAGAGTTAATTACCTTGAGCGTTTGGCCGAAACTACAACAGAGAATGGTATCCCCTTAAGAGAAGATGCATTTACTTTATGTTTTTGTCATCTTGATGGCTTAGCAAATGAATTTTATAAAGAGGGTTCGCCTCGAGGAAAATTTATAAAAGCGTTAATTGAATTCGGTGGTCTTCCAGTTTTTGGTGCTGTGCATCCTGCAATACTTGCTAGCTATCTTATGAGGCCTAGGCACGACGGAAATAAAAAGTTGAATAATTTATATGTCTTGATCAAACCATTTTTGGACAAATTGTCAGATAAGAAAAGGTTTTTTTCTCAAGAAGAACTCTGTGATTTAATTGATAAAAACTTATCGGTGACTGAAAGCCAACAAAAGGTATTAAAACAGAATCTGCCGAATGGTTCGTATGCTGCAATGGCGTATGAAGAATTACGCTGTCGGGCTATTCATCGCTTAGGCGTAAAAACATACTATTTTAGTGAATCAACTTTTAATGGTCAGCCCGTTGAAGAAATGTCATTTCCTGTCTTATTTAAAGTATTGAAAAACGTAATTTGCGATGAGCGAGTGATGCAAACTGTAAAGGCGAGTTGTTTTAGCAAGGAATGAATAATACTGAAATCCAAAAACTACCAAACACCAAAATCTTTTTTCTTCTCAGTATAATCGTCAAGTTGCTTGCCAATTTCTTTTATAGCTTCTTGTGATAAGGGTTTTAGCTTGAACATTCGCGGATCAACAGTACCTGCTTTTACTGGACCAGAAATAGGGCGATCTAGTTTTCCTGTGGTTTTTTTAATACTGCGAAAAAGCCTCTTGTAGTTTCTTTCACAAAGCACCTCACTTAACAAAATTAAAGTGACTGGTCTTTGCTTAGATTTTTTTACCAGAAATTTTTGGCTTTAAGTAGTCGAGTAGATCACCAAGCACCAAAATCTTTTTTCTTCTCAGTATATTCCTCAAGTTGTTTGCCCATTTCTTGTATGGCTTCAGGGGGTAATGGCTTTACTTTAAACATTTCAGGAACATTAGTGCTACCCGCTTTGACTGGGCCATTAAGCGTTTGTGTACCTAATTTTTCTGCAGTTCTCTTTAAGACTGCGGAAAGACCTCTTGCTGCTTCTTTCATAAAATTCCTCGCTAAGCAAAGTTAAGGTGATATTTTTTTACGTTCCAAATCATTTTCGATATCAGTTAAATTCCTATATTCCCTGGCTATATATTTTTGAGCAAATACATCAAGTCTTTTTTGTAACAGCAGATCCTTCTCTTTATTAACTGTTCGATTGAGCTCTTCTTTAAAAAAACCAGTGAATTCATTGGTTATTGTATCAGAAGCAAGAACAAATCTGAATATTCCGGTCAAAACGAACAGTGAATACGGTTTATCTCGAACATCTATTCCGGTTTTATTCGAACACTTATTTCGGTTAATTCGAACGGGATAAAAAGACACACGCCCGTTATTTGTTTATGCTAAATTTTCCTCC
>DASZBR010000023.1:0-54312 GCA_035943935.1 Gammaproteobacteria bacterium
ATTTTTCCTGCGAGATCAAGTGCGCGTTCACGTAAATTTTGCGGCGCATCGGGAGCACCTCTCAACACACTCATCACATCCCGCGCTTCTAACGCAGGACCAATCCCTCGTCCTACGGGTTGAGAACCATCGGTAAAAACCACAGAAACACTCACACCCAATTCCTCGCCCGTTTTTTCTAAATATCGTTTTAGCACAGCCGCCATATTTTGCGATCGCACTTTTGCCGTAGGACCAATGGGAATATCAATTAAAATATGATTCGAACCCGCCGCGATTTTTTTCGATAAGATAGAAGACACTAATTGCGCTTCACCGTCTAAATCAATGGCAAGCTCAACACGGATTAAAATATCATCCGCCGGACTTAAATCAACCGCACCACCCCATACAATACAACCATTTTCTTGCTCGACGACGTGACGCATTTTTTTCAAATCTAAATTAACCGGCGCAAACACTTCCATGGTATCCGCACTGCCCGCCGGTGACGTAATCGCTCGCGAAGAGGTTTTTGGGATCGTCAATCCATACGCGGCAATAATGGGCACTATAATTAAACTGGTGCGATTTCCGGGCAATCCGCCGACACAGTGTTTATCGACAACCAATTCTTTATCCCAGTGTAATTTTTGGCCTGCATTGATCATGGACGCGGTTAAATTACGAATTTCAGATAACGTAAACCGATCACCCGCACTTGCTGATAAAAACGCGGAGATTTGAATATCTGATAACCTTCCTGCAACCACGTCTGTAATAATTTCGTCTAATTGCAAGGCATCCAATGTATGTCCATAAATTTTTGCATGGATATAACTCAATGATGTTAATGGCTTGGGATGTGAGAGCGTAATGGTATCTCCCACTTCGGCACCTAATAAACTCCAGGCATAATTAGACAACCCCGCTTCATTTTCGCCCAATAAATCCGTATTAATCGTATTCAATGTCGCAATGATGGATTTCTTACCCAGCGTCACTTCAATACGCGCCTGAGCATCGAATCCTTCCGAACGACACACATGGCAATTTTCATGCATGTAAATGACCGCTTCTCGATAGGTATTAATCCCCAAACGCTTTAGTTTCATGACAGCGTGATCTTTTGGAGATACGTCGGTATTTCACAATGCCAGTGTAATTTTTCCTCTATTTTTTGTTTAAAGTTTTTGGCCGATTCAGGTTCGCCGTGCACTAAAAAAGTCTGTTTAGGTTTTTGCGTAAAATGACTAAGCCAGTCGAGAATTTCAGGATAATCCGCATGCGCAGAAATATTTTGTAATACGGCAATTTCTGCATTCACCGGAACCGTTTCTCCGTATATTTTAATTTCTTTTTCGCCGCTGACAATGCGATCACCACGTGTACCTTTGGCTTGATAACCTGTAAATAAAATTGTATTTTTTGCATCTGGCATAAATTTTTTCAGGTGATTTAATACACGTCCACCCGTTGCCATTCCACTACTGGCAATAATAATGACGGGATGTTTTACATTATCCAGCGCAATAGAATCATCAATTTTATTAATATAATTCGCGACACCACAAAATAAATGACATTGATCGGTACCCAATTTATGACTTTCCGCATGATCACATAATAATTTTGTTGCATTAATCGCCATCGGACTGTCTAAGTAAATCGGCACTTCTGGGATTTTATGCGCTACTTTTAATTGATATAAATAATACAACATACTTTGACTACGCCCGACAGCAAATGCAGGAATGATCACTGAACCACCTCGCTTGATGGTTTTATTAATAACTTCCGCTAACTGCGCTTGTGGATCACCTGACGTATGCGGTCTGTCTCCGTAGGTTGATTCTAAAATTAAATAATCAGCACCGTCTACTTTCACGGGTTCGCGCATAATGGGATCATGAAATCGTCCAATATCACCTGAAAATAAAAGTGATTTATTCTCATAAAATAATTTAATAAAAGACGCGCCAATAATATGACCCGCGCGTAAAAAACTAAACTGCGCCCCCTCAAATAGTGTACTGGTTTTATTAAAGTCTATAACTTTAAATTGCTTTAACGCTTTCTCAGCATCGTCGAGTGTATAGAGAGGTAAAGCGGGTTTGTGTTTAGATGACTGGTATTTATTCGCAAGCTCTGCTTCTTCTTCCTGCAATTTTGCGCTGTCCCGTAATAAAATTTCGCATAAATCTCGCGTGCCAGGCGTGCAATAGACAGAACCTTTAAATCCATTCTTCACTAATAGGGGAACATAACCCGTGTGATCAATATGCGCATGCGTTAATAAAACTGCACTTATCTCACTCGGATCAATGGGAAATTTAGCCCAGTTTCTTAACCGTAATTCTTTTGAACCCTGAAATAATCCGCAATCTACTAATACTTTTTTATTTCCTAATGAGAGTAAATATTTTGACCCGGTCACACAGCCTGCTGCGCCTAAAAACATTATTTGCATAAGTATACTCCCAGTATTTCTTCGACTTTATGTCGGCTGTCTGATTTAGCGCTGATATAACGTTGAACATCAAAAGCGGTGATCTCTGCGGTACTATAAATTTCTTTAATCAGATCAGTATGTTGATTTGAAATAATAACGGTAATTCCCCGCGCTTGACAGGCTTTAGCTTTCTCAGCTAATAAACGCTGCTCTGCTTCACCAAACGCATCTTTATGGTAGCTGGTAAAATTGGAGGTTTTAGAAAGCGGCGCGTAAGGCGGATCACAATAAATAATATCTCCCACCACCGCTTTATCCATGCTGACACTAAAATCCTCACAAATAAACTCAGCCTGCTGGGATTTTTCATGGAAAAAAAACATTTCTTTTTCGGGAAAATATGGTTTTTTATATTTCCCATAGGGCGTATTGAATTGATTACTTTTATTGTATCGACACAAGCCGTTGAAACAATGCTTATTTAAATATAAAAATAAACGGGGATCTCGTGTCGTATTAAATAAGTCCCTTAGAAAATAAAATCTTTCTTCGGTATTATAGTCAGGGGAAAAATATTCTCGACAAGCAGTAATAAATTTATCGCCATCTCTTTTTAAATTATTAAATAAATTAATTAAGTCACCATTAATTTCGGAAAGATAATAATTTTTAAAATCCGTATTTAAAAAAACCGCGCCCGATCCCACAAAGGGCTCGATGAGTCTATTACCCTTAGGTAAAACAGATTTAATTTTTTCAATAATCTTGTATTTGTTGCCAGCCCATTTTAAGAAGGGTTTCATGAGGGTTTTTTATCGTCCTTGGGTTTATCATCCGTAGTGCCGAGTGGGTTTTCACCGTAATCAGGATGTTCCGCTTTGTCTTTTGCCTCAAGCTTTTTCATATGATCTTTGTCGAATAAATAGCTATATTCTCCATATCCTTCGGCTTCAAGTTTATCTGCTGGAATAAATCGCAGTGCGGCTGAATTCATACAATAGCGTTTTCCCGAGGGTGCAGGACCATCATCAAATACATGCCCCAAATGCGAATCCGCATATTTCGATCGCAGCTCAATGCGTTTTTGCAATAATAATTTAGAATCTTCTTTGGTATAGACATAACGGGGATCTAATACTTTGGTAAAACTAGGCCAACCCGTACCGGAATCATATTTATCGGTTGACGCAAATAACGGTTCACCCGATACGATATCCACATAAATTCCGGGCGCATGATTATCCCAATACTGATTATGAAAAGCAGGTTCAGTGCCCTCTTTTTGTGTGACTTGATATTCCTCAGGCGTTAAGTTTTTTAGCGCTTCTGCTTTATCAAAGCCTTTAAATTCTGATTGGGGATCTTGCGCTTTTGCCCACACTTCTTTGATACGCGCATCACGACCTGAGTGAAGACGATACATGGCATAACTCACGGCGCTCTTCACATGGTAATACTGATGATAATCTTCAGCGGGATAAAAATGTGTTGAAGGAACCACTTCAGTATACATATGCGGCAATTGTTTTTTGGCATAGCTTAATATTGTGTCTGCTTCTGTTTTTTGCTTTTTATCCAAATAAAATATGGCCGTACGGTATTGTTTACCCACATCACAGAATTGTGCATCTTTTGTCGTCGGATCAATATGGTGTAAATAATAATTAACAATAATGGGATAACTTAATTTCGCGGGATCATAAATAACTTTAACGGCTTCAGCATAACCCGTCTTCCCCGCACAAACTTCCTCATAGGTTGGATTAGGTGTTGTACCGCCGTCATATCCCGAAATGGTTTTTACGACACCGGGTAATTTTTCAAAATCGGCTTGCATACACCAGAAACAACCACCGGCAAAAATTGCTTCTTTCATCGTATGCGCATCCTTGGCAGTAGCAGAAAAAGAAAATAAAAAAAATAATAAGCTAAATAACGCAAGAAGTCCTTTTTTCAACATCCCTGATCCCCTATGATAATGTTCTATTTTACAGGAGAACACCGGATGAGCAAAACACTGACGATTCCATCGAAGGAAGGTCCACTTTTTTCAGCGTATCTTGCGCTTCCCAAAGCCGAGAAGGCTAATGGTTCGGTCGTCGTTGTTTTGCAAGAAATTTTTGGCGTCAATCATTCCATCCGCGAAGTCTGTGACCAATTTGCGAAGCTCGGCTATATTGCCTGTGCACCGGATATGTTTTGGCGCATCAAACCCTACTTAGATTTAGGGTATGACGAAAAAGATCGTGAAATTGGTATGCAATGTTATCAGCAATTTAATATTGAGCTTGCGCTTCAAGATATTGCGTCAACCATTCAAGAGTTAAAAACACGCAAAGACGCGACGGGTAAAGTCATTGTCGTTGGCTTTTGTTTAGGCGGAAAACTGGCTTATTTAACGGCTACACAAAACAAGGTCGATGCCGCGGTCTGTTATTACGGCGGAGGCATTCACGAACATTTGGATATGGCAGAAGCCGTTCGCTGTCCGATTCAATTTCATTTTGGGGGCGATGACGCTCATATTTCGGCAAAGAATGTAGACGCCATTCGCGACGCCTTTAAAGGCAAGCCTCACGCCGAGATCTATGTTTACCCGGATGCAGAGCACGCTTTCAGCAACCCAGACCGGCCGTCTTTTCACAAAGTTTCAGCGGACGAAGCCCATACACGCGTTGTAAATTTCTTAAAAACCCTGGTAAACCTATGATAGGATAGTTCCATGGAGAAATAACCGCATAAGGAGATGCCCATGTATATATCCGCTTCGCTTCAAGAGAAATTTTTATCAGATTTGATCAAAACCAAACAGCCCATTGCTATTTATTTAAAGAACGGCAAAAAATATCAAGGGACGTTAGTCAACGTAACGCAAGATTTATTTTTTGTGAACACGCCGCTTCCTCAAACACTACTACGCAATCAAATCAAAACGATTTTGCCCGTTCACACTGAATAAACGCGGCGTTATCCCCAAATTTTTCCAATACCCTAATCCATAGGTAAACCCTATTTGTTCGCCTATCTCAATATCGCGTTTCGCATAAAAAATAATATGCGACACACCGCCATCTTCTAATACGATTGTTCTCATGCCCAAATTAGAGGTCGCAATGTCAGACCAATGAGGTTCCAGATCTTTATTCAGAAACTCAAAGATACTATTAGGCTCTTCTGTTTTAATCATCGCTTTAAAATTTTGTTCATTGTTATTCATCATCCTAAAAAGCTCACTTGAACATAACTCTCTTTCTTCTTCCGAAAAATTTTCAAACACACCCTCTAATTCAAAAAAAAATTTCATACACTCAATGCCCTTTTCTTTAAATTGTGTGACCGCATGCTCGGCAAAAAAATCAGGGTGATGCGGTAAGTGCTGAAAAAACCGTGCAATGCCGCCTATTTTTTCGGCAGATACTGCATAATCGCCGTCTAAATAACAACCATACGCTAAATCTGTTATTTCAGACTTTAATTTTAATTCGCCTGCATAAAGTGCAACAATTTCGCCGAAATAAATTTTCTCTCGCGCAAACACGCCTCTTCCTACGGACTTATCCATTTCACAAATGGCGAGTTTATCAATCAGAGGATTGGATATTCTTTCTTTAATTTTCTTAATCAAATCATCTGAACAGCCTGTTTTAATAAAGGGTAACTTTAATTTATTATCACAGTGAATTCGTTCAGAATATTCAAATCCATCGCCAATAATTTTTTCCAGCTCAGATACGGGAATTTTTTTGAGCGATGCATTGGGAAATAACGGGGGTTTGTCGCAGGTCCAGATAAACATTAAACGACTACCCGTCCAATACTCGCTCCTCCATCAACAAATAATGTTTGGCCTGTCATAAAAGCTGCACCGTCTGAAAATAAAAATTCTACTGTGGCAGCAATTTCATGTGGCTGACCAATACGCCCCATAGGAACATTTGCTAAACTCGTGCGTTCTGCTTCACTGCCTTTGGGTCGATGCAAACGATAAATTTCAGTTTCAATAGGACCAGGAGCGATAGCATTTACGGTAATACCCGTTTGCGCCAATTCCAATGCCCAACTTCGCGTAAAAGCGACTAACGCCGCTTTACTTGCAGAATAGACACTGCGCCCCGCTAATCCCAACATCGCGCGACTGGAAATATTCACCACGCGTCCCCACTGGCGTTTAATCATCCCAGGCGTAAAAATTTGTGTCGTTAATATTGCCGACATTAAATTGAGATCCATGACTTGTTTAAAATCATTGAGGGAAATTTCCGAAAGTGTCTGCGGCACAGCAATACCTACATTATTAACAATGCCATCAATAATATGATTTTTATTAATACTATTTAAAATTTTTAAAGTCTCTTTTTCATCTGACAAATCCGCACAATAGATTTCACCCGGAAATATCGATTCGGGTTTGTTACGCGCAATGCCAATAATTTTATGGCCTTTATTAGCGAGACACTCAGCAGTGGCGAAACCGATACCTTTGGTGGCACCGGTGATTAAAAATGTGCGAGGCTTAAACGCCACATGCACCTCGATATCCGCCTATCAACGAAAACACATTGGTATAACCCATACGCTGTAAATTTTCGGCGGCTAATGCAGAACGACTTCCGCCACCACAATACAAAACGATTTGAGCATTTTTAGCGGGAATCGTTTTTTCAATATCACGTTCAATCACGCCTTTAGATAAGTGTATTGCGCCGGGAATAAAACCGTTGTCGAATTCTTCTTTTTCGCGAACGTCGACTAAATAAAAATGAGGGTTTGTTGTCTTAAGTTTTTCGAGTGAGGCTAAATCTATTTCTTTAATATTCTTTTTAGCTTCTTCCGCAATTTTAGTAAAACCTGATGAATGTTGCATGGGAGTCTCCGTGGTTTAAGTTCAGGGGGTTATGATACCCCATCATGTAATAAACCGTACCAAAAGCCTATGATTTTCCCGGATTCCGCTAAAGCTCCATCCGGGCTACTCGCTCCATCCGGGCTACTATTTTAACCACGACCACTTACAGCACCCGTAGCCCGGATGGAGCGTTAGCGGAATCCGGGATCAACACTTCATTTAGAAGAATCCCACGAAAACAGGTATAATCTCCCTACTTTTAGGACTTATAAAAATGCTAGATACTCCCTTACTTGATATCGCTCTCGAAGAAGATCTCGGTGTTCCTTACTGTGATATCACCTCATCGCTTTTATTTGCTGATGTTAATAAAGTTTCTACTGCAAAAGTAATATCAAAACACCCTACCCCTATTACTATTTGTGGATTACCCATAGTCAATCAATTAATCAAAAAACTTGATGGCTCTCTTGAAATACAAACTAAATATCAAGACGGCCAAACCTTACTCCCTGGCGAAGTATTACTCACGCTGACGGGCTCGCCAAAAACTTTACTCATGCTCGAAAGAACGATGCTGAATTTCCTACAACATCTTTCTGCCGTATCAACGTTAACTGCAAAATTTGTTGATTTAATTAAACATACGCAAACCAAAATATTAGACACGCGAAAAACACTTCCTGGCTTTCGTCGTTTGGAAAAATATGCGGTTCAATGCGGCGGCGGTGTTAATCATCGAATGGGTTTATACGATGCCATTATGATTAAAGATACCCATATTGATGCTTTGGGTAATATACATACCGCCCTAAGCAAGCTACCAGAAAATATTTTAGAAAAATGTCCCGTTATAGTAGAAATCAGATCTTTATCAGAATTAGAAACTGCTTTAAGCGAATCCAGAAAAATCTCGCGTGTTTTATTAGACAATATGACCCCTGATTTATTATCCCAATGCGTCAAACTCTGTAAAAATAAATTACCCACTGAAGCTTCTGGCAATATTAATTTAAATACCGTGGTTTCCGTTGCGGAAACAGGTGTTGACTTTATTTCAGTTGGCAAGATAACCCATTCCGCCGAAAATGTTGATTTATCCATGCGATGTGAAATTTAATATGCAAAACACTCACTCACAAGAAGGTCGCCGTTATAGTTTCGATGCCATTGTCATTGGCAGTGGAATTTCTGGGTTGTGTTATATTTTAGAATTATTAAAACTCCAACCTAAACTTAAAATAGCCTTGATTACCAAGGGTAAATTAAACCAGTCTAATTCATATTATGCACAAGGCGGTATTGCTGCCGCACAATCCCATGACGATATTGAAAAACATATTCTCGATACCTTAGCGTCTGGCGACGGCTTATGTAATCAAGACGCTGTTTCAGCGATTTTAAAAAAAGGATTAGAGAGCATTCAGTATTTATCTCAACATGGCGTCAATTTTGATCCCGAATGTGCAAAAGAAGGCGGACATTCTGAACGACGTATTTTTCATGTCGGTGATGAAACCGGTGCGGCTGTTATTAACATATTAATTAAACAATTGAAAAAATATCCGCAAATTACGATTTTTGAAGAACACACGGCAATTAATCTGATTACTCAAATCGAAGCACATCAACCCGCGCAATTTCCTGAAGTTGTCGGCGTATATGCACTCGATGAAAAACAAGGTTTAATCCATACTTTTTTAAGTAATGCTGTAGTTCTAGCAACGGGTGGTGCCGGAAAAGTCTATCGATTTACCACAAATCCAAACGTCGCGACAGGCGATGGAGTGGCAATGGCGTATCGTGCGGGTGCACGCGTGGAGGGATTAGAATTTTATCAATTTCATCCTACGCTCTTATATCACCCGACTATAAATAATTTTTTAATCTCAGAAGCACTGCGTGGCGAAGAAGCGTATTTACGCTTACCCGAAACGGGCGAACGTTTTATGCAACGTTATGCGCCTGCTACCATGGAATTGACTACACGCGACATAGTCGCTCGCGCCATTTTCTGTGAAATCGAACAAAGTAATTATGATTATGTTCACCTCGATATTCGCCATAAAGATAAAGCTTTTTTACAACAACGGTTCCCGTCTATCTACAGAACATTATTAGCAGGCGGTTTAGATTTAAGTCGCGATTTAATACCTGTTGTTCCCGCTGCGCATTATATGGGCGGAGGAATCTTGACCGATGTGCACGGCAAAACAGATCTAAAAAGATTGTTCGCGATCGGCGAAACGGCGTTTACGGGATTACATGGCGCTAACCGATTGGCGAGCAATTCTTTGCTAGAGGGAATTGTCATGGGACGTAATCTAGCGCACGCCAGTTTATCGAGTATTAATACATCACTAAATTTATATAATGCACTATCAGATTGGGATTCGCGCAGTGTTATCGATTTACGACGCGCGAGTCAGATTAATGTCCATTGGCGTGGTTTACGCGGTGAAATGAGTTCATATGCCGGCATCATTCGTACGGAAGCGGGTTTGCGTGATCAACTCAAATTAGTCTTAGCGCGTCGAGATATGATTGAAGAATATTATTGGAAATACAGCATTACGCGAGATCTGATTGAACTTAGAAATATTATTTTAATTGCAGAACTAATAGTCCGTGCGGCACTCAATCGCCGTGAAAGTTGTGGTGGCCATTACCGAGAAGACAGAGAAGAGAAGGTATCCGTATGAAATTAATTCCCGATATGCAAGTATGCCAAGATGATTATCCGCTGGATCAGTATCAAAAAGAATTTACGCCCTATGCCGAAGAATATCAGGCATTACCGGATAGGGATATCTCCACCACACTGGCGTGGATGCAGCCGTACATAAAAAAAGCCACAGACCATTTTGGTAATAATTTATTACTATTGGCGCATTATTATATGGGTGGCGAAATAGTTAATATCATGAAATATTTTGGCGGTACTGTAGCAGATTCTTACCAGCTCGCGTTGATGGCCGTTGAAAATCCTGATAAAAAAGTCATTGTTGAATCCGCTGTTCATTTTATGGCGGAATCCATCAGTATCTTAGCGAATAGCGATCAAGATGTTTATATTACCAATCCTAAATCAGGTTGTACGATGGAAATGCTCGCAAAAGATTTTATGGTTCAACCCGCGTTTAATCAATTAAATGAACGGTATGATCCTGAAAATATTTTACCCGTTTGTTATATGAATACGTCGGGCCGTATTAAAGCTATGACGGGTGCACAAGGAGGTGCTGTGTGTACCAGCTCAAATGTCAAAAAAATATTTCAATGGGCATTAGCGCAAAATAAAAAAATCTTATTTATTCCTGATAGACATATGGGCGAAAACGTCGCGAACTGGCTGAATATCCCTAAAAATAAAATAGCCTATTGGCCTGCCGGACAAGAAGCCTTAAATTTTCGTTTAGCTGAAAAGACAGAACAATTTGATCACGCCCAGCTGATTTTATTTGCGAGTGAGTGTGGTGTGCACAGTTATTATCAACCGGAAATGGTTCGTTATTGGCAGCAGAAAAATTACCACGTATTGGTTCATCCTGAATGTCGACAAGAAGTGGTGTCTATTGCCGATGGATTTGGTTCAACGGCTTATTTATGGGATACCGTAATTAACGATCGCGCAAAAACGGGCAAATATGCTATCGGCACTGAAAATCACATGGTCAAAAATCTTACCGAAGCGTGTCGCACTAAAAATATTAGCGTCGTTAACTTAAGCAGCATTTCTGATAATAAATTTAAAAAACAGGGTTGTGGCTGTGCAACGATGTCGCGTAATGATCCGCCGCATCTCGTTGCGGTTTTAGATTTATTACGACAAGGCAAAGTTCCTGAATTTAATCTCGTGAAACCCGGCGATGTGGTAAATGAATTTATGGGTTCGCGTGAACGATTAACACCCTCGAGTCAAAAGTGGATTGTTGAAAATGCAAAGAAAGCATTAAAAAAAATGATCAGCATTACGCAAGGAAATTCAATCAATGCTTAAACGCCATAAAAATCTACCCGGTACACCAGAACGCAAGCTCAACTTTTTAACCATACGGCGTCTATTAAGCCAAACTAAAAACATACGAAAAAATCTTCATCAAACCGATATCAATTGGGTCAACAAACGCCCGCTTAAAAAACAACTCGATGCTTTAGGCACACAGGATTACATCACGTGGATTGGTCACGCCACATACTTAATGCAATTCTCTGGAAAAATTATATTAATAGATCCGTTTTTTTCAAACATTGCAGGACCGTTTGGAAAATTTGGCCCCAAGCGTTATGTTCCACCGGCATTGGAACTCGATGAATTACCGCAGATTGATTATATTTTAATTACGCACAATCACTATGACCATTTAGATATGCCCTTCTTAAAAAAATTAAACTCTAAATCGCATACGACAATCATAGTTCCTACAGATTTAGGGAAATTAATCAAAAAAGCAGGGTTTAAACATATTATTGAATTAGCCTGGTTTGAAACCACTAACGCGGGACCACTCTCTTTTACGGCAGTCCCTGCGTATCATTATTCAAAACGCGGTTTATTTGATCGCAATGTTTCACATTGGTGTGGATTTATTCTATCAACTGAAAAACATACATTATTCCATTCGGGCGATACGGCTTATGGTCCTATCTTTAAAGATATTGGCAAAAAATATGGGCCGTTTGATTTTGCGATGCTAGGCATTGGTGCGTATATGCCTGTTGATATGATGAAACTAGTCCACACTGATCCGGATGAAGCATTACAAATCGCACTGGATCTTAATGCGCGGTGTATATTACCGATGCATTGGGGAACGATTGTTTTGACCACAGAACCTATCGATGAGCCTCTGCAAAAACTTTATGCGGCAATAGAAAAAAATAAATCCGATATGAATGTTCAGTTGAAACATATTGGGGATGTGTTGTCGCTGTAAAAAAATTGGTGGAGATAGGTGGACTCGAACCACCGACCTCAGCATTATGAGTCCGATAATATCATAAATCAATTTAAACAAAAATGAACCGAAATGAACAAAATATCCTTTTAATTTATTGGTTTTTGGAATTTTCTCTTGTTCAAACTTGAACAGAATGGTTCAAACCTTTACACTGAATCTGCACTCCATTTGCACTCCATTTGCACTCCAGAATAGTAAAGAAAAATCTATGAAGGCAATTATTTCAAACTCACTTATCGCTAAACTCTCTCCCTATGAAATTTTCTTACGCCCGCCCTGTTCTGTTGTATAAAATGTTATCTCAGCAAAAATATCAGGTTCTAACATTTGAAATCTCACAATTAATATCCCGTATACTACCACATCACCTCGTTTTTTTGCGGGATTCCAAGCAAAAACTGAGACTTATAGGCTATAATTCGAATTATTGAGAAACCCGTGAGAACACTGATGACCAACTTTCTTTCTTCAAAGAACCCACTAACAACAATAGTGATGTCCATAATTTTAAGTGCTGCTGTTTGCTATTGGATAATTAACTCATACTATGCGTCTTACATAGGACCAAATTACTTCAACCCAATTTGTTGGTTCATTTTAATGCCTCTTTTTGCCATGGGGTGCTACTGGAGGGTGCTTAGAAAAATATCTGAACCAGCCTTTCCTGAACAGTTACGCTTATATATTGAAAAAACAGGAAAAAGTAAGTTTATTATTTATTTCTACTGTTTCATTGGTCCACTTTTTGTGGCTTATATGGCAGTCTTTCTTTTATCGATATCGCCGGCTCTTCTCACAAAGGAATTTGCTTACATCGCCTTTGAGAAACAAGCGACAATTAGCAGTTTCACTTGTGAAAGTGGATTCTATAATAAATCCTATGCAATCCCAGAAAACACAGAAATCACTTTCAAAGATAACCTCGCCGTAGGACAAAATTCAATTACTCTCGGCATAAACATATGTAGCGCAATTCCAAACTACAAAAATTTATATGGAAAGACTATAACTTTATATGGTCGAAAATGGTTTCTGGGAAGTTACGTTGATGGATTCAGATATCCAAATCTTGACACCAAACCTGAAATAAATACTCCCATAAAAAAAACTGTAGCATTTCAAAAGCTTCCAGAAACCAAATTAAACCTAGATAAAACCTATCAATTTAACCAATGGTAAGGCCATAGGAAAGAAATATGCCTAAGTTAAAATGTAAAAACTGCAATGTAGCACCGTAGCCCGGATGGAGCTTTAGCGGAATCCGGGATCTATTATTCACCCCAATCACCAACGACAACATCTTTTTCACATCTACCCCAATCCGCCGGAAGTAAACCTTGCTTTACAAAATTATGGAACGACGAATACGGCCAATCACAAACATTTTTGACGTATCCATGTTTTACTGGATTATAGTGAATATAATTCACATGATTTTCAAAATCGACTTCATCTCGTATTGCATGCTCCCAATATCTTTTCTGCCAAAGCGCATATTCTCCACGATAATTTTTAAATAGCTTAATTCCTTTCTCTCTTACTTTTCGGGTGAAATAACTTTTAATTTTTTGCCAACGCCGAGGGTAATTTGAGTCATTCTCTGGTAGTTGCCAGATACAGTGGAGATGATCAGGCAATACAACGATTGCCTTAATTTCAAAAAAACTTTCTTGCTGTACTTGCCTCATCGACGAACGCAATAAATCTATATTTTCAATTAATATTTTTGTTGTGCGATCTTTTACAGTTACCGTAAAAAAATAGCAGCCGCTTTTCACATAAATTCTTCTGTAATTCACCATAATTTAATTATTCCTATATTTATATTTCCCGGATTCCGCTAACGCTCCATCCGGGCTACTGATTACTCAAAAATGTAACTTGAATTTATTTCTACAGCACCCGTAGCCCGGATGGAGCGTTAGCGGAATCCGGGATCTACTGCGTAGTTGAGATTTTATAACAATTTAAAAAATTGGTGGAGATAGGTGGACTCGAACCACCGACCTCAGCATTATGAGTGCCGCGCTCTAACCGGCTGAGCTATATCTCCATGTGGGGGGAACATCATATCAAACATTGAATCGAAAATGCATTACATCGCCATCTTGAACCAAATACTCTTTACCTTCTAAACGCCATTTACCCGCTTCTTTTGCGCCTTGTTCACCGCGATACTTTACAAAGTCGTCATATGCAATGACTTCCGCGCGAATAAATCCCTTTTCAAAATCCGTGTGAATCACACCGGCTGTCTGGGGTGCGGTATTCCCTTTATGGAAGGTCCACGCACGCACTTCTTTTACGCCAGCCGTGAAATACGTCTGTAAACCCAATAATTCATAGCCCGATCGAATTAATCTGTC
Source organism: Gammaproteobacteria bacterium (assembly GCA_035943935.1). GTDB lineage: Bacteria > Pseudomonadota > Gammaproteobacteria > DASZBR01 > DASZBR01 > DASZBR01. The sequence continues at coordinate 14,605 of DASZBR010000023.1, forward strand.
TAAACCCGATTCTTTAAGGCCCATAGAATCCAAGAATTCTTTTTTCTCATTATCGTCCAAAGACGACAATTCTGATTCTATTGCTGCTGATACCGGCACTACTCTCGCGCCTTCTGTTTCAGCTAATTTTTTAACCTGATCTAAAAACGGGTTATTTTCAAAACCCTCTTCACTGACGTTTGCTATATATAACGTTGGTTTTTGGGTTAATAGGCTTAAGGGTTTTATTAATTCTAGTTGTGCTTTATCCAAATCCATCATACTGATTAATTTGCCCTGATTTAAATGGGCCTTTATTTTTTCAAAAATAGGATCAGGCTTTTGTTGTTTGCGTAAAAATTTTTCTATGCTGTCTAAATCCGCCAACGCTAATTCTGTTTGTATAGTCTCGATATCAGATAAAGGATTAATTTTGCCCGCGACGTGAATAATATCGTCATTTTCAAAACAACGGACGACATGCGCAATCGCTTCCATCTCACGAATATTCGCTAAGAATTTATTTCCAAGCCCTTCGCCTTTCGACGCGCCTTTTACTAAACCGGCAATATCGACAAATTCTATGGTGGTGGGGAGAACTCTTTCAGGTTTAACGATCTCCGCTAACGCCGCTAATCGAGGATCGGGAACAGGCACAACGCCCACATTCGGATCAATGGTACAGAAAGGATAGTTCGCGGCTTCGATTCCTGCTTTGGTAAGTGCATTAAATAGCGTCGATTTTCCCACATTGGGCAAACCCACAATTCCGCATCGAAACCCCATATTATTCCCCGAAATACTTTTTGAGGCGGTATCTTTTCAAAAAAGCTTGTGAATATCAATGACTATATGCGAATATTCGGGCGATTATATAAGGACATAGCTATACCACAGGGTTGTGAGGATATTCATGCGCGTGACCCTAGGCAGATTACATGAGTTTTGACCCAAGCAACCAAGTTCCCGGCACACCCCCTAAGCCAACGTCAGCAAAAAAACGCGAAGCTGAAAATATCGAGCAACTCTCGCCCTTTAGCCCCAATATCGCCACGCCTTCACCTGCTACTTTACAAAATATCTGGCACAGCAACAGTAAACATCAAAGACATGAAGTTTGGCCAATATATTCAAACAGACACGACACCCACCTCAAATTTGATGAAGGCACACAAACCTGGCGCGATGATCTGCCGCCCGCACCTCAACCCAAACGAGGCTCAGAAGAATGGTTTGCAAAAATGACCGCTGCTCCAAAACCTGCGCCGACCTACACGGCTGATGAACTTTCTGCACTTCTGATTGAAACACTTGAAGACGGTCCCGGAAAAATTTTTGGCGGACATGGCTTTCTTTATAAATATGACTTAAGACGAGATTTGCATGTTTTAGCCAACAGACTCGAATCATTGGATTTAGCCCTCGCAAAAAAAATCAGAAAATTTCTTGTTGCAAACAGAGCGCTCACCGAAAAAGACTTTAGAGAAGCCGCGGAATTATTTTGTCTGAAACTCAAATATCCTGACGAACGCGCGTTGATAAAACTCAAAAAATACCGTAACGAATTTGTAAACTTGATTCATAAGCTTGGCTTCAACTGGAACCATGATCTTGACTCTATTAAAGATTTACTCGAAACGCTTCGTTGTGCAAAAACTAAAATTGAAGATCATCTTAATCATATTCCTGATAAATTCCAAAATATTTTTACCGATGAACTGGTTAACATTAATGCGCTGATCAAAAAACTTAAAGAACTAAAAACTTTCGCAAAAAATAACGCTGCTGAAATTGTGGAAAATACAGAAGAATTAGATAATATTGAGACCCAAAAAAGACGCGCAAAAAATAGATTAGCGGTTTTAGGTTGGTTTGATGTTCACGATACGTATGCTGATGAAGAAAATTATCTGTATCGTGAAATGGGCAATCTCGATGATCTCATCGAGCCTTTGCAAATAGAAATAAACACGCTGCGCGAAAATAATGCGCTTGCGGCACGAGAATTAAATGATGCGTTAGCGACATTGGGTCGCGCACACGACAATGCTACTGTTCAATTTAACGACGCGTTTAATTTCACACTGGAAAACCCAGAGGTTGAATTGCAATCAGCCAGAACGTCTGTGAAGAAAAAACGTCGTGTACATTTTGTTTCAGACGAAATAGAACCAGCAGAGGCAGTAGCTGCAGAAGCAGCCGTCGCATCACCCGTGCTTGTCCCGACTGACATCGTAAATTCTCACGCAGATGAACCAGAAGAAGCTGCCAATCCAAATGCGGCTCAGGTTTTTGCAGAAATTATTGTGCGCCAAATAAAACGCCAAAGAAATAGAGCGCTTGCGTTTGAAAATCAGCAGGCAATGTTTCATGCGCCTCAACTTGATATTAAGAAAATCTACGAAGATATTTTAACGCGACTAGAACAAGGTCTTGACGCAATAACAGCAGAGTTTGAACAAACCCGTGTTGTTAATCTTAATCAAATCGAAGAAGTCGCTAATTCCGCAACAAATGATCTGATGGAGTTATTGCATAAGATACCTGAAGAAAAAACTGTACCTCAACGCATCGTCAAAGATACCCTTGCCAAAATAAAATCATTGATGGACGGATCGGAAGCACTTAAGCCTGAAGAACTACTCGAGAAATTTTATACGTTATTTCGGAACAACAATGTCAGAAAAGAAGAAGAGCCCAGAAAACCACCCGTTTCACCTAGTCGTAAATAATATCAGCATTACTTTGTAAGTTTTGATCGCTCTTCTTCTTCCCATGCCTCGAATGCAGCTATACCTTCTTCTTTAAGTGCAGTGACTTCTTTTTTGGCTTGCTTAAGTTTTGCTAATGTACTCTCGAAATAAGCGTTCTGAAAATTTTCAAATGCTTCATTTTCTTTCGCTGCAAAAACATCTGCAGGATCCTCTTCAACTTTTATCCGTCTTTTTTTGGATATCGCTTCTTTCGTTTCCACAACTCTCTCCCTAATATCCTCTGGCACGAAGTCTATCACATAAAAATAAAATTACAGTCTTGATACAAGCATTACTCTATGGCAAACTCCGCACACTAATACGGAGATTAATTGAACACACGGTTGTGATACTTTTAATGACATCAACTGGATGATACTCATGCCTACACCTACACTCGAGTCACGAAAATATATTCGCACAAGAAAAAATAAAAAAGAACCGGAAATCGATGTATCCCTCGAACTTGCTTTAACTCCTGTTGAACGTCCTGTTGTTAAAATTTCCGAAAGACCGTTGATTCTGCTGCACAAACTCAGAGAAGATTTTGAAAAAGTTACAACGGCAATTGATGATTGTTTCACACTGGCTATTCAATATTTAGAACAAGATAAATTTCTCGATCTCAACACTGTCATTACGTTCATGCAAAAACAAATCGTCGCGCTTGATAAAGTATTAGATCGTGTCCCTGAAAAACACAAAGAACTCAGAAATTCCATTACCGCTTTTCAAACAAAAGCACAGTCGACTATTACCGATCTTGAAACATTGGCGGCACAAACACGAGCAGCGACAACTGATTTTGAAACCATGGCAACAAATAAGGCACAGACTCTCCAACTCTAATTTATACGGAAATAGCTTAACCACACGGTTGTGAAAATTTTTAATGATAGGCAACTAAGGAAATACTATGAACGAACAAGATCCTCAATCACCCTTTAACGACTCTGATGATGATTTCTTAGCAGGAATTAAATTAAGCCCAGAGGTAGATGTCCCAGAATCTTCTGCAAAGAGAGAAGCATCCGCTCCTGTTTCTGAAAGTGATTTTCGCACACCGAATAAAAAACCGAGAAACATTCAATTTGATGCAGAAACACCGACTGCGGAACAAACCATGGCAAGAATGGTGGGGCTTCAACCATTAACACCCGTGAGTGCCGCAAAAACTCCGTCATTAGCGGTAAGTCCATTTTTTGTTCCCATGGAACGACTGACTCCGTATGTTGACGGAACTATCAAACGAGGTGAAGTAAAAATATACAACGTAGACAGCCCGCTCTCACCAACAAGTCCAGTGGTCACATCACCCATTGCTCGAGTAGCTACGCCGCCTAGACCTACACTGGCAAAAATCCGTGAGGAATACACTGCTATTTCAAAAAGTATCATGGACTTCCTTGTGCAGGTAAGACGAGAATTAAAATCAGGTCAACAAAGAAGTAACAATGAAATACAATCAGCTGCAGCGGGATCCATTTTGGCACTGGATGCATTACTTCACAAGATACCGTCAAAACATACCGCGTTCATACAGGTAGTTACTGAGTTAAAGACACGTATCGAAGCTAACATTACAACACCTGCAGTAGTGACAGAAGCGGCGTTAAATATGTTTCTCGCACAACAGGATAAAGCCACAACGAGAGCACCTAGTACGCGAACAGCTAAAAAACTATAAATCGTTAATCTTCTCGGGAGAACTATTTTTTCTCCCGAGATTTACTTATTGTTTTTGTTTTTTTCGCTGTGCCTGCCTTTCCTCTTCTTCGGCAGCATCAAGTTCCTCAAACCCCTTTTCGATTAATCCGCCAAATTCAGCATGCACCCTTTTAAAAAACCTTAATTGCGCTTTTATTGCTGCTTTTTTTAGATCGTCTTCGAATCGTAACGCCTCATCTTCTTCCACTCAGATCTCTCCTGTTTCCCACTACTTTTTGGAGTCTACCATAGGCGATCGCTCAAAAACATTGCAAAAGCCGGCGGTTTTATGCGAAAATTTTGGTCTATTAATCAGGAGAACGACATGAGAGCGCGCCACCCAAGACAAGCAAAAGAAAAAGTGGAAGCCAAACGTAAACTGGCCCCAATAACATCTGGCCAAGTTGAGTTTGCATTTGATGACAATTTTTTTCTCGGCGACATTTTTTTTCCTGCTGCGACTCCACCTCCAGTCCCCGTCTTTACGGCCTATGACTCACATCCGTATTTTGTGGCCATTGATGAAATTAATTCAGTGATCCATGGTATGAAATTAGGGGATAGTTTTCACGAGTTACTTTTAAAAGGTACCGCAAAAGCGCAAAGAGAAAATCTTGTACACGCTAAAGAACAAGCCCTCTATGAACATGAACAGATCACAATACAAGAATTGATTGATCGCATCGACAGAACACTTCTTCAACCTTCTGCATTAACGTCCGATAATCTTTGGGATTTTAGATGTCCCGCTGACGCATTACTCAAACAAGCAGAAGAAGAAAATAAAGCTCAAGAAACACTCAAACGCACAAGAACCGACTCAACAGATAACATGAAAGATCTCGAATATCCCGCTGATCCCATATTAGATGGCCTAGACAATTTTGATGCAGCGTCAACGGAAGCCTTTTATGATATAGAAAATTTCTTTTTTCCACCCGCTCCACCCGCTGCCCCCCGATTTCAAGTGACAACAGCCAATTCATCTGTCGCAAAAATTATTAGCATGCTGGAAGAAAACCCTCGCACAGAAAGTCAAAAACGCCCAGAAAGTCCAAGCTCGGGTGAAGAAACCATTTCGCCAACCCTTGAACCCGTCCGCAAAAAAGCAGCACTAACGGATAACCACGCCCTCACCAAACGATTTGAATTTAGTTTACGCGAAAAACCCAAGGTGAATTACTACGAAAGCAGAAACTCATCACGCCGATTCAGAAAATAAATCTACACTTTGGTATGCAACAACTGCATCGCTTTTTCGTTTTGACCTAATAATAAATACTCTAATACCCCACACGCCTGATCGATATTTTCTGTCATAATTTTTTTATCTTCTTTCGATGGCCGCTGTAAAACATAATCCAATACTTTTTCGCGATCACCCGGATGTGCAATACCAATTCTTAATCTATAAAAATCATGTGTATGCAAATGCGCAATAATATCTCGTAAGCCATTATGACCGCCGTGACCACCTGCAAATTTAAGCCGGGTGTCACCTACGGGCAGATCTAATTCATCATGGGCTATTAATATTTGTTCAGGTGTAATTTTATAAAAATCTGAAATTAATTTAACCGCCTGGCCACTGTGATTCATAAAAGTATCAGGAATTAATATATGGACTTTTTCATCTTGAAATAAAAAATGAGTACAAGAGCCTTTGAATTTAGCTTCGCGCTTAAAAGAAATTTGATTGAGGTGTGCGATTTTTTCTGCAAACCACGCGCCAGCATTGTGACGCGTGTTCGCATATTCTTCTCCTGGATTACCCAGACCAACAATTAATCGTATTGGTGAGGATAATGCAGGCATAAATATTACTTCTTCTCTGGATGATCTTTATGATCTTTTGCAGCAGGAGCAGCGGCTTTCGCAGGAGCACCTTTATCGCCTTTTTCACCAGCAGGAGCAGCCGCTTTCGGCGCACCTTCTGCACCTTCAGCAACTGGCGCACCTTCTGCACCTTCAACAGGCACAGCGCCTTCTTCGCCTTCGACGACAGCAACAACGGGTTCTTCTTCAACCTCAATACGAGGAATGTGAAGTTTCACAATAACGGCATCGTGCTCTTCTTTCTCGCCACCGTGTGCAAATGCCATTAATTCAACATCTTTCGGAAGTTTTAATTCAGACAATGAAATGGTGTCATCAATATTAAAACCACTCACATCAATTTCAATCGCTTCTGGCAAATTAGCCGGCAAACAACGAATTTCAATGCTGTTCATCAAATGCATAAATACGCCACCTTCTTTAAGACCCGGCGCTTCATGATCACCTTTGAAATGCACAGGAACATGCATCACAATTTTTTCTTTCGGATTAATACGCAAAAAATCGATATGTTCAATTTTCGGTTTGTACGGATGACGTTGAATGGCTTTTAATACCGCCTGTTGTTTTTCGCCTTTGATATTCACCGTCAAAATATGTGAATACACACCGTCATTTTCCAACGCTTTAGACACTTCAAAGTGATTTAATGAAATGTTCTGTGGCGGTTTTTCAGCACCGTACATAATTGCCGGAATTCGGTTCTCACGACGCAGGAGGCGGCTCGCTCCTCTCCCTGCTTCTTCGCGGATTTCCGCATTTAATTCATATAAGTTAGCCATCATATTCTCCAAGTTAAACAGTAAATAAAAGCTCACTCCCGCGACCAGGAGTAAGCTCTATGAGTGTGAAAGGCGGCCATTCTAGCATGGCCTTACGCGTTAGTCAGCGACTCGAACGGCTAAAACATCGCATTGGGCATGATGCAAGACACCATTGGCCGTAGACCCTAACAATAATTGAAGCCCATGACGACCATGGCTACCCACAACAATCAGGTCGGTCTTCGACTCTTTGGCCTTATTTAAAACTACTACCCTGGGTGCACCGGCCTCGAGGAACTGATGAGTAGCCGGGATATTAAACTTTTGACCTAACTTCACCATCTCTTTCTTCGCCTCATCCATGAGCTGCGATTCCACGTCGAGCACCGCTGAGTAGGCTTCTGCCACACCATAGGCATTGATGTGTTCTACTGCGTGCACGAGACTAACAGACGCCCCATTTGCTTTGGCAATCTCGATAGCGCGCTCAATAATATCTCGGTCAGAATTGGGGTGTAAGTCAACGGCGACAAGTACGTGTTTATATAGTGTCATGATAAAACTCCTTTTCCATTTTAAAGTAGCCTTGTTAAGTCATTCATTAACGCCTGAATCATCAAGACCGTTAATAGAATAATCCCTAGACGAAATAATAACATTTGTACTGCACTTGATAAGGGCTTTCCGCGAAATAATTCTATTATAAGATAAAGAAGATTCGCCCCATCCAGCCCCGGGATAGGCAAAAGATTAATAAAGGCCAGCCCCACACTGACAAACCCTAAAAAAGCAATATAAACCACACCGCCTTGTTTTGCGGCAAATAAGGTACTCGATAATAACCCTACCGGTCCGACCAAAGATTTAATGGAAATATTTCCCGTGATTATCTTTTCAACGACAACGCCGTTTACATAAAAATAAAGACACACCTCCTGAAAAGCGGGAGGAATAGCATGCCACACAGAAAATTTTCGTGTTACTAACTCACTGTTCTCTTTGGGAATAATACCCAGGCTTAATAATATATCTGGCTTTACAGGATCTATTTTAAAATTATTTAATTTAATATTAAATATTCCTGACTGGGTTTGAATTTTCAGCACATCACTTCTTCCCAGATGTGGCAATACCTTAAAAAGAACTGCCGCCCATGTGGATGTCGGTGAACCATCAATAGCCATAATATTACTGTCTGGAGTAATGCCAGATTGAGATAAAACAGAATGGGGCACAATATTTTGTATGACAGGCGCAGGTTGTGTAATCCCCACGACAAAAACAATCCAATAAGCCAAAAAAGCCAAGATTAAATTGAATAACGGTCCAGCTAGAATAATACATGCGCGTTTAGGAAGTGCGATTGATTCAAATACAAAATCTTTTTTAAATTTGACGAAACCGCCTATAGGAGAAATAACAAATTTTTCGACGGGAACCGAAAAAAGTTTGGCCATCGCATAATGACCAAACTCATGAAAACCAATCAGCAACAGTAAAGTAACGCAGAGAACACCAATATCCCAAATTATTGAAAGCATTTATTCTTGAGCATCTGTGCAAATTCATCTTCCGTGTACGTATGATGCCATGCATCAAGATAGACTTCTTTTGGAATCATGAGAACTTTCAAACTCGTCTCCGCCACAATGGTTGAATTTCGTGTATCTCCACGAATAATTCCCACATTGCCTAACGGAATAAACTGATGCGCATGAAATGGCTCATAGCCACCCAAGGGATATCCGACTAATCCCTCAGCCAGTGGAATATAAACAAAACTTCCTAAGGTTCCTGCTTGAATCAACATGTCACCAGCATTCACCGTTGAGCATTTCACATCAGTAAACGCTTTCTGCGGTTGCATGGAGGATACTTTATGACCCGACTGTGAAATCTTCTCAAGCATTTCTTTTTGTGTTTTTAAATCCCAATTTAATTCTTCCGCTAATAAATATCGATTACGCTCAGACTCCGTCGCATTTTGTAAAGATGGCACAACACGAATAGTTTCTTTCAATGACGGATTTAAAATAATCAATTGATCTTTCACACGCTGAGCAAACGATTCATTATCATCGGAATTTTCTAATAAAATATACACGGGTTTCCATTTCTTGCTGTAATCCCCACTCGCGTTATCTTCTCCTGCCGGCGGGCGCGAAAAGCTACCAATCACATCACCCTGCACTTCGTTAATCGCCAATGCTGCATTAAAAACAGCACGTTCAACTGCTTTATCATCATCAAAACTGCCGCGATAAAATGAAATACGCAAATCGCCTGCATGGGTAAATTCTGTTCCCGATAAATTGACTTCACCTGAGAGTAAAGTATCTTTACTTTCCATGAGCAATAATTTTTCATCTGCATTAATCGCATAAATAGCATTAGCCGTATGATGATCGAGAAATATTTGAAATCCACCTGTCGCGCGCAATCGTTCGCCACGTTGACGACAGGCATTTGCGCAACGTAACACGCGTAAGGTATCAATCACATCTTGAACTAATTCACGTACTTCTTGATTTTCTGACACCAACCAACTGAATGAGTCTCGTTTGAAATCTTCGTAGAAAATCTTGAGTAACTTTGACTCAGCGACCATTTCTTGAATCTGGCGACGCAATTCTCCGGGGTGATTTAAAGTATCAACAGGCACGGTTTCTTTTCTATGTGCTCCTGCCAACACTAACATTTCACGAAGGACTAAGTGAGGCGGTTGGGTAATGGCTTTTTTGAATGCAAGCTGCGTAATACGCCACGCCACATTACCACTATTTTCTTCCCATAAAAGTGCAACTTGTTTATCAAAGAAATCGTTGTACATCATCTCCGCAGATAATTCGGCATGATTATCATGTTCAACCGATTTGATATCTATCATTCCAACATCATGAACATAGGCCAACATCGCGCCATAGCCTTTCATAAATCCCAGTCGTGAGGGTGAACGTTTAGAAAAATGCACACCGTTGAGTTCATCGAGTAAGACTAATACGCGCATCGCGATATCACGTACATGCACAAGGCCGTGGTCAGTTGAAAAAGCAACATGTTTGAACGGATGAGCGAGAAAGACAGGGTCATTAATAACATTGCTCAATCGGGCATTATGATTTATTTTTTCGTAAAACGCCTCTTCGATGTGACGACGCACAGTTGGCGAAAAATACTTGTCTACCAAAGACAACCCTTCTGTTACGCGGCTTTCCATAAGCGCCTCCTTATAACCCTTTTCCACATACCCAAGTATAGTTTATGAACCCCAAAATAGCCAAAAGCCCCCTCCCTTTTCGGGGAGGAGGCTTCAGTAAAGGCTTGTGGCCTACCACCTTATATCCCTGTTGCAGCCCTCGCTTGCGCGTTAGGACCATTAGTGGCTTCACCACCGCTGTATCCCACAGGCGGTCTATCAATACCGGGCAAGCTGCCTTGATCGGTTGCAGAAGGCGTCTTACCGGTCAGTGTCAAACTCACAAAAATACGTGGTGCTGTACTGTTGTTTGTCGCCACTTTACGTGTCAACGGATCGGCAAACACAGCAGAGCCATAGACATATGGGTTAAAGTTCACACGAACACCCACACCCGTCGATGCCGCACTTTGAACTTGCTGAATACCTGTTAAACCAACCGGCAAGACATTCCATATTTTACCGATATCATAGAAAGCATAGTATTGAGCCGAATTTAAAAAGCGATAATTCGGATTCACGTTATAACGAAGCTCCGCTTTTGCTGCCACACCTTTGTCGCCCGTAATTTCTGCCGGATCATACGCTTGACCATATTGCGCACCACCGAAAGCAAATTGTTCAGAAGATAACAACGGTTGATTCGTATATTGGCCAATACCAGCAACCAACACAGAAATATTTTGTGTCACGCCTTGTAAACGTGAAAGCGTACCGTTGAATTTCGTGTATTGCGGATCACCCTGTAAACGAGAATAGCCCAAAATAATTGGAGGTGGTGTCGACGGAGTAAAGTTTCTCGGGCTCGCGCCTAACACATTGATACCATGAGAAATCTGTCCGCTGATTTGATCAGCACCGGCCAAACTGTCTTGCAAGAAGTAATCCACACCCAAACGAAGTGAACGAACGTGATCGTTATAAAGTACCAACGGAGGATTTACATTATAAAATTGCGTTTTGCTGTTTAAATAATCAAATGAAAGATTCGTATATAAGTTTTGTTTACGTGAACGAATGACAGGGACTCTTACCGTAGCCACAACTTCTCTACTGATACCAACCACTTTCAACGGAGTAATAATAAATCCAGGTGTTGTCTTACTGAAACTACCCGAAAGATTAAACGTGGAACCTGTCGCGCCTATCGGTTGAAGATCAAACACATTGAAATATTCTTCATTGATGTTGTTACTGGTTAAGGCTTGCACACCTAATTGGTCACCCGATTGAATCAAAGAGTTAACCGTCCCGCCCACTGAAAATTCATTCTGACCCAAGTATTTTGTTCCGCGATTATCATACGTCACGAATCCACTTGCTTTCGAAAAATCAGGCGCAAAAGCTAAATTCGTTGAACCCAATGGTGCTCTTGGACCAGGGGGTTGCAATACCACTTTAACTTGATTCATTCCTGGGATGTCATTAGCCAATAAAGCATAACGCTCCAATGTATTAATATTTAGCGGTTTTGACTGCGCAATTTTCTGACCATATTTATTAAGCAATGGTCCTGCACCTTGCACATAACCTACTGGCGCAACATTTCCGACATAACCTTCAATCACTTGAATCGTCACGGTACCATTTTTAATGGTTTGCGCAGGAATGATTGCACGTGATAACACATAACCCGCTGAACGATATTTCAACGTAATTTCATGCGCCACACTTTCTAAACCCGCCAAAGACGTTTTGTGTCCGACATAACCTTGAAATAAAGGCGCAAGCTCTTGGTAACTGTAAACCGTATTACCTTCTAAATTAATTCGCTTCAAGTCAAACTGAACTTTATCAGCACCCGGTGTCGCCTGAAATTTCTGCATGTGGGGAGTTGCAACGCCACCGACAGTTTTAGGAGCAACGGTAGGTTTTTGTAAATTCTGACTTAAACGAGAAACATCAGCGCTCGAGGGAACCAGCTGAGCGAACGTTATTCCGGGTATTGCTACTGCGACTAACAACGACACTGCTTGATAAAGCTTTTTCATCCTCATCTCCATTTCCTTTTCCAACAGACGTTTGCGAATAATATTGAGAAATACCCGACATCAATGCTTCTGCCATTTCTTCTTGGTATGCTTTCGATTTTAATCGTGATTCTTCTTTCGGATTCGATAAAAACCCCGTCTCAACTAAGATGGACGGAATATCAGGTGACTTTAATACCATAAAAGGAGCTTGCTCTACAACCCCATGATGCAGTGCTGTCATTTCACCTAATTGTTTAATTACTGCTCGACCTAATTGTACACTCGCACTTATTGTTGCGGTCTGTGACAAATCAATCAAGACAGAACGTAGTTGTGCATCTTGCACGGAAACATTATTTAAATCAATCCCCCCTAATTCTGAATAATTTTCTTTTTGTGCCAACCACAACGCCGCTTCACTTGATGCACCATGTAATGATAATGCAAATACTGAAGCACCTTCTGCACTTTGATCTTTGTAAGCATCCGCATGAATTGCTATAAAGATATCGCCTTTTTCTTTTCGTGCAATCATTAAACGTTGACGCAATCCCACATAATAATCACCTTTTCGTGTCATCACCGTTTTCATATTCGGCTGTTGATTCACCAGTGTTTGTAAATCACGCGCAATCGCAAGTGTGACATTTTTTTCATATACATTATGCGGCCCTATTGTTCCCGGATCTTTTCCGCCATGTCCTGCATCAATGACTACCGTAAATATATGTTTTTTGGTATACGGCGCTAACATTTTTGCAGGCTTAGGTAATTTTATAATTAATTGGAAATTTTTACCCTCAGTAATACTACTCTCAATAGGAATGGATTTTTTGAGATCAAATACCACGCGTAAATTCACACCCTGTTGAATGCCATGACGGAAATCAACAATAGGCGTTTGCGCAAAATCCGGTTGAGCAGAAATAGCATAACGCGCATCTTGAAAATCAATCACCAATCGCTCAGGAGCCTTGAGTGCAAATAATTTATAGTGAACGGGTTGATTAAACGATAAGGTAATTTCAGTCGGATCAGCAGATAATTTTGTGAGTGCCGCAGTCTGTGCCCATGCATACGACGAAAATAATACTGTTAATAGCCCTACAAAAAGCCTAACGCTCATGCAATAGTTTCCATATTCTGCAAAATCTCCTCGCCTCTCGGGGTATGCGCTTTCAAACGTAATTGTCGGCCGTCTTTTAGAAACGCAATACTACAACTGAGATCAGGGGGTGGCAATTTAGACTCAGCATTTTCGGGCCACTCTATTATAAAAACAGTTTTTTCTTGTAAATAATCTCTTAAACTCAGCCCCTCAATTTCATCCGGGCTTTTCAGTCTATATAAATCAATATGCAGCACGGTTATGTGAGCGCGATCCGGAAAATCATAGGTTTCTATTAGCGTATACGTTGGGCTTTTGACTTTTTCGGTATAGCCTATTGCACGAAGGAAGCCTCTTACCAATGTCGTTTTTCCTGCACCCAAATCACCTTGCAGGAAAATAACGCACGCCGTATTATCAACGCACCTTGCCAAGCGTTGGCCAAACATGAGTTGGTGCATCTCATCATGACTATCAAAAACCAGTTCTCGCATACATTTCTCGATTGGGATACAGAACAGTTGGGCATTCCAACGGCCAAGATTACGTCAATTACGTCTGATATTCTAGCCAATGCAAAACAAGCGGGTATTAAATTACTGTATTTTATCGTTCCAGAATCTGATGTTGCCCAAATTAAACGTGCGAAAGAGTTTGGTGGCATTTTAGTTGATAACAAGATTACGTATTTAATTAGCCTTAAAAATATTGCTATACAACCTGATCCCGATATCAAATCTTATGCTGATAAAATCCCCTCAGAAGCTTTGATTGCTCTCGCTTATGAAAGCGGCCTATATTCGCGCTTTCGTGCAGATCCTAATCTTACTGAACAGCAATTTAAAATTATTTATAAAACATGGATGACCAATTCAGTTAATCATAGTATTGCAGACGATGTATTAACACTCTCAGAAAATGATCAACTACTGGGAATGGTAACAGTGGGTGAAAAAAATGGCCGTGGGGATATTGGTTTGTTGGCTGTTTCAGAATTAGCCCGCGGCAAAAATATTGGAACACGATTGGTTAAAGCCGCACAATATTATTTTATTCAAAAAAATTATAGTCAATCTCAAGTGGTGACACAGCAGACCAACATTCCGGCATGTAAATTATATGAGAAGTGTGGGTATCATGTGGAAAAAACAGAATGTTTCTTCCACATGTGGTTATAACTCAAGTCAATAGGCGTCTTACATTCTGTATTCTTGTGATGGGCCTACAAAACTGTGAACGCCCTGAGGTGATATGAAATACACCTGGCTTTCACCGTACGTAACAATCGTTTCACCAGGGTAGATCATATCTCCAGCGACAAGCGGACGAATGTTGCCAAATCTATCTGTGGCGACGACATGTCCTTCGACTTCACACACCGTGCCTATTCCAATAAGCTCTACATTATTGCAACCCACCGCCGTACAATAAATCAGTTTCTGCGGTGAAATAATTTCTTGTGTGTATGGAATATTATTTAAAGTATCGGCCGGAATATTATTCGCGATAACACCAAGAAGATTATTGAGTATATTACTCGGCGTACTTACGATAGGCGGAATAATAGGATTAATGGGAGGAGGAACAACGGGTGGCAAAAATATACAAAATCCATTCACACAAAACAGACCTGAGGCACCCGGTGCATAGGTAGTATTTAAAAATGCTTGCAAACCACCTGCTCCATTCACAATACTTAGCTTCGTGACAGGACTGATATTTGCACCACCACTACCGCCTAATACTAATGAGCCAACACTCACAAAACCGGTTCCAGCAACTCCATTCGCACCACTACCATTCAACGATCTCATCAGCAGTTCAGTGCCTGCTACCGTGTTTATTTGTGCATTCAAATTAACAAGATTGCCTGCATTCAAGGTAAATACATTCGATTGTCCTGTATTAGACCCCTGTATGATTGCGGTAGGAATATCGATATTTCCTGCAACATCAAATGTCACACTCGATCCAAAATTGAGTTGTTGTTCCAGAAATGCAACTGAACTTCCTGGCGTGTTGTCATTAAACGTAGGTTCAACAAAATGCAATAATTTAAAGGGTTTCGCGCCACCCACTGTTCCTGCAAATAGCGGGAACGAAGGAGAAACCATGTTCAATGTTTGTGCCCAAGAAGTTGTACCATCCACTGAACTGCCGAACGACAATGTTCCTGCTGTTGTTAAAGTAACATCTGTCAATAACACCACTGGACTATTAAACTTTTCTACACCACCCCCTCTTGTCACATCCGCACTAATAAACGTTGTGCCACCTGACGTGATTGTAGAATCTGCACCGCCACTGATCGCTGCAGTAATATTGGTATTACCTGCAGATGTTGTCGACAATGTTTTGGTAGGATCAGTTTGCACAATCGCTGCATTAAGATTCACTGCACCCGCTCCTGCACTTGCCGTCATCGTAATATTTCCACCCGAGGTAATACCCGAACCAATAGTCACATTTCCTGTGCCTGCGGCAGTCAGTGTCATGTCACCTGATCCCATAACAATGGGTCCTGATGAAGTAACGCTTCCGGAAGCAACGCCAGTGCCCGCGGTTGCTGTGAGCGCGCCACCTGCCATTGTGATAGAACCCGTCGGACTAATGACTATATTATTATCTGCAGTCAGTGTGAGTGCTGCTGCAGTGGCTGTTTGTACAATATTACCTGAAATAGTAATAGTACCGCCAAGAGGAGCGCCAATAAAACCATTCGCTGTGGTTATAGTCACATTTGTTCCCGCACTTAATTGATTAGAAATAGTTGCTGCACCTATCGTTGAAGAATTTGCTGTTGGAACATAAGCGGGTCCGCATGCGGCGATATTTGTACATCCCAATCCTGGGACTATCGCAATATCACTCGGATCAATTAACCATGAACCACCGGCTGCATCAATCACTGCAGTAGCGTCAATAATTAAAACATGTCCTGACGTTTCAATATGTCCGCCACGCGCTCTTAATGTTCCAGATACTTTTGTAGTTCCTGCAGTTCCACCATTTAATATAATTTCACCATGCTGGCCGGTTGTTGCAGTTGCTGCTTCTATCGTGCCTGACATACTTATCACATTCTCTACAACTTGTGATGCAGTATTAGCTGTCATGTACACTTTTCCGCCAGTGGCGGTAATAGTTCCTGCATTTGACACTGAGCCATCGGCAATCGGCGCTGAGGTTCCAAAATTAATTAAATTATCTCCATACATATCTAATACAAATGCTGAACCCGTGCTTAAAGCGACTTTACCTAAATAGGCAGTAATGGTTCCGTTATTCGCAACCATAGGTCCAACTAAAGCCGCCATGCCAGTATCCGCAATCGTAATAGTGCCGTTATTAATAACTTGTGAATTAATAAAATTAGGATCTAATGTAAATTGATAATGACCTGCCATAAAATCAGCATCGGCAATACCGTGTGTAGTAGCGAGTAATCCAGCAACATTAACTGTGCTACCTGCGCCAAAGACAATACCCGCGGGATTGATGATCCATACTTGGCCATTTGCCGAAAGTGAACCATTAAAACTAGTAGGCAGTCCCGAGGTAATTCTATTTAATGCAATTGCGCTCGAACTAGGTTGATTAAATCTTACGGATTCATTTGAAGCCGTATTAAACCCTTGCCAATTAATAACAGCGTTTGAAGAGGTTTGGTTAATCGTCGTTTGCAGACCCGCTTGCGAGATAGATGCACTACCGGCAGCTACTTGTCCGCCGCTGGGTGCTGCCATTGAAAGGTTCCACATAAAGAAGCTCGCAATCAACGTGAGCTTGAAACCTACATTCACCAATCTTGTAATGTCCATAACATTCTCCTCAACAACCTGCCTTGATACTTCTCGGCCTTATGGTAGGTATAGTTCATATTTCGAACTTTGGGAGAACAAAATGAAATATTTTTTGAGGAAGAATGGCGTTAGGACGGGATCTTTCAAAAAATGACGCTGACCGGTTCTGGAAAAAAGAGAGAAAAAAGTCTAGGGGCTACCCCTGAACAGCGAGTGTTCCTGAACGACCATCGACGGTACCCTGGACAAAATTATTCGCCGGTATTCGGTCTGGATGCTTCAAAATATCCTGGGCAATATCATCCATTTTCTTGAATACCACCTTTTTTTGCTGGAGTGCACCCAAAAACTCTCTAAACCAAGCAAGTTTTGCCATGCCTTCTATTTCTGCATGCATGGTAAATATATTAGGCAATTCGGGATTTAATAAGCTTATATAATAGTCTATTAATTTATCTTCGGGGTATTCGGGTCGGCCTAATAACTCATCCAACGTTGGGAGTGTTGTGGGAATCTGAATGGTTTTATAGACATGACCCCGAATTTGAGGATAAAACGGATAAATTCCCCGCGAATCAGATGCATATAATAGGTTAGCATGGTCATAGGCCGCTAAGCTGTTTGCATTGGCCTGCCATCCGGCAGCACCCGCGGTTAATGGTTTTGTCTGAAAAACTTTCTCAAATTCATCGCTGGCTTTTTTAAATTCAGCAAACACTGCTTCACGAGGAATCTTATGAACATTGTCTTGCCAATAGATATGGTCATAACAGTGTATACCCACTTCATGACCCAACGATTTAGTCTTACGCATAATATCCGCATGGCGTTTCGCAATCCGCGGCCCCGGCCATAACACGCCGTTTAGTAAAGTCTTAAATCCATACATACTGACGACATTACTTCTGGCTACTTTTTTTAAAAATCCGGGGCGAAATATCCGCTTTAATGCACGTCCGGTATTATCAGGTCCCAAAGAAAATAAAAAAGTCGCGGGGATATTTAATTCAGAAAATAAAGCTAATAAATTAGCAACGCCAATCTTTGTACCCCGATCGGTATCGACATCAATTTTGAGAGAGAAAACGGTCATTCAGCTTCACGAACATCTTGAACAATGAATTTCGGACGCGAGC
This sequence comes from Gammaproteobacteria bacterium, assembly GCA_035943935.1. Taxonomy (GTDB): domain Bacteria; phylum Pseudomonadota; class Gammaproteobacteria; order DASZBR01; family DASZBR01; genus DASZBR01. The sequence continues at coordinate 32,860 of DASZBR010000023.1, forward strand.
GGCTGTTTTGATGAATACGACCAATATATTCGCCCATAATACCCAAGCCCATTAATACAATGCCCACTAAGAAATATAAAATAGCAAATAAAGTAAACAATCCATACGCTTCAGGACCCACAATAAGTCGGCGAATAAACATATAAATCACAAATAAAAAACTACCCACTGAAACCAACATACCCACCAACGTAAATATTTGTAAAGGCAATAAAGAAAAGCCAGTCATTAAGTCAAAATTCAATCTTAATAATTTATATAAATTATATTTGGATGTCCCCGCTGCTCTATCACTATGTTCTACCTCAACTTCTGTTGGATTAGCAGATAAAGTATAAGCAAGCGCGGGAATAAACGCAGAGCGCTCATAGGACTGGACCATTAAATCAGCGACTTTGCGCGAATAGGCACGCAACATACATCCCTGATCGGTCATCTTGATCCCCGTTAATACATAGCGAATTTTATTGTTTAATTTAGACGCCCATTTTCTAAACCTAGAATCTTGTCGCTCTATTCTGATACCACCGACAGAATCATGGCCCTTTTCTATTTCTGCTAATAATTTGGGAATTTCTTCAGGAGGATTTTGTAAATCCGCATCCAGTGTCACAACGACTTCACCGCGTGAATATTCAAAACCGGCCATCACCGCCATATGCTGACCAAAATTGCCATTAAAATGTACTACTCTAATTTCTTTTGAATGATCCGCTTGAAGTGCATTTAACATTTCTGGCGTTTTATCTCGACTGCCGTCGTTTACAAAAATAATTTCGTACGAGCGTTTTAGTGCACCACACACTTTCATCAAGCGGGAGGTTAAATTTTTGAGATTATCCTGTTCGTTATAAACAGGTATCACAACACTAAGATAAATCGCTGGTTTCGACTTCATTCAATACACCATTTTCTAAAATCAAGGTTCGCTGCATTTTTTGAGCCAGCTTATGATCATGCGTCACAATCACAAAACTGGTTCCCAAGACGGTATTTAACTCTAACATTAATTCATACACGCTGTTCGCTGTTTTTTGATCAAGATTACCCGTAGGCTCATCGGCAAGCACACAAACCGGATCAGTGACTAATGCGCGAGCCAATGCTGTGCGTTGACGTTCACCACCGGATAATTCACCTAATTTATGATTCACCCGTTTTGCTAAACCCACGCGAGTTAATAAGTGATTCGCTTTTTCTTTGGCTTCTTCAGGACTTTCATTTCGCAATAACAAAGGAATACAAACGTTTTCTAATGCTGTAAATTCTGGTAGCAGATGATGGAATTGATAGACGAAACCTAAATATTGATTTCGCACACGACTACGTTCTGCATCACTGAGCAAGGTCATTTCTTTGCCGGCGACATAAATTTTTCCTGACGTAGGCGTATCTAATCCACCTAATAAATGCAGCAAAGTACTTTTGCCTGAACCTGATGATCCGACAATAGCAATTCGCTCTGCAGGTTTAATGGTGAGATTAACTCGTTTCAATACTTCAACATACAACGCACCATCATGAAATGTTTTGGCTAAATGCTCGCATTGTAAAACACTGGCCGGCAAAATTTTATTACTCATACCGCAATGCCTCCGCAGGTTGAGTTTTTGCCGCACGCCATGCGGGATATAATGTCGCGAGTAAACATAAAGTGAAAGAAATCACACACACACGCCACACATCAGACCACATTAATTTTGACGGTAAATAATTCACATAATAAACATCTTTCGCGATAATCTGGACATGAAATACGTGTTGTATCCCACTCACAATTCCAGTCACATGCTGCGCGAGTAAAACGCCTAAAATTAATCCGGATAATGTTCCGACGATGCCAACCACCATTCCTTGGACCATAAAAATAGCTAATATTGTTCTGGGTGTCGCACCTAGCGTTCGCAATATAGCAATATCTGCTTTTTTATCCGTGACAACCATAACCAACGTAGAGACTAAATTAAATGCCGCGACAGCAATAATTAAAATCAGCATTAAAAACATCATGGTTTTTTCTAATTTTACCGCTTGAAAAATAGCGCCATACGATTGCGTCCAATCACTGACCACATAACCTTGCGGCAATTGCAATTGAAGTGTCTGTGCAATGGCAGGCGCAGAATAAAAATCTTTCAATTTAAGTTGGACACCACTGACGGCATTTCCTAACAAAAATAATTTCTGAGCGTCATTTAAATTAATGTAAGCCAAGCCACTGTCATAACCAAAACCCGCGCCAACATGAAAAATGCCAACTATTTTAAACGCTTTAAATCTTGGGAATACACCGACGGGAGTAAAAGTAGCACTAGGTACAACCAGAGTGACTTTATCACCAACACCCACACCTAAATTTTCAGCCAGCTTTTGGCCAATGATCATGCCAAAACGGCCGGCTTTTAAATCACTGATCGAACCGGACACCATTTTTGACGGTAATTCTGATACATTATTTTGTTCGCTGGGAAGTATTCCAAACGTTCCTACGGGACTGGTTTGTCCTCCCACACTCAATAATCCATTGCCTTCTACGTACGCCGCAGAAGAAACAACACCCGGCTGATTGTCGACTTTTGATTCTATATTTTTCCAGTCTGTCATCGCATTACCCGAGGCACTCACGGTGACTTGCTGCGCCATCGCAAAAAAGTGATCGCGAATCGCATCATCAAAACCATTCATGACGGATAACACAGTAATCAAAACCATGACACCTAACGCAATGCCAATCATCGACGTCAGTGAGATAAAAGAGATGAAGTGATTTCTCCGCTTGGCGCGGGTATAACGTAAGCCAATATAAAGAGAGACGGGTCTGAACATAGACCGAGGATGTTACACTGAATTGCATCGAGGTAAAAGCTCGACACCAGCGTAAGTCATAAGGTATAAAGCAGCATGCGCATTTTATTGGTTGAAGACGATAAATCACTGGGTTCACTCATTCATAAAGCCTTGGTCAAAAATGGCGACGCTGTCGATTGGATCAAAGATGGTGAAGCTGCACTCGCTGCACTGATTAATCCCAGCAATCAATTCGATGTAATTATTCTGGATTTAGGTCTCCCAAAAATAGACGGCTTAGAAGTTTTACAAAAAGCACGCAAACACGGTATTCATACTCCCGTCATGGTGTTGACTGCACGCGATACCGTCGATGATCGTGTAAAAGGTTTAGACAGCGGCAGCGATGATTATCTCACCAAGCCTTTTGATTTAGATGAACTCAGCGCACGATTACGTGCATTACAACGTCGCGCCACCGCTCGCACTGAAAATAATATTACCTTTGGCAATATTGAACTCAATCCCGCGACACACACTATTTTAGTCGATAAAAAAATCGTCACTATTCCCCGACGCGAATTTGCCTTGATGCAAAAATTATTGGAAAACATTGGACATGTGGTCACACGCGAAACCCTTGCCCAAACACTGTATGGCTGGAATGAAGAAATCGACAGCAATACCTTAGAAGTCCATATCCATAACTTACGCAATAAATTTGGCAAAGATGTCGTCAGAACGATCCGTGGCGTAGGCTACATGATAGAAAAACTTCCATGACGCTGTCGATTCGCAATTTTTTATTAATCAATATTTTATTAATCACTGCTTTTGTTGCCTCACTGAGTGCGCTCGGTGACTATTATTTAAACGAAGCTGATGTCCAACGAAATATGGATACGGTGTTGGAACAAATGGGATTATCGTTTCATGCCGTTCTCGCCAGTACCACAGAACCCAAAACCAGCCAGAGTCTTCACAATAAATTTTTCAGTAATACCAAATATGATTTTCAAGTGTGGTCTGATCAAAATACCCTGCTCCTTTTTTCACCCCAAACAGAAACGATGAATTTTAATAAAGCTCCCGCGGGATTAAGCGATTTAGCGATCAACAACGAATACTGGCGTATTTTCAAAGTCATCGACAGTCACAGTCACTGGAGTTTTATTGTGACTGAAAAATATCACACGCGAAATCAACTGCTACGTCATATTGCACGCAATAATTTTTATATTTTATTATTAGCCTTGCCTCTCTCCGGCATTTTAATTTGGCTGATTGTGGGTTGGGGATTTCGCAGTATTACCCGCATTACCACTGAAGTCAGTAATCGCGCGCATACGTATTTAAAACCCGTTGATATTCAATTTGTGCCGCTCGAAATTAAACCGCTCGTCATGGAATTAAATGATTTATTTTTACGGTTACACGAAGCTTTCGAACGTGAAAAACGATTTGCCGGTGATGCGGCACACGAATTGCGCACCCCTCTCGCCGCGTTGAAAACTCAAGCGCAAGTCGTCTTAAAAACAACCGATGAAAAAGAACGCCATGCTTTACTCGAAAATTTAATTTTAGCAGTAGACAGAATTACGCACATTGTTCAGCAGTTATTAATTTTAAGTCGTCTTGTGCCTGAAGCGGCCAGTATTTACGATGTCGTGATTGTCGATCTCCCCAAAATTGCGGCAGAAGTTATTGCGCAATTAGTGCCGATGGCATTGGAAAAACACATCGATATTTCACTGGACTCACCCGACAGTGTAAAACTAAAGGGTAATCTAACAGGTCTGAGTATTCTTATTCGAAATCTGGTGGATAACGCCATTCGTTATACGCCCGAACAGGGACAAGTCAGAGTTGAGATTACACAAACGCGACAACATGTTATTTTAAAAGTCATGGACAATGGCCCGGGCATTCCAGAAGAATTACGCTCACGTGTCTTTGAACGTTTTTATCGCATGATGGGTAACAATGCATCGGGCAGTGGATTAGGGCTTGCCATTGTTCAACAAATTGCGGAATTGCATCAAGCGGATATTAAACTCACCACCCCACTCACTGAAAAAGGATTACAGTTCGAAATATGGTTTCCCAAGCGCTAAAAAGTTTTATTTTAATTTCTATTTTATTTTTGACAGGCTGTGTATCGAGTAATTTTGGCAATAGACCCGATGTTCAAGCTTTCATACAACACGTTTCTCAGAAAGATAATTTTAATCAATCTGATTTGACGACATTATTTAATCAAGTCCATCCTCGTCCTGTGTATGTTCACAAAGAAAATCATGCCGCAGAAAGAACCGCCAGCTGGGAACACTATCGTGCGATCTTTATGACACGTAGTCGCATTCATGCGGGTCGCGTATTTTGGCGTGAACATCAAGCCGCTTTAAATCAGGCACAGCAAGAATACGGCGTTGATCCTGCGGTTATTATAGGAATTTTAGGTGTCGAAACCGAATACGGCGAATACATGGGTAAATACCGCGTCATAGATTCTCTTTCTACGCTCGCGTTTAATTACCCCAGTCGCGAGCCGTATTTTAGAGGTGAGCTCGAACAATATTTATTACTAACACGCGAATTACATAAAAATCCATTAGATTTATATGGTTCGTATGCCGGCGCGATGGGATATCCGCAATTTATGCCGACCGCGTATCGAACGTTAGCCGTCAGTCAAACGCCGAATCAATTGCCTGATTTATTTAATAATCCGGATGATGCCATACTCAGCATTGCAAATTATTTTCATAATAAGGGCTGGATTCCCAATAAACGCCCTGCTGTTCCGTTACGAAGTCATCAGCGTCATGCGGTGTTATTTGGCAATCAATACTGGCATCTGTATCATAACTTTGAAGTGATTAAGCGCTATAACAACAGTGATTATTATGCGATGGCGGTGTATCAATTGGGTCAAAAAATTCAACAAGGATTGTAATTATGGCTTTTAGAAAAACAGGGATTTTTAAATTTTATTTTTTTATTATTTTAATGCTTTTATTGGCCAGCTGTTCGACATCACATCGACGCTATAAATACGGCCAAGATTTTGCGCCTAATTTTAAAGTGAATCCTGACGATGTTCAGAATCCTGTTCCTCGCGCCGAACCCTTAAGCAAACACGGCAATCCATCTTCTTATGTAGTATTAGGTAAACGCTATTATGTTTTAAAATCTGCAAAGGGTTATGACCAAACGGGAATTGCTTCTTGGTATGGCATGAAATTCCATGATCACAAAACATCCAACGGCGAAGAATATGATGTTGCAAAAATGACAGGCGCGAGCAAAGTGCTTCCGCTTCCCACTTACGTTCAAGTCACGAATTTAAAAACCGGCAAAAAAATTATTGTTCGAATTAATGATCGCGGACCGTTTTGTGAAAACCGAATTATAGATTTATCGTATGTCGCTGCCGCAAAATTAGGCATGCTTCCCACAGGCACTGCATTAGTGGAAGTCAAAGCAATTGATGCGAATAATCCGGAAGAAACAGAAAGTGCTCCGCCGATTGTTCCGATTGGACGCGGTCAGATTTACGTACAAATTGGCGCATTTGCGGTTGAAAGTAACGCAACGCGATTACAATCCAAGATTGAGTCTCTGACAAATTATCCTGTCATCATTCAAACGGGTGATCTCAATGGCGCGCCATTATATAGAGTTCAAATTGGGCCTATTCCTAATGTCGATAGCACAGATTCGCTACATCACACACTACTTTCAATGGGATTGGGCGAGCCCATGACAGTTATTAAATAGGAGATAGTTATGAAATGGTTTAACATTTTAGCATTAACACTTTTCACCACCGCTGCTTTTGCAAGTACTACTACTGTAAAGATGTACAACACCGCAAAAACTGGCCAAGGAAGTTCTGTTGGCACTGTGACTTTCACTGATACTAAAATGGGTTTATTAATTGCACCCCACCTCACACAATTACCCCCAGGATTACATGGCTTTCACCTGCATGTGGGAACCTCGTGTTCAGATATGGGCATGGCGGCGATGGGACATTTAGATCCCAATAAAACAGACAAACATTTGGGACCCTATAATACGAATGGCCACCTAGGTGATTTACCAGCGTTATATGTTGATCAAAAAGGCGTTGCAGATTTAACAACGATTGCACCACGATTAACCGTAAAAGATATTACGGGTCATACGTTGATGATTCATGCGGGTGGAGATAATTATTCGGATACGCCGGAGAAATTAGGTGGTGGTGGAGCAAGAGTGGCGTGTGGAGTGATTCAGTAACCTCAAAACAAGATCCTTCGCTCCGCTCAGGATGACAAACATTACGCAGCGAGTAATATCGCTGCGTAATATTGTTTCCTATTTTACGGTGCCACCTGGACCACGACCGCGACCACGAGGAACCCCAACAGCGTTCCTTTCAGCAGCAGTCAATCCAGTCGCAGGTGCTGATCGATTACCACCACCAGTATTTGCTACGTTGAGACCTGCTTGCTCCCTCTCCGCCCTCGCAGCCCTTTCTGCACCGCGAGCAGCCGCTGCACTCAATACCATGCCTCGAACAGCCGCAGGATTAATCGAGGAGTTATCTACCTGATTCGTTCCCACGCCCAGATTTGGCGTCTGACCCCTCTTATAAACCTGCTCTCTTTCATTAAATGCTTTTATTTTTGCATCTAACGCTTTCCACTGAGAACCACTCATATTTCCTGTAGCAATGAGCGCATCTATGGAATCTGTCGGAAACAAATCCGCGTCGAGACATTTTTCCACGCGTCTAAAATAGGTATTAAATTCTGAACGTTGAGGCCAATTCCCCAGAAGACCCGGAGCACCTTGAGAACCTTTAGCCGCATCACTCAATGGAGGCGTTACATACATCTCTCGGTCATACTTTTCGACCCCAGCCATATCTTTAAATCGTTCAAGTGCTTTATTGTAATCCCAAGACCAGTGAGCAAAAGTCGATTCTTTTCCTGGTGTCGTATCGACAAAAATTCTTCCCTTATTGAAACCTATTTTTTCTATCGCTGATACGCCAGGAGCACCTTCACGCGCAAGCTGTTGTTGTTCGAGTATTTTGAACTCTTTATGAGCTGCTTCCGCGGCACTAATTTGCCTTCCAAGCTCCATTCCTTCAATTGGACCAAGTTTAGCTCGAAGCAATTTCATCGTCTCAATGACCTCTTGCATCTCCTGTCTACTAAGGTCCCCAAAATTTTTGAGTGCAGCGACCTTATTCTGCAAATGGTTATTGTTTGCCCTCAATTTTTCTGCAAAATCCTGGTTACTCACTACTTTGGCGTCAATCTCATTATTAAACGCGACCACAGCGTTAGCCCACCGCTGATTGGCTTCTTGCATCGAATTACTTACTGCTTGAACGGGTGTTCTAGGTAAGGGTTGTCCAGCATTAGGATTACCAGCGGCCATTTCAATTACTCCCCTTCAGATTTAGATGACTTAAGTATAGCACTCTTTCCAAAAGTCGTGGCCAGTTTGAGGGCCAATAACCCTTTAAAACACAGCATTTCAGGCGTAGGATGGGTCATGGGTTTAACAGCATGGAGGCGCCTATGTTAGAACAATCGGAAGCATCACGCAGAGTGGGTGATTTACACCTCGAAATCTCACGCACGATACTCAAAAATGGTTCGCCCAATCCAAAAAAAGTTTTAACGCTATCTGAGGAAGGACTCAAAATTGCATGGCGACCCGAGGATATCAGCGAATTTGAAAAAAATCGCTCATGGGCCCTGCAATGTTTTGGTCGGTATGATGAAGCACTTGCTGCACTCGATAGAGCTCAACAAGGCACAACCGTCGACTTTAAAATATGGCTGATGTTTGGATCACGTGCCGATATAAAAGAAAAACAAGGGGATCTTGCTGCAGCGATTGAAGAATACAATAAAATGATAGCCTATTATTTTCAATTTACACAGGGTTCTGTCGAGAAACTCCAGCAGAATTTTATGAGTGCGTTGGGAGACTGGAGGAAACGCGCAGAACTGCAACTTAAAGTCGCCCTCAGCGCAGAACCTCATCTCCAACAAGCTCTTTTTGATGAAATGATTTCTGGCTTTGATACCGCCATAAGAGTAAATCCTCGCTTTCACCGAACATGGACGTATCGTGGAGATTTGTACCTGAAATTAGAGCGTTATGAACTAGCGCTTACTGACTACAAAAAAGCACTTTCACTTGCTCCAGCAAAATCACCCGACGAGGCTAGACTCAAAGCCAGCGTTAAGAAAACACAAAAACTCGTAGAAAAATCAACGAAAAACAAGCAATCGAAATTACAATCCCAAACCCGACCTGCCTCAAGTACTCCTCCTGCGAGCAAACAAATGCGAGGAAATAATCTACAATTTTTTCCACCCCCAGGGCATGTTGCTTCCGCACCTCCCCCCGGCTTACAAACGCTCGCCAATCTTCCTCCACCTTATCAGCCTGGGGCAACAGGATCCGACAAAGCTTGCGCTCCAGTCATGGGTGAAAAAACTCAAGAAGTCATGGCAAGACAAAGCCATCGTGAAATTCCATTCGGTGAAATTCCATTCAGAGAAATTCAAATAGTAAAAGAACTTGGCAGAGGAGGAATGGGAATCGTATATCGCGCTACCTGGAAAAGTATCGGTGTTGCAGTAAAAAAAATACTTGATCCCAACGCTGATCCAGAAAGCATAAAGAGAGAACATAGTTTTATCTCAAAAACTGATCATCCCAATATTATTTTTTCACAAGGATTTACGACAGGAATCCACGGTGAGTTTTGTTTAGTCATGGAATTACATCCAAAATCTTTGACTCACTATCTTACACAAGAAAATCATCCCTTAAAAAGGCGAGTGTTTTGCGCCATAGGCGTTGCGAGAGGACTAGAATATTTACATGGATGCAGAATTTTACATCGCGATTTAAAAACCGACAACGTACTTATTTCTGCAGATAGACCTTATGAGCGCGCTATCATTACTGATTTTGGTATCGCGCGAGAATTAGATCCTGATCAAACACATAAATATTCACATTATGCCGCTGGAACAGTCACACACATCGCCCCTGAAGTGTTGGCACCTCGCCCCGGAGAACTTCCACAATATAGTCAGTTCTCTGATGTGTATGCTGATGCTTTAGTCAATTGGAGTTGTCTCACGCGACAACTTCCTTTTGCTAACATGGATGCCAAGACAATCATCAAGGCTGTTGCCGAAAAAGATCAGAGACCCGCCATCCCCGAAATCGCGCTTGAAAATGAAATGCCGGGATTCGTTAAGGGCAAAAAAGGAATCGCTCAGCTCCTTCGACGTGGCTGGGATAGAGATCCGAAACAGCGACCTACCGCAAAGGAAGTTGGCGATGCATTTGAAACCATCTATGCAAAAATGAAATAACGCGATTCTCTTTCATACACAAGCCGAATATACTGTCGTCCGACACTTATTCGAGGGCCCAGAAGATGGACGTTAATGTGAATAAATACCTTTGGCAGTTCTTTCGCTACTATCTTGTAGGATATCTGATCGGCATGGCGCTTATTTTAACCGCCGATTTTTTATTACACTTAAAAATGCAAGATATGATTCTGGTGATTATTTTAGCCACTATCGTTCCTAACTCTATCGCGATGAATTTTATCAAAGCAGAAAGACGTTATTTTAATGACGCCGAATTAAAAGTGATGATTAAAAAATCCAGCTTGATTGCGTTTGTGATTAGTATCATCCCCAGCGTGATATATATGGGTTACTGTATTGTTATCAAATATGTTCTCACCCCGCAAGAAATTACCGCAATGCTCGCGTCTGTACATATCCCAGAGAGCGCCATGATGAATCAATTTCTCCAACTGAAAACCCGTTATTTAATCGGAATATTAGCCGCATCTATTTTGCTGTATTACGCGATTATTCGATTTATTGTGGGGAGTAGTTTTAAGAGGATTGGGAAAAGGTTTTATAAAAGCATGCCAGGAATAAAACCTTAACTACTATAGAAATATACCAATCCTTTTTGGCCAGTAGCAGTCTATTCTAAGATACGCTGAAGAATGTTTTTGAACTCGTTGAAACTCGTAGGGCTTGGCATCACATCATTGACACCCGCTTTTAAACATTTCGTTTTTATTCCCTTCCCTCTGGGAGTAAACACCAAAATCGGAATTGATTTTCCACGCGGCATTTGACGTAATTTCTTACACACATCTAACGCTGAACAATCTGGCAATCCAACATTCAAAAGAATAAAGCTAATGTCGTTTGTAAATTTGGCCAATGCTTCATTGCCATTTCTAGCAATAACAACGTTAGCGTAACCGCACGCATAAAGGAAAGAATCTGCGACGCGGATGTTGAACTCGTCATGCTCAACAATGAGAACTTTACCTGATTTTTTGCTGCTGTTTATCGACATGCTTAATCTCCCTATTTTATAAGTATTACTGAAGGGCAAAAGAATAACATACCTCCGAGGGGAAAAACCTTGAGAAAATCTCATGCTTTTTCCTGTATTTCAATAGTTCTCCGAACATGTTTTCATACGCTTGCCTACGTTGCGAGAGACAATAATTCAAGGATCGAATGTAGGCTCATTTTAATTTAAAGGAGCTACTCTATGAAGGACTATACAAAAGTTTTACTGGTCGAAGAAAATCCCCTCACTCAGCTACAAAATAATGTTCTGCTTAAACAGTTCGGCTGTATTGTCGATATTGCAAAAAACGGCAAACAAGCACTCCAAAAAAGCAAAGGTAAATACGACATTATATTCATGAATATTGGCTTGCCCGATATTTCAGGAATCCAAGTCACCAAAACAATACGAAACCATGAAAGTAAGAAAGAACACGTTCCTATTGTCGCCATCAGCGCAATTGATGAACAACGATACTTCGATGAATGCATTGCTTCAGGTATGGATACTGCCTTAGCAAAGCCTTTAACCCTTGCTAAAATCAAGGAAACGTTAGGCCTTTTAAGTCCGGTTAGATTATAATTTCCCCTGTTTTTAAAGGGGAAATGGCATGGAGTTTTTTAAACAGGGCGAAACCAAGGAAGTCCATTGGGATGACATAAAAGAATCAGTTCTCAAAAAAAATAAATCGCTTTATGACATAATCAACACACTGCCACTGACGAAACGCCATACCCTTATACAATGCAAATATCCTTATGGTTCAAAGATCATCTCGAACGGCATGTTGCATATTGCAAATCCTGCCGGAAAAATCGTCTCTCTCGACGACCATAGCATTTCATCGGATTTACGTAAAAAATTAAATTATCGTACAGTCCCTGTCGGAATTTATACCCATGGAGGCAGCGAAGTTTATTTTAAAATGGAAAATCGCACCATTACGCTAAATCTTTTTTTACCAGGCTATCTTATTGGTTTATGGGAGTTATTTGATCACCCGGCTTCCTATCTTGCTAAACGAATTTGGTCGGTCAGCGCAGGCGCAAAAACAATCATCATGCTACCGAAAATCAGCGATACAGAATCTCATGCAATTTTACAAAAAGAATTTGGAGCCCCAAAAAAAATATTAAAAACATTTTATGACCAATGGGAGATTTTCAGAGCCATCGCAAACCACAAAAATTTTGAAGAAGATTGGACCTGTGAAGTTTTGTTTTTATCTGACGCTTGGATTGATTCCATCAAGAATAAAGAAAAAGGCTGGGAAGCCTTTGAGCATTACCTACTTGAAAACGCCTGGGACCAATCTTCCTATTGGCGAAATAAAGTTACCTATGATCTGATCTGGGAAATATTCTTAGGCAATTTAGTTAAGAAAATTACTAAACCGAATGCGCATGACGTTAGCATCGCCAAACATCTGACACTCGTCAGCACAGGAATTTTGCCAGGATTCACTCCAGCCACCAATAATCTTCTTGCACCCATCAAAGGTCTTCAAGATGTTTTTACAAAATATTACGGCTTGAAACTTTATATTCCCACCATTATGGTGCCGCACCATTTTTCATTACAGGAGAAAAACGCTGCGGTTTATTATTCATTGCAACTCCCTTCTCTTCTTGAAAGCTCACCCAAATCAAAAACCTATCCGAGCTTAATCACTAATTTACGAGAAATAAAAGCAATATTAGAAAACTTTAGAAGCGAATGTTTAAACGGATCATTACCCATCGAGGAAACACCACTATTCGACTTTATCAAGAAAACCAAAATGGATTATTTCCATAGCGAAGCAAATAACCATGATGGCATCAAAAATACGGCAGAGATGCCTATTGAAGATAAATCGCTGATTTACTACCCCAACAAAAAAGATACCATGCAATTTTCAGAAAACAGCAAATTTGTGAAAGGCTGTATTAGAATCTCTAACCTACCTTCTCACCCTGAACCGTAAAAAAGATAATGGCATATAAAAACATTTTATTCTTTTCTGCTTCATTAAATAAAGCGAGCTGCTTTTCCATTTCTGCTTGAGTGACTTTTTCCAGCACACAAAGATCTTTTAGAATTCTGGGCACATCGATCATCGTATTCAGCTTATTAAAGCTTTGTACAATATAAGGCTCAGGTGTAACCGCAATATTAATCAACCCATGATCATGAAATTTCTGATAAAGCTCTCGCCCAATTAATGGATGCAACGTAATCGCTTGTAATCGGTCTTTCAAAATTGGCGTTATTTTTTCATCAAACGGATGGATAACGATAGAACCAAAGTCACAATCCGTGACACTTAATTTACCGTGAGGCTTCAATAGACGAATTGCTTCTTGTAATACATGCCACGGATCCGGTTGACTAATCAGCACTCTATCCGCATGACAAATATCAAAGCTCTTATCGGGATAATTAAGCGAGGAAGCATTGGCATGAACATAACTAACGTTTTTATGCTGAGATTTTCGTTGTGCACGAGCAAGCATTTTTTGACTGGAATCAATCGCGATAACGCTCCCTGTTGGGCCCACTAATTCTCCGAACGTTTCAGCATCGTGCCCTAACCCACACCCCAACTCTAATACCTTATCACCAGGCGCTACCTTTAAATTCTGAATAGCTCTTTCTTTAATTCCTTGAATACCTTCGAGGTCATACAGTTCATCCATGGAGTCAACGAGATAGTCTGCATCTTCACTCAAATCAAGATTACCAAAGTCCTTAAAATCAAATTCCTTATATTTTTCACGGGTCATAGCGGCTCCGGGCACGATTAGCGGTAAGAGAATGTTATGCTTTTTATAGGTCAGAAGAACGGGGCAAATTTAACATTTAAGACGGCGATAGTATACCATTCGTAAGAAATACACCTCTAAGAAGTACCCCCTATACTCATTACTCCTCGCTCAAATTAGGAAACTACAAATGTCTAAATCAAATGATTTCACTTCTTTTTTAAAAATTCTTCACGACAAATTTTTAGCTTGGGGATTGTTTAGTTTTTTTATTACTCTAAATTATTACGTCCCACAAAGTGCACCTCTTGTAAAAATCATTACTGATACCCTTCTATCCTATCCAGGAGTAATCATTGCTCTTCAAGCTGGACTCGGAATGACATTATTTACTTTTATTGCAAGCGATCCCTTTTTCACACCTGGTCATCCAATCATAATACTTAAAACCATAAAATTTATGGGGCGATCGATGTTAATGGCTACATTTGAACTAAGTACGGCAATCGTTGGAGTAATACCAGGCATAATAGTTGGAACATTATTCTTTATTCGAACCAAAACTGATTTACTATTTATCTTTCCTTTACTTTCTATTGCAATACTATTTTTTGTTATAAGTTTTTTAGCGTGGTGGCTGAACGAAAATGTATTGATGTATAAAAACCGAATTCCACTTTTTACAAAATTCTATGCCTTACCAAAACAAAGAACCTTAATATACTCCGTTTTACTTTTGGTTTTGCTAGTTTGGTGCTTATACAATAAACATTAGCTTCATCACACTTATTTTATATCCCCTTTTTCCGCTTCTCGAAAAAAGGGGCTTGATTTGTTGGCGAGCGATGCTCGTCTGGTGAAAATATTTTATTTTTATGTAGTATTAGCAGGATTAGTATTAATAATTTTTTGCACAATTCCTTCTGCTACAACTCCTCCATCCCTTATATAAAATTTATCACCCGATTTTATTTTCGGAATTACCAAATCAGCACATAAAAATTTTACCGGCACGTTCTCTTTCTCATCGCCTGGATTAATGCTTCCTATTGTTTCAAGCAGTAAACGTGCATCATGGTTACCGTGATCAATAACAAAAATACACGAGAAAAAATTTGCTGGCGTTGGTATCTTTCTCCCGCCTTTATCTTGCGAATAGAATTTTAAACTGACAAAAATATCTGGCTCTATCACCAAATCACATATAACTTCAAGCGCTGCCTTTGTAAACGTAATTTCAACCCACTGACCCGATTCTGCACCAAAACCTCGAAATACAATTTCTTGATCATAGTTAAACTCGCAAATATCAACTAGCTTTTCAATACAATTAACATCTAACTCTTCCCACTGCTTTGTTTTCGCTCTATACAGTCTGGCGCTAACTGATTCCCAGTTTTTCACCATTAACCTACATGATTGGAATTCAACACACTCATCCATTACTACATATGCGCCGTCTGTTTTAATGTCAACTATCCGATTGGAAATATCAAATTGCATTTTTTCAACTTTGCAGTCAGAAAACGATAAGTTTTGTATTTGAGCCTCTGTCAGTAATTTCATTTTAATCTCAATGTATTCAGGCGGAACATCATCTGCCAACCACACATGTTCATTCCCAATATAAAAGGAAATACCTTCTCGAAAAGCTTCTTTTGCACGCACCATTAAAATTTTAGGGCTTTTTGATTTTCGAAGGCCAACTTGTTTTGCAGTTTCAATATCTGCAGATAAATGAACATAATGACGAGCCATTGGCTTTAATCCTGACTCACAAATAATTTTTACACTTTCTGGTGATGTACCATGATATAAATACTTCGGTGGTTCAGCGGGTTTTTTCATTAATTTATTTGGAGTTGAATGACCATACAATGCTCGAATTTTTCCATCTTTAATTTCATGGCGTTGCTTAGATGATTCTGCAATTATTTGCTGTAAATCTTTTTCTGTTAAATCTGCCCAATCTTTTTTTTCTGAATGCAATGCAGACAATAACTCATCGATAGTAACCCAACCCTCATCATCTAATTCAAGTTCGTATTCCCATGGAGCATGCCTGAGTGCATAGGAAACTGCCTTACTTACTTGAGTTAATCGACTTTGCATATTTTCAATTATCCGTGTCTTTTGGATAGCATATATTGTTTCCATTCTAAAGACTCAGCTTCAGCCATTTTTAACCAGGCAGGAAAATTTTCACACTCCCCACGATTTTCCCATCCATTCGTAGCAAAATCATGAATAATTAATACTTTTGGGTCATCTGACTTTTGAGAACCATCAAAGCACGCGACATCATCATTATCACCCCGTCTCGCAAACGGGATAAGTATTTTATCTGGATACCTTTTTTTTAAGCCTTCAAAACGATAATCCAAATGAGAACAAAAAAAATGCCATGGCTCAACATCCATGTCATAAGGTTTATCTTGACTTACAAACTCTATATAAACACTCGGATAAATAAAATCCTTAGGCAATAACTTCTTTGAAATAAAATACTCATACTTGAGAATTTTAAACATAAATAAATTTTCCTATAAATTTAACTTTGACAGATTAAGACCATAAGTAATTCGTGGTATTTCTAAAGTTCCTTCTGGGAAAGCATTCATGTATCCCAAACTTTGTCTTAAAACTCTATACTCCACTGCTTCACCCCAGGTTTCAGGGTGAGCTCCTTGAACTGTTGGATGCTCAAATCGGTCAGCCATACCCTCAGGTAACTTCTCATTATAATTCCTTATATTCGCACTAACTTTTATACCGGCCTCTCGCGCCGCTAAAACACGTGTATTATCGATCGTAGTTAATTCGCCATTCGGCATTTTTATAACGTCGATGGGATCCCCAACCCAACCGTCTTTTTGCATACTAGAAATTATATCATCTAAAGAATAATTTTTAGCGCCCACTCTCTGCTTGAGATATGAAACCGATTCTTGCGAAAATTTAATATTATTTGGATTCAAAAATTCAGATTCTTTTGCGCTCCAAAGCCCAGCCCATCTTAATGCTCCTGTTCCCGCCGAAGCAACCCCAGGCAAATCAAGCGCCAACTCCCCAAACCCTAAACCACTTAATACCTCTTCACCATCATGAATTAATGAATCACCTAAATTATTTGATGACAAGAAATCTATTCCTGCAATTTCCGATCTCATTCCATGCAACACATTTGCAATTCTCGCTGAACTACTCGTCGCAGTAGTCGTCGTCGGCGCCTTACTCACTCCCCCATCCAAATTAATATCCGACAAATCCAATCCCTTTCCTAACGACCCTGCACTTACTTCTCCTGTATTCGGATTGTAGTGCAAATTAATCCCATCATTTTCATCGTTATTATTTCTCGCGGCATGTATTCCAAATTTACTCATCTTCTTCGCCACCGACGGCGCAGCTTTCTGCGCATTCGGTGCAACCACACTCGGATCAAAAAAGTTTTTCACTTTATTTTCTAAATAATTTAACTCATCATCTAATCCATCCGATTGTTGTGTCGTTTGCGGAGTTGCTTTTAAAGTAGTGCTTGATGTTTGTTTTGGCTGCATCTCAAGTTCAGTAATTGCCGTATTTTCTATCGCTGATCCTAATGCACTTTCTGCCATCGACAATACATTTATCGGTTGACCTTCAAACATATGATCCGATATTCCACTTACTACTGTATCTACCGCTGTGTTTTCCAGCGAACCAATTTCTTTCGCCATTGCTTTAGCTGCTGCAATATTCGCAGCGGATTCTCTTGCTGTTGTTGTCACTGATGGTCCTGGCACCGGAGCTGCTGCTTCCATCATCGCTGCAATTACATTCTCAATCTCGAAATGATCTTGCATTCCTAATGCCATTTCACTTAATTGCTCTGTCGTCGACATCACTCCCGCTGCCAACATTTCTTCTCCAATATTCAAGCTCGCCAAATAAGGTCCCATCTCAAACGACGCTGCACCAAATCCTGCTTCCACTGCGATTTGTGCTGCATGTCTCAAACTAAAATGCTGACGCCAACCTAATTGAACTTCTAATTCTTCCGTTGCAACTTCTGCTGTCATCGCTATTGCCGCCGCTAATGCTCCTGCTTCCACTGCTGCCGTCGCCGCTGCTGTTGCCGTCAGAGCAACCGCTCCTGCTCCTATTTCAGGATTTACTGTCATAACACTTACAACAACCGCTGCGATGATAATAATAATATCGAGCATTTCAGTGAACGGATCGTAATCATCCGGCGGTTGCGGCGTATTCATGATCGGAAATAAATTCGCGACTACAGATGACATTAATTGATTATAAGGTGCGCTCGTACTCGCGCTGAATTTTGATTGTACAAACGCAGGTTCCTTTAAGGGTCTGCCGGATAAATTCATATCATCCGATACACCATTCGCCGCACCCAATAATTTTCCGTAACTCGAATCTCCAAATAAATTGTAGCCGATCGATCCTAATGTATCTCCGTCATTGACTACATATTCTCCACTCGTCAATGGCGGGTAACTATTTGTTACTGGATTAATTACTTTTTAGCCAATCTTGAAATCCTAGTGGACTAGTTTCAATTTATTTTCCCATCATCGAACCACCAGTATTTTTTTTCTGTTGTACTCTCATCTCAGCTCTCTTTTCATTTTTTCCAGACAAATATTGATCGACTGCTTCACTTATTAGTAACTCTTTCTGTTTCATTGTAAGAGTGTTCCATTGCACATGAGTAACTGGATTAATCTCTTCATCCACATACTTTTCCATTGCCCCCCAACTTCCTATCTCTACTTTCTTACAATGTGGACACATAGGTTTTTGATCAATCCTGTATGGATTTCCATCAGGATCTTTATCACAAGCCACACTAAAAATTTCTTGAAACATCGTTATTTCATCATCCAGACTCAGATTGAGCATGCTTTTCTTTTTTTCATTAAATAGTTTTTCTACCTCATCAAACACAGGATCATTGAACGAATTTAAGTAAACGGCATCTCCTTTCGGGTTACGCATTAAAAATTCACCATATGCGGCGAGCTGAGACTGTTCATATGTATTCCCACAATTTTTACATTTGTAATAAAATTTTTGTAATTTCATTTATATTTCCTCCTCCGGGATTAAAAGCTTATTAAAATTATCAAAAACAGCTAAATTTGCACCCTGACCACGCTCTGATGAATAACGAATAACATTAAATCCAGAATGTTGCGCTAATTTCGCTATTGATTGAGCAACTGCATAATTATTACCACCGCAATACCCCCATTTTTTAGCAATACTTGCATCCGTCAAATCTAGAATATTTTCTGAATCGGGATTAAAAGGATACCTGACCACATCGTAAACATTTTGATCTTGGTTATGGTACAAACATTCTGCAATAGCAGTCCCACGAACTTCAGAAAGATAAAATGCATATCCAAATCGAGAGTTATGCTTAAATTTCAATTTATCAATGCCTTTCAATAAACTCTGACGTTCATCAATACTTCTCACTGCATGATAAACAAATCTCTCAGCCATCTCTTAACCCTAGTGGTACATCTTCAAAACATTTATCTCAACAAATGCTATTGCTCCACAAACCAAAATGTAACTCTAGTTAAATTGAAAAATTATTGGCATAACTAAAAGCAAGCTATAAAACATGCAGCATTTAATCTTCTTCAAATATTGTTTTAAGTTATTTGCCAAATACCACTCAAGAGATTTATTTTTAGGTTTACATGCTTCAATCTCTTTTAAAAAAATCTTGACTACTTCTAAAAGTTGCAATTTAGTAATACTCATAATTAGGGACCTCCTAGAAATAGATTGCTTCGTGGCATCATTATCTCATTGAATGAATAAGAATCTGGTAACCCAACTTTTTTTAATTTCTAAAATCCAGCGTAACATTTGGATTCTCTTTAAGAATGGGTAATTCAACCTGTTCAAAAACACTGTTAGGCACGAGATCATTATCACAAAAAATAGTCACAACCCCGCGCACTTGCCGAGAAAATCTTTTATCGAATTCAATCCACAATTTACGAGCTTGTTCGAACGTGATATCTGAGCCTGGATGGAAAAAGCGTTTTTCTTCTAAAGATTTACCTCCTGGTGTAGACTCAAGTGATCCAGGAATAATAGGTTCACTATTGTTTTTAATTTCCCGGCACGATGCTTTATCCGAATCTTGCCAAACTAATTCTCTGTTCCATTTGATAGATTTCAAATAACCATAAACCTTATCTCTGTCATTTTTAATCCAATCGGGTACTGCATTAGACCAACTATTTTCGGAGGGAAAATAAACGATATCAGCTCCCACAATCATGGGTTCAATAGCAAAAGAAACAGCACTTCTGTCTTGGTAATATGTCACATGACGCCATCCCATTTTAAATGATAGATTAGCAGTCATAATTCCCCTTCTTTAACTTTGCTCATATAATTTTAAAGTCCCCATCTAATAATTCCAAGAATCGTTTTATATTAGAAACAATGTTCATTTTCACACTTAGTGTAATTTTTTTACCCGCTGGATTATCCCAGAAATCAATTCTAACTGTATTTTTTCCATACTGAGTCATTCACTTAAATTTTTGGTGACGTTATAAAATCTGAAAATTACCTGTTAAAAGTTTCACGGCTGATTTTATATTATCGGCAATAATTGTCTTTTCTATATTTGAAATAAGCTGAGTTTCTAGTGAATTCCATCTGCTTATTTTGCTTACATAAATATTTACTGTACTATTTTGCGGGTTATACCCTAAATTTATTCGAACAACTCTGTCATTCTCTCTGTATTCCATTATATCAGAGCCAGTGATCTGAATGGAGAATCCGGTATCACTCTCAACACCTCCCTCGTTAATTTTTTTCAACATAGATCACCTCCTATATTTTAGGCTTTAATAAATTTTTGTATTCAGGTTCAAACATAATATCAGTTACAGATGGATTATTAATCAGAACTGGATATTCAATTCGGTTAAAAACACTATCAGGAACCGCACCCTTTGTAAAAGCATATACTTTACCAGAAGCATTTTCTGCAAATCTTTGTGATAAAGCCTCCCACGGCCTAATAGCTTGTTTATATGGATATTGATTAAATAAATCAAAAGATTTTAAATATTGACCTCCGGAAGTCATCTCCAACGTTATCTTATTAGCATTCATTGCGAACTCTGTTGCTCTCACCTCATTACCATCTCCTGACCAAAATGCCGCTGAATCCACAGAGCTAGTTGCATCTAATTTAAATAGTGCATCATCAGTAAGACTATGAATTCTAAAATTATTAACCGCCGGTCGAGAGAGTTTACTTTGCTCAATATTCGAAAGTACGCGCGATCGTAAAGCAGAAACTTCTGCACCTCCCCCCTCTAATGCTTCCCCTGCTATGCTTTCCGCAACTTCACCCCACCCATCTGTCCCCAACATAATCGCAGCATTTAATGCATTGAGTCCAACTCCCGGCAACGTCATTCCCTTAAATGAATCTACCGGATGTAAA
>DASZBR010000024.1:0-10814 GCA_035943935.1 Gammaproteobacteria bacterium
CATTTGACCCACAAGCTAGACTTACTATCGCTAATCACTTTAATTTAATCGTAATTACCAAATTGACAGTCACTTGTGTGTCTTTGTCTCTTCACTTCACACAAGTGCCCACATCTATTGCTTCATATCTTTTTAAAGAACGTTCAACGAGGGGCGAATTCTACGCAGACCAAAAAACTTGTCAATGGCTTTATAGAAATAAAACCCCAAGAATTAAGAAATAAAAAATAAGTGAGAGCACATCGATAAGCCGGGTTCTGTCGAGGACAATCATTTCTCTGGAAATTACGTCACCGTAATCTTCTAGCAACCTACCCGAATCCTGTGTGGATCACACAAAACGGATTCCTATTTGGTCTTGCTCCGTGTGGGGTTTACCTTGCCGCAATTGTTGCCAATTACGCGGTGCGCTCTTACCGCACCTTTTCACCCTTACCCTGCTTTCACAAGGCGGTCTATTTTCTGTGGCACTGGCCGTAAAGTAGAACTTTCCCAGGCGTTACCTGGCACACTGACCCAAGGAGCCCGGACTTTCCTCTATTAATTACTTAACAGCGATTGCCTAATGCACTCTCAAATTGATTGTACAATAGATTCATCAGTTCAGACACAGAAGTTTGCTCAAGTTTTGGCCTATCTAAGCATAAATCCTGAATAGCGTTGCTTAAATTTGCCTGCTTAAATTTTTGGATTAATACAGGTATACCTTCTACTCTTCGACGTTTATGCCCAATCGGATACTCAACCGTGATCTTTTCTGAAGCACTACCATCGTTGAAATAAATTTGTAAATTGTTAGATATAGACCGTTTTTCAGGGTCTAAATAATCTTTAGTAAATATTTTATTTTCTTGGACAACCATTTTTTCACGTAAAACATCAATTCGAGGATCTTTTGCGACAGCGTCTTCGTAATGATTTGCATTCAGTCCGCCAAATAACAAACCAATTGCGACAATGTATTGCAAACAATGATCACGATCCGCCGGATTATGCAATTTGCCTGTTTTTGAAATAATGCGTATGGCTGATTCATGCGTTTCAATGACTATCTTACTAATATTATCTAATTTATTTTTGATGTGAGGATGTAACGTAATGGCTGCTTCAAGTGCTGTTTGAGAATGAAATTCAGCAGGTGCAGAAATCTTAAACAAAATATTTTCCATAACATAGGAACTATAATCTCTTGAAATTTTGAAAGGCTTTTTTCCAAAAGAAACTTCATAAAAACCCCATTTTTCAGCGGTTAAACAACTGGGATAACCCTTTTCGCCTTGCATTGTGATAAACGCTAAACGAACAGCACGACTGGTCGCATCACCCGCAGCCCATGATTTTCGTGATCCTACATTCGGCGCATGTCGATAAGCTCGCAAACATTGGCCATCCACGAATACCTGAGAAAGTCCTGCAAGCATTTGATCGCGCGTAGCGCCCAGTATTTTTAAAGATACTGCTGTACTCGCTAACTTCACCAACATCACATGATCTAAACCAACCCGATTAAAGCTATTTTCTAACGCAAGAATTCCCTGTATTTCATAGGCTCTAATCATTAAATCCAAAATATATTTTACCGATATTTTTTGATTTTTATGACGAGACACATAATCGCTGAGACTTAAAATCGCCCCTAAATTATCAGACGGATGCCCCCACTCTGCCGCTAGCCATGTATCATTAAAATCCAACCATCGGATTAACGCGCCCCAATCAAAAGCCGTTTTTATAGGATCAACAGAAATACCGGGAATAACAGGGCCCAATAATTTGGTACAGGCGGGATAGCTCATAGCCAAACTGGCGCACGCCAAGCTGTCTAATAAAGCGTAATACGCGGTTTCATAGGCTAATGGGCTAAAACCCTGGGAATCAAGCACATAATCCGCTATCTTTTGTAATACCTCATCATACTCAGCACGAATATTAAGTGTGGTAGAATCTGCCATTCAAAACTCCTGATATAAACAAGGGCAACCATGAACATTAACGACACTCGAGAAACGTATTTCAAAGCCTGGCGCAAACATCAACTTAATGAAAAACTCGAGCCCCTGGAAAAACAATTGCTGCATCTTATACAAGAACATCCTGAATATCACGACGTTTTTGCCAACCCTGAAAAATTTTCGGATTATAACTTCTCCGCAGAAAATAACGAAGAAAATCCCTTTTTACACTTAGGCCTACATTTAACTTTATTAGAACAGGTTTCTACCAATCGCCCTAAGGGAATTACGGCCGTTTATAAAGAAATTGTAAATACGATGGGTGATGTACATCATGCTGAGCATCATATTATGGACATTTTGGCCAGAGAGTTATGGCAAATGATGGATAAACAAAAACAACCTGATAAAAAAAATTATCTTAAGCAATTGAAAAAATTATTAAAGAGAGGTTGTGCGCACTAATTTTTTATATTAAAAATGTTGATAACTAGTTTTTTTAATCTGATATAAAGACCCATCTTTTTGAAAAATTCTTAAGCCGGGTTCAGCCTCAATTTTGCCAATACAATACATTTCATGGCCCGAAACATTTAAATTCTCTGGAGCGGTAAAACATAACTCATAGTCATCGCCTGCTGTCAGACTTTCTTCTGAAACCATGGGAATTTTGTCGAGATACAGACTGGCTCCGACTTTGCTTGATTTTAAAATATGATTTAAATCGCCTATTAATCCGTCAGAAATATCTATGGCACTGTGTGCTTTTCCGCGCAATGCAATACCCAAATCAATTTTAGGCTCTGGACGAGAATAATACTTTTTAGCATGCGCTTCACCCAATTTTCCTGAAACATAAATGGCATCACCAATTCTTGCGCCGCTTTGCTTTAATGCAAATTTCTCCGGTACAAAACCATTGACAGAAACAGTCATGCTTAATATTTTGCCGCGGGTAAGATCTCCGCCAACTAATTGGATATTATATTTTTTAGAACAATCAAATAAACCCCGAGAAAATTCACTAAGCCACTGTTCATCTATCTCAACCAAGGTTAAACCACATGTAAACCACGCGGGTTCTGCACCCATTGCAGCCAAATCACTTAAGTTTACGGCAAGTGATTTATAGCCAATTTCATAGGGATCTAAATCATCAGGAAAGTGAACACCCGATATTAACGTATCAATAGATACAGCAAGAAGTTGATCGTGAGGGACTTTTAATAATGCACAATCATCGCCACTGCCTAAAACAACATCGGGTCTTTTTAAAGGTTGATGCTTGAAATATTTTTTAATAATCTCAAATTCATTCATTTTTGAGATATTTCATCACGCCTCACTTCGCGCGCGACTTTGTCTAAAATACCATTAACAAATTTATATCCGTCCGTTGCGCCAAACGCTTTGGCTAATTCTAACGCTTCGTTTACAACAACTTTATAAGGCACATCGGGTCTTTTTAATAATTCATAAATAGATAATCTTAAAATGCTTAATTCTATCGGATCAATTTCAGAAACTTGTCTATCCACATAGCGTTTAATATAAGATTGAATCAGATCTAATTGCTCAACAACGCCCGAGAGTAATTCTTTAAAGTAAGCCAAATCAACGCGATCAAGATTTTCGTCTTGTAAGAATTGCGCCTCAATGGTACTCATATCCGCATGCGTAATTTCCCATTGATAAAGCGCTTGCATACAAAAACGACGAGCCCAACGACGATTACGTGGATTAGCAGAAAACGGTTTTACCGTAGTCATTCTTAGTTTCCTTCTTTGGCGAGTTTTTTTAAGCGCTGAATTTCAGCCTTAAATGCATCCACATCTTCGAAACTTCTATACACTGAAGCAAAACGCACATACGCAACGGGATCCAAGGATCGTAATTCATCCATCACCCACTCACCCAATAAATCAGAATGAATTTCTCGTTCTCCGTGTGCGCGGAGTTTTTGAATAATTTTATGAACCACAGAATCTATTTTTTCTAATGAAATAGGTCTTTTTTGCAATGCCCTTAACATACCCGCGCGTAATTTATGCTCATCAAAATCAACATGTCGACCATCGCGTTTAATAATCAAGGGTAATGTTAGTTCAGCGGTTTCAAGGGTATTAAATCGTTCATTACACTGAGGACACTCGCGACGACGCCGAATCTGATTATTTTCAAGACTCAGCCGTGAATCAATCACGCGTGTATCATCATGTTGGCAAAAAGGACAATGCATAAGTCGTTATCTATATACCGGAAACTGTTCGCACAGCGTTATGACTTCTTTTCTGACCCGGGCCATTGTCTCAAGATTATGCAGATCTGCCAACACTTCAGCTATCCAGCCAGAAATTTTAGCCATTTCTGGCTCTTTGAAGCCTCGTGTCGTCGACGCGGGCGTCCCTAGTCTCAAGCCACTTGTCACAAACGGCGACCGCTGATCATTCGGAACCGTATTTTTATTAACGGTAATATTCGCTTTGCCAAGGGCTTCGTCAGCATCTTTGCCCGTAATATTTTTGTCTGTCAAATCTACTAAGAACATATGATCATCTGTCCCCCCTGAGACTATTTTATAATTTTTTTCTTGCAGATTTTTCGCTAAACATCTGGCATTGGTGATAACTTGTTTTTGGTAAATTTTAAATTCAGGTTTGAGGGCTTCTAAAAAAGCAACGGCTTTTGCAGCAATGATATGCATTAACGGCCCACCCTGCATGCCGGGAAAAACAGCTGAATTTAATTTTTTTTCTATTTCGGGATTTTCTCGTGCCAAAATTAATCCACCTCTTGGACCCCGCAAAGTTTTGTGTGTTGTAGACGTTACAACATCTGCATAGGGTACTGGCGAGGGATACAGATCTGCAGCCACTAATCCTGCAATGTGCGCCATATCCACTACTAAATATGCGCCAACTTTATCTGCAATTTCTCTAAATATTTTCCAGTCGATAATTCTCGAATACGCTGAAAATCCGGCTATGATTAATTTGGGATTATTTTTTTTCGCGAGATCTTCAACAACGTTGTAATCGATTTCACCTGAATGCGGATCAATGCCATATTGAACTGCATGGTATATTTTCCCCGAAAAATTGACTGACGTTCCGTGAGTCAAATGCCCCCCATGCGCTAAACTCATACCCAATAAAGTATCACCCGGAGACAATAACGCCATAAAAACAGCGGCATTGGCTTGTGCTCCTGAATGGGGCTGGACATTGGCATAAGCACAATTGAATAATTTTTTGACTCTGGATAGGGCTAAACTTTCAGCAATATCCACAAATTCACATCCGCCATAATAGCGTTTTCCCGGATAACCCTCTGCATATTTATTGGTTAACACAGAACCTTGTGCTTCGAGTACAGCCGGACTTGCATAATTTTCAGAGGCAATCAGTTCTATATGTTCTTCCTGACGCAGCGCTTCTGCTTTAATGGCATTATAAATTTCCGGATCAAATGTAGCCAAATCGATTTCCATAATTTTTCCTAAATAAATTAAACAAAAAATATGCGCTCTATATCTATTCTGTCAAAATCTTGTTTTTTATTGCAAAATTCACACGTCACTGAAACCACTTGATGTTCTTCCGCTAATTGTCGTGCTTCTTCTTTACCCATCGTAAAAATCGCTTTCGCCATGGCATCTCGCGAACAACGGCAATAAAAACTAACGGGTTGACCTTCAAATATTTTTACGGTTTCTTGATTAAATAATCTATATAAAATTTTTTCAGGAGGGAGTTCTAATAATTCTTTTTCCGTCAGCGTTCTCACTAAATGCTCAACATGCAACCAATCTTCTAAGATTTCATTTTTTTCCTGCGGTAACGATTGGACTAAAAATCCCACCGCCCGACTTTCATTTGCACAAAGAAATAAGAAAGTCGGCAGCTGTTCTGATTGGTAAAAATAATTCTCTATAATTCGAGCAATATTATTACCTCGAAGTTCAACAATTCCCTGATAGCGTTCAACACCAATACCGGGATCAATAGTAATCGCCATTTTGCCTTCACCGACGGCTTGATTAAAATCCGCGGGAATTTCCCCCTCCCATTTGGCCAACCCTCTTAGCTGTCGCTCAGAATTCGCCTGCGCTAATAAAAGCGAAATGGGACCATTACCCTGAATCTGAATAATCAAGGCGCCTTCGTACTTGAGAGTAGCGCTCAGCAAACTGGCTCCCGCTAATAGTTCACCCAACAATTTTTGGATCTCAAGGGGATACGGGTGGCGATTCATGACTTCGCGATAACTTTCATCTAAATAAACAATCTCGCCTCGAATCGGCCTATTTTCGAGAATAAATCGCACTAAAGTGTCTTGCTGCATATATCAATTCCTGCGAAGATAATGGTCTATTATAAGGGAGACATCCTCGATGAGTCAGTATATTTTCACTATGAATGGCGTGGGCAAAGTCGTTCCGGTCAATAAATTTATCTTAAAAGATATTTATCTCTCTTTTTTTCCAGGCGCCAAAATTGGCGTATTGGGTCTGAACGGCTCAGGAAAATCAACGTTATTACGCATTATGGCCGGCGTGGATAAAGACATTGTCGGTGAAGCACGACCTCAAGCCGGAATACGTATTGGTTACTTATCACAAGAACCGCAACTGGATACCACTAAAACCGTCCGAGGCAATATAGAACTTGCTGTGGCTGACACGAAAAAATTATTAGACCGCTACAATGAAATTAACATGAAATTCGGCGAAGAAATGTCGGATGATGACATGAATAAATTATTAGAAGAACAAAGCGAAGTTCAAAATAAAATAGATGATTGTGGCGCTTGGGAATTAGACCGCAAATTAGAAATTGCTGCGGATGCCTTACGCTTACCGCCATGGGATGCAGAAATTGCTCAATTATCCGGTGGTGAAAAACGTCGCGTTGCTCTCTGCCAACTCTTATTATCTAACTACGATTTATTATTACTTGATGAACCCACTAACCATTTGGATGCCGAAAGCGTTGCGTGGTTGGAAAGATTTTTACATGACTTTAAGGGAACTGTTGTTGCGGTTACCCACGATAGATATTTCTTAGACAACGTCGCGGGTTGGATTTTAGAATTAGATCGCGGACAAGGTATTCCCTGGAAAGGTAATTATTCTTCTTGGCTAGATCAAAAAGAAAAACGTTTAGCGCAGGAAGAAAAAACAGAACTGGCCCGACAAAAATCCATTCAAAAAGAATTGGAATGGGTACGTTCAAATCCGAAAGGTCGTCATGCAAAGAGCAAAGCCCGTTTGGCACAGTTCGAAGAATTACAATCACAAGAGTTCCAGAAACGCGCAGAAACACAGGAAATTTATATTCCTGCCGGACCCCGCTTAGGAGGCCTTGTTATCGAAGCCAAAAACTTATCAAAATCCTTTGGCGAAAAACTTTTATTTAATGATTTAAATTTTGAATTACCCAAAGGTGGCATTGTTGGAATTATTGGTCCCAACGGCGCGGGTAAAACCACCCTCTTCCGAATATTAACTGGCGTTGAAAAAGCCGATGGCGGCGAAATTCGCATGGGTGACACGGTAAAATTATCCTACGTTGATCAATCGCGCAGTCATCTCAATGATAATAAAACAGTTTGGGATGAAATCTCCGATGGCCAAGATATTATTACGGTAGGAACTTATCAAACTCCTTCAAGAAGTTATGTAGGCAAATTCAATTTCAAAGGCGCAGATCAACAAAAAATTGTCGGTCAATTATCGGGTGGTGAACGCAACCGAGTCCATTTAGCAAAATTATTAAAATCCGGCGGAAATTTATTATTACTCGACGAACCCACTAATGATTTGGACGTTGAAACATTGCGTGCTTTAGAAGAAGCATTATTATCATTTCCTGGCTGTGCGGTAGTAATTTCACATGACAGATGGTTTCTCGACAGAATAGCAACGCATATATTAGCTTTCGAAGGTGATAGTACAGTCACTTGGTTTGAGGGTAATTTTCAGGATTACGAAGCGGATAGATTAAGACGATTAGGTGATGCTGCGATTCAACCGCACAGAGTGAGATATAAAAAACTTGAAGATTGAGTTACTGCACACGCCTCAATAAAATCACCCCAAACAGCGCGAAAATTAAAATCGGCATCAACGCTGCCAGATACGGCGGAAAATTCATCACCTGACTTAACGGCGGAAAAAGCTGATTAACCAAATAAAATATAATGCCTATTATAATACCGGATAACAGCCTCATACTCGTCGTCACACTGCGCAGCGGACCAAACACAAACGGTATGGCTAAAAACATCATCACTAAACTTGCAATGGGTTGTAATATGCGCTGCCAAAACGACAATTGATATACCGCCGGAACTAAATTCGTTTGCTTTTGATAATTAATCATCTCAGATAATTGTGATAAGGACATTTCATCTGGTGTAATTAATGAAATCTTCAACAGACGTGGATCGATAGCTAAGTGCCACGCCTCACTGGGAATGACTTCTGCTGTTACTTTATCGGGAAGTATCGTGCTTTGTTGAATATCTTGCATTTCCCACGCTCTATCTTTGTATTCTCCCATGCGTGCAAAACTTTCACTTGTCATATGCTGAGCGTTATCAAAACTGTAACGACTGACATTTTCAATACGATGCGAAGAATCGATTTGTTCAATATGGTAAAAATCCTGCCCCTGACGCAACCAAAGCCCCTCGCCTGTTTTTAATGCCTGACCACTAGAGGTTGCAATTAATTTTCGTTTTTCACCTAAATGTTTCGCCGGAGGGCCAACAACTTCACCAATCAATGTCATACCAATAACTAATACTAATCCGGCTAACATTGCATAACGTGCAATTTTTAGAGGCGAGACACCCGACGCACGCATAACGACTAATTCACTGGTATTCGCCAATAAACTCAAGCCGAATAACATGCCCAACAATCCCGCCATCGGGAATAATAAATAAGTTTGTTGGGGAAGAATTAATAAAACATACAAACACGCTTGCCAAATAGTATAGGAACCTTTACCGAATGAATTCACTTGCGTGGCTAATAAAATAAAGGTTTCTAACCCTACAAAAATAAGCATGACTAACAACGTTGCTTTAATTAATGTCGAGCCAATATAGCGTCCGAGTATCATGAGCGTCGAATCCATTTCATGCGAGTGTAATTGGCGTATAGCAAAAATCCTACGCCTAACATAAATAAATGCATTACCCACAATCCCAGCTTGGGTGTCAAATCACCACCCGAGATCCAATCTTGTCCCACGATCATAAAATTGGCGTAAATAATATAAATTAAAATAGCCGGGAATAATTTTCCAAAGCGGCCTTGCCTGGGTTTAACATAGCTTAATGAAAATGCAATAAGCGTCAGAATATAAATACATAACGGCATGGATAAACGCCATTGTAATTCTGCGGCATAATTCAATCGTTGTCCGGGTGGAGGAAAGAGTAAATTCAACGTCGGTATACTATCTATCACATCGCCTCTGTCTAACACGGGTAAATTAATGCGCACACCGTAATGATCAAAATGAATAATGGTAAAATTACGCGTACCCGGAATACCCTGATAGCGATATCCATCATCGGCAACAACAAAACGATCATGTGTCGTTGGATCGACTTCATGATGCCCACCGGAAGCTGACATCACATTCCAACTGCCCGCTTTTCCTTTTTCTGCAACAAACACATTTTCCAGTCGATTTTTATCATCAGACATTTTTTCAATATAGAAAATACGTGCGCCGTCATTCGTCTGTTGAAAACGTCCTGGCTGCAGTGTTTGCAATACAGACGTAGCACCAATTTCAGCGAGTAATCTATCACGCGTATTCGCCACAATAGGATTAATAAACAAGGTAAATATAAAAACCGGAATAGCAACAAAACTTGCGATAATAAATGTCATTCCCAGTAATTTTTTGGGACTTAATCCACAGGCGCTTAATACCACCATCTCGCTATCAACGTATAATCTACCGTAGGTGAGAATGACGCTAAGATAAAAAGCCAAAGGAAAAATAATGCTTAATAACTGAGGAATCTCTAATACCATTAAGTGTAGCAACTGCATGCCTAATATTTTTCCGGCTGCCGTTAATTTAAGAAAGTGCGCAAATTGATTACTGATGAAAATAAGCAATAGAATCAAACTGATGACGATAAACGTCCCCAGAATTTCCCGCGTGAAATAACGAAATAAAATCATCTTCTGCCTATTTTGCTTTCTTTGCTTACTTTGAGAACCCTATAATTTGTGGCACGCCGTTTTGTTGTTTAGCTATCCATTTGGCCGTTGACCAGTTGATCTCAGCAGGACGGTTGGCTACAACGTCTTGAACATCATAACGCATAGGAGCCGCATCTGTTTGATACATATGTTGTTGTTCTTCCAATGGCGTATGACTTTCTAAATAGACGCGATTATCTAACCAACCGGCTTTGAACGGATCATTGATCACACGAACCGTTGTACCTTTCGGCGTTTTAGAAAATAATTCTTCGATATCTTCCGGCCACATACGAATACATCCTGAACTACTGCGACGACCGATACCCGTAGGATCATTCGTCCCGTGAATATGATATTCCGGAAATCCTAAATAAAGCGCATATCCACCCAAAGGATTATTGGGTCCCGGCGGAACACTTTTAGGTAATTGAACACCGCCGTTTTCTTTTTCTAAACGCCACGCCATGATATCGGGTGGTACAACCCACGTGGGATTAACGACTTTTTGAGTGACCGTGGTCACACCAATTGGCGTATTCCATCCCTCTCGACCAATTCCGACTGGATAGGTCTTAACTTCATTGGTTCCTGCAGGAAAATAATAAATACGTAATTCGGCCAAACTC
>DASZBR010000025.1:0-73959 GCA_035943935.1 Gammaproteobacteria bacterium
TATCTAAAATCCCACCGAAATCAGGTGTTCGATTTCACCATAATCGCTGTTCGAGTAAAACCATAATCAGTGTTCGAGATGAACCATAATCACTGTTCGAATAAAACCGTAACTAGTGTTCGAGATGGGCCGTAATATTCATATATAATCCGCAAAAGCCTTAACTATTTGAGTTCCATAACCCTTGTTTAATTTATCTTCATCAGCAATAAATAAATCCATGCAAAAAGTTCCCGGATTTTCTTGTGTAAATAAACCCTTAGGTTCTGGGCAGATGGTTTTATAAGCATAAAGATCACAGCAGCAGATATAACCAATTGGTTGATTATCCAGATAAATGACAAACGGATAATCATAACCATTGCCTTTTATTTTTTGATGAATATAACTTACGGGATGATAGCCAGGAATAAACCATACGTCTTTTACGTGTGGAATCGTAGCCCATTTTTCCCATAAGGGAATATGTTCGGTTTGGAAGGGGCGGAATTCTATGGTCATCGTGGTTCCTAATTTTGTTTTGCAAGTAAGTAATTATCAGAGGTAATGATTTTTTTACCCGTTTTTTTTTCTAAAGCGATTCTAGCAGTCTTAGCAATTTTCCCACCCGCTTTGCTGGCAACTTTATTTTCTTTCAAGCCTTCCGCTTCAGAAACTTCAGCAATTTGTCGTGTAGATAGTTCTGCTAACGCTGTGAAAATTAATTCTGCTTCACTCATGTGATCGCGCAGATTTTGAGATTTTAAACCCTTAGCTTTTTTATGGTCTTTAATGCTGAGTTCTGTCCATTCTTGATGAATGATATTGGTAAGAACGGCAAATTCAAGACCTTCTTTTACGCTGTGGGTTTTCCAGTAATCCGTCAATTTATTGCGTGTTTCTTGTCCCATCATGCGTTGTTGAATCCATTTTTCGCTGTAACCGTGTTTTTGCCAAGTTTCTCTGGCTCTGTCGAGAGATTTGGATGGATCAGACATTTCTTGCATGCGTTCATAACCAGCTTTGGCGAGCCATAATTTAATAGGTTCTGCTTTAGGGCTGGGGATAGATTGAACGAGGCGAAGTAGGGTTTCAGTGTTTGCTACATCTGTTAGTCGCAACCTGCCGTCATCGGCGCTCATTTTCAACTGGTAACAATTTGTTACCAGTTGGCTACCTTCCTTGTTTAAACGATTTTTTAAAGCTTTCCAGTACTTTCTAGCTGCTTGATAATCGGGCTGTTGCGTTAATACTTGAACGATATCAATAACTGAAAAAAACCACGTTTCGGTTTTTTCATCATACAAACGGCGAATGTTGTGTTCTTCAAACAGTGAGAGATGGGTTTTCATAAATAGTCCTTATGATATTTGGTGCGTAGAAAAAAGGGGAATATGCGATGTTAGTACTGTGAATTTCTATTGGGTTTTATTATGGCTGAAATGAATTTTAAAATAAAGAAAATTTGTTTTATTTTGAATAATAATTCAGTCGCGTATCCAAATCCCCCGAATGCAACTCAAACAAATGATTATCATAATCATAAAAATATAAAGAATTGCCTTCAGCTTTATCGCGGGTTCTGCCAGGTAAAATTTCTAATCCCAACGATAATATTTTTGCTTTAAACATATCCAAATCTTCATCGTTAACTTTAAAAGCTATATGGTTATAGGTTTTATGAACAGCCTCTCCCTCCATGATCGCAATCCAAATATTATTTATATTAAAAAACTTTTCTTTGGATAAAGAATGGTTTTTGTTGTCACTGGAATAAATTTCTTGGGCGTTAAAAATAGTTTTTAATAAATTGGCCATTTTATTGAGGTCCTTACAGATAAAGGTCATATGGCTGAGACCTTGGATTTTCATGCAGACACCTTAAAAAAATCTCTCACAAACTCACCAACATCCTCATACGCATAAATCTTCGAACAAATTAATTTCAATGCTGATGAAATCACGGCATCTGTTTTGTGTATGCCTATGATGGATACCGCTGCATCATGGGCCCATGCCAATTCAATGCCTTGGCCCGTCGATGGATAGCTGACTTCTGCCAACACATAATCGACATTTTCAATAATATTTCGCGTATTTGTCGCTTCTGAATGAAACTCATGAGGAAAATAAAAATCAATATATTGAATAGATTGCTGAAGAGGTTTGTATAATTCGTCTTTGTAATTAAATCCCGTGGAATGTGAAACGTAGATTTTCATCCTGTTACCTTTCAGGTAAGTGGGCGACGTTATGCGCCGCTCTTTGTGTAGAGATGTTACTTCTTCCCTGGACGAGGAGATGTTTGCGCAGCAGCTTTCCCTTGCATTGCAGCTTGCTCTCTCCTTAGTGTGACGGCATCTACTACAAGCGCTGGTGATGAACGAGTCGCTAGCCTATCCCAAAAATTATTACTTCTACTTGCTTGTTCATCTAATTCCAGCGCTTGTTGAAAGTTTGTTTTTTCAGCACTCATGATAATTACCTTTTATAGTTTAGGGAGTTGAATTATAAGCCAACTCTCTCGCATGCGCCAAGGTCTGTTCCGTAATTTTTAATCCCCCCAACATTCGAGCTATCTCTTGTATTTTTTCTTCTGGATTTAAATGGCGGATGTGAGTTTCGGTATGATTTTTAGCAATATTTTTATAAACACTAATATGATGCGTGCCTTGTGCCGCAACCTGTGGAAGATGGGTAATACAAATAACCTGTGTGCTTTGCGCTAATTGTTTCAATAATTGACCGACTATTGCGGCTGTTGCACCACCAATACCCACGTCGACTTCGTCAAAGATTAATATAGGTAGGTGAGTGGTTTCTGTGGCAATTAATTGAATAGCTAAGCTAATTCTGGATAATTCACCGCCGGACGCGACTTTAGATAACACTTGTAATGGCATACCCGGATTGGCACTCACCAGAAATTCTGTTTTTTCTAAACCATAAGGCGTTAATTCTTCATGAGGAATTAAATTAATTTCAAATTTTCCACCTGTCATGCCCAACTGGGACATATATTTAGTAATGGCTTTAGATAAGTTAACCGCAGATTTTTGACGTGCCGTAGAAAGTTGATTAGCAAGATGTAAATAATCTAATTTAATTTCAGCCAGCTGTTTTTCTAATAAATCTAATTGATTATCGAGTTTGAGTAGCGAGGCTAATTCGAGTTTTAATTTTTCATGCAACTCAGGAATCTCTGATGGCTTAATTCGGTGTTTGCGGGCTATATCATGTATTTGAGTCAATCTTATTTCTATAGCAGCTAATTTTTCAGGGTTTAAATCAATGCGGTTTAATAAAGTCTGAAGTTCACTGGAGGCTTCGGTAATTTGTATGTTGGCGGTTGTGATTAAGTTATTCAAATTGCTTTGAGGAAGAGTATTGAGCAGAGAAAGGGCTTTGGATAAATTCTCTAATAAATTTTCATCTAATAAATTCTGTAGCGCTTGGTAATTTTGGATGTATTTGTCCATATTGGCGAGTTGTTTATGATCTCGCTCAAGTGAGTTAAATTCAGCCAGGGTTAAACTGAGTTTGTCGAGCTCTTCTACCTGAAATTTCAAAAAATCTAATTTGCTGTCGCGATGAGAAAGATTTTGTTTTTGTTGTGAATATAACTCAGACACTTCTTGGAATTTTACATA
Organism: Gammaproteobacteria bacterium; assembly: GCA_035943935.1. Classification (GTDB taxonomy): domain Bacteria; phylum Pseudomonadota; class Gammaproteobacteria; order DASZBR01; family DASZBR01; genus DASZBR01. Next base: position 3,630 of record DASZBR010000025.1, read on the forward strand.
AAGATTTTTGAGGGGCTGAGTTAATTTCTCATGTTTCCCAAAACTGTCCAATAAATTTCGCTGTGTTTCACGCGAAATTAAGCTTTGATGTTCATGTTGGCCGTGAATAGAAATTAATACGTCGCTGCATTCGCGTAAGGTTTGTAGTGGCACCGGGTGTTGGTTAATAAAAGCTTTGGATTTATTATCTTTGCTAATCACGCGTCTTAAAATACATTCTTGATCACTCACTAAATTTTTTTCTGAGAGAAAAATCTGAGCAGCAGAATTATTCGCGATATCAAAACTGGCGGTAATTTCACACTGATCTTTGTCTTTGCGTAAAAAACTGGATTCAGAGCGTGCGCCTAAGACTAATTCGAGAGCATCAAGAATAATAGATTTGCCGGCGCCGGTTTCACCCGTAATAACCGTCATGCCGGATTGAAATTCAACATCAGTGTTGTCAATAATCGCAAAATTTTGAATATGGAGATGCGTTAACATAATGGTAGCCAGTCGTAATTACTGTTAATAGGGTTTGTTTTCCCATTGGAGTTTCGTTCTTAACGTCGAAAAGTATTGGTAATGTTCAGGATGAATTAAGGTTAAGGGGTTTTTGTTTTTGCTGATGTGTACAACCTGGTCTGCGTCGAGGCTAATATAATTTTCGCCGTCGGCGCTTACTCTCGGGGCGGTTTCGTTATTTTTATCAATAGAAATTCTAATATCAGAATGACCGGCAATAACAATGGGTCGGCTGGTGAGTTTATGCGGAAACATGGGAACCAATACGACTGCATCTAATTGTGGATGAAGAATGGGACCGCCGCCTGAAAGCGCATAGGCTGTTGAACCCGTGGGTGTGGCGACAATTAATCCATCGGCACGTTGGGTGCACATCAATTGACCGTCTATTTCTATAGAAAATTCGATCATGTGGGCCACATCGCCGGGTAATAAGACTATATCGTTTAGGGCAGTTTGATGATGAATGGTTTTACCATTGGAAATAACATCAGCGTTTAATAAAAATCTTTTTTCGTCGAGATAATGGCCTTTTAAAATATGTTCGATATCAGAAAATTGGTCTGGTTTGATGTCGGTTAAGAAACCTAACCGCCCACGATTGATGCCTAATACAGGAATGTTTTTTTCAGACGCAATGCGCGCGGCGTTCAACAAACTGCCATCGCCGCCGACGACAATAATTAATTCAGATTGATCTAAGTTTTTTTCAGTGACGATGGGTAGGTCGTTAATGTCCGCCATTTTTGCGGTTTCTTCTTCGATAGACACTTGAATGCCAATGGTTTGTAAATAAGCGCTAAGCTCTAAGAGCGTAGAAATAGTCGATTTTTCGCGATGGCGTTTGCCGAACAAAATAACTTTCTTAAAAGCGGTGCGCATAGTGGTATTCCATTAGATAAAGTGACGAAGCATCTTAGAGGGGGCGTTGGAATTATTCAATACGTCAATGCAGTGGGCGTTAAGAGTGGTGGTTCGGGGGTGATATGGGTGTTTTTTTTGAAAAGGGTTAAGCCGTTGTATTGCGTTTTCCAAGAGCGAGGCTGGTCTCTGATATTAGAAACGATTAATTCAATCGTATCTTTAATCTTTTTTTCCGAACCCGGGAGTTTCATGAGTTTAGCGAGCCAGAGTAGGATTAACTTGAGTGGATCGTCATTAAGCTGCGTTGAATCAAATTGACACAGGGTGATCGCGCTCTCGATAAAATCCCCGTCGAGTTTTTTACGCTTAAAGTATTCACAACACGGTTGAGTGATTTTGTCATTTCGAACGGTTAATCCTCCAATTACTGCCAGATCCAACATCGCATCAATAGAGCGCGGATTATCCAATGCGCAACGTATTACCGCTGGGATATTATTTTGTTGAGCAAACGCACTGAGTTTTTCAACGTCTGTATTTTGGAGATCAACAAGAGCAACAGTAAAAGCCGTATTGTCATCTCTCGGTTTGAGAATTTCACGATGCCATTCGGCGGCGTGAGCATCAAAAATTAATATAAATACCCGCGTAAACGTATAATCTGTGGATAGTCTGGTTTCTTTCTCTTTTCTCAGCATTGCCATAATCAATGAAAGACTGATTTGCTGTGAACCTATGAAATGTTTTTTTTGGTAACAGAGGTCATTGGGATGTGCGCGCGTGAAGGCACTGAGGAGTTGTATCTGTTGCGACGCGGTTAATGGGGTGCCAACGACAGTGATTTGAAGGGCGGGAGCTTCTTCCATGTAAATCCTCTTATTGGAAAGATGAGATAAAATTGAGTGTAGCGTGGGGATAATGCGAACTTCAACTAAAATAGATTATTTTTTTTTGGCGGTGACAGCAGATGAGAGTTGGGGGTTTTCTTGGTGAGTGGCTCTTTCTTGGAGAGTTTTGATAGTAGCGTTAAATGCTTTCGCTAAGGCGGGATTTTCATCTTGTTGTTCCGCTGGAAAGAGTGTCCTCGTATTGACGATAAGGTTATATAAAACATTATTACTGAACGTCATACCCGTAAACGTAAATCCAGGTTCTTGATTATTTTTATTAAAAACAAATTCTACGGTGATATTGCCTGAAAAAGTTTGATGGTCCACGTCATCAGGATTATAAGGATTTATGACGGTAAACTGCGGATTGTTGTGTGAGACACGCAAGATGACTTTTCCTTGTTCCATGAGCAGGTGTTGAGTGGTGTTGTTGTCAGCCACCAGCGTGAACTTTCCGGTGGAGCCATCTGCGCAGAGATAACCAGGCATGGCGAGCAGATATTGGTAGTAAAATTTTTCGATAATAGCAATATCGTCTTCGCCAATCCTTCTATCCACTTTTAATTGCCTGTCCATATCTTTTCGCATAACGCTCTCTTTTTTTGGTGTTGTTGGCTTTTTAATATCGCTTAATACCGCAGAGAGTTCTTTGTTGTTAGGATTTACCAAACTTAAAAGTTCGGATTCAGTCGAGAGGGTTTTCGCAGGTTCATGGATAAACGTCTTAATGACAGAATCTTGCAAGTGATCTTTCGTTTTTCCTGGCGCGAGAGAGACAGCTACGAAAAATCCTATTAAAGCAGGATTGGGAGAGGCGATGAATTGAAATTGAAATCCTTTTTCTGGTGTAAAACTATACTCAAGAATAAGTTTTCCAGGAAATTGATATTTTCTATGAGTGGTAGCGTCTGAGATTACCATATGGGTAAATTCTATTCTTAATTTTAGGTTGTCATTTGCGGCGTATAGTTTTGGAGTCGCGTTAGATTCTAAAGATAGGTTTGTTAATTTACCGTCCAATAAAGTATCCAAAAATGACTGTAACGCTTGGCGATAATAGGTTACAACCGCCCTTTCTTTTTCAAAAGGTATAAACGTTTGTATATTTCTTGTTCTGTCTTTGTCGAACTCGGCTAATTCTTTTGGTGCAGTGACGGGTGTGGAGAATTTTTTGAGTGCGCCTACGATGGACGCTTTTTCGCCCAAAGCCAATTGCGCAAAATTTGCGCCATGTTTAGGTTTCTCAAAGCCTGAGGTGAGTTCAGTAAACATCTGAGCAGGATTGAAAAAAGCATCGTGAAGTGTGGCGTTGCTCAATTCAATCGCGAGTAATTTACCGTCATCATCAAAATCAATTTTGATATAACCTGGGATGGTTTGGTAAATAGTGTCTTTATCGCGCTGGCGTATGAGAAAAGTCGGGTTGTTAAAAATATAACGAGGACCTTTTCCCCAGTTTTCTTCAGGCATTAGGCTAATCTGTAGATTGTGGGGTGAGCGACTTTTGCTGATGTTGTTGAGACAGGCAACAATGACACCTGTATCCTGGTTTTCTTCAAGGCGCATAATATCCAGCCACTGTTTCAGGGTTTCTCTGTCGTAGACGCGTTGATAGGGCACAGCCCGGGCCCTGGTAGGTTCTTCCATAAAACACCCCCCTCTATTGGAAGTATAGGTCATAAAAAGCCCTTGAAATTTAACCCAAAGGCCCTATCTAAGGGGGGTACGCAAAAAAAGGGGGTGTGAAAGCATGACGACGGCAGGTGAAGTGAAAGATGACGATATGATGGGTGAGCCCGGTTTGATCGGGAATCCTAGCCGCGAAGAACTCGAGGCCAAATTGACGGAAGCTGAAGACAAGATTTTAAGAGCTCGAGCAGAAATTGAAAATTTGCATAGACGCTCTGAGCGAGATATTACCGATGCCCATAAATATGGCATTAAAAAATTACTCGAAGAATTAATCCCCATATTAGACAGTCTCGAACAAGGTCTGGCTGTTCAGGGAACCGAGCATGATATGGTTAAGTCTATGCGCGATGGCATGGAATTAACGTTAAGAATGTTACAAAAAGTATTGGAGAAATTTGGCGTGAAAGAAATTCATCCGCTGAATGAAATGTTTAATCCTGCGTTCCATGAAGTCATGTTGGCACAAGAAAAAACAGATGTGGCGCCAAATACCATCATACAAGTCATGCAAAAAGGTTATCAGTTACATGACAGAGTGATTAGGCCGGCGAGAGTGATGATTGCGAAAGCGGCTTGAAAAAATTAAAGCAAACCTTATGTAGTTAACAATTGAATTTTTAGTGGAGAATGTAATATGGCCAATATGATCGGTATCGATTTAGGAACAACCAACTCGTGTGTAGCTATCATGGAAGGTGGAAAAGTTAAAGTCATTGAAAATAGCGAAGGTGCACGAACCACGCCCTCCATCGTTGCGTATAGCGATGACGGTGAAGTATTGGTGGGCCAATCAGCAAAACGCCAAGCCGTTACCAATCCCAAAAGAACCTTATTTGCGGTGAAGAGATTAATTGGTCGTAAATTCAAAGACGACGTTGTTCAGCGTGATGTCAAAATGGTTCCGTATCAAATTATGGAAGCGAATAATGGTGATGCGTGGATTAAAGTCGACGACAAAGAATTAGCGCCGCCACAAATTTCGGCGCAAGTCTTAATCAAGATGAAAAAAACTGCCGAAGATTATTTAGGTAAACCTGTAACAGAAGCCGTGATTACGGTTCCGGCTTATTTCAATGACTCACAAAGACAAGCGACTAAAGATGCCGGTCGTATTGCTGGCTTAGAAGTAAAAAGAATTATTAACGAACCGACCGCAGCAGCGCTTGCGTACGGTATGGATAAAAAACGGGGCAATGCAACGATTGCTGTTTACGATTTGGGTGGTGGTACGTTTGATATCTCTATTATAGAAATCGCGGATGTGGATGGTGAACATCAATTCGAAGTATTAGCCACGAATGGTGATACTTTCTTGGGTGGTGAAGATTTCGATTTACGATTAATTGATTTTCTAGCGGGTGAATTTAAAAAAGAATCAGGTATTGATCTTCACAGTGATCCTTTAGCATTACAGCGCTTAAAAGAAGCCGCTGAAAAAGCAAAGATTGAGTTGTCTTCTTCGCAACAAACTGACGTAAATTTACCGTATATTACGGCCGATGCGTCTGGTCCAAAACACTTAAATATCAAATTAACGCGTGCGAAATTAGAATCTTTAGTTGAAGATTTAATTGCTCGAACTATCGAACCGTGCAAAGTTGCCCTCAAAGATTCTGGCTTAGATTTGTCCAAAATCAATGATGTCATTATGGTTGGCGGTCAAACACGCATGCCAAAAGTGCAAGAAGTCGTTAAAGAATTTTTCGGGAAAGACGCGCGTCATGATGTAAATCCTGATGAAGCGGTTGCCATTGGTGCAGCAATTCAGGGTGCTGTATTATCTGGCGATGTTAAAGATGTATTGTTATTAGACGTCACACCACTTTCTTTGGGCATCGAAACCATGGGAAGTATTATGACAAAATTAATCGATAAAAATACGACGATTCCGACCAAAGCCAGCCAAGTTTTTTCGACGGCGGATGACAATCAAACCGCTGTAACCATTCATGTATTACAAGGTGAAAGAGAAAGGGCGGGAGACAATAAATCCTTAGGAAGATTCGATTTAGCGGGAATTTCTGCAGCCCCGCGCGGAATGCCACAAATCGAAGTGGAATTTAATATTGATGCGAATGGTATTCTTAACGTGTCGGCAAAAGATAAGGCCACCGGCAAAGCGCAGTCTATTATTATTAAAGCCTCCAGTGGATTATCAGAAGACGAAGTGCAACGCATGGTAAAAGATGCAGAAGCCCATCGTGAAGAAGATAAGAAATTCCATGAATTGGTGACGGTACGAAATCAGGCGGATACTTTAATTCACAGTGTAATAAAGATGATGGGAGATAAAAAAGATCCCGAAGTTGAGACAGTTATTGCGCAATTAAAAGAAGCCATGAAGTCTGATGATAAAGAAAAGATTGAATCTAAGACAAAAGAGCTTGAGCAATTTGCGTCTAAATTGTCTCAGCAGCAACAAGCGCAACCGCAACAATCTACGGCTGAAACTGAAACCGCTTCTGCACAAAAACCAGAAGAGAATGTCGTTGATGCAGAATTTACTGAAGTGAAAGAGGACAAGGACGACAAGAAATAATGGCGACGAAGCGCGATTATTATGAAGTCTTAGGTCTGCAGAAAAATGCGTCTGCAGATGACATCAAAAAATCCTACCGAAAATTAGCGATGAAATTTCACCCGGATCGAAATCCGGGTGATAAGTCTGCGGAAGAAAAATTCAAGGAAGCCAAAGAAGCCTACGAAGTATTATCCGATGACAAGCGCCGATCGTCGTATGATCAGTTTGGTCATGCGGGTGCACAAGGTGGATTCGGTGGTTTTGGTGGCGCACAAGGAGGAGCCGGCGCTGCTGATTTTGCCGATATGTTTGGTGATATCTTCGGCGATATTTTTGGGGGTCGACGAGGTGGCGGTGGCGGTGGACGATCGCGCGCGCAACGCGGAGCTGATTTACGCTACGATATGAAACTCACGCTCGAACAAGCGGTATTTGGCAAAACACTCGAAATTCGCATTCCCACTTTAATAAAATGTAATTCTTGTGATGGCTCGGGCGCGAAAAAAGGCAGTGGCGTCACCGGTTGTACAACCTGTGGTGGTGTTGGCCAAGTTCGTATGCAACAAGGATTTTTCTCGATACAACAAACCTGTCCCGATTGTCATGGCACCGGACAAGTGATTAAAAATCCGTGCCCGGATTGTCGTGGCGAAGGTCGAAAACACGAATACAAAACCTTGTCGGTTAAAATTCCTCCCGGCATTAATGACGGTGATCGCATTCGTTTAACGGGTGAAGGTGAAGCGGGATTGAATGGCGGACCGCCCGGTGATCTCTATGTTCAAATTCATATTGAACCGCACAGTGTGTTTCACCGTGAAGACAATAACTTAATTTGTGAAGTGCCGATTAGCTTTACGATAGCGACATTGGGTGGAAAATTAGATGTGCCAACCCTTGAGGGTCATGTTGAACTTAAAATTCCGGCAGAAACACAATCCGGTAAAATGTTTCGTTTACGTGGAAAAGGCGTAAAATCCGTACGGGGTGGTACGGTGGGTGATTTGATTTGTCGTGTGACCGTTGAAACACCGGTAAAATTATCTCAAGCGCAAAAAGATTTGCTCAAAGTGTTTGATGATTCGTTGGGTAAAGAAAATATCCATAATCCTAAAGCCACGTCATGGTTTGATTCGGTCAAGAACTTTTTTGGAGGATAACAGGATGATGATGAAACGGTTTGCATTATTTATAGCCTTGTTTTTTTGTGTATTTTCGGCATTTGCACAAAACGCAGTACCCGTTGAGGTAGCGACCCAAAATTGGGCAGCTGCATTAAGCTCGAATAATCCGCAAAAAATTGCAGATATGTATGCGTCAGGCGCATTGCTCTACGCTACGTTTGAAAATCAATTAGATACGCCAGAAGGTATTGAAGGATACTTTGCTAAGCTGATGAAGCATAAAGATCTTGCGGTAAAATTTGGCAAACAAAATATTCGCATGTTTGGTGAAACTGCATTAAATTCTGGGTTTTATACGTTTTCATATATGTTGCCGAGCGGAAAAATTGAAGCAAAAATTCCTGCGCGTTATACGTTTGTTTTTGCGCATGAAGCGGATGGTTGGAAGATTGTGGAACATCACTCTTCTGTATTGCCACAATAAATGTAGGGGAGAGGCCATGCCTTGCAGGCTGCAAGCCTCGCCCATTGTTTGGAGAATATGATGACGACAAAAGTACCGATGACAACAAAAGGTGCAGAACGATTAAAAGAAGAGCTACAGCAGCTGAAATCTATTGAGCGCCCTGCTGTGATTCAAGCCATTGCAGAAGCGCGTGCGCACGGTGATTTGAAAGAAAACGCGGAATATCATGCGGCTAAAGAGAAGCAAGGATTTATTGAAGCGCGTATTCGTGATATTGAGCATAAATTATCCAATGCACATGTGATTGATATCACCAATCTTCCCGTAAAAAATAAAGTCATTTTTGGTGCAACCGTAAAAATTATTAATACCGAGACAGAAGAGGAAATTTCTTATCAAATAGTCGGTGAAGATGAAGCGGATATTAAATCAGGTAAAGTGTCTGTTCATTCGCCAGTGGCTCGTGCGTTGATTGGCAAAGAAAAGAATGATGTGGCTGTTGTCCAGACGCCGTCAGGCAAAACAGAATATGAAATTATTGAAATTTTATTTATCGACTAAATTATAATTCTTATGAATAAAACAGACACCATTGTTGCTCCCGCTACGGCCTTAGGTCGATCCAGTGTCAGTGTTATTCGAATATCAGGTTCACACACATGCGAAATTGCCGAGAAATTATTGGGTAAACTTCCCGATCCTCGTATGGCTTATTACTCAACCTTTAAAGATTCCGACGGGAATATTATCGATAAGGGTTTGGCGTTATTTTTTCCTAATCCTCATTCTTTTACGGGAGAAGATATTTTAGAACTTCAGGGACATGGTGGATATGTTGTTGTAGATTTATTAATTCAAGAAATATTAAAACTGGGCGCGCGTCTTGCTAAACCTGGCGAGTTTTCTGAAAGAGCTTTTTTAAATAATAAATTAGATCTGGCTCAAGCAGAAGCTATTGCAGATTTAATTGATGCCGGATCAAAACAAGCCGCCCTTGCTGCGATGCAATCTCTCGAGGGAGTGTTCTCCCAAAAAATAGCTGATTTTTTAACTCAATTAATTAATCTCAGAATTTATATAGAAGCTGCTATAGATTTTCCGGAAGAAGAAGTTGATTTTTTAACAGAGGGAAATGTCAGAAATAAACTAGATAATTTAATTTCAGAATTAGAAAATATTCAACAACAAGCCAAACAAGGGGTTTTGTTATCACAAGGCATGATTATTGTTATTGCCGGCAAACCCAACGCAGGTAAATCCAGTTTATTAAATTTATTGTCGGGTCGAGACAGCGCAATTGTGACGTCTATTCCAGGTACTACGCGTGATATTTTGCGTGAGCATATTCAATTAGATGGCTTGCCTGTTCAAATTATAGATACCGCTGGATTACGAGAAAGCGATGATCCTATCGAACAAGAAGGCGTGAAGCGTGCTAAAGAGATGATCCAAAAAGCCGATAGAGTTTTGTATATTAAAGATATTATGGACACTGAAGATGATATTCATGATGAATTATTACATCATCCGAGATTAACTATTGTTTATAATAAAATAGATTTAAAAAAACCTGATAAAAATACCTTGGGAATTTCTGCAAAAACAGGCGAGGGTTTAGATAATCTCAAAAAATATTTAAAAAATCTTATGGGATTTTCGGATAATACCGAAACGAGTTTCAGTGCACGACGCAGACATGTCGATGCGTTAAATAGAGCGCATGAAAGTTTGTTGCACGGTAAAGCTCAAATAGAAAAAAATAAAGCCGGCGAATTATTGGCGGAAGATTTGCGCCATGCGCAGAAATATTTGGGGGCGATTACGGGTGAGTTTACCAGTGATGATTTGTTGGGTAAGATTTTTTCGAGTTTTTGTATAGGGAAGTGAAGGAAATTTATGACTATTTATGAGCGCGCCTGCAACGTCATTCCCGGTGGCGTCAATTCTCCCGTCAGATCTTTTAAAGGCGTTGGCGGTGAGCCATTATTTATTTCAAAAGCAAAGGGCGCTTATGTTTATGATCAAAACAATAAAAAATATATAGATTATGTGGGATCTTGGGGTCCCATGATTGCAGGTCATGCGCATCCTGAAATTATTTCTGCTGTCGAAAAAGCCGTAGAAAATGGCCTAAGTTACGGCGCGCCGACTGTTCTAGAAATAGAATTAGCTGAATTAATTTGTAAACTAATGCCAAGCATTGAAATGGTTCGCATGGTCAACTCGGGAACCGAGGCTACTATGAGTGCTATAAGACTGGCTAGAGGTTATACGAATAAAAATAAAATTATTAAATTTAACGGCTGTTATCACGGTCATAGTGATAGCTTGTTAGTTAAGTCGGGATCCGGTGGTTTAACGTTTGGAGTTCCTGATTCAGCCGGCGTGCCTAAGAGTTTTGCTGAGCATACTTTAATAGCTGAATTTAATGATCTTGATGATGTCGAAAAATTATTTAAAACTTATCCGGATGATATCGCAGCTGTAATAGTAGAACCCGTTGCGGGAAATATGAATTGTATTTTGCCGGAACAAAAATTCTTAGCGGGATTGCGTGAATTATGTGATAACTATAAATCCATATTAATTTTTGACGAAGTCATGACAGGATTTAGAGTGGCATTAGGTGGCGCGCAAGAAAGATATAACATCAACCCCGATCTGACTACGTTAGGGAAAATAATAGGTGGAGGCATGCCGGTGGGTGCATTTGGTGGACGCAGAGACATCATGGAAAAAGTGTCGCCATTAGGTCCTGTGTATCAAGCCGGTACTTTATCGGGTAATCCGATTGCGATGGCAGCAGGGTTGGCCGGTTTAAAATTAATTCAACAGCCAGGTTTTTATGAACAGCTCGAAATTCATACGAAGAAATTATTAATTAATTTAATGGTTCTTGCAGATAAAGCGGGTATCCCGTTTTTTGCCCAACACGCGGGAAGCATGTTTGGATTATTTTTTACGGATCAAACGCAAATTTTAAATTTAACCGATGTTCAGAAGTGCAATGTCGACAGATTCAAGAAGTTTTTCCATAAGATGTTAGAGCTGGGTGTGTATTTAGCACCGTCTGCATTTGAAGCCGGGTTTTTATCGTCAGCGCATTTGGATAAAGAAATTGATGAGACGTTAAGCGCTGCGGAGCGCGTGTTTGCGGTGCTTTGATTTGTGAGGGTGCTTTTTACTAGGTACGCGGGATAGTTCTGGTTTTTCATTCATTGAAGAGAAGATGATAAGCGCGCTGAAGATAATAAACCCTAATAGTACGGCGACGCCCAATGCAAAGAAAAAGTTACCCATTATTGTTTCTCCTCAAAAGACCTAAAAATGTAACAATTACGCCGCCTATGATAACACAACACGATGATGTAATAAGCCACTGAGTTAAACCTGTTGAGTGCGCTATGACGAGTGTGCCGCCACCCGCTGTGATGAAATTGACCCCAAGCTTTCGTAAATCTTCTTGAAGCTTGTCGACATCTAAATACCGCTCTATACGTTTTATTAACATTAACTGCTCCCTATGATTAGACGCTTATTATACAATCCTGTATTCAAGAGTAAATAAACAAGGTCAACCATGAGCGCAAAAATTATTGAAACCCATATTTCATGGGTTATTTTGACGGATAAATATGCTTACAAAATTAAAAAGCCATTAGATATGGGCTTTCTTGATTATTCCAGTTTGGTTAAGCGCAAACATTATTGCGAAGAAGAATTACGTCTCGGAAAAATGTATGCGCCTGAATTATATTTAAAAGTAATTGCCATTACGGTTAAAAATAAAATTATAGATTATGCACTTGTCATGAACGCGTTTGCTCAGGAAAATTTATTTTCTAATCTCTTAAAAAATAATAAGTTAAAATCAGAATATTTTATGAGCTTAGCGGACCAATTAGCAGAAATTCATCAGCATGCAGCAATAGCCAAGGATCCGTTCGGATCATTGGAGAATGTCTTTTTTCCCGTGCAGCAAAATTTTGATCAAATCAGGCCATTTTTAATAGAGTACAAAAATAAAAAATTATTGGACCAGTTAGAGCTTTGTGAGAAATGGGCGAATGGAGAATTTAAAAAACTAGAAGAAGCCTTTAAGGCCAGAAAGAAAAAACATTTTATCCGAGAGTGCCATGGCGATCTGCATTTAGGGAATATTGTTTTATTCAACCATAAACCCATGATGTTTGATCGCATAGAATTTAATGATAATTTAATTTATACCGATACGATGGCCGATGTCGGTTTTTTATTAATGGATCTGGATGAAAAAAATCAAACTCAGCTTGGTAATATATTTTTAAACCAATATTTAACACAAACGGGCGATTATGACGGATTATTTATTTTAAGATTTTATCAGGCCTATCGAGCTGTCGTGAGGGCTAAAATTAAATTAATGGGTCCTAAAATAGACTGGGCAGATTATCAGCTCAGCATAAATTTAGCCGAAAGCTATGTTGAACATAAAAAACCTGAATTATTTATTATGCATGGCATAGCGGGATCCGGTAAAACGACAAAGGCAAAAAAACTGGCTCAAAAATTTAATGCTATTCATTTACGATCAGACGTTGAGCGTAAAAGAATAGGCCAGGATAAAAATAAATTATATTCTGAGGAGGTTAATCAAAAAACGTATGAGCATTTGTATGAATTAGCAAAAAAATTATTAAGCATGGGATATTCTGTTATAGTCGATGCGACGTTTATTAAAAAATCCCACAGGGATTTATTTCGGAAACTATCTTTACCATTTCATATTGTGCCGTGCGAAGTTGATGATAAAATACGCGAAACCTGGTTGCGTGAACGACAACACGATTTTTCTGATGCTGATTTTGAAATTGCCCAACAACAGCGTAAAACGCTGGAACCGTTGACCCCTGACGAGAGGACTTATATTTATGCGTAAACTGATCTGTGTTTCACTGGCGTCGTTGTTTAGCGCAGCCGTCTATGCTGCTGTTGCGCCGGTTCCGGTTCCTCAATCGCCACTTCAATCTCAGATCAGACCCGAAGCACAAACCTCTGTTTTTCAACAACCCACGGTAAAGGGTCAGCCAACGATGTTGAACCCTGGCGCACCTGTGCTGAGTGCTAATGGCTATTTTTTACAAGACATTAATAGCGGCAAAGTATTGGCTTCTCAAAATCCAGACGTTCGCATGGCACCCGCAAGCTTAACGAAGTTAATGACGCTTTATTTAACCTTCGAAGCGCTGCAAGCAAACCGTATTCATTTGAACGATAAAGTGACGATCAGTACCGATGCGTGGCAAACCGGTGGATCAAGAATGTTTGTCAAAGCAGGCGATCAAGTTGCGGTATCGGATTTAATTCAAGGTGTGATCGTGGATTCTGGGAATGATGCGTGTACGGCATTAGCGGAATATGTGGGAGGCACACAACCCGGTTTTGTGAATTTGATGAATCAACAAGCGCAATTATTGGGAATGAAAAATACGCATTACGTCGATGTAACAGGCTTGCCTGATCCGAACCATTATTCTACGCCGCGTGATATTGGCGTATTAGCGCGCGCCATTATTTTAAACTTTCCGCAGTACTACCACTTTTTTGGTGAAAAAACACTGACGTATGACAACATTACTCAGCCTAACCGTAACCGTTTATTATGGAGCGACCCGAGTGTGGATGGGTTAAAGACAGGTCATACCGATGCGGCAGGGTATTGCTTGGTATCATCTGCTGATAGAAATGGCATGCGCTTGCTTTCGGTATTATTGGGTGCGCCGACCGATGCAGCCCGATCGCTTTTCAGCGAAGATTTATTGAATTATGGCTATCGATTCTTTGAAACCCATAAAGTGTATGCGGCTGATCAAGCCCTTCAGAATGCAACCGTATATTTTGGGAAAACGAATCTGGTTCCAGTAGGATTATCACGTGATTTTTACGTGACCGTTCCCGCAGGTGAATATTCCAAAGTGACAACCAATTTCAAGCTATTCACTCCGCTTAAAGCCCCTCTCAAACAAGGCGAAGCAGTAGGGAGTGTGGGGGTTGTATTGAATGGTCAGCCTTTAGGCAGTGAAAATCTCGTTGCGCTCTCGTCGGTTCAGCGTGGTGGATTGGTAACGCGTCTCGTCAGTCATGTGAAATTGGCATTGGGGAAGATTTAGCACTGCTGCTATACTAGCGGTCGAGGTGCTCAATGCTAAACACAGAAAAAACCGATGTGAATGCAAAGCAGCGTGGAAGCGCTAAGCTTTCGCGTATCCCCATTAAAGTTGTCTCGAACGGAACAGATACATTGCGAAAACCGGATTGGATCCGCGTTCGCATTCCGTCTTCTCCCAGAATTGCAGAACTTAAGACTGTTTTACGAGAAAATCATTTAGTCACCGTCTGCGAAGAAGCATCCTGTCCCAATCTTCCTGAATGTTTTAGCAAGGGAACGGCGACATTTATGATCATGGGAGATAAATGTACCCGTCGATGCAGTTTTTGTGACGTTGCGCATGGTCGTCCCGATCCGCTTGATCAAGAAGAGCCTCATAATCTCGCTAAAACTATTTCGCAAATGAATCTGCGATATATTGTTATTACATCAGTAGACAGAGACGATCTTAAAGATGGCGGTGCTTCACATTTTTCAAATTGTCTGCGCGCGATTCGTGAAAAAAGTCCAGAAATTCAAATAGAAGTATTGGTTCCTGATTTTAGAGGCCGCATGGAATTAGCGCTGGATGAAATGTCCAAAGCATTACCCGATGTTTTTAACCATAATCTCGAAACAGTCCCGCGATTATATAAACAGGCGCGTCCGGGTTCGGATTATTTATGGTCGCTAAAATTATTACAGGAATTCAAAAAAAGATTTCCCGGCATTCCGACAAAATCAGGTTTAATGTTGGGATTGGGTGAGACGAATGAAGAAATTATTGATGTCATGAAAGATATGCGCGCGCATGGTATTGATATGTTGACGTTGGGACAATATCTCGCGCCGAGCCAACATCATATTCGCGTGGAGAGATTTGTAACGCCACAAGAATTTGACATGTTAGCTGAAACAGCAAAAACATTAGGATTTAAAAACGTGGCGAGTGGACCGCTAGTGCGATCATCTTATCATGCGGATAAACAAGCAGCAGGTGAGAGTGTTTCTTAAATCATGGTAACGGACTTATTGATTCAACTAAAACCTTGGCTTATCTGGTTGCATGTGCATCCAGGCTGGGTATTTATTGTCGCGTTTTTGCTGACTTTTATTGAGTGTTTAGCCGTTGTGGGATTGGTAGTGCCTGGAACGGTTTTTATGACAGCGCTGGGTGCGTTGGTGGGATCGAAAGTTGTTTCTGCCAAAATTGTGTTAAGTGGAGCTTTTTTGGGTTCTTTCTTGGGAGATGTCACTAGCTTCTTTATAGGGTATCACTACCGCGATCAGTTACGCATCATGTGGCCGTTTAAATTCTATCCCCGATTATTGCAAAAAGGCGAAACGTTTTTCTATCGCCATGGCGGAAAGGGGGTTTTTATTGGGCGATTTGTAGGGCCTATTCGTCCGTTACTCCCGATTATTGCGGGCATGTTAAACATGAAGCCGTGGCGATTTTTGTTAGCCGATAGTATCTCAGCCGTTTTTTGGGCCCCTGTTTATATGTTTCCCGGTATTATTTTAGGCGCCGCGTCTATTGAACTACCTCCTGAAGTAGCGATGCATTTAATGCTGTATGTTATTTTAGCGCTATTGGTTTTATGGTGTATTTCATGGGGAATTAAACGATTCATTGCGTGGTTATTTTCAACGCTGCATGATTTGTTAGATAAATTATGGGCGATGATAAAGCACAAGCCTTTCTTACGATTATTTAATATTGTCTTGCAAGATCCCTTGCATCCTGAAAGTCATGCGCAATTAACGCTGGCGTTGTATTTTATTTTATTTGCAAGCAGCTTTGTTTTTCTTTCCTGGGATGTTTTGCATCAAGGATTATTTACCCTTTGGAATACGCCGTTATTATTTTTATTACGTAGTCTTCACGGGGTGACCACCGCCAATGTCATGCTTGTTTTTACGTTGATCGGCGAACCTAAAGTTTGGATGGGAGTGTGGGTTGTTATTTTATTATGGCTAGTGGTTATGCGTGCATGGCGTACCGTATTGTATTGGGGGTTGTTGGGTGCATTGGGTTTTGGTGGTGGTGAAATTATCAAACAATTGATTCATTCACCTCGTCCAACCGGTTTATTTGTGACACCTTCTGGTTATTCTTTTCCGAGTGGTCACACGGTTTCAACGACAATAGTAGGTGGATTTTTTGCGGTATTACTGTCGCGAGAATTGTCAGAAGAAAATCGTTGGATTCCCTATACGCTTGCTACGCTTTCAGTCTTGTGCATTGGATTTTCTCGATTATATTTGGGTGCACATTGGTTAACGGATGTTGTGGGTGGTATGTTATTGGGTATCGCGGTTGTGATGTTTGTGACCTTAAGTTATTTTCGACGCGATACACCGAAATTATCGCCCATTTTATTCTCGCTTGTTTTCTTAGTGAGTTGGGGTGTCATTGGTACACTCTATGCGGTGAAACATTATGCGCAAAATCAAAAAGATTACGCGTTGTATATTCCTGCAAAAACATCCACCGTTATCACCTGGTGGAATGATCAGGGAATGAATGAACCGTTATATCGTGCAAGTCGCGTAGGGAAACCCTCACAAGTTCTCAATATACAATGGGTCGGTAATTTAGGTCTCATTGAGGAAAGTTTGCAAGGAAAAGGCTGGAATATTGCACCAAATACGACGTTGGGTTTAGTTTTGGCACGCCTCAGTGAATCTCATGGTGCGATTCGTTTTCCCGTATTATCTCAGCTGTATTTAGAAGAACCGCCGGTATTAGTGATGACGAAACCGTTAACGGGGCATTTATTAGTGTTACGGTTGTGGGATGGTAGAACGCAATTTACTGATTCTGATTTGCCATTATGGGTAGGAAATGTTGATTATTATAATCCTTCAAAAGTGGGATTATTTCACCATGCTAAAGTTGAAACGAAGACAGTGGTATCTGACGTTCCTGCAGTAAAAGTATTTGAGCAAGACTTAGAGGGATATACGTGGAAACAATTAAGTTATACTCCTGAACAACGGCAAAAATTATCCCCGGATTTAGCGTGGGATGGTCAAGTGGTGATGGTAAGGTCGCGAGAGGAGAAATACTGATGTTATTCGTTGATTATTATGCCGTGCTGGATGTTCCGCGAGATGCAACTGAACATGAGATCAATGTTGCCTATGGGGATATTATAACCACGCCGAATCTTTCTGCTGATCTGTATCGCTTAGCGCTTGAGGCGCGACAATTGTTGACGAATATACGTGCGCGTGAGAATTACGACAAAACATTTGGTTATCCGATAGTGATTCAGACACAATCTGCGGACTATCCCAATGCGCGGTGTTATCAGTTAGCGCAGTCTGAGGATGTGATTACTAGGTTACTCTCGATCAAAGAAGATTTTAAACATTGGATTGTTAAAAAAACACAGCTTGATTGGATGGAGGCGCAACGTGAAAATTATGATTATGAAATAGTTGCTGACGCAGATGCGCCGTATTTAATTATGCGTTTTATGCTGGAGCGTGAAGCTAACGCATTTGCCAAGAAATTGATGGATGAGCGAAGGATTAAAAGTTAGCCAACATTTTCTCTGATGTATTATCGTATTGAGAGATAGCTCGCGAATGTTTCCGTTGTATTGTTTTTCTTTGGGGTTACGTCAACGGATGGAGCAGGTACCACGTTAACGGGCGATGCTGTCGACGCATTCTCGCTACGATTCTGAAGTATTTTGGCTTGTGAAGTTGGATTTGGTCCATTTTTTGCTTTAAACCATCTAGCAAAGAAAGGCGATGAGCCTGGTGAGCCTTCTGAAGAAATCTCATCCTCTTCATCCGTATCAATAAAACTATTGGAACCAGATGTTTCGCTTTGGGGTAAATTATCTGGAGAGTCTTTTTTATCTGCGAGAGCCTCTTCAGTTGCATCAACAACACCCGTAGGAGACTCTGAAGAAGACGTGCTCCCACTTGAGGAAGGGGCGTTAGTCATGTTTTCTTCTTTTTTCAACGCACCATCAGTTGCGACAAATGTTAGATTTGTTGGCGCGTTAGTGAGGCCATTAGTGGTTGCGTTACTGGGATCGGAGGGAGCAGCAGAAGCAGCAACTACCACACAAAAAATTCCGAGAAAGCCAAAAACTAACTTACGAAAAAATTCTCCAACTTGGTTTGAAGCGCGAGCCCATTTATCTTTTCGTTGGAATTTTTTACGCAGATCGCGCGTATAAATGTGTTTTTTGAAAACACCTGCGGTTTTTCGGCTATTTTCTAGATGGTTATGTATGCCACCGTCGAATCTACCTCCAATACCTAATCCCCATACAAGTTCAGGTGTGCTGAAATTTCTTGCTGCAACGAGCGGACTTGAATCTCTATATACGGTTTTCTCTAATGCTTTTATGGTTTCAGGTGTTTTTTCTAATTTGAGGTTTTCGGCAATGGCTCTGGCTTCTTCAGCTATCACATATCGGTTTGCGCGATCAATGGCATCTCGACATCCCAATGCTGCTTCTTTACCGAGTAATCTGCATAATTTCACAATGGCCATATGTATTTTGTAGCTATTTTCAGGTAAGGCCCATGTGTTGTTTTCGAACAGTGCTGAAAATTCATCGTAAGCTTCTTTTTGTTCTGGCGTAGAAAGTGTTTCACGTAAGGTTTCTTTTTTACTCTCATATGATTGATTGGCTTCTGCCAATTTTTTTCTAAAAAAATCTTGAGTGCCTTTTTCACTTTTATCATCTCTACTTTCAAATTCTGCAGAAGTGAAGAGTGGGAAGAGTGGTTCTTTTGACAATAATTTGAGAATAGCTCTTTTATTGAGTTCGCTTTGTAATCCATCTGCAAACTTGCGAGCTTCATTTACACCGAAATTAAAGAGCGTGACAGGTTTTTCGCATAATTCAGCTGCGATGGCAGTTAAAAATAACTGCCTATATTCATCGGTGGGTTCAGCGGTTCGCGTTAAAAATCCACCTACTTTTACGTGAAGTCCATCGAGAGGACTTAATAATCTGACTTCAACGACATCTTTTCCTTGGGCGGCCCTTTGAACTTCCTCAAGGTTTTGCTTTGTGATGTCCAATCGTTCTTGAAAGGTTGATTCAGTCGATCGGAGTTCAGGTGCGGGGGAACTGTGAAGAAAAACCTTGCTGAGTATTTCTCCTGTTTCTTTGCATGTCAGTGTGTGTTCTCGAAATCCGGCTAAGCCTTTTTTCTTTTTTGAACGGTTGTAACAATTCCGTGTTTTACCTTCTTCTCCTACGGGAACTTGTTTGCTGATAAATGTTTTACCGTGAGCTTCAAATGCTTTTACGATGCCTTCTGGTTTCAACAAACTTTCCATGTATTTAATATGATCTGTGCGTACATGGAGAAAAGCTTTTTCCCAGGATACGTTTGGATGTTCGCGTTTATAGAGTTCTACCAATTTCGGAATTTTGCGCTGCATTGCTTTGCTGCGCGTGGCGACTACTTTTTCAAGTGCTTTTAGTTCTTGCGCACTACTGGGTGGATTATTTGGCGTGTGAAGCTCGGCAAACGCAGCGAGCGACTGTGTTAAATATTCCGTCATGATGTGTTCCTTTGCTACAACAAGTTACAACTGAAAATAATTTGCGACAAGCGTGAGGAGAAGACCAGCAATTGCAATCATCAGCATCATTTGAATCATCGAAAAGCGTTTGAAAAACTTATACTTTTTTAGATCAATGTTCTCGTGTTGCGTCATCATGGTGACCCCAGGTTATGTCGAGTTCCCGCGCGGCTTTAACTTCGTCTAATCGTTTGAGTGGTAGTGTTTGCGGGGCAGTTTTCATTATACGCTGATCCGTTTTGATCTCCACCATAATTTTCGTCATGGCCTCGATAAAATTATCTAAGGTTTCTTTACTTTCCGTTTCCGTTGGCTCGATTAATAAACATTCGGGGATTAAGAGGGGAAAATAAGCTGTGGGGGCGTGAATACCAAAATCCAATAGTCGCTTAGCGACATCCATTGCATTGACGCCATAAGCTTTTAATTCAGGCGTAAGCGTAATAATAAACTCATGACTCGCACGGCGTGTTGGGAAAGCTAGGGTATATCCCGCTTTTTTGAGCTGTACCATCAGATAATTAGCATTGAGTGTCGCAAATTCAGCCACTCGATGCAGGCCTTCTTTGCCCAGCAATCGAATATAAGCATAAGCGCGGATTAAAATTCCGGCATTGCCCATAAAAGCAGATAAGCGGCCAATGGAATTTGGATAAGCTTGTTCATCTAGCCAGTAATATTTATTTTCTTTACACCCAACGATAGGAATTGGTAAAAAATTCTTGAGTTTATCATTTGCTGCAATCGGCCCAGAACCGGGTCCGCCACCGCCGTGGGGTGTCGCAAACGTCTTGTGTAAATTCATATGCATGACATCAAAACCCATATCGCCAGGACGTACTTTGCCCAATATGGCGTTGAGATTTGCGCCGTCGTAATACAACAATCCACCCGCGTCGTGAACCATCTTCGCAATTTCAGCAATCTGTGTTTCAAATACGCCCAGTGTTGAGGGATTCGTTAACATAATTCCGGCGGTGTGAGGACCTAAAGCCGCTTTGAGTGCATTTAAATCAACATCGCCGTTACTCAGGGTGGGAATTTCTTTAACAGTGTATCCGCACATAACCGCTGAAGCGGGGTTCGTTCCATGCGCTGCATCAGGTACTAACATTTCTGTGCGTGCATAATCTTTTCGAGATTGATGATAAGCCCTGATCATCGCAACGCCGGCGAATTCACCTTGTGCGCCCGCCATCGGTGTTAATGAAACGGCTGTCATGCCGGTAATTTCTTTCAGCATTTCTTGTAATTCATATAAACAGCTTAAAAATCCCTGGCTGTGTGATTCGGGTGCTAACGGATGTCGATTTAAAAATCCAGATAACATAGCTGCTGTTTTTACGCCACGCGGATTATATTTCATTGTGCACGAGCCGAGCGGATAGAAATGCGTATCAATCGAAAAATTTTTGCGGGATAAATTCGTATAATGCCTGACGACTTGTAGTTCAGATGCTTCGGGTAAGAGGGGAGTTGTTGTGCGCAAATAATTTTTGGGAATATCTTTTATTTCCATTATTTTATTGGGCGCTTGTGAAGTTGCGTATCGACCAGAACTATTTTGTTCGAAGATCAATAAATTATTTTCCATGAGCAAGATTCTCCACGAACAAATCTAAATCTTCTTTTGTTTTCGTTTCGGTTACGCACAATAAAAAACTGTTTTTATATTCAGGAAAATCTTTTTCGAGATTATATCCGGCCATATTTTTAATGGGCTTATTTAAGGTAATCGCAAATTCATGAAAAAAGGGTTTATCTGGAAAGAGGGGTTTTATAAAATTTAATTCTAATAATTTTTTATATAAATATTCGGCGTTACTATGACATTGTGTAGCAACTCTTCTTAAACCTTCAAATCCCAATAAGCTGAGATATACCGTTACTGCGGTAACTAACAATCCCTGATTCGTACATATATTTGATGTCGCTTTTGCACGACGAATATGTTGTTCGCGCGCTTGTAACGTTAATGTAAATCCTCGTTTATTTTCTTTATCGACAGTTGCGCCAACAATGCGTCCTGGCATTTGTCGAATAAATTCTTTTTTGGTGCACATAAATCCGGCATACGGTCCGCCAGATGCAAGGGGTATTCCAAAAGGTTGTAGTTCACCGCAAACAATATCTGCGCCGGTTTTTCCCCATTTGCCGGGTTCTTTTAAGATGGCTAAAGATAATGGATTTACAACAGCTATAACCAAACTATTATTTTCATGTGCCCAATCTGTTAATTTATCGACGTCTTCTAATAATCCAAAAAAATTGGGTTGAGAAATGACTATGGCCGCAAAGTCTTTATTTTTATGTTCTTTTATATTCTCGAGGGTACATTCAATACACTCTATATTTTGGGGCGAAACTAAAGTTTTTACCGTCTTTTTATAATTGGGATTTAACGAATTTAAAATTAATATTTTATGTGAAGATTTATGTAATCTGACGGCCATTAATATAGCCTCGGCTAAACCAGAAGCGCCATCATATAAAGACGCATTTGAGACTTCCATTCCCGTTAAATTCGCCATCATCGTTTGATATTCGTAGAGTAATTGCAGTGTTCCTTGGCTCGCTTCAGCCTGATAGGGTGTATAAGCGGTCATGAATTCACCGCGTGTCACGATATCCCATACGGCCGCAGGAATATGATGTTCATAAGCGCCTGCGCCAATAAAATTAAAATCCAATTTATCTTGGTCTGCACGTGTTTGCATTAAGCGCATTAATTCCATTTCGTTTAAGCCATCGGGAATCGTTTTAAATTTTCCGGTGCGAATGTTTTGCGGAATTTCGTCGAATAAATTCTCAATGCTGGATACGCCAATGGTATTCAGCATGGTTTGAATATCGGATTTAGTGTGAGGTATAAAAGGCATTAGGTTTCTTTCTCATATTCCTGTGCAGACAATAAATTATTTAATTCGCTTTCATTGCTGGGCTTCAATTTACAAATCCAACCCTCACCATACGGATCTTGGTTAATTAATTCAGGCTGATTTTGAAGTTTTGGATTGGTTTCGATAATTTTGCCGGATATGGGACAGTAAACATCCGCTGCGGCTTTAACGGATTCAAGCACGGCCATTTCATTTTCTTGTTTGAATTCGCGATCAACCTGGGGAAGTTCAACGAAGACCATATCGCCTAACAATCCTTGGGCGTGATCCGTGATTCCCACGAGGACAGTGCCATCGGGCTGAGTTTTTACCCATTCATGGGTCTTGGTGTACTTCAAATCAGGGGGAAGTTGCTTCACGATGTAGCTCCTTTGCATGATATTCTTACATTATGAATATCGAACCTGTCCAATGGCAAGCGGCTCCGAAGAATCTTTTTTTAAAAGACGGGGAGGTTCATGTTTGGCTAATACATTCCTTTGTAGAAAACAGCTTGGATCAGGAAGAGCAGGGGCGTGCCGCTAAATTTATCTCGCTGGTTCATCAAGAAAGATTTATTAAAGCGCATTCGGGTTTGCGAGAAATATTGTCGAAATACACTCATCAAAATCCAAAATCAATTATTTTTGATAAAACCGCCTCGGGTAAACCCATCTTAAAACATTTTCCCAATATACATTTTAATTTGAGCCATTCGGAAGATATTGCGTTGTGTGCAGTGTCGAACAATCCCGTGGGTATTGATGTCGAATATCTTAATAAAAATATGGATTATTTAAGCATAGCTAAAAGATTTTTTAATCCAGTTGAATATGAATTTATAAAATCTCAAGAAAATTTTAAACTCGCTTTTTTTAAATTATGGACACAAAAAGAAGCGTATTTAAAATCACAAGGGAAGGGAATTGCGGGTGGTTTAGAAGTTGAGATACCGAAAGAGGTTGCGATTACACATTTTGTTCCCGCTCCCCACTACCTTGCGGCGGTGGGGAGTGGAGAACAGTTAATATTTTTTCATAGTAGCGGTTTCTAATTTTTGTTCTTCAGAAGTACCAAAGTCTAGTTTCCGAGCTGTTGCTTTTCCTGCGACTACTGGGCTTGCTGCTGTTCGAGGTGCGCTTCCACTTCCGGGTACAAAACCATCGGCACGGTTTTGAACTGCGCTTCCGCTTCCAGGCAAAAAGCCTTCAGCACGATTTTGAACGGCGCTTCCGCTTCCAGGTACAAAATTACTGGTAGGTTGTTGTGATGCATTTCCACTTCCAGGGACAAAGTCACCAACAGAAACTTGCTCTGCTGCTGGGCTTCCTGCTACAAAACCACCAACGGATTGTCGATTTGCATCTCCGCTTCCCGGAATAAATCCACCCGTTGAAGAGCGAGGTGCGTTACCACTTCCAGGTACAAAGTCGCCAACAGAAACTTGCTCTACCGCTGGACTTCCTGTTACAAAATCATTCGGAGTTGAATGGGTTTTTTCTACACTTCCGGGTACATAGTCACCAACAGGAATTTGTGCTACTGCTGGGCTTCCTGCGACAAAATTACTCGGAGCAGAATTGGTGTTTTTTTCTTCACTTCCAGGTACAAAGTCGCCAACAGAAACTTGCTCTGCTGCTGGGCTTCCTATTACAAAACCAGTTGGAGTTAATTTGGTTTTTTCTGCACTTCCAGGTACAAATTCACCCGCTTTTCTCGTTGCAGAAAGTACTGCAGCATGTACTGGAGCCGCAGAGGTACTTTTTGGTGTGGCAGGAGTAGAGGGAGCAGGTTGCTCTGATTTTTTAGAGGGTGAAAACCAGTTGGCTAAATCTGCTACTCCAGTTGCAAAAGTATCAGCCGCTGAAGCAACTGCTGAAGCACTTGTGACAACTGCGCTTGCTGCTGATTGAAGAAGTTTTGCAGGTGAGAATTGAGCTTGATCGACATTTGCTGCTACTGACGGCGCTACTTCTTCGCTAGCGTCAAAGTCCTCCACGAGTTCTGCTGTAACAGGAAGATTTAAAGCAGCGGAAAGAAGCGTTTGTTTTTCAAAAAACGCTTTGTATCCACCAAAAATATTAGCAAAGCTCATCCATGCGTATGTTAATAGTCCAATGTCCCCAGCTGTTTTTTTAGCTTCTGTCCACAAAGCGGGATTATTTTGAGTAACAAAACTTTGATCATGGGAAAGCATTCCCAACTCTGCTTCGCTAAAATTAAAGCTGTGAACAACCTCCAGTGATTGACTGAAAAGAGTATTAAGTTGGATAGCTTGATGATTAGCTTTGTCCCGATCATACGCACCGATTAAATTAACAACAAAAGGCTTCATTAATTTAGCCGCTTTTTCAGCAGACTCCACAGGAATAGCACCGAAAATATTTACGGCTTGCTGTGTCAATGCGCTACTGAGATTCCCATCATATTTCGCATGGTCTGTCAGATCCCTTAATAACTCCATCGGGTTTGGTGATTGAGAAATAAGCTGCGCGAGATCCGGTTTGCTGGGATTCTGCGAAGGCAACAATTGTTGCAATGTCATGCGGAAATAATGTTTTCGTTTCGGATTTGCTGTTTCAGCAGCAGCATTCTTTGCGAGGGTGAAAATATCATCGTCGTTCAATACTGATTTCAATGCACTTTTGAGATGAACATTGTTTAACATCGCAAGTGCTGCGCCAGGATTCTTACGCGCCAATGCTTTCAAAGATTGAGGATTTGGTGTTTCTTGTTCTGAAGAAATAGCCCAGTCAGTGAAGAAATTATAAGCAAAAGTAACGTCGAGAGAAAGTTTATCTACAAATAACATTTTGGCTTTTTGCGTCTTTAACGCGATAAAACGACTCGTTTCAGTACTCAAAATCTCTTTAACTTTTTCCTTGTTATTACGTACCCAGTCCACAGGATTAGCAACATAAGCTTGGTATTGCTCTAAACCCAAATTAGCTTGCAATACTTCTTGGGACAAATCGCGAAGAGAAATGTTTTCTGCTGCAGGTAGTTCTACTATTTTGAATTCAACAGAGTCAACTTTATTTCCAAAGATATCTTGAAGAAAAAAGTCTCTGACGGCGGGATTCGATCTTAATAAGCTCGCAAGAGCGAGTTGTGTTTTACGGTCGTCTAGATCTGCTTCCTTTAATGCGACATAGACTTCGTCAGAAGACTGAATACGTTCTTCCTTGAGCATCATTCTTGCGGTTTCTTTTCTTGTTTCTTTTGAACCGAGAAACAATTTTTGATGCGTCTGAACATATTCCCCGTGATTGGCTTCTAAGTCGTCACTAAAAACAACTGCACGAGATTGATACTTGTATGATGCCACCATAATCCTTACTCCTTATCCAATGTGTGTACAAATTCCTGAAATTATCCGTTATAAGTCGTCATAGCTTATTTTACTTCATATTACTGTTGGGAGCATTAACTGTACTTCTCTGTGCGCTGTCAGCGCTTTCGTCTAGAGTGCTGCCTGGTTTTGGTGTTACTTCAACACTAGCTGTTGCTGCCTTGTGAATGTGAAGGCCATTTGCTCTCGGCGCCTGTGGATTGAGTTTGCCTACTTGTACGGTGAACTCTTTTTCGTAGTGACCTTCAGTGTATTCCCCTGCGTTTCTGCCATGAAAAACCTTGTAAGCCTGTGCGTCAGAACGGAAGAAAGGAAAATCTTTCGAACTTGAGAAGAGGCATTCAAAAATCTCAAATGCAGCCGGGGTTAGCGCTTGTCCAGTGATAGGATCAGCCAAATCTTTAAATGGTTCTAAGCGAGCATTTAACTCTTCAAGCACAACACCTTTTTCTTCAAGGATGCGCGCTACTTTTGCGAGTATCGCTTGAACTGTTTTGCTGTCTTTGTGGAGTACCAGTTGAGATATTAAGAATTTAATGGCTATTTGTTCTATCTTAACTGCCGATGTTGCATCAGCAGCGGTATAAAGAGCTGCGTGTGATACATAAAGATCTCGTAATGCATCGATGACAGGAGCTTTTGCCGCACCTAGCCATTCTTTAATTTTGTAGTCACCCAATTTTCTGATGAGCTGGAACCTGCATTTTTTCTCAGCGTCTTCCAATGCAGCGACAGAATTACGGTCAAATTTTTTGAAGTACACTTTGTCTGCATCGTTGAAACCAAGGTCGCTTTGTTCAGCAAAAGCACAAAATTGTTCTTGTTCGTCAGTCGATAGACAGGTGTTTTCAGGATTTTCCACGCTTCTTTCAAAATCTGCTAAATGACCATCGACTAAATCGTCTTTAACGAGAGCGACATCAAGTGCATTGAATAATGTGCGCGCTTTTTGAATGATAATACCAATAGGAAGGTCTCGAGGACGCAACTTTAAAAGCAGTTGGAGATAACGGATTTTTATTCTCATGATTTTTGCTTCATCGGATAACTGAAGGTTTGTACCTTGCGCCGCGTTGTAAACTAAAGACAGTTTAGTGGAGAGATCTTTTTTTGGTTCAATCGCAGGTTGATCTTGATGTTGCGACGTATTGCTGCTGACGCCGGTGAGTAATAACGAATCTTGCCCGGCGGCACTCATCGCGATTCCACGAAAATTCTGAGGAAGCACATCGAGTACTCTGAGAAATTCTCCGCCTACTTGTACCATGGTAGTTTGTACGGCTTGAGAAACAACTTGTTTCATTCTGGCTTCTCGTTGAAATTCTCTATCAACTTCGTCTTGTTCCTTTTGTTTTCTTCGCTCTTCTTTTTTAGCAGCTTCTTCTGTTCGGCGTTGATCTTCTCTTGCTTCTCTTTCTCTTCTGCGTGTTTCTTTTGCCGCTTCACGCGCGTCCTCAGCCGCTTGACGCGCTGTTTGCTCTGCTTTTATTTTCTCTTCAAGAGCGCTAGCTTTTTTGGCGGCTTCGTCAGCTTCTCTGCGAACTCTTTCAAGTTCTGTATTGTCTGGTTTAGGCGCTTGTTGCTCAGTGGTTTTACGCTTTTCTTCTTCATCGGCTTTTGCAAACAATTGAGTCATCGTCGTGAAAAGAGAGCCAATAAGTATGCTTAAAGGATTTTTTATCACGGGGGTGTAAGCAACTTGAGCCGTGAAATTTTCTACTACTTCCTCTGTGTAGTCGCCTTTAAAAAAGCCGTGTCTTTGAACAAGGACTTTTCTCTGCTGTTGTACATCATTGAAATGTTCAAGGGATTGAATGAGTTTGAGTTTTTTTACAAACCACTCATAGGTTTCGAGAGCGTTTGAGTGTTTCACGGGGTTTTCAATAAGACGTTTGAGTGAAGCGATGGTATCTGCATCTCCTTTTGAGAGAGATATTTTTCTTTCTGCAGCTCCGGTTTGAAACTCTTCGATAAATTCTTCAATTTCTTTTTTTATAGCATTGATGGCTGCTTTAACGGCAGCGTTAGCATCAACGGTTGGTTGAGCGGGAGCTAGAGCATTTGTTTGAGTTGTATTTTCGACTGGGGATATTGCAGATTGCTGTTCCATAATTAATAACTTCCTCTTTTTTTCAGTTGGGGTTAAAGGCTTACAAAAAATTTAATCTTTTGGCGGATCTGTTTGTACGCAATAAGCCATAGGTCTATTTAAAACTAAACCACTTGTGAAAGCAAGATGAAGAGTGAGTTGCTTGTCAGCGCGCGATCAATGGTGTACATAATACAGTCTTGCACGCTTATTAAACAAGGACTTTACGGAACATGCCTCAGCAAACAGGATTCTGGAAAAATCTCTGGTCATTACTTAAACCGTTTTGGACTTCCGAAGAAAAATGGGAAGCATTTTTATTGCTCGGTGGTGTTTTGGCCGCTAATGTATTGCAAGTGCAGCTCATGGTTATCGTTAATAAATGGCGCAAGCATTTTTACGATGCACTTCAAGCGTCGCATATGCACTATATTGTTTTATCGCTTGAGCAATTTATGATTATTTTAGCGCTCGCGATTTTTATTTTTACCTACGGTAATTATTTCGCCGGATTACTGACCAACCGCTGGCGTCGTTGGATGACGCGGCAATATGTCGACCGATGGTTGAGTGAACATACCGCGTATGCGATGCAAATCCTCGGTAAAAATATGGATAACCCGGATCAACGTATCAGCGAAGATCTCAATGAATTTCCTACGCTCACGCTGGGATTATTCTCAGGATTGTTTAATGCGGCGTTAACCTTGGTCGCCTTCAGTGTGATTTTGTGGCAATTGTCAGGGGATCTCGTTTTTCAAGTCTGGGGGCATACGATAACCATACCGGGTTATATGTTTTTCGCGACCATTTTTTACGCGACGTTTGGAACGTATGTCACGATGTGGATCGGAAAGCGCTTGGCGCAATTGAATTATCAACAAGAACAGTTCAATGCAAACTTTCGTTTTAATTTAGTTCGGGTACGTGAGTCTACAGAACAGATTTCTTTATATCGCGGTGAAGAAAATGAAAAGGTTCGGCTCAGAGATACGTTTCAATATGTCTTTGATAATTTTTATAGAATTATTAACGTTCAGAAATTCCTCGGGTTTTTTACCAATGGTTATGGTTTATTAACGCAAGTCATTGGTATTTTAATCGCATTACCGAGATATATTGCAGAGCATCAAGAAATTGGTAGTTTAGTGCAGGTCAGTACGGCGTTTCAGGAAGTCGTGGGCGCACTATCTTTCATCGTAACGTCCTTCACCACCATCGCAAATTGGCGTGCCGTGATTAAACGACTCACAGAATTTACGCGTCTGATGAATGAAGCCGCTACTGAAATTCATCAGAAAAGCATCAAAGTCGAATATGATGGCAATCAAGAAATTCGTGCGCGAAATTTATCGTTATGTTTGCCTAATCATGAAATCTTAGTTAATCCCATGAGTTTTTCCATTAAAGCCGGCGAACATGTTTTGATTGCAGGTAAATATGGTAGCGGTAAGAGTACCTTATTAAGAGCTATGGCGAATATTTGGCCCTATGGATCGGGTGAGATTTCTTTACCGGAAAAAAACAGACGATTATTTTTGCCGCAAAGACCGTATTTTCCGATAGGAAGTTTGCGTGAAGCGTTGTTGTATCCTAATACTGACATTAAAGTCTCAGATGAAAAAATAAAAGAAATTTTAGATCTCTGTGGCTTATCGTCGTTTAAAAATAGATTAGACGAAGTCCGATATTGGTCTATGGAATTTTCGTTGGGTGAGCAGCAATTAATTGCATTTTCGCGAATATTTATTATAGAACCAAAGTGGGTATTTTTAGATGAGGCGACGTCTGCATTGGATGAAGCAACAGAAGAACGTATGTATCAATTATTGCAAACCACATTTCCTGCGATGACCATTGTGAGCGTAGGGCATCGAAGTAGTTTGAAATTATTCCATCAGAAAGAAATCTATGTCGATAAAATCGAAAAAAATAGTTGATTATTGTTTATTCGGATTACTCGCTTTATTGTGGAGTGGATCGTTTATCAATATCAAAACGACGGTCGATGCATGTCCTGCTTTTTTCAGTGCAATGCTGCGTGTGTTTATTGCTTTTTTATGTTTGAGTATTTTATTTGTTATTCAAAAGAAAAAGATTTTTTTATCGCCTAAATTAGCCTGGCGATTATGGATAGCCGGCATTTTCAGTCAAGCTATTCCCTTTGCGTTTTTATTTTACGGTGAGCAATTTGTTGAGCCGGCACTCGCCAGTATCATCAATAGTACTGTAGCAATCTGGGCATTAATTTTAGGCGTGGTTTTTCTCGGCGATGTTGAACAGCTGAACTTTAATAAAGTCACCGGTGTGCTATTGGGATTTGTCGGGATCATATTAATCTTTGGACCGATGCTGCATGACGGTCATGATGAAGTCATTGGGATTGTTTCAATATTTGGCATGGTGATCTCCTATGCTATCGGCGCATTAATTAATCAGCATATTGTTTTTGGCAAAATGAAGACGGATTTTCAGACGAATTTATGGCAACAGCATCTGGCGAGTGTTTTATTTTTATTGATTTTATCCCTTGTATTTGAACCGTGGCCTGAAATGCACACGCTGATGGATTTTCAAGTGCTGCGTGCGTTTATTTATTTGGGTGTTTTTGCGACAGCATTGAGTTGGATTATTTACTACTATTTAATTCGCGAATGGGATGCGGTGCGAGCGAGCAGTGTCATGTATGTGGTGCCGATGTTGGCTATATTATGGGACTATTTATTTTTGGATCTGATTCCGGATTGGACCGAAATTTTTGGTGCGTTGATTATTTTGGCGGGCGTGATGTTGATCCAGTGTTCAAAAAAAGCAGGTCCTTCGTCGTGAAAAGACACTCCTCAGGATGACAGGGAAGGTTTACGCGGGGATGACTCTTGATTTCCCCGGCTCAGAAACCGCGACATAAACCAAACTAGCATGTGAAATACGGACGACTTCACCTGATAATTGTCGGTTACGTTCAGCAAAAACATCCACTTCAACGGTCAATGATTTTGTGCCCGTCGCAACAACTTTGGCATAAAAGCTAACCACATCACCGACATATAACGGCGCGCGAAACGTTAATTCATTCACCGCAATCGTAGCCACGGGACCTTTTGCACGAACCGCTGCAACGGTTGCACCTGCGGTATCAATTTGCGACATTAACCAGCCACCAAAAATATCCCCGCGGGCATTGGTGTCATACACCATCGGAATAACGCGAAGAGTAGGTTGGATGGTAGGCAACGTTTCGTTTGGCATTTTACACTCCTTCTTTTTCAGCATAATGAATGGGACCACCACGGAAGGGCGCAAAGCCTGTACCAAAAATCATTCCTGCGTCGACTAAATCACCGTCATCAACAATATGTTCTCTCAGACATTCTTTTGCTTCATAAATTAACGCATGAGTTAAGCGTGTAATCACAGGCAGTTCGGTTGATTTGGGATGAGAATTTTTGATAGGTTTGTTATGTTTATATTTATAAAATCCCTGGCCTGTTTTTCGACCCAAATGTTTCTCTTCGACTAATTTTTCTAAGAAACTTAAATCAAACTTATCGCTGGCTAAAAATTTCGATACGGACAAACAAATATCTAATCCAACGGTATCGGCCAGTTCAATGGGCCCCATCGGCATACCAAAATCGACGGCTGCTTTATCAACAATTTCAGGTGCTACGCCTTCTTGCACTAATTTCATCGCTTCTAACATATAGGGAACCAATATTCTGTTGACTAAAAATCCGGGTGCGCTTTTAACAGGTAACGGAAGTTTGTCTAAATAGCGTACGAAAGCAATCGCTTTTTCAGTGACTTTTTTATTGGTTTTTTCATCATGCACGACTTCGACTAACATCATTTTCGCTACGGGATTGAAAAAGTGAATGCCCACAATACGCGTGGGATCTTTCATATTCAGACCAATGGTTTTAAGCGGAATGCTAGACGTATTCGTCGCTAATACGGCATCTATTTTGGCGGTTTTCTCTAGTTGCTGAAACAGTTTTTGTTTCGCTTCTGCGTTTTCATAGATGGCCTCAATAATAATATCCGCATGAGGGATGCCTAATCCTTCGACATCCGGCATTAATCTATCCATCGCGGCTTGAATGGCGCGAGGCTCTTTTAATTTATATTTAAATAATTCATACGCGCGTTTTAATGCTGGCGCAATAAATTTGGGTTCGCGATCTTGTAATGTCACGCGTGATCCACGCAATGCACAATACGCTGCAATATCGCCGCCCATTGTTCCGGCACCGATCACATGTACACGATCTGGTTTAAAGATTACGCCTTTAGATAAGCCCTTTAGTCTATCTTGCAAGAAAAATACACGAATTAAATTCTGTGCAGTTTCTGTGGTCATTAAATGCAAAATGGATTCTGCTTCACGTTCCATCGCAAGTTCTTGATTGCCATCTTTTTGCCAGGTATTTATGACAGCATACGGTGCAGGATAATGTGACTCAGGGGCTAATTGATTTGTTTTGTGACGCAAATATCTAGCGAGCAATGGACGTATTAAGGGCGAATTAAATAATTTAATAAAATTATTGGGCTGATGTTTGGGTGGATTTTCTGCAATTAACATGCGCGCGGCACGTTTGAGATGACGTTTCGCAACGGCATAATCCACTAAGCCTAATTTTTGTGCTTTTTTTGCATCAACAGGGGAGCCCGTTAAAATCATTTGCAGCGCTGCCGGCGCACCAATTAATTGCGGTAATCGAACGGAACCACCCCAGCCTGGTTGAAGACCTAATTTAATTTCCGGTAATCCAATGCGCGTGGTTAATGATTCTTCAGCAATGCGATATTTACAGGCTAAAATTAATTCTGTTCCGCCACCCATGCAAAAGCCATCAACTATTGCAACAGTAGGCGAAGCAAGATTTTCAAGATCAGAATAGACTTTTTGAACTTTGCGAACGAGCTGTGCCAATTCATCCGGTGGAAGTTTTGTGAGGGATTTCAAATCAGCGCCTGCCGCAAATCCTGTTTTTTTTGCAGAAGCAATAACAATACCCCTGTAAAATTCTGCATTGGCTAATTGGATTAATGACGCGAGTTCATCAATAACGTCATTATTCACGACGTTTACAGCCGAATCTTTGCAATCAAAATACCACCATGCAATATTGTCGTGGTCGATTTCCACTTCCCAGTGTTGAAGTTTCATGAGCTGACCTCAGACGTATTTTCTACCAAGATAGCGCCGCCAATTCCACCGCCTACACATAAACTGGCGATGCCCAATTTGCTATTAGTACGTTTTAAGATATTCAATAAATGTAATGTTAGACGAGTTCCGCTTGCGCCGACCGGATGTCCCGTGGCAATGGCACCCCCATCAATGTTTAATTTACTTTGATCGAGTGTGCCCAATGCGCCGCGTAATCCTAATCGTTCGCGACAATATTTTTCACTTTCCCACGCTTTTAAACAGGCTAACACTTGAGCGGCAAAAGCTTCGTTAATTTCGACATAATCAATATCTTCAAATAATAATTTTTGTCTTTCTAAAATGGGTGTGATGGCATGAACAGGACCTAGTCCCATTTGCGCGGGATCCACACCGGCCCATTGCACATCTAAAATTTTGCCTAAGACGGGAAGGTCATATTTTTTAACGGCGTCTGCGCTGGCTAAAATAACCATAGCAGCGCCGTCAGTGACTTGTGAACTATTTCCGGCGGTCACCAAACCAAATTTTTTATCAAAGAAGGGTTTGAGTGTCGCTAATTTTTCAAGCGTCGAATCGCGACGTAATCCATCATCTTCGGTATAAGAATTTCCCTGAGTATCATATAAAGTCGTTACTTCTTGCATCCAATTTTTATCAAACGCGTTGGCGAGTCGCTGATGACTACGCAGGGCATACTCATCCATTTCTTCGCGCGTAATATTAAAACGTGCGGCTAATACTTCTGCGGTTTGGCCCATATTGAGACCCACAATCGGATCCGTCAGGCCTTGTAGGAGAGCAATAATGGGAATAAAAAATTGAGGTCGAAGCTGCGTCAGCATTTTTACTTTTGCGCCAAAAGACTTTGCTTGTTGAAAATCGGCAAACCAATTGGTCATCCGGCGATTAAAAATTAAGGGTGAGCGACTCATCGCTTCTGTTCCACCCGCTAAAATTAAATTCGCACGACCCGAACCAATTAATAATGCGCCGCTATCAATGGATTGTAATCCTGATGCGCAATTGCGTTGAACGGTAAATCCAGGAACTTTTTTGCCTGTGCCTAATCGAAGTCCAATAATGCGTGCAATATTCGCTTCGTTTTCACTGGGCATCATACAGCCGACAATCACTTCATCTAATTCGACCGCAGAAAAGGGTTGGCGTGCGAGTAAATGTTGGCCGGTGCTGACGGCTAAATCGGATGCGCTAAAAGGACCGGGTTTTCCGCGGGCTTTTAAAAAGGGCGTGCGTGTTCCATCCACAATATAAACGTCCCGCGCAAAAGCGGGTTTCAGTTTACGTTTAGCCATATCAATTTCCCTTTGGGGCTTTATCTCGCAAGGCGCGCTTTAAGACTAACAACAGTAAATCTTTGTCGATAGGTTTATAGAGAAAATCATATACGCCGGCAATCATCGCAGCGCCAACATCTTTGCGTTCTGCATGACTGGTTAACATAATAATAGGGATATGACGAAGTTCGGGACGAAGATAAATTTTATGCAGAAGATCGAGCCCCGACATACTGGGCATCATGCGATCCAATATAACGGCAGAAAATCGACTGGGATCTTCATTGAGTAAATCAAATGCAAATATTGCTTCATGTGTGGTCGCAACCGTGAATTCAGCATCTTTTAAAAGTGTACTGAGCACCTTGACGACAATAGGGTCATCATCGACAACTAATACTTCATGTGACTTCGGAGAGTTACTCATGGATGACAGAATCCTTCCTTTTTTTCAGTTCGGCAAGTATACCATACATGAGTTGTGGCCACTCTTGTTTGAGCTTGCGGAAAAAGGCTTTTGGGCCTATCTGAGTCTTGATCCAGGCCTCCAGGAAGGGCTTTGCAGTGGTCCAGAGGTCTAGGTGAGGGTAAAGTTGTCGCGCCAATCCCTCGACACTTAGGAGCGTTTTTTGGAGTAAAATTAACTGAGGTTGAATGCGAATATCAAACTTAGAGGCCATTTGGAATAATCTAAATAATAATTGCCCAAAAGATATTTCGCCCAAAGGTTTTTCAAAAATAGGTTCGCAGGCAGTACGAATAGCGGTTTCTAATTGATCGACGCGTGTGTTTTCGGGTGCCCAGCCGGATTCGATATGCAGTAGTGCGACTCTACGATAATCGCGTTTAAAAAAAGCCAAGAAATTTTCAGCGATATAACGTTGATCGCGCGGACTTAAACTTCCCATGATTCCAAAATCGACAACAATATATTTTGGCAAGTGGCCATTTTCAGTTGAGACAAATATATTGCCGGGATGCATATCCGCATGAAAAAAATTATCCCGAAAGACTTGCGTAAAGAAAACTTCAATTCCCCGTTCCGCTAATAATTTCATATTAATATTATGTTTTTTAAGTTCTTCGATATGACGAATAGGAATGCCATGAATTCGTTCCATGACGAGCACATCAACATGCGTATAATCCCAATAAATTTCGGGGACATATAACATATCTGATTTCAAAAAATTTCGGCGTAATTGTGAAGCATTTCCGGCTTCGCGCAATAAATCCAATTCACCCAAAATGGATTCTTCAAATTCAGCCACCATTTCTTTGGGTTTAAATTGACGGAGACGTTTGAATTTTACAGCCCACTTTGCAATGGAATACATCAAGGCAATATCGCGTTTAATTCTAGATTTAATGCGGGGGCGTAAAATTTTTATGACGACGGATTGCTCATTTTTTAATACCGCACCGTGGACTTGAGCGACAGACGCAGAAGCAAGTGGCGTTTCTTCAAATGATTTAAAGATTTTCTCGAGTGGTGCGTGATAAATTTTTTCTAATCGTTGTCGTGCTTCTTGGTTAGAAAAAGCGGGCACTTGATCTTGGAGTTTCGCTAATTCATCAATGGTTTCTTTGGGTAAGAGATCATGCCGAGTGGAAAGCGCTTGGCCGAATTTTACAAAGACAGGGCCGAGTTCTTCGAGGGTGAGTCGCATGGCACTGCCGCGTGTATAAGATTTTTTATGACGTAATCTTAATAAAGAATATCGTTTGGAGATAATCCAAAAAATATGTATTAAGCGGGAAAATTGTTTCATGTGTTTGTTTTATCCAGCAAAGCGATTCGGGCGTCCAAACGTTCGGTATCGAGATACAGTTTATCAACTGCTTTATAAAAGTCTTCTGTTTCTTCACGCGTGGGCAAACAATCCGTTTCTTCTTGCAGATATTCTGTAATATTGCGGCCAAATTGGGTTCTAAACTCTCTTTGGGTTTGATTCGCCTGTCTAAAGAAATTGCCTATTTGGTGGGCAAGGGGGTCGCCAATGAGTTGAGCTAGTCCTTCTTCCCAGTCGGGATCGATTTCAGACAGTCTATTTTTAAAATCTTGCAGGAAAACCAAGTCTCCCGTGACATCAATGTCTTTATGCGTAATGACTCTTATAATTGCATCAGCGGGAATGTTACTTTCATGGGTAATATTAAGATGCGTATTTTCTATTATTAGATATAAATTTAGCGCAATCGGGAGTAACTCGAGCTGTATGATTTTGCCGTTATATTTAGCCAACCGTTCTGATTTCTCAGGGTCTCTGTCGAGGATGCGGTTGATGAGGGAAGAAAGAATCACCTAATACCCCGTAATATGACAAAACGTCTGAAGCAATATCATGGTTGCCGCAAAGAAAGACGCTATTGCAATGAAGAGTGATTGCTTTCGCAATTGGCGCATATGATGTTCTATCTCAGCGTTTTTGCTGTTAGGAATTTTTACGAAAGCCGCCAGTAGCCAAAAAAGCGAAGAAATTAATCCAAAAATAGTTGGCCCGTATTGCAACATAAAAGGTCCATACATCAACAATTCTTTCACACAGCTCTCCTAGATTTTATACGCCCGATGCAAACACACAATTCCACCGGTTAAATTAAAATATTCGCATTTCTCAAAT
This sequence comes from Gammaproteobacteria bacterium, assembly GCA_035943935.1. GTDB lineage: Bacteria > Pseudomonadota > Gammaproteobacteria > DASZBR01 > DASZBR01 > DASZBR01. Next base: position 40,808 of record DASZBR010000025.1, read on the forward strand.
CCTGCATCCAAGATCATTTGTTTTAAACTTTCTTGATCAGGATGTTTGCGAATAGATTCGACTAAATATTGATAACTGTCTTTTGACCCCGTAATTAATTCGCCCAATTTCGGGACTATATTAAAAGAATATTGATCATATAATTTTTCTAAAATGGGCAATACCGGTTTTGAAAATTCAAGAATTAATAATACTCCACCTGGCTTTAATGTCTCATACATCGATCGCAAAGCCTTATTTTTATCAGTGACATTACGTAATCCAAAGCTGATACTAATACAGTCAAAATGATTTTTTTTAAAGGGCAGGGATTCAGCGTTGGCTTGTGTGTAAAAAATATTATTCGCAAAACCTAAATCAATTAATTTATTTCGGCCCATCATTAACATGCTGTTATTAATATCTGCTAAATAAACAGAACCAGTGGGTCCGACTTTTTTAGAAAAGCCTTTGGTTAAATCTCCCGTGCCGCCGGCAATATCTAAAACGACTTGGCCAGTTCGAACATGACTTTTGCTGAGGGTATAATTTTTCCACAAACGGTGAAGTCCAAAGGACATGAGATCATTCATGAGATCGTAACGTTCAGCGACGGTATGAAATACATCGGCGACGCGTTTCGCTTTTTCTTCCACGGGGACTTCTTGAAATCCAAAGTGGGTTGTTGAGGTTTCATTGTTTGTCATGAGGAGGAGTGTATCGTTTATAACATTTTAGGATCAACAAATTTGATTTAACCTGATACAATCGGGCTTCTATTACTAACAGGGAGATTTTATGTCGCATAGTGAAAAATCTGAACAGCAGCTCAAGCTCAAGAAGAAACAAAAACGAAATTCAACGTCCAATTTTACCTCCTATCCAGAACAAGAAATCGATCAAAATCCTTTTGGAGTACTACCAGAATCTCTTTCTCCTGCTGGGGTTTTTGTTTCACGGAAGGCAGAAACCAGTCCCGAATTATCACGAAACCACGTTCCATTAGTACCACTGTCAGTAGTGCGTCCAACACCCGCACGTTCAACTTTACCTTCACCTTCAACTGCAGCGCTGAGTGTGTTGAGTAAACCTCCGGTATCTACACGAAAAGAAATCCAAAAATCTGCTGATGATGCTACAAGGCAACAAACCATCAGAGAATGGAAAGATGGCATCGGCAAAGCATTGTGTTTCATCGGTGGTGGAATGATTATTGGCGGATTTACACATCTTAATGCCGGCCTGATTGCGTTTGGGATTATTTTTGCGCTTGTGGGTCTTGCTCTCATACATAAGGCAGCCAAAGAAAAAGCAGCACAAGAAAAATCAGCTTCAAGTTTATTTCCGAGAGTAGAAATTGTAGAGGATGAAAAAGCAGTTCAGCCATCTTCAATTATTTCAAATCGTTCGCCAGTTCCGGTCAGATAAGGGGTCGTAGCTCAGCTGGGAGAGCGCTACGTTCGCAACGTAGAGGTCGGGAGTTCGATCCTCCTCGGCTCCACCAAGTAAATATCTTTATAGTTCCCGGGTTCCGTTTCACTCCACCCGGGCTACTATTACTTTTAAAAATTTCTCCCGTAGCCCGGATGAAGCGTAGCGGAATCCGGGAATTATAATAGACAACTATTTTATTTCTTCGCTCCCGTCCCCGAACTACTTCGTGAGGAACTACCTTGTAGTGAAAATGCAAGTGAAAGAGGCACGCTTTGATACGCATGTGGCTCAGGGTTTGATTCGGGTTTTGAATCCGCTTTTTTTTCAGGTTCTGGTGCTGCAATAGGTGGAGAATCGGATTTCTGTTTTTTAGCATCAAAAAAGTCAGTCAAACTTCCCGGATTCCGCTGCGCTCCATCCGGGCTACTATTACTGCGACTACGCTTCGCTTTTTCTTGTTCTTCTTGCTCTACTTTTTGCTGTCTTTTAATTTCATCCTCTTCTGAAATAAGTTTTTTTGCTAAAGCTTGATTTTCTTTGCTCAATACATTCAAAAGATTTTTGTCTTCATATACGTCTCTGAGTAATCTCATCGCGCGTTCTTTAATTTCACCGTAATTAGGATTGTGACTGAGTGAATAAAGTTTGCCTCCTTTCGTTCTCCAACTTTTATCAAAAATATCATAACAAAAAAGGAAGAGAGAGCTTTGAATAGTATCTGATTTAATACGGGCTTTATTATTGAGAATATAATCTGTCAAATCTAAGACAGTATTAACAAAGGCTAAAGTATTATATTGATTTGCCACCAGTGCTTTTCGATGTCTAGCGATAACAGCTGCCGGTGCTTCTTCCATTGTATTTCTCCTAATAGGATTAGTCTTCTGATGAACTGAGTGAGAATGATAAGTTGCTTGGTTCTTTCATGTCCTCATCATCAGAGTCTGCTGTGTCTACCTTTTTCTTTTTACCTAAGAAATTCAATCCAAATAAAGGTTTTTTTTCTTCTGTTTCTGCCCCTCCTTTTTTCGTCACAGCAGGCGACGCCGCAAGTGTGGACGCGGGTGTGTGAGTTTTGGAAGATCTCGAAGAACCAAAGAAGGATGATGATTCCCGTCCTTTTTTGTCAGCGTCGTCGGAATCCCTTTTTAAATACGGGTTGCTGGAAGTGGTAAGTGGAGCAGCCGTTTCACTTTGTCTTTCAAGCAATGCAACCATTTCTAGATCAGGAAAAAGATCACCAACATCAGAAAGCTCTCGTGTGATCGCACGAAGACCCAACGGTGCGAGCAATTCTGGGGGACAACAACTAATCACTGTTTGCACTGCTTTGACGGCATCGTGGCTTTGTCTTGCTAATGCAAGCAATGTTTTAATCCATACCTCGAGTAATAATGTTTGTGTGAACTTTTTTGTCGTGAAAACAGCGTGGCATAATAATCTAAAAGGTTCTTGATTTTGTGCTGTAATTTGAGCTTGCGCTAATAAATTGGTAATCCGATCTCTAAATTCTTCGAGAAAATATTTTGTATCCTCTAAACTTAACGGTTTTCCCTGCTGATCAGTCAGCGTTTTTTTTGCGGAATATAAGGTCATTCCAACACCATCGATAAATCGTCGAACAAATTTGTCTTTTTCTTTTTTTAAGTGTTTCTCATTCTGGGGAGCGAGAAAATAATCAATGACGAGTGCCCATGCGCGTAAATTCGGAATTATGCCACCCGATGCACAGGATTCATTTGCCAATAAAATCAACGGTTCTGCAACAGGATGATCGGATTGCGCCATGGATTCCGTGAATTTCCACAATCGACCTCGAATTTGCCCCATATCCGACACTTCTTTATGCAGTAGTGCTTCGAGCGTATCTTTAGCCGCAGGATAAAGCTGTACAAACAGTTCATGAAATTCTATGGGACATAATGAGATTTTCTCCGCAAAGTCTTTGATATGTGCATCGAATCCATAAGTTTGTACGCTTAAGTTAAAATACGCATATAACGCACCCAGCAGGGGAATGCGAATGACTTCATTATCTCGCGTTAAAATCTTTGAAAAAAGTGCATTGAGTGATCCCAGAATTTTTTCATCGACCCCGAGTAGTGATCTGATCGCATCTTGTAAATGCGCTAAGGCAAGTGCGCGACCTTCAATCGAAAGTTTCTTAATACCTTCTAGGGCACCTAAAAATTCAGCGTCGTCTGGACATAAACGTAATGCAAATCCGCGGATTAAAACAGGTAAAAATACACTGGATCCTAACTTTGCGTCGTCAACGCCTGAGACATAATGTTCAGCCAGGGCATACAGTGCCAGTAATTCAGGTTGATTGTTTTTGTTTTTTTCGCCCAGGACAAGAATATCTTTAAAAAAACGCGCCAGTGAAAGATTCGTTTGTTTTCCTTTGACTGCGGCTCTGGGTTTTGCAAGGTAATCTTCTAAGTTGTGAACGAGGCTTAATTTTGTGTGTGTGTAATCTTCGAATAGTGTATTGAGTGCTTTTTTACGTAGTGAACTTTTTCGTCCCGTGAGTGCTATGCGAAATACTTCCCATGAAGTGCTTGATAGTGTTGGAATTGCTTCTTCGCCGTAAGTAGTCTCAATTTGTTTTCTAAGGAATCGTCGAAATTCATTGAGGAGTTTTACGCGTGTTTCGAAGTTCATCGACTTTGCATTGTCGGAGGATTCTTTGGTGCGTCGATAGGCTTTGTAAGAATCATGCGTCATGAGTCCAATCATGTACATGGTATAGATTAAGGTTCCGACCAAAGCACCCGATTCAAGTTTTGCTTTGAGAAGAGGATTCTCTTCATAGGCTAAAAGAAGGCTTAATATAATATATAAAGATTCTAGAACAGGTTTAGATTTTGCGGGTTCATCGAGGCTGCCATTTTCTTCTAGGGTAGTGATAAGGTTTCTGAGAAAGCTGCCAATCGGGTGATAAGAGATGGTCACCCCGACTTTGTGTATACGCACGCGATCTTGTACATAGATTTGCATCTGGATAGAAACAGCCATTCTATCTTGATGAGTAAAATCAGTTTTGGGTTCAATTGTGGGGATGACGCGTGCTTCGGTGTCTGGTGGTGATAAAAAGCGATCAAGTCCTTCATCTTCGCTCGCAGCTGCTAATGTAAATTGTTCACGGGTAAAGTCGCCGTCCATTGTATTCTCCAGAAATTAAATAAATAAAATAAAGTGTTGTCCGTTATTTGTCGTCACCCGTTTTTTTGCCGCGACGGAAAGAAAACGATTCTCTTTTCTGTTTGTTATTGTCATTGGCTTCAGGTGTGTCAGTGGATTTACCGAGACTGCTACGAGAAAGTGATTTTTTTGCGTTATCGATCATCGCAGCGACGCCGGTTTTATTTCTTTCGGCTACAGGGTCTAAAATAATGGCGGCTGCTTGTGATTCTGGTACACCCGGTAGTACTTTAAAAAGTTCGCGAACAGAATTATCTAAGCAAGCATTGACACTGGGTGCAAACTTAATTTTTTCGAAAAGCGTTAAATCATCAGAGAGTAGCGCAATAAAATAATTCTCTAATGCTTTTAAAATATTTTCTCGCAGCGTCATATCTGTCTTTTTATTGAGAACAATGTTAATTAATTTTGCTAAAGGACCCTTTTCATCGGGGATTTGCGTCAGGAGGTCGCCTATTCTTGTTTTAAATTCTGCTAAGAAGTCTGTTCTTTGTTCAGGCGTATAAGATTTGTCAGGTCCCAGAATGGAAGGTGTCGTTTTTCTGAATGATATCAGGTTATCACCCGTCAAAAATAATTCACCCAAGCTGTTAATGAAAGCTCCAATGAGTTCACTGGTTTTAAGTTTCCTTTTGTCGAAAGGATAGGAAAATACAAGATATAAACATTCCAATACGGCCTTGGCTTTTACTTCGTCTGTTTTATTCGTCACCATTCGTCTGGAGTTAATTAAAGTCGCAAAAAAACGTCCGACAGGCGAATATTTGGCGCCTGCTCCTTCACGTAATCCATATTTTTCCATATCAGCAGCAAATATACTGCCAGTGTCATCAAACAGACCCAAAATGGTTGTAGGTTCAACGAGAGTTGGTTTCTTTAAGTTCGGAGCGTCTAGATAAGGTACGCCATCCGCATAAAGTGCTCTGAACGTACCAATAATATGTTTCGGACAGCGCATAACGGCTTCGCCATATTGTTCAGGATTTTTTGCAAAATAGGCTTCCAGGGCATCCAGAATATTTTTGCGCAGTTTTTTATTTTTACTGGTGATCACATCAGAAAACAAATGCATGAGAATACTCTGTTCGTTATTGTCGGCAGAGGGTTTTAATTTTGTTTTTATGCGGGTTTGATAAACGGCGAGCGTCAGTGCTCTGGCATCGGCTGAAATTGCTTTGTCAGGATCATCGGATTCTTTTTTAATTTTTTCTAATACCGCTTTCTTTTTTGTTCCCGTCAGTAGTGGATCTAACAAGGCCCAAAATAAACGTCCTAAGAAAGCACTGGAAGCGAGTTTTTTAGGATTATTTTTGTATGCTTGAAATAAAGCATGTGTACAGCGCAGTAATTCATCTTCGGAGTGATTGCGGGCAACAGCGATAAAAAATTCTGCTAATTCAAGACTGGTTTGTCTTACTTTTCGTTTGGGATGAGGATGATCTTTAAAATCTTGAACTTCTTTTTGAAGGGATTGTGCAACAGTGAGAACTTGATCTTCCATAAAACACTCCAAAAATTAAATTCTAAATTACGGTAACTCCAGACTGTTTCTCGGATTTCGCGCTACGCGCTCTATCCGGGGAAACCTTATTTTTCTTCTTGTGAACCACGTTTGAATTTTGGTGACGTTGAAACTGCAGTTCCTTCTACAGTAGCAGGTTCAGCAGAAGTGGAAAGCGGTTTAAATAGCCCCAATTTTTGCGTCGACTTTGCTTCAGTATCTTTTATTTCAGTTTGACTGAGTCGACGCAGAAGACCTGTTCGTGATTTTTTTTCTGTGTCATGTGTGACATCGATTTCAGTTTTACTTCCTCGGCGCAAAAAATCACGGATGTTGGGTTCTTGCATAATGTTTCTCCTAGTATTAACGGGGGCCTCTGTATTATTTTCTTCCGGGTCTTGGGTTTTGACTTCCGCTGTTGGAATTTTCTTCTTCGGAGCCTTCTTCTTCACCGTAAGATTCGCCGCTGTCATCGTCGGAGGGTTGCTTGGCTTCCGATTTTCTTCTCGCTTCTTGTTCGAGTAATACATTGACTGCAAAATTTGGTTTTCTTGCTAGAAGTTGTCTGAGCTTTTCGTCCGAATCTTCATCTTCATCGACGACCGCGGGTGCAGGTTGTTTAGGGGTGAGAAGTTTTTCAACCATATCGTCATCTTCATCAACGGCTGCTGCTTTTACAACAGGTTTTGCAACGACGACAGGTGCAGGTGCGGGTTTAATTTTTTCTTCAGAGCTTTCTTCAGTAGAAACATCTAGTACGTCACCGTCAGCGTCGACAATTGCGCCTTTTTTCGGCTCTTCTTTTTTCGGCGAAATTTTTTCTGCAGGTGCTTCGCCCCAAACAAACTTTGTATTCTCAAAGAGAGAGCGATCTGGTACGAATGTTGGAAGTGGTTTTTCCTGCGTAGCAACGGGAGTCGCTTTGAGTTCCACTGTTGGAAGATTTGGATTTGGAGTGTCGAGGAAAGACAGTAAATCTCCGTTATTATTATTTTGAGACACAGCAGCAGTTTGTGCTGAAGGACTGAACAAACCCAAAACTTGTGCTTGAGCGGCAGGACTTTTTGGTTGTACTTCCCGAACAACAACTGGCGTTTCTACACAAAAACGTCGGAATGAGGCTTGATCTTCTGCATCACACAGTTTTACGTTGGAAAAGAAAATAGTTTCAGATTCGGGGGTGCGTTCAGTTTGCCATTTGAAATAATGACGCAATGCATTGACGAGATATTTGCGACGATCATTATTGACTTCTTTTTCATTCGGATTCATCACAACGCTGAATAATATTTTTAGAATATTTGCGCATTCGGGCAAAGGGTTTTTGACAGCCAATTCAGCTTGGAAAACAGTTTGGAGATTCCTTAAAAAATATTCTCGTTGATCATGATCGAACGCTTTGTTTTTGGGTTGTAATAACATTTTTGCTACCGCTTTCTCGCATGCTGTTTTTTCTTCTTCAGTAAATAAGAGTTTATAGAGCCCTCGGATTAATGCGCCAATAAGTTGGCTGCTATCAAATTTCTTGTCTTTAAGAAATTCAGGGGTTAAAAAGTTTTCTAAAATAAACGATAAGCTCAAGACAATAAATTCTGGTTTAACGCTGCCGTTAATTAATTTTGCGACGAAATTTCCAACAACAGGATATGTTTTATTCTGAACAGTGTTGCTTGCACTTTTTATCACCTTTACTGTTTTTGTGTCGTCAGCTTCTTGCAACGCTTTTTTTGAATATTCAATTAATAAAGCAGCAAGTTCACTTTCTCCGAGAAAATCACGGTAAAGTTCATCAATACCGGGTGGTGTTCCCCAGGGGATCAAAAGACTTTTGTCGTCTATGGGAACTTGTGCTCTTATGGCGCGATGAAAATGTGCAGCATGCGGGGGGAGTTTTAAGATTTCGGTGTGGAGTGCGTTGAGTGCAACTGTGCGTTCTGCAGGATTTTTTGCAGCGAGAAATTTACCTTGAGCCAGTGATATTTGAACAATTTGTCGTTTAACGGGTTTGTCTTTGTTAACACGCGTAAGTAATTCGGGAAGGACTTCTGTGCTAGTGGTTGCTTCCATCGCATTTCTCCAGAGATAAAATTAAGTTTTAGAGTAGTCGTCCCTGGATGTAACGGCGATGCTTGCACCGCCTAGCGAAAATTCCGTATCCGCTTATTAATGGTCACAGCCTAACTAAGTCTATTGGATTTTTCAAACAGAATATTATTTACCTGCGTCATCCGCTTTTCTTCTGCCAAAAGTTGGGGTGCTTTTGGGTGAGTTTGTTTGAGACGCATCAACAGCTGCTCCAGCTTTACTGCTGCGTTTCAAAACTTGCATAAATGAACTCACACCTTTTTTATCACGGGCTGCTTGTTGATCTTCTCCTCCTTCCGCTGTTTTAGCTGCTACTTTTGCAACAGCTTCCTCTGCTAATAATTTTGCGGCTGCTTTAGCTCTCTCTGTTTCTTCTGTTTGAATTTTTTGCACAGAGGGACGTGGAACAGCATCCAGTTGTGTGAATGGCATACACGCTTGTGTGTTATCGCAGGCTAAAACAAGCGCTGCAAATTGAGATGTCTCGAAGCTATTTCCACCTTTGAACAGGCAAAGATAATATTCTTTCAGCGCTTCTAACATATTTTTACGAAGCGCTAAGTCAGTTTTTTCATCCAATACCAAGGAAATGATTCTTCCCAGAGGACTGGCTGTTTGCGGTAAAGCTTCCTGTGAATGAAGTAATATGCTTTTTATTGCAGTTTGTAGTGCGGTCAGTAATTCGGCTCTGTTCGGAACAGAGAAACGTTTCCCGATATTTGTCTTCGGATCTTCAATAATTTCTTTGTATCTGCCTAACGCTGCAGCACTCAATAAAATAGGACAGAATCCGTCAATCAATGCCGGAATTAATTCACTTTTACCAAATTTTTTGGTCATCTTCCTTGGGAATTTTTCTTCATTTAAAAGATCGGTCACAAGAAGGTATAAGCACTCGAGTATGGGCCTGGCTTTTTTGATGGGGTTTTCAGCGGATGAAAAAAGTCTCATTCTCTCAATGAGATCGATGAGAAATTGTCCTGCAGGGGGATAAGCAGAATTTTTATTTTTGTCCATGTTTTCTCTAACATACTTCGCGAGGCAAGCTGCAAGTTCAGGACTCATGAGACGTTTGAGTAATTCCTCAGGGGAAAATGCACGAGGAAGTGCAGCGACAGTTTCTGCATCAGTGATTTTTTGTCTGAGTGTCGGTGAAAATGCTTTAAAAGCTTCGCGAATATAGTCGGGACATTGGCTCAAGCGACGTACACATGCATCCAGATCGTTTTTTAGAAATTCAAGTAATGCATTAAGAACATGTGTGCGTGCGACATGATCGTCTGTTGTAATGACTTCTGAAAAAATAAAATAAAGCGTGTCATCTGTTTTATCGGTGACAAGGAGTGGGGGAAGTTGTGCGCCGAGTACATCATGAAAAGTAGCAAAGGCTAAATTTCGTGTCGTTTCGGAATATGATTTGTCTGCATCTTCTTTTAAGGGTTCATCGAGAATGGCTTGGCAGAGATCGCCATTGTTTAATAAAGGTTTCGCGAATACTCTGACTAATCGTCCTACCAATGCGCCACCTTTTAATTTGGATGATTGGCGATACGCGCGAAAAACGGCGTGTAATACGAGGCGTGCTTTTTCTTCGTTAATGCCTTCAGGGAGATTCGCGACATCGAGTAGAAACGTCGCAAGTTCTCGGCTGGACTGTCGTTTTCGTTGTTCGTTAATAAACGAGGTAAATTCAGAAGATTTCAAAATTGCGGTGACTGAGAGAGGTGCTTCCATGGTAATTCTTCTCCACAGATAAATTAAGTTAGAGTTGTCATCCTTGGGAGTAAAGGCGAGGCTTGCAACACCCGAGCGAAAATTCCATGTCCGCTTATTAATGGTCACAGCCTAACTAAGTTAATTAGATTTTTCAAACAGAAAATTATTTTTTTTATTCTCCCGTGATATTGCTATCACGGGAGAATAAAGGTTATTTCTTTAAAGTGACATCAGAGGTATTGCTGGCTGTTGCAGATTTTCTGCCGTAGCGTTCAAGACGTTCAACAAAATCTTTTTGGTTTTGAATATAAGCTGTATTCCCTGTTTCATTTCTCGCTAATTCTTTGCGTTCTGCTCTTGCTCTTTCAAGTACGGCTTGAGGATCTGCGGTGAATTCTTGCATAAAAGGGCTTGTCGCAAATTTAGTGTTGCTGGCAACGGCTTCAGAAAATGCTTTATCGAAGAGTGGTGCAAGCAGTGAACGAGTCTCTGGATCTAATTTTTCAAGGAATGCGTCGATTGGTTTGCGAGGATTTATTGGACGCGGTGTGCGTTCTGCGTAAGCTCTCAGTACTTCAGTAAGGTGCGCTTCTATCATTAAAAGTTCTCCGAAGATTAATATTGAAAGGTCACAGCCTAACGAAGTCTATTGGATTTTTCAAACAGAATATTTTTTATATTCCGTAGGGATCGGGCCATGCCCGATCCTAAATAAAGGACCGAGCATGGCCCGGTCCCTATAAATAATGGAAACAGATTAACTATTATTTTTTACTGCTATCACGCGACAAGCTCATCCCAGATCTTCTTTCGTCCTCTTGTTTTCTTGTCACTGCGGGTGAATTTGCCACCGGTGTTGTAGGTGGCGCAGCCGTTTGACTTGTGCCTCTTCGTCCCATCAGAGGAGAAGCTTTTGGTGAATCTAAAGGTCCATTGCCTCGACCACTGGTGCGTGACGCAACAAAAGATTTTCTGCCGACTGCATCGCGTTTTTCTTGTTCTGTTTTTTCTCTATCTAGAATTGCAGCGGGAATAGCAAAGTCATCTGCACCAGAACCCGCTCGCACAACTCTTGCTCTTTCTCGTTGAGGCAATACAGGTGTTCCCGGTGTGCTGCTTGTTGCAGCAGCTTTGGATGTCTGCGCGGGAAGTTGACGGGCTAAGTTGTTCAATTCCATTTTATCTTCACTGGCACAGGCATTTTTTCTGGCTGTGAAGGCTTCAATTTTTTCACGATTTTCAGGATCGGCTTTTAGCGCAAAAAAAGCTTCAATGGCGGAAAACGTATTCGCACGTCGCTCTGCATGATTAGCACTGGTTCTATTTTTTATGATGGCGTTTTCAAATAATGCTTTTAATTCAGGGCAACCTGATTCAAGAATTGATTCTTCTGTCTCATCTTCTGCTGGCAAGAGAGATACCGTATGAACAATTTCATCACGTAATAATGTTAAATATTTTATTCTATCTGCGGGTTTTAATGCTTTATCGTCATCGCCGGTCCAATGTCGAGATTTTGCTTTCAGCTGTTCAAATTCATAGCGTTGGTTGGCGCTCATGGTGAGGCTGCTGGTTGCATTCAATAATCGTCCCAGTAGTCCACTCGATTTTAATTTCCGAGTAACATACAAGTTGTTATCTGGGTTATTGAGGAAAATATTGATAATTACAACAAGGCAATTCAACATTCCTACGGGATTGGTTTTTCCTATTCTCGCTAAAACACCCGCAAGTTCTTGGAATTCTACGCGCGCATGCACTTTTTCGCCGACAACGAGCAGGTCTGCACCGAGAACCGTTCGATTTGAATAGTAATCATCTAACGCATGAATAAGCCTGCTTTTGGGGTTGATGAGATCCACGTATAAGTCATGGGGAACTTCCTCTAATGTATTGAGGGGTACGTGCTTTTTTGCGCTTGGTTCGAGTGCAAATAAATGGGCTTGAGTATCTGTACTGCAATTTTTTGCAGCAAGACCCAGTAGATGAACATCATTTCGAAAAAGGGCTTTAAGGGCTTCGATAATCGCGGCTTGATTCTCTTTATGTTTTTTTTCTTTTCCGAATCGAGGTGATGGAGTTAATAATTCCTTAAAAATGGCCTCAAAATGGTTGACTCTTGACTGGGTGTATTCGCTCATCGTGGGATACATGGCGTTGAGATATTTTATTAAGTATTTTAAGCGAGCCTCTTCAGTGGGTAATGCTTGTTTGTCTTGTTTATCGTCGGGGATTTTTTGTTTGGTCATTTCCAGCAAAATGCCATTAAGCTTGTGTCGCCCATTCTCATCGAGGCGTGAGCGGGCAATGTTTAACAAACGTCCAAGAAATGCACTGGTTTTTAATTTGCTGTCTTTTTCACTCTCTCGGTAGTATTTAAAAAAAGAATAAAGGGCAATGAGTAAAGGCTCATCGCTGTCTAATGTGCAAAGTTGTTTAAAAAGATAATGGTATTGAGAGCTATCAGAGGCAAGTTTGTTGAGTCCTTTGCGTGTAAAAGTCGTTAAACCAGACGCAATCTCTTCACGTAATGTTTTAGGTTCTTTGGATTGTTGAGCGCCTTCCATCATAATTTTTCTCCGCAATTGGATTGATTAGTTCTTCCCTGGGAGTCTGAAGCGAAAATTCCATGTCCGCTTATTAAGGGTGACAGCCTACACTAAATCTATTAGACTTTTCAAACTGAATCTACAAGGTAATAATAAAATGACTACATTATTTGATCGCAATCCCACTGCATTACGTCTCGGACCATTCGGTTCGGAATACTTTTCTGTCACTGGTTTTACCAGTAATCAATTTTCATTTAACCAAAGTTATAAAACTACCGTATTTTTTACGGTGCGCCAGCATTTTTCTCCTCAAGAAGTTTTACATAAATCAGCCTGTTTAAATTGGGGCGATAATTATATTCATGGTGTTATCTCGGAGAGTTCTTCTAAAAGCGTAACAATAAATTCGCCATTGTATCCCTTGAGTTTAATTCAGCACAGCCGTGTCTATGCCAATATGGATTTTGAGAAATTAATAAAAACAGTTCTGGAAAATAATAATTGGGGCTATAAACAAGACTTTAAGTTTTTATTAAGTACAGAATATCCTAGCTATAAATATACTGCTCAATATCAAGAAACTGATGTAGAGTTTATACAAAGACAGTGTTCGCGTTGGGGAATATTTTTTGGATTTATCCAATGTAAAGAAAGAGCGGTATTGGTTTTTTGTGATGACAGTAAAAAATTTGCACAGCAATTTCCTGAGATTGAAATACCCTATGAATTATTTAGCCAATATAAATTATGTCGAAAAGTATTAAATAAATCAGTCAAAATATCAGATTATAATCCTGATACGCCAGATCTGGATTTGTCTATGGAAATAGATTCTCGAGAAATAGGGTATGGGTGTGATGATAGGCTTTATGAATTTTATCAAACGCGAGAATTGGGTGAGGTAATATTAAAAAGGCGATTAGAATATTATGATTGTACTAGAGAAGTTATATTTGCAGAAACGGATAATTTAAATTTAAAATTAGGCCAGAGAATAAATTCTAAAAATAAATCTTATATTTCAGAACTAAAATACCATATTGATATTCTCACCAACCAACGACATATTACGCTTACGCTTCGTGATAGTAGTCGAGCGTATCGTCCCGAATTACCCCGTTTATTCCGCATGCCCGATGTTGCCGCTCATATTATCAGTAGTAAAGTCGATCAATCCGGTCGATATTATATTTCTCCAGATTATGATGAATGGCATGAAATCAATACGTATCCTGTCAGATTGTCTCAGCCTTGTACGGGCAATAATATCGGCTTTCATTTTCCCTTAATTAAAAATACGAAAGTATTCATTACGCATATCAATGGCGATCCGGATAGGCCGGTGATTTTGGGTGTCATGCCATGCGAAGAACGACCGAGTCTGGTGACCGGTGAAAACAACTTGCATCACGTTTTAAAAACCCCGGTGGGGAATCAATGGTTTATGGATGATAGTGAAGAGCAGTCTGCACTTAAATTTAATGCCACTGATGATCAGGCTGTTATAAATCTATTAGCCGATCAAATTAAATTAGCTGCAGATCAAAATATTGAAATTAATGCTGAGCATGAGATTTCCCAGAAAGCAGAGAATTACAATCAAGCTATTGGGGGAGACCATAATATAGCCATTAAAAATAATTATGGTATTCAGGCTATTCAATCAGACATGGCTTTTTCGAGTGGCCAGGATTTAAGCTTAAGTTCTCAGCAAATCAGTGTGAATTGTCCTAAAGCGATTAATATTGTTGCCGAAAAGGGTATTAACGTGTCGGCGAAGCAACTGAGTGTGGAAGCTAATCAAGCAGATATTAAAGCTAGTAATACTATTAAAATCAATTCAAGCACATTGAGCCTAAGCTCAAACTCAAAAATTATTATTGCCGTGGGTGGTTCAAGTATTGTTATTAGCCAAGCGGGAATAATGATTAATGCAAAATCCGTTAACTTTTTAGGTGCGGTCAGTTCACCGCTGGGACAATTAGGTGGCTCGGGATCTCAATCTGTAAGTAATACATTAAATTTAAGCCAATTTAATTTGAATTATATCAATCTAGAAAATAGATTTGCGCCGTATGCTATAAGTCGTGGAGAGGATGTGCTGTGGTCAGGTTGTGTCCGAGAAAAGAATGCTATTCATAATATTGATCTTTCTCAGCCATTAACGGTCAAGCATAAAGACTTGCCTGTTATTGCTGTTGATGGCAAACCGCAAAAGCCTGCTGAAGAATATAAATTGTTTCCTCAATTACATAAACAGCATCAGATAAATTTATTAAGCCAGCCTAAATATAAAAAAATTTCTCATAACAATAATCAATTTCATTGCGAATTATTAACCGAGGCTGAGATTAAGTATTTTAAAGAAAATAACAACAATTCTATTATCGTTTTTATTCATGGCTACAACGTAGAAGCAGGACATTTTGGCGACTATAGCTATATTCGTACGCCACAAGAGGGTTTCGATAATGATACTGTCAATGGCACGGGTGCGCCGAATTGGTTGCTTCATATGGAATATAATTTAAATTGTGCAGCGCAAAATAGCTATCTCGAATTTCCCTGGGAAGAGCACGCGCTAGACTATAAGCGCATATTGGGTGTGCATTGGCATGGGTGTCAGAATATATATGATATTCCCTACAGTAGTGGTTTAAATTTTGCGGGCATGGAATTTAACGCGATTGGATCAGGATATGGCTTAATCCCTTTAATTAAACAATTAAAATCGGCGGGATTAAAAATTAATATTATTGCCCATAGTTTAGGCTGTTTGACGGCCATTCAATTAATGGATTTATTGGGTCGCGAGCATCAGTGTTTAATAAACCATGTTATTTTATGGGAGCCGGCTGTTGCCAGTAGCGCACTTTCACCTATCGTCATTAATTCTCTCGAGCAAAAACGCACAGCTGTCAAAGAAACGCTTGAAGGCGAAGCGGGATCATTAATATTTTCACCCTTAATTCTTTATAACTATTATGGTGAGTATTTGCGGCAAAAGGCCGCGAAGTTTAAACACATTCCGTTGTGGGATTTATATGAGAAAGATCCGTTTGCGTATTTTCCGTATGCATCTCGTGCCTCTCAAAAAATCCATGTGTTATACAGCCAGCATGATGATGTGTTGAAATATGATTACCGATTGAACAATATGTTTGCGAGTTTGCCGCATTATAATTTTATGTTTAATCCGATGGGATTGTATGGTGCTGATACTGAAACATTTAAATTATTAAAGGCTAAGTTAGTTTGCACGGATCAACAAGATTGGTTATTAGGCCACTCAGACATGAAAATACCCATAAAAGCTTTATTTGACCATGTTTATAAATTAATCATAACGGAGATTTGGAGTGTATGAGCACATCATCAGAAAGCAGCTTGTTTAGATTGTTTGTTGTCGGTTGGATGAGTTTGTCGGGTGTGGGAATATTTTTATTGATGCTGTTAAGTTTTTTAGATATTAGCCAGTCAAGCATGGCGAATATCATGTGTGTTATTCCCTTGTTTTTATTAGGCTTATTAATTTATGCCTATGTTAAAAGCAAAGATGTTTTGTTAAGAAGGTTGTGTTACAGCTATATGATTATTGGCATTCCGTGTCTTCTGTTGATGTTTATTGCGCCGATGATGATGTCGTAAGGGTGGTGCGAGTTTATTTAATAACCGCAAACTCCTGGCTATCCGGGTCATATTGATAGACATCCGCAGTGGCAAGGTCAAACCACCAGCCATGAATACTTAATTTACCGGAATCTAATCGCGCTTTAACCTCTGGGTAGGTTTTTAAATGTTCTAATTGTTGGACGACATTAATGTGCGACAACGCATTATGAGGTTCAGGAGGGAGAGGATTTAATTTTAATAATTTTTCATAGGACGGCTTGGCGTACGAAAGCCATTTTTCGATGGCTGAGCCAGGGCTTGGCATCGTATTGTCTGTAAACGCTCGCATGGCGCCACAGTCTGAGTGGCCACAAATGACTATATAAGAAATATTTAAGACCAGAGTTGAGAATTCTATCGCCGCAGCCACTGAGATGGCATCTTTTGCACCGTAGGGAGGGATAAGATTTCCAATGTTTCTCAATACAAATAAATCGCCCGGATCGGTTGAGGCAAAAGAATTTGGCACCACACGACTGTCACAACAACCGACAAAAAGCGTGTCGGGGGCTTGGCCATAGGCCAATTTGGAGTACTTTTCGCGGTATTCCTGTAATTTATGTTGCCGAAAGTCCTTTATACCGCGAAGAAGTTTCTTCATGATTTTTTAATTTTTTTTGTTTTTTTAGTTTTAGGTTGATTAGCACTTTCTTCTTTCTTTTTCTTCGAACGGGGAACAACGTGGTTCATGATGTAATACTGTTGCGAAATCGACAGTGTATTATTCACTACCCAATAAAGTACCAATCCTGCCGGGAAGCTTAAAAACAACGCCGTAAAAATAAACGGCATTGCCATCATGAGTTTTCGTTGCATCGGATCCGGCGCTTTAGGCGCAATCATTTGCTGAATAAAGATGGTGATACCCATCAAAATCGGCAAAATATAATAGGGATCTTTAATAGACAAATCATGAATCCAAAAAATAAACGGCGCTTGGCGTAATTGTACGCTTTCCATAATCACCCAATATAAAGACAAAAATACGGGGATTTGAACGAGGAGGGGTAAGCATCCGCCCAACGGATTAATTTTTTCACGCTTGTATAATTCCATCGTGGCTTTGCCGAGTTTTTGTTTATCATCGCCGCAATTTAGTCGAATTTGTTCAATGCGCGGTTGTAACGCACGCATGTTTGCCATGGATCTAAAGCTTATAGAATTTAATTTATAGAATAAAATTTTAATAAATAATGTCACGAGAACAATAGACCATCCCCAATTGCCGGTAATTTTGTACATTTCTTTTAATACGGCAAAAATCATGACCGCGATAAACCACAATATTCCGTAATCAACCGTTAGATTTAATCCGGGTGCAATTTTCGCAAGATCGCTGGCTATCTCTGGGCCTACATATAATTGATCCGATACGGTTTGAGTTTGTTGTGGCTGTAATGTCATCTGTGGGCTTTGCATTCCCAAGGTATAAATATTGTTATTGTCTTGCGTATAGTAGTGGTAAATTTCTGTGGGTGTGGGTACCCATGCACTTAAAAAGTAGTGTTGAACCATGGCGAGCCAGCCATTTTTTGCGGTCTGATTTAACGGTTCTTGTGACATATCTTTAAACGTTAATTTCTCATAACGTTTTTTCGGTGAGGACACTACACCGCCTAAAAACGTGCTGATATTAAAAGGGCCTACGCCTTTGGCGCTCACGGGTTTGCGTTGTAATTCAGCATAGGCGGTTGCTTGAACAGGCGCGCCAGAAATATTGGATATGCTTTGTTTTACTTGAATTAAATAATCATCGGGTGAGAAAGAATAGGTTTTGGTAATTAACAACTTTGCATTTTGATAGGTTAATACCACATCATTATTTTCAACTTTGGCCTGATAGATCATTTGGTTTGCTGGGGGTAAATCTTTACTGATCACGCCACTCGTTGCGACATAATAGTCTTTTGGATCTTGCGAAAATAAAGTCGTGGGTGTGTTAGGTTCTTGTAACGACACGGGATATTTTAATAATTTTGCATTGACGATTGTGCCACCGACTCTGTCGATCGTTGCGTCTATTACATTGGTTTTTAATTGGACGTATTGATTTTTAGTGGTGATGGTTGTGGGTGATGTAACTGGCGTTGGTGTAGTTGTCGAAACACCCGATGTTGATGTGACTGATGACGGTGTTGTAGTTGTTGTTGAAGTTGCCGTAGCAGGAACAGGGGTAGGCGCATGTTCTGCTTCCCAGGCATTAAATAACATCATGCCAATTAAAAATAATAATGACGCTAACATCAAACGGCGAAATTCAGTCATGGTTGTTCTTTCTCTCTGGTATGGGATCAATGCCGCCTTCACAGAAGGGATGACATCGCAGTAATCGTTGTGTTCCTAATCGTATTCCCTGAAATAGGCCATGTGTCTTGATGGCTTCTTGCATATAGTGCGAACAACTCGGGAAAAAACGGCAATGTTGCCCTAGAAAAGGGGCTAAAGCAAATTGATAAAGCTTTATAAAACCTATGACGATTTTTTGGGGAATGTCGGTAATCGTAGCCATTGTTGATCCATTTTCTCCCGCATCGCTTTTCTATCTAACTCACGCATGGATTTATAAATGATAACGACCAGGTCAGCGTGAGGCAATTCGTGTTGTTTATGTCGAAAGCTTTCGCGCACGATGCGTTTAATACGGTGTCGAAGGAAGGCTTTGGGAACCTGTTTTTTGCTGACAGATACACACAGTCTAGGATGATCGAGGGTATTTTGAAGCGTAAAGATGGCCAAAAAAGGCGAGCTTATCTTCCGGCCTCTTTTGCAGACCGTTTGGATATCAGCGTTTTGGGTAAGGTGAAGCGGGTGCCCGAAACTAAAGCTAGACACTCAGGCTTTTACGTCCTTTTTTACGGCGGGCGTTGATGATTTTACGACCATTTTTGGTGGCCATACGAGCGCGGAAGCCGTGGGTACGTTTACGTTTAAGCTGTGTGGGTTGGAACGTTCTTTTCGTTGACATAGTTTTCTACCTTCTTGCAAGGGGCGGAATCATATAGGACGGTCTCCCGGATGTCAATTCATGAACTATACTAATTAGTAGGGTCGAGTTAGTAGGGTCGAGTAAGACGGCAGGTTGGGGGTGTGTGATGGCGACAGAGATAACCGAGGAAAATGCGAATCTTCTGATTAGGCATGCGGAAGGCGAGAAAGCGCTGCTGGAAAAGAGACAGGCGTTTTTGAATGGAAATCCCAACAATCAACAAATGGCCGCATTTCTTTCTCAGGAAATGGCAGCCCATTTGGCATTGGTTCAGGCATTCATGGATAAGAATCCACCATTTAATGCCAATAGAAAAGAAATGCAAGATGAGCTTGCGGGTGAAGGCTCAGAGTTCAGTCGGCGGTTTGAGGGTTTTGTGGACTCAGGTGCGCCAACGGTAATGATTCAGGAAGAAACTAAGTTTCAGCTGGCAGATGCAAATCAAAATCTAGCAAGTTTGCAGCACGCTAAAATAGACAGAGCTGCGATGAGAGATGCCCGGCAAAAAGCGGCGAGTGATGCGGAGGGTTTTGCAGATGCAGGAAGATCTTCACCGCGCGATAAAGGCAGGATAGATTCCAGAGCAGAAAGAGCAACGCTGATGTCTCAGAGGGTGGAGGAGCCGGATGAAGGACCTGAACCTGGAGTAGTGTCGAAAGCGCAGGCGAAGCCGATGTCTCCACCGCTACCACCTAAAGTAGCAGCTGTAAAAGAAGACGATATGAGTCTTCTTCATGAATTTCTCGATGAGCCAGTTGAAATGAAGGATATGAAGGTTGAACAAAAAGGAAAGCTGGTAGAAATGGAGGATCTGATAAAGGATATCAAACGAACTGAAAAGAGTGGTGCTAAACCTAGAGCAGCATATTCTGATATGCCTAAAGTCGATTACCCAGAGGGTCTGCAGGCATGGTTAGATGACCCAAAGAATACAGAAAATAGATTAGTCGCTGCTGTTAAGGGTGCGGCTGCAAGAATTCAAGCGGCGGTTAAGGGAGTTATAGGTAGAATTCAAGAAAGACGAGAATCTCGAGTGGGAAAGCAAGAACAAAGTCCTGTTGTTTCAACAGCAGATTCAAAGACTCAAGCAAAAATGGATGCGGCGATTCTTGCGTGGGCAGAAGGAACTTCAGAAAAAGCAGTAAATACTTTAGAAAAATCGATTGATCAAACGACGTCTCAAATTGAACGCACAGTGAATGCAGTAGCTGCAAAAGAGGATGTGAAATATGCAGACATTGATGCGCTTATGAAGGATTTAGAAAATGCGTCACAACCAGAAGTACCTTCTGAGGTATCACAGCAGTCTGCTGTAAATACCAGGGCTCGAAGTGACTCAGTGGTTGATGAGGGAAAAATGTCAGAACTTATTGCTGGACTGAAAGAAGTTCCTGAGCCTAAGGCAACGGCACCGGCTTCAGCCCAAACGACCCAACCCAAAGTCGACGTAGTACCTCCTGCGGTAGCACCAAATAGACCTGTGCCTCCGCCACCACCTCAAGCGGCGACGGCAGAAGTTGCTCAACCCAAGGCTGCTGTTACTGATGATCTTTTGGCTGATCTTGATGTTGAGAAGATAATGGCAGGGATGCAAGGTTGGGATTCTGATTCTGAGAAACCAGTTGCGCCAGCTTCAACTTCAGCTGTGACTCCACAAAACGCAGTGCCTCCTATGGCACCTGTGCAAACATCTCAATCAGCAGCAAAAACACACGCGTGGAAAGAGATTATGGAGGAAACAAAAAGTGTCGCGCCTCCAGTGAGTAAGGAAAATGATGCAGCTGCGAAGAATGTGACGAATCCAGCTCTAGCAGGAAAAGGACCGCCTCCGCCTGCACCAACAACAGGAGCAGCAGCAAAAGGACCGCCTCCACGTCCACTAGGATCAAGACCTTTGCCGCCACCACCTCCTGCAGCAGCGGGTGCGAATGCTGGGAAGCCTGTTGTATTACCCCCTAGTCGATCGGCTACTACTAAAGTCCACCTGAAGACGAATCTTGGCCCGAGGCCGGGAGGAGGAATGAGATAATATAGTATAGAGTAGCGGGTACGAAAATTGATAATGGAGGAAATTGTGAACGACGGTAACGATTCTAAAAATATATTCGATGTTATACAAGGTCGGATGGATGTCGTAGGTTCAATGGCGGCATTGTTGGACAAACCTAAGTTGCTTGAACAACTCACTCTTAATTCGCCGAAATTAAAATGGATGTCGAGGGTGCGCATCTTTAATAAAAAAGTCGATAAATTTTTGCGAGATTTGGATGAAGTCGTCATTCTCATACACAGCCATCAAGCCGATCTCAATTATGCTGACTTTCTCGGGAAAAAATTATCCGATGCGGATCGACTTAAACTACTTTATGACAGAGTTAAAAATCATAATTATGTCGAACGATTTTATGCACTTTATAAAAGCGCAGAAGCGTTAAACAATGATCCTAAGTTAAGAGAGCGACCTGGTGTTTCAGGTTCCAATGGGATAGCAAGCTTGGCGATGGCTGTGCCTATTCAAGTATTCTCAAAAAGTTTTGTGTTGTATCCAGATCTCATTGAGGCGGCTGAAAAAAAAGGTGACACTAAAACAGCGGAGACGTTAAAAGAATTGCAAAAAAGCTGTGCGGATATTTCTGAGGAATATCAAAATATGTTGGCAGCAATGGAACCGGTGCCAAGCAATCCTGCGAAATTAGCAGAAAATACGGAAGTATTTAAATTGCTTCGACAGTTTGTTGAGAAAAAAATGTCCGACAAAGACAAGCCTGCATTTTTAGAAAAAATAGATTTCCTGCTGAATCGCTATCGTCAAAAACTGACGCTATATATCAGAATGGATGAAAGTAAAATTGAGAGCAGTGATGTTGAAGCGATGTTATCAAATATTAATATATTGTTATATTTTGCAAAAAAAGCAGATCCGAATTATGTGTGTTCGAGTATGGAAGGATTAGTGTCTGCAGCGAAAGAATTATCTGAGCGTGCAAATAAAAAGGAGGGTAAGGGTGAGTTGCCCTTGCTGGGTAATAAAGCAAATAATTTTTTAGCAAAGATTCAGGTATTATTTCCACAAGCGCAAGAAAAGAAAAGTGAACTTGAACGATACGCAGAAGAATTACAGCAGAAGGTAGTGAAGGCGGATGAAGCATTTAAATTTGCACAAGCGGAGAATAGTAAAATACATGTGAAGCCAGCCGCACCTGCGCAAGAGAAAAAGCCAGAAGCCAAAAAACGTCCGAATATTTTACAGCGATTATTTAAGCGTGGTGAGCGAGAGGAAGTACGAGCAAAACAACCTCGCGCGATGAGATAGGTGTAATATTTTTGATGGAGGTGGGTTATGTCACAGGATAAAGAAAGTAAAAAAGGTTCTCTGAAAGCGATGAGCTCGCAGTTTCCGCGTAAGTCACAAATCAGTGAGTTGGATTTAGTGGCGGATATTAATACGGATGAGGGTTTGCGAACTATTCTCACGGCTTCACGTGAAGGTGATTCTGCCGTAGCCATGGCGAAAAAATATCTCCCCAAAGATAATGCGGAATTGCTGCAATTGGCATTGCGACTAATGAAGCTAGAACATCACGATGAACCTAAAAATCTTCTTCGACGAAAATCGCTAGCGGCAGAATGTTTTCGTGAAATATTGAGACGATCTGATTATTTCAAAAAGCTGACAAGAAAAATAAAGCAGTTTGTGAAAGATAAAGATGAAGAAAAATTATGGAAAGGTGTTTTTGATGCTATTCCAGCAGATGCAAAAGCAGTTATTTATTCGATATGTGAATTAGATTCTAGCGCTGAAGCAAAGAAACTCCGTGCAGATGATCTTATGTTTTTTGCGAAATCATTTGCGGTGAGAGAAATGCCTTCTGGCCTTGAACAAATGGTTTTTGCAGCCAATGCGCAAAATATGGCAGCGGCGACGTATTCAAGTGGAGGTAAAGAAGAACCGAGAGAAAATTATATAAAATTTTTAACTGGCACGGTTTATACAGGAATGGAAAAAGCGTCTAGAAAAACAGAATCGCCGCGTGAAAAATCACCGAGAGAATCTACTGAAGACAGTGAAACAGACGATACGCATAGTACTGCAAGTGATAGCAGTGAGGAGTCGCCAAGAAAAGGGGCGAATAAAAAATCTACTGTTCAACAGGAATTCGAAAAAGTGGAAAAGGAAGGAGCTGAATTATTTCGGGAAGCGGGTAAGCATATTAAAGAGACAAATGCGACCTTAAAAGAAAAGCCATGGGATAAAAAAGTTAGTGAATTGATGGCAGATCTTGAGGCTGTTGGTAAAAAGAGTGTTGCTGAGCTTGACGAACAAACCGCTAAAATGGAGAAGCTTTTCGCAGAGTTGGATAAGACGAAAGAAGAAGGACCTAAAAAAGCAAAGGGTGAACTTACTCCTCCGGAAGGTAATAGTCCTACGTCGAGTACGCATACGACTCCGCGAAAAGGTAGTAGTGGGCAGGGTTAAATAGAAAACCCTCACCCCCGCTCTCCCACTACGGCGTTTCACGCCTGGGAGAGGGGCAGAAATTATGCAGAATCTTACTTATCACCACCCCCAAAACCCCGTTTTATGGTCTATACCTATATATAGTAGGGGCGAGATTCATCTCGCCCAAGTATGGGGGTGGGTATGGAAGAGGAAAAAGGTGCGTTTATTCCTTTCAGGATGGATTATTCTACAAAAGAAAAAAAACCAGGTGAACTCACTAATGAACAGCAAGCGGATAGAATTCTCGAGAATGTTCGTAAACTTAAAGATCAAGGCTATGAAAAAGTAGGAATTACGTATTCTGCCAATCGCCAGCAAGCGGATAAAATTCGTGGAGCTTATGAACAAGGGAAATGGAAAGTAGGAATAAAGGGAAGCAATCAAGCGGAGGTTATGGCGATAGTCGAAAAAAAATTGAGTGAAACACGTAATAGCGATTTGCGATCTGTTTTTCAGGTATTGCCATTGACAACAATGGATAAAAAACAAAAGGGGAACTTAGATCCGAAATGTTTTGAAGAAGATAAAAAGTTTATAGACAGCTTTATAGAAAATAAAAATAGTGTTGTGCTGGGTTGGCAAAATCAAGATTCGAATGACCAAAAGACAGATTCTAAGTTTGCAGTGGGTGGGGGGCGTACTAAAGAAACAACCTCCGCAACCATGTCAGAGGACCAATCTAAAGCTATTCAAGGCTATTTAAGTGATCTTCGAAAAACTCACCCAGCTCCAGTTGCATCAGTATCTCCTGCAGTAGCAGCGCAACCGGTGGAAACGAAGAAGCCATCATTGGTGCGGTTGGGTGAATCTGATGATAAAGTTCACGCAGCAAAGAAGGAGTTTGAGCGTGCTTCCAAGGGAGGAGATGTAGATAGTCAGATTGATTCTTTGAAAAAGTATATGTCAGCTGTGAACGATGATATGACTTTGTTGCGGGAGCTTGGACAATCTACAGAAAAGCAAAAAGACATAAAAGCTGGTCTTAATGAACAGCATAGGGAATTGGTTCAACAAAAAATGCTTTCTCAGCGCAGTAGTGCTCCGTCAACTGCTCCTACTACTCCAAAAAGTGATACCAGAGGGGGAAGAAGTCGTTCTGATGGTGCTTCACCGGCTATTCCGACATTACCTCCAGCATCGAAGTGGGGGGAAATAAAAAAGAATGCTCTTGATAAAGAAGTCGATCAAAAACCAGCCTCACCAACAAGTCAGCCAGCATCACCTACCACAAATTCACAGGGAAAATTGCGACCGCCTTTACCACCGAAACCGAAGACGCCTTCACCAACAGGAACTCCGCGGATGGGTGGTGGATCAGGTTAAGACTTAATAAACCACCAACGCAGAACCCCACGTTAATCCTGCACCAAACGCTTCTAGCAATAATTTATCGCCGCGTTTAATTTTGCCTTCACGCACCGCGCTATCCAATGCAAGCGGAATAGAAGCAGCAGACGTATTACTGTGATCTGCAATGGTTAAAATAACTTTTTCCATCGGCAAATTTAATTTTTTCGCGATAGCAGAAATAATGCGCATGTTCGCTTGATGCGGAACAAGCCAATCGATATCGTCACTTTTTAAGTTATTCGCTTCGAGAACTTCATCAACACTTTTGCTTAAATGATTTACCGCTAATTTAAAGACTTCATTACCTTTCATGATAACGTAGGGTTCGAGGCCTTCTTTTTTTTGTGAGGGAAATGCACTCGGCGCCCATAATAAATCTTTATAACTTCCATCGGCATGAAGATGCGTCGAACAAATTCCCGGTTTATCACTGGCTTGTAAAACAACCGCGCCGGCACCATCACCAAATAAAATACACGTGCGTCGGTCATTCCAATCAATGATGCGTGACATCGCTTCGGTCGCAACTAATAAAATTGTTTTCGCAGCACCCGTTTTTATATATTGATCGGCAATGCTCAAACCATAAATAAATCCAGAACACGCCGCGCCAATATCCATGGCCGGACGTCCACCTAATTTAAAATGATCTTGTAATAAACACGATACGCTGGGAATAATAAAATCAGGTGTGACGGTTGCCACTAAAATCATATCAATATCTTTTGCGGTAATACCTGCGCTATCGATAGCATTTTGTGCCGCAATAATTGCCATTGAACTGGCGGTTTCATCGGGTCCTGCAATGTGACGCTGTTCAATGCCCGTGCGTTCAACGATCCATTCATGACTGGTTTCGATATGTTCTGCTAACTCATTATTGGTCACAATATGCGGAGGTAAATAAGAGCCAGTGCCAATAATGCGTGTGTGATGAGCGAACTTCATATTGATGTAATTTCCTCAAGAATATTGCTTTTGGCTTGTAACATCGCTTCTTCGATAGCGCGTGCAAAACCCGTAATATTTGTGCCGCCATGGCTCTTTACAACAATGCCTTTTAAACCAATTAAACTTGCGCCATTGTAACGTGCGGGATCAATTTGTTTACGCAAGGATTTTAAAATAGGCCACGCTAATAACCCAATAAATTTCGTCAAAAGATTTTTATTGAACGCGCTCTTGAGAAAATGCTGAATTAATTTTGCGGTGCCTTCGCTGGCTTTCAATGCAACATTTCCTACAAATCCATCGCATACAACAATATCCGTTTTGCCGCTATAGACTTCATCGGCTTCAACATATCCCTTGTAATTAATAGCCGAATTACTTTGTAATAATATGGTTGTTTGTTTGACTAATTCGTTGCCTTTAATATCTTCATGGCCAATGTTTAATAAGCCTACGGTGGGATTATCAATCTTATCCACTAAGCTAGATAAAATGGTTGCCATTAGGGCAAATTGCAAAAGATGTTCAGGTTTAGAATCGACGTTTGCGCCTAAATCTAAAAAGCGAATTAATTTGTCTGAACGTGTCGGAATTAAGCCGCATATCGCTGGTCTGTCTATTCCGGGTAAGGTTTTTAGTACAAATCGCGCGATAGCCATAAGTGCGCCAGTGTTTCCTGCGCTGACACAGGCTTGTGCGTGATTATCTTTGACAAGATTGATGGCAATGCGCATGGAGGAATCTTTTTTCGAACGAAGGGCGGTCGCAGGAGATTCGTCCATTGCGATTTCTTCAGAAGCGGCGTGAATACTGAGTCGAGGAGATGATCGATTTTTGAGATGTTTTTTGATTTTCTCAGGGTTACCGACGAGGATAAGTTCGAGGTCTGGATGTGCTTCGACCATTCGCAGCGCGGCGGGGACAACAACTGAGGGACCGCGGTCACCTCCCATTGCATCTAGCGCGATACGGATGGTCGGCATGCTAGCCTTCAGCAGATTCGGCGGCGCTTTCGGCTTTTTCTTTGGGTTTAATGACTTGTTTACCGCGATAGTAGCCGGTCGGGGTAATGTGATGACGGCGATGAACTTCGCCTGTTTCTGGGTCAATGCTCAAGGTTGGCGACTTAAGGGCCATATGTGAACGTTTTTTGCCTGTTCGGGAACGCGATTTACGCGATTTTTGGACTGCCATAACACTATTCTCGCTATATATAAGTATCAAAAGATGGGCGATTTTACCGGGGTATTTGGATACTGTCTATAGTTTTCCCCTATTTCGCCAGCGCTTCCATCATCGCACCCAAGAATCTCGACGCTTCACCACCTGTCACCATCCGGTGATCAAAGCTAATAGAGAGGGGTAATTTCTTGGTCTGTTTGTTGATTTTGCCCGACGCAATAATCGCTACTGTGGGAGGTAATACGATAGGCGTTGCAAAATATCCAGCCATCGTGCCTATATTAGATAACGATATCGTCCCGCCTTGGAAGTGGTCAGGTGTTAAATGGGAATTTTTAAATTGATTGATCGTTTCACGTAATTGCTCAGCGGATTTTTTCTCAGCGTTTTTAATAACAGGCACTAATAAACCTTGCGGGGTATCAAGCGCTAGTCCCAAATGGACTTCTTTGTGAACTAATTTTTTCTGCTGACGGCCGTCAAACCACGCATTAAGATTGGGCTCTTTTTGACAGGCATAGCAAACAGCCTGAATTAAACGGGCGGTAATGTCTGTTTTCTCAGGCCACGCACTAATATCAGCCTCATCGAAAATACTGGCAGAGACAACTTCATCAGCGGCACGACGCATATTTTGTGCCATGCTCAAACGAATTCCCGAGAGCTTTTCGGCGTTTGATTGCCACGCAGAAGTTGTGTTAGCTTGTGTGAACGTTTCGGGTTCTAAAATAATATCGCTGGTTTCTAATTTACCTGCTACGGTTGCAGTCGCGGAGTGCGTTTCAATTTCAATTAACGCTTCACCTGTTTTGATGACATCGCCGGCTTTACCAAACAGTTGTTTAATAACGCCATCATACGGTGAAGGAACTTCGACGACAGCTTTGGCGGTTTCTACGGAAACCATTAATTGATCTGTTTTGACAGCATCGCCTGTTTTAACATGCCATTCATGGATAGTTGCTTCGGCAAGACCTTCGCCGAGATCAGGTAAATGAAATATCGTCATAGTATTCCCGTTAGTGGACCAAAAAAAACATAGGATACTCAAATATGCAACTTAATCAACAACGATGGTTATTACCCTGGCTAGCTGTCATTGGTCCGGGTTTAGTCGTCATGCTTGCAGATACGGATGCAGGTAGTTTGATTACGGCTGCACAAAGTGGCGCGGTGTGGGGATATAAATTACTCGCGCTACAACTTATCTTGATACCTATTCTATATATAGCTCAAGAACTGACCGTGAGATTAGGTTTAGTGACAGGCATGGGGCATGGCGAATTAATTAAAGCCAAATTTGGAAGTGCGTGGGCGTGGTTATCTGTCTCGACATTAATTATTTCTTGTATCGGCGCAATACTTTCAGAATTCAGTGGTTTAGCGGGTGTGGGTTTATTATTTGGCGTTGCCGCGTGGAAGACTTTATTTATCGTCGTTGCATTTTTAATTGTTATGGCGTGGACAGGTTCCTATCATACTGTTGAGCGTATCGCGATTTTTTTGGGATTATTTGAATTGGTATTTATTTGGGTGGCGTGGGATTCTCATCCGAATATTCATGAACTTATGCAAGGCTTAGTTAGTGTGCCATGGAATAATAGCTCGTATTTATATTTAGCGGCAGGCAATGTGGGTGCAGTGATTATGCCGTGGATGATTTTTTATCAGCAATCGGCTGTATTAGATAAGGGTTTAACAACAAAACATTTGAAACCTGCGCGATGGGATACGGCAATAGGTGCATTGATTACACAATTAGTTATGGCGTGTGTGTTAATTGCAACGGCTGCGACGATTGGAAAAACAAATCCGAATGCGCCGTTAAATACGGTTCATCAAATTAGCCAAGCGTTAACGCCGAGTTTAGGTGAATTTGCGGGAAAATTATTATTTGCGATCGGGATGAGTGGCGCTGCGATGGTGGCGACAATTGTGGTGTCATTAACGGCTGCGTGGGGATTAGGTGAA
Source organism: Gammaproteobacteria bacterium (assembly GCA_035943935.1). Lineage (GTDB taxonomy): Bacteria > Pseudomonadota > Gammaproteobacteria > DASZBR01 > DASZBR01 > DASZBR01. Next base: position 69,892 of record DASZBR010000025.1, read on the forward strand.
GTCATGGGATTTCGCCGCTCATTACAAGATCAACCCAAGGATGCGCCGTGGTTTTATGGAATCTATACGGCGGTATTAATTGTCGGCGCAATAATTGTTGCATCAGGAATTATTAATCTTGTGAGTTTAAGTGTAGCGGTAGAGGTCATGAATGCGTTATTATTACCGATTGTATTAGGCTTCTTATATCTGCTCGCAAGAAAAACATTACCTGAAGAATACAGACTCAAAAATAGTTACGCGGTTATTGTTGGAATTATTTTAGCGGTGACTTCTGTATTCGGATTATTTGCAGGATTGTGGGGAAGTTTTTACGGGTAATACGCGGAGAGGATCTTTCATGGATGATGCAAACACAACGGTTGTAAAAAAAATCATTCGTTTTTCGTTATGTTTTGGGTTCGGTATTTTGATATGCAATCTTGTGATTCCAGTGTGTTTCGCAGGAGGGTGTCTTCCACCTAGACCTATAACAGATAGCCCTGTTGTCGCTCCGACGCCACCAGTTATCACTCCGCCACCGATTGTTGCTCCACCACCAGTTATCACTCCGCTACCGATTGTTGCTCTACCACCAGTTATTGTTCCGTCACCTGTCATTACTTCTCCAGTAATGCCTGTGTCTGTTCCTGCTATTTCTTCTGATCCTAAAAAATCAGATGCTGATGTTGCAGGTATGATTGCGAAGACGCATCAAAATAACGTAGGTCAAAATAATTCACCGCATGGTTCAGCGCCTGTTGTAGGAAGCATTAATCCTGGAAGTGAAGCGGAAAATAGTTCAAAAGATTTGGGAATACATTCAATGGTTGCGCCGCATGCTGAAGAACACAGTGTTATTCAAGCGACGTCGTCTCAAGTATCTTTAGCATCGGGTACAGTAAATACCGTAGATTTACATGGAGATAAATTGATCCATCTTGGTGTGGATGATAAAAAAATTGATGTGAAACCCTCGACGGAATCGGGGAAAGTATTGATGTCCGCAGATACGGCGAAGAAAGTATTAGATGGATTAGTTTCGACGACGGGTGCACCTGAAGCTGAAATGATGTCGATTGGAAAGAGTGGTGAAGTTGTTCTGCATACGGTTGAAGATTTAGCGAAACTCACTGTTGCGCCTGTGATTACTCCTGCACCTAAAGTAGTAGAAATAGATAAGGACAAAAATCCTAAAGGGTTTGATAAAGATTTAGGTGGTAATAAAGATGAGGGTAATAGAAATAATGGTAATGAGAACAACGGTAATAAGGATAATGGCCATGGAGATCATGGTAATAAAGATTTTGATGAAAAAGATCGTGGGGGTGACGGTGTTGGTAGAAATTCTGGTAGTGGTGAAAATAGAAATATAGGTAATATCATTATGCCGCCAGAAGCACCAACAATTGTACCGACAATTACTCCAACAACTACACCAAAGATTACTCCGATAACATCACCAGCTACTATTCAAGCAGTTACGCCAACAACTACACCAGAAATTACGCCGATAATTACTCCAAAAACAGTACCAACGACAACGCCAACATTTACACTAACTCCTACAACAGTAACTCCAACAACTATTCCAACAACATCTCCAACGATAACGCCAACCACAGTCGGTGGCAGTAATTCAAATACAGGAACAACGATCAACAACGGTATTAATTTTAATTCAACTACTACAGATGCTACTCTCACAGGTAATGGTTTGATAACGTTGAATGCCAAGGATGCAAGCGCTGATAGCTTCGTAAGTGATAAGCCAACTTTTGCAGCGATTGAGAAAGAGAATCATAATTCAATTGTTATTGGTCAGGTTGTGCAAAAAACAGGTAATGTTGTAGAAGTAGATGGAGATGGGGGTTCTCATGTGTTACTCCCGGGGGATAATGTACACTTGGGTGGCAGATTTATTTTTCAGGGCGGAGTGGGTGGTCTAGATTTCCGTTCTTTTACCGGTGAAGTTACACACGTGGGGCAGTAATTAATTACGTTTAAGTCGGAGGATTATTATGGATGCGGCAGCAAAAAAACACTTAGCGTCAACCATTACCAATGTTGCACTTCTTTTTACATTCGGTCTATTTATCGTGAGTTATGTTCTTAAAGAATTTTCACTTGAGAATGTTCCACAACCTCAGACAAATACGGTTTACGTGCTACGACCCGCTCCAGTTTCTCCGGCAGTGAAACTTGCAGCCGAGCGAAAATTCGCTGATGCGACTACACCAACAAATGCACTATCCCCAAATGTTACGCCCGCGGCAGAAATTATTATGCCGACATTAGGTCAGGATTTAACTGCCACAACCACGTCGAATAATGCAACGGCACAAAAAATTGCACTCACAGCGCCGACGTTGGAGCAAGAGTTACGACAAGCCCCAGATAATTCTGCTACTGCAGAAGATATCACTGATACCAGTAAAGGTAATAATTCCGATGAAGATACTATTAATCTTTCTACGATGAGCAAACACCCTTTTGGACAACATGCGTTTGAAAACGATCGATTTAGCGCGTCATTTATTAAGCAGGGGTTGTGGGGAAGTAACGAGTAAAAATCTCCAGGCTTCTTGACTTAAGTCAAAGGCAACTTCGTCAAAAATTGATATGATTTCTCTGTGTTTTGAAACTTCCAAGAGGAGGGCTCAACATGGATATCTCACGAGTGATGACAAGGCGGCCTATTATGTTGCATGAGTGCGCGACCGTGTTAGATGCAGTCGAAAAGATGAGAGGCGTTGGTTGTGGTTTTTTACCCATCGGTGATGAAAAGCATGTTGTTGGTGTTATCACTGACCGGGACATTTTGGTTCGTGCCGTTGCATTAAATAAAGATCTCAGCAAACTTCCCATTACAGATATTATGTCGAGAAATGTCATAGTTTGTAATGAAGATGATATTTTGCAGTGTGCGCTTTATTTGATGAACAAACATGGCATACGCCGTATTCTCGTTCGCGATAAAAATCAGCATTTATCTGGAGTGCTTTCCATGGGAGATGTGCTTCGTCGTATTCCGGATCCCTTGGAATTAACGGATTTATTATATAAACCTGCTTCTCAGTGTCATGAGGAAGAATTGGTTTAGTGCAGATTGCATGGAGTGATATTCGAGCAATGTTCGTAAACATAGCGAATTAAATTGTCAGGATGATCGATATTAATGTTTCCGCCCTGAACATGAACGCCGCATTGTTTGCTGAGATTTTTAAGTGCGCGTGAAAAAGTTTCGGGGCGCATGCCGAGATGAGATGCTAGCAGTGTTTTATCATACGGTAATTGCAGCGTCAGTTTTTTTTTGCTGTCGAGCAATCGTAATATAAAACACGCGATTCGTTCAGTCGCATTTTGCATGGTGAGATGTTCGCGGTGATTATTGTTGTGTTGTTGTTTTTCCAGTGTGGCGCGCAAAAAATGTAATGCGAAAATATGATCAGTGGAAATTAATTTTTTGATGATGTGTGTAGGCATGGTAAGAAATTCAACATCGGAAATAGAGAGTGCTTTGTACGGTTCTTTTTCAGTTGCGTCAAACATAAATTTTTCGCCACAAAAATGACCTTGAGTGATGACATCGACGATGACTTCTACGCCATCGCTAGTTTCTTTAAACAATTTAATCCAGCCGCTCATGACATATAAGAACGTATTTTTCGATTGGTCATAATCCAACAGCAAATTATTTTTTTTATAAAAATTGCGTTGGGTGAATTGCGATAGTGTGTCGAGACTTTCTGTAGAAGCCTGCGAGAATAAGTTGATGGCTTTGAAGTAGGTGGCTTTCATAAGACCTCCTCATTACTCTGATTTTTGGTGTGTTCTTAGGCGAATTATAACATCACCCTTATACCGTTCGGATCCTATTACAAATAGTAGGATAAAAAGCATGATTTCAGTGTTTTCCCCTCTCCCGAATGGGAGAGGGGCCGCGAAGGGTACAAACCGGGTTGATAGGTAACACTCTAAACCGGGATCATCGGTAACACTTTTAGCTAGAAAAGCGAGGTGTTACTCATGGGATGGAAGAAAACGAATGCGCGAGAAGAAAAATTAAAATTTATAGGTGATTGGCTG